>JAUXMZ010000049.1 GCA_030683105.1 Burkholderiales bacterium | reverse complement strand
CGTCGGCGGTACGATCAATCTGCGCACGATCCGGCCCCTTGATCTGGCCGAGCCGCTGCTGGCGTTCCGGGCGCAATCGGAATCCAGCGATCTCGCGGATACCACCACGCCAAGATATTCCGGCACGATCGGCCGGCGGTGGGACTCCGCAATTGGTCAATTCGGGATGGTGGGCAGCTTCAGCTATGCTGAGCAGGATGTCGCCGCCTTCCGGCCGCGTGTCGATCGCGATGCCGTGGTCACCCCGACGTCGGGTCGGCTCAGCGCCCAGGCCTTCCCCTTCCTTCGGATCCAGTTCTTCAACCAGGACCTGGATAATTTTGAATACGAAACGACGAATTTCGCAGGCTCCGCAGAGTGGAAGCCCAACGACGAACTGAAGCTCTATTTTGATGTGACGCTCAACGATCAACAGCGTGCCGAGCAGAGTTCAACGGTCCAGATCTCGACCGTTTCAGACAATGGCGTCGTCGATAATACGACGAATACCTCATTCGAGACGGTCAACCTGGGCAGCGCCCAGGGGCCCAATGGGACGGTCAATCTCGGTTCCGTTCAGGCTGCGCTGACCGGAGTCATTCGGCCGCGAACCAATGGCAACCTCGCGCCCTATCTTCGCACGACAAGCGACACCGGTTCGCGCGTGACCGAGAGCCGGGTCCTTGCGTTCGGCGGTGAATGGGAGCGGGGCAGACTGTCCCTGAGCGCCCAGGCGTCGCTGTCGTCTTCCGACTCGGTCCTGCCGAGCTTCAATACAACGCTTGAATTCATCAATCCGAACTCGCCGGCGCCAACCTCCGGCGTGACGCTGGCCAATGGTGTGCCGATCGAATTCGATCTGAGCGGTGGTATTCTGCAATTCGGCATCGCCCCCGGCCTGACCACAACCCCGACCTCGGCACAGTTGCTGGATCCGGCAAACTACAAGCTGCGACAGCTGATCCAGGGACGAAACGTAAGGGAAAACGAAGAGCAGGGGCTTCGGTTCGATGGTTCCTATGATGCATCCGGCAGCCTGTCGTTCATCACATCGATCGACGCCGGCCTTCGCTGGACGGAAACGAGTGTGCTCAACGACGATGTGACGGGCACGACGAACTTCACCAACCTGACATCATCCTTCCACCGGCCGAGCGCCAGCCGCTTCGCTGATATCGTGATCGCCGGCCCAAGCAATTTCGACGCGGCTGACGGCAGAAGGCTGTTTTTCAAGGACTTCCTTATCATTGATGGCGCGCGCGCCTTCAGCGATCCGGCGGGAACCCTGGCGTCTCTCAACGCCGCGATTACGGCCAGCAACCTCGCCACCGGGTCCAGCATCCCCCTGATCGGCACGCCCACGTCCCAGGCCAGCGCGTTCTTCGAAATCGTCGAGGACACCAGCGCCGCCTATCTCCAGGCCAATTTCGATACCATGGCCCTGGGCATGCCGGTGCGCGGGAACGCGGGTGTGCGCTATGTGAGCACTGACCTCAGTTCGGTCGGCAACACGATCGCCACGGGAGCCGCCACGGCGCGAACCGTCAATGAATCGTCCTATGAGTTCTGGTTGCCGCGCTTCAATCTGGTGGCAGAACCGAAAGAGGATCTCGTCATCCGCGCCGGTATCGCGAGAGACATTCGCCGGCCCAACTTCAATTCGCTGTCGTCGTCGGTGTCGTTCGCCACCAGCGAAAACACCGCCGTTATCCGTGGAAATCCGAATCTGCAGCCGGAATCGGTGTGGTCGTTCGACGTCTCGGCCGAATACTATTTCGCGCCATCAAGCCTGATCAGCATCGGCTTCTTCCACAAGGTGCGCGACAATCTGTTCGCCACCGTCACAGCAAGTCCGCCGGACAATGCCGTGGGCGGCGTGGTGAACAGAAGTCGGGACCCATCCTGCCCGGGCGGCGGTATCTACAACCCGATCGCCATTATCAACGTCAACAATCCGGCGACGGGTCAGACGGGTATCTGTGTACCGCTGACCTCGACCTTCAACGTTGATGGCGAGACGACGCAGACCGGCGTCGAACTCGCGTTTCAGCACGATCTGTCCGAGTGGGAAGAGCGGCTTGGCTGGGCCTCCGGCTTCGGCTTCATCGGCAACTTCACCTACCAGGACACGGGCGGCAACGCCGCCAGCTATCGCACGATCGGCTTGACGAGAAATACCACACGCGATCTGGGGATCATTCCTTCACCCCAGGACCGTGTCGACCTGGAAAATCTGTCCAAATACTCTTATAATGCTACGTTGTTCTACGAAAAATTCGGTCTGAGTGCGCGGTTGCGCTATACTTGGCGGTCCGACTACCTGAACACCGAGGCGTTCACGTCCGCCTTTGACGTACCGCGTGTGAGTGACGATCGTGGACAACTCAATGCCAGTGTAAATTATGCGATCAACGACAGGATCAATATTGGCGTCGAAGCAATCAATCTGACCCGCGAAGATGCAAACGAGTACTGCATCAATGATGATGCACTGCTGTGCTACAATGGACTGACGGATCGCCGGATAACCGCGGGCATCAATATCCGCTTCTAGTTCGCGGCGGACGAACGCACAGCGCCGGGACGCCGTATTGACACAGGCGTTCCGGTGCTGGCAGTCTGTCGACAAGACGCCGCTCATCAGGACCTTATGTCCAGGCGGCGGGATGAGTCCGCTCAGTTGCATGGCGGCCGGCAGACTGACGCCGACCTGCCTCCATCGCGCGCAACGCGGGCAGGGGCTGATCGTCAGGCGGCGAGTGTCTTCCTTTCGGGGTGGGCTCAGTTGATTGCTGCAACACAGTCGCGAAAACCTCTGCCGGCATCCGATACAGCAGGGTCTTTCAGGGCCGTTCGTTGAGGTGCCGGGCGATGGCTCTGTCCCCGGTCCTGGTGGCAAGGGACACCAACGCCTCGTCCTCGTGGTCAACGGCTCGCCAGTGTTCGTGCATCTCACCGTTGATGCGGACATGACCGTGTCCAGATGTCAGCGCCAATGGGTTCAGGCCCGCATCTGATCAATGCGCTTGTGGCAAATCTCCGCGGCGAACATCGGTGCGGGACCGGGTTCCCCAGACGACACCGTCGTTGCGGCCCTGAAGAATATTTCAAGGTGTCCGGAACGAAAGGTACCGGTGCGCATTACGGTCGATGGCCCGGTTTTGGCCCGGTCCGTCATGACGATTGCGGCGTCGATTGCCATGGCCAGGGGGGACGACTGTTGGCCGTGATCTTGATCGTCGAAGACGAGATGTTTATTCGTGAAAATGCCGAGTGGGCTATTGAAGATCTGGGCCACATTATATTTTCAGCGGGAGATGTAGCCGAGGCATTTTTACATCTCGAAATGTCAGAAAATATCGACGCTCTATTTGTAGATATTCGCCTTAACACGGCTGGTTATGGGGGCTATGAAATCGCAGATCGAGCCGTCAAATCGAAGCCGGACCTGCGTGTGCTTTACACGTCCGGCACCGAGTTTAGCGCCGAGATGAGAGCGTGTTTTGTAGAAGGTGCGCACTTTTTGCAAAAGCCCTATACAGAAAACCAGCTGCAAAATTCTATTGAAGGCCTGCTCGCTTCGCCTTCCTGAAACCTCGTAGTCCAAGCGATGAGTTGGACGAGCACAAGTTGACGAGGCGACGCCATCTCTACTGGAAAAACGGAAACGCGCTCCGGGTCCGGCTCCCTCGGGGGCGCTGACACCGCCATGGGTGAGGAGGCCGAAGAGGCCTTGCGCAAGGCCGGTGCCCTGCAGAGCGCGATCTTCAACAGCGCCAATTTCTCAAGCATCGCCACCGACGCCAGGGGCGTGATCCAGATCTTCAATGTCGGTGCCGAACGGATGCTCGGCTATGCCGCCGAGGAAGTGATAAACACGATCACCCCGGCTGACATCTCCGATCCGCAGGAACTGATCGCCCGCGCCGAGGCGCTGAGTGATGAGCTCGGCACCTCGATCACGCCGGGCTTCGAGGCGCTGGTATTCAAGGCCTCGCGCGGGATCGAGGACATCTACGAGCTGACCTATATCCGCAAGGATGGATCCCGGTTTCCGGCGGTCGTGAACGTCACGGCCCTGCGTGACGACCAGAATGCCATCATCGGCTATCTGTTGATCGGTTCCGACAATACCGCGCGCAAACGGGCTGAAGAGGCGCTGGCGAAGTCGGGTGCCGAACTGGCGGCCATGCAGACCGCGGTCTCCGAAGCGGCCATCGTCGCCATCACAGATGTCACTGGCAAGATCGAACAGGTGAACGACAATTTCGTGCGCATTTCCAGATACTCGCGCGAAGAACTGATCGGCCAGGATCACCGGATCCTGAATTCCGGCCAGCACCCCAAGGCTTTTATCCGTGAGTTATGGGTGACCATTGCGCGCGGAAAGGTCTGGCGAAACGAGATCCGCAATCGCGCCAAGGATGGGTCACTCTACTGGGTCGACACCACGATCACCCCGATCCGCGACGAGTCGGGCAAGGTGATCAAATACATGGCGGTGCGTTTCGACGTCACCGCGCGCAAGCAGGCCGAGGAGGCGCTGCTCCAGGCCGGGGCCCTGCAGAAGGCGATCTTCGACAGCGCCAACTTTTCCAGCATCGCCACCGACGCCAGGGGCGTGATCCAGATCTTCAACGTCGGTGCCGAACGGATGCTCGGCTACGCTGCCGGCGAGGTTATGAACCGGATCACTCCGGCCGATATTTCGGACCCGGATGAGCTGATCGCCCGCGCCGAGGCGCTGAGCGGCGAGCTCGGCACCGCGATCACGCCGGGCTTCGAGGCCCTGGTGTTCAAGGCCTCGCGCGGGATCGAGGACATCTATGAACTGACCTATATCCGCAAGGATGGCACCCGGTTCCCGGCGGTCGTGAACGTCACCGCCCTGCGCGACTCCGGCGACGCGATCATCGGCTATCTGTTGATCGGCACTGACAACACGGCGCGCAAACAGGTCGAGGAAGAGCAGAAGAAGTCCGATCAACGTCTGCGCGACCAGCAATTCTACACCCGCTCGCTGATCGAATCCAACATCGATGCCCTGATGACCACGGACCCGTCCGGCATCATCACCGACGTCAACAAACAGATGGAGGCCCTGACCGGCTGCACGCGTGACGAGCTGATCGGTGCCCCCTTCAAGGACTATTTCACCGATCCGCAGCGGGCCGAAGCCGGGATCAAACGCGTGTTGCGCGAGAAGTCTGTCACCGATTACGAACTGACGGCGCGGGCACGCGACGGCAAGCAGACGGTGGTGTCCTACAACGCCACCACCTTTTATGACCGGAATCGCAGGCTGGAGGGCGTGTTCGCTGCGGCGCGCGACGTGACCGAGCGCAAACGGGTCGAGGTGGAGCTGCAGCAGGCCAAGGCTGACGCCGAGAGTGCCAGTCGCACCAAATCGGACTTTCTGGCCAGTATGAGTCACGAGATCCGCACGCCGATGAATTCGATCATGGGCATCGCCGACCTGCTGGCGAAGACGCGTCTCACACCGGAGCAGGATAAATATGTGCAGATTTTTCGCCGCTCCGGCGACAATCTGCTGAACCTGATCAACGACATCCTTGACCTGTCCAAGGTCGAGGCTTCGCAGCTCGAGCTGGAGCAGACCGGGTTTTCATTGAACGACCATCTGGACAAGGCGATCGAGATGGTCGCCCCCCGGGCCCGCGAAAAAGGCCTGTCCCTGGTCTGGGAGATTGCGCCGGACGTGAACACCGACCTGGTCGGCGATCCGACCCGCCTGCGTCAGGTACTGCTCAATCTGCTCGGCAATGCGATCAAATTCACCAACTCCGGCGAGGTGTCCCTGCGGGTCGGGCGCGATCCGGACCCGGCGGCACCGACGGCGTTACTCTTCAAGGTCTCTGACACCGGCATTGGCATATCGACAGCGCAACAGGGCCGGGTGTTTGAACGCTTCACCCAGGCTGACTCCTCTACCACGCGCCGGTTCGGCGGTACCGGCCTGGGGCTCACGATTTCGAAACGCCTGGTCGAGCTGATGGGAGGGCGCATCTGGGTCGAGAGCGAAGTGGGGAAGGGCAGTGTGTTTTCCTTCGTCGTGCCCTTTGAGCGCTGGGTCGCGGTCGAGCGACCCGTGGCGGTGACGCTTGGCACGGGGGCCGAGCCTGCCTTGCCGGCGTTGCGTATTCTTCTGGCCGAGGACTCTCCGGACAACTGCACGATCACCTTGGCCTATCTGGCGGACACGCCCTATCAGGTTGAAATCGCGGGCACAGGGGCCATCGCCTGTGAGATGTTCGAAGCTGGCCCTTATGATCTTGTCCTGATGGACCGGCAGATGCCGGTCATGGATGGCCTGACCGCGACGCGGACAATCCGGGCTTGGGAAACGGCCAACAACCGGCCGCCAACGCCGATCATCGCCCTGACCGCCTCGGCCCTGAAGGGGGACCGGGAAACATGTCTCGAGGCCGGGTGCACAGCCTATCTGACCAAGCCGATCAAACAGGACGTGCTGCTCGATGCGATAAGGGACTATTCCGCTGTCGCGGTGCCAGCGCTGACCCAGGATGGCAAGGCGAAGCCGGCCAGGTCATCGACACGCCGAAGCCTGGCGGAACGAATCCCGGAGTATCTTCGCGGTTGTCGGCAGAATGTGATCGATATGGATGAGGCCCTGGACCGGTCCGACTTTGGCGTTGTGACGATCCTCGGGCACAATCTGCGGGGATCCGGAGGAGGGTTCGGGTTCCAGGCCATTACCGACATCGGTGCCGGCCTCGAGTTTGCGGCCGGGCACGCGGACACGGATGCCTCGCGCAAATGGTTGGGCGAATTGTCCGTTTACCTGGATCGGGTCGAAGTCCCCTCGGACTGACCCGGTTCGCTGTGCGTTGGAAGCCCTGTCTCCGCCATGGCCTCCACCGGGTGCTGTCAGGAGGTCAATACGCTGCAGGAGGCCGCGCCACGCTGGAAGGCCCTGCTCTCGGCGGAATGGACCGCCGACCGCTACCGGCTGCTGGGGCGGCTGAATGGCTATGGATCGACGGTGCGGGTGTTCAATTTCGGCGGCGGCTTCGAACCGCGTCAGCGCTACGGCGCTGAGACCAGCGTGGATCTTGAGGGGGCGTTCGACGTTACCGGGAGCCTGACGTGGACGGCGGGTGTTTCCAACCTGCTGGACAACTATCCCGACCGGTCCGACGCCGCGATCAACTATTTCGGCAACCTGCCCTGGGATGTGCTGTCGCCGGTGGGGATCAACGGCCGTTACCTGTACACCCGACTGACAGCGAGGTTCTGAACATGGCCCATCTCAACAGACGCGGCCTGATCGCGGCCGGCGGCGGTCTGACCGTCAGCCTCGCGGCGGGGTCCGTCATGGCGCAGAGCGTGACGCGCTTCGCCGGTCGGCAGGCCGGGCGCGCCGTTGCCGACCACGGCGCGTTCGACGCCTTGCTGAGCCGGCGGGCCCGCAACTCCCGCGACGGGGTGGTGCGGGTCGACTACGCCGGCTGGCGGGGTTCCGCCGCCGATCGCGCCGCCCTGACCCGCTATATCGACACCCTGTCGGTGCTCGACCCTCTGAGCCTGACCCGGCCCGAGCAGTTCGCCTACTGGGCCAATCTCTACAACGCCGCGACCATCCGCGTGGTGTTGGACGCCTGGCCGGTGCGGTCGATCCGCGACATCCGTTCCTCCCTGCTGGTCGCCGGGCCGTGGAAGAAGACCGTGGTCCGGGTCGGCGGTGTCGACCTGTCACTGGACGACATCGAGCATGAAATCCTGCGCAAGGGCTGGTCCGATCCACGCGTCCATTATGCGGTCAACTGCGCCTCGTTCAGCTGCCCCAACCTGCCGCTGCGGGCGTGGCGCGGGGCCGGGCTGGGTCCGGCGCTGGACGCCGCCGCGCGCGCCTATGTCAATCATTCACGCGGAGTCGATTTCGACGGGTCGTCGCTGACGGTGTCCTCGATCTACAAATGGTATGCTGCCGACTTCGGCGGCACGGACGCCCGCGTCATCGCCCACCTCAGCCAGTATTCCGCGGCCCCGCTGGCAGCCCGGCTGGGACAGACCAGCCGCATTGCCGGTGACGACTACAACTGGGCGATCAACGCCACGACAGGAAACTGATGAGCCGGATCAAACCCTATCTACCCCTGCTGGTCCTCGTGATCGTGGTGGTGGCCGTGTTCGCCAGCGGCGTGACCCGCTACCTCAATTTTGAGGCACTGCAGACCCATGAGGCGGCCTTGCGCGCCTTCGTCAGCGACAATCTGATCCTGGCCCTGATCAGCTTTATGGCGGTCTACGCCGTGGCTACGGCGGTCAGCCTGCCCGGGGCCCTGATCCTGACCCTGACCGGCGGCTATCTATTCGGACCGTGGGTCGGGGGCTCGGCCACCGTGATCGGAGCGACCCTCGGGGCCGTGGCGGTGTTCTATGCCGTGCGGACCTCGCTGGGCGCGGCCATGCGCCGTCGGGCCGAGGCCTCGGGCGGCAAGCTCAAGGCGGTGATTGACGGGGTCGAGGCCGGGGCCTTCGGCTATATCCTGACCCTGCGGCTTGTGCCGCTGGCTCCGTTCTGGTTGGTCAATATCGCCGCCGCCCTGGCCCATGCGCCGCTGCGCGCCTATGCGCTGGCGACCTTCCTCGGCATCATGCCGGCGACCTTCATCTACAGCGGCATCGGGGCCGGGATCGGTGAACTGATCGCCCGCGGCGAAACGCCCGACGCCGGGGTCATCTTCGAGCCGATCATCCTGCTTCCCCTGGTCGGTCTCGGCCTGCTTTCGCTCGGGGTCACCCTGTACCAGCGCCGCCGCGCCAAGACCGGAGACGCCCTGTGAGCGCGAAAACCCTCAAGGTCGACATGGCCGTCATCGGGGCCGGTTCGGGCGGCCTGTCGGTCGCGGCGGGCGCGGCCCAGCTGGGTCTCAAGGTGGTACTGTTCGAAAAGGGCGAGATGGGCGGCGACTGCCTCAACTACGGCTGCGTCCCGTCCAAGGCCCTGATCGCCGCCGCCGGTGCCGCGCATGAGGCCCGCACAGCCGGTGCCCTCGGCGTCTCGACCGGCGCGGTGACGGTCGACTTCCCCAAGGTCATGGCCCACGTCCACGCCGCTATCGCCGCCATCGCCCCCAATGACAGCCAGACCCGCTTCGAGGGGTTCGGTGTCCATGTCGTGCGCGAGGCCGCCCGCTTCGTCGACGATCGCACGCTCGTCAGCGACAGCGTCCGCGTCGAGGCGCGCAAGATCGTCGTCGCCACCGGATCCCGTGCCGCCGTGCCGCCGATCCCCGGCCTCGACGCCGTCCCCTATCTGACCAATGAGACCCTGTTCAGCCTGACGGCCCTGCCGGAGCGACTGATTGTGCTCGGCGGCGGCCCGATCGGCGTCGAACTGGGCCAGGCCTTCCGGCGACTGGGCTCCGAGGTGGTGATCATCGAGGCCGAGGCCGTGCTGGGTCGCGAGGATCCCGCTGCCGCCGCAGTGGTGCTGGCCCAACTGCGCGCCGACGGCGTCGAGGTGATGACCGGCTGCAAGGCAACCCGGGTCGAGGCCGGGCCGACGCTGACGATCGACTGTGGCGGTCAAAGCCGCACCGTCTCGGGCACCCATCTGCTGGTCGCGGTCGGCCGCAAGCCTTCGCTGGACGGGCTCGATCTCGACAAGGCGGGGGTCACCACGGACCGCAACGGCATCGTCACCGACAAATCCCTGCGCAGCACCAACAAGCGCGTCTACGCCGTTGGCGACGCCGCCGGGCGCGGGCAGTTCACCCACCTGGCCGGGGCCCATGCCTCGCTACTGGTTCGGCGCGCGGTCTTCGCCCTGCCGGTCGACGCCGACACTCTCCAGGTCCCCCGCGTGACCTATTGCGACCCCGAGCTGGCCTCGATCGGTCTCGGCGAGGCCGAGGCGCGCAAGACCCATGGAGAGGATATCCGCGTCGAGACCTTCGACTTCGCCGAGAATGACCGGGCCATCGCCGAGGGCGACACCCGCGGCTTCGGCAAGCTGATCACCACGAAGAAGGGCAAGGTATTGGGCGTCGCCCTCGTCGGCCGCCACGCCGGTGACCACATTCACCTGTGGTCGCTGGTGCTGTCGGCGGGCCTCAAGCTCAGCCAGCTGACCAGTATGATCGCGCCCTATCCGACCCGGGGCGAGATCGGCAAACGGCTGGCCGGCCAGTGGTACACCCCGGCCCTGTTCTCGGGCCGCACGCGGGCGCTGGTGTCGATACTCAAGCGGTTCGCCTGATCACGACCTTGCCCTCTCAGCCCCTGTCCGCTTCGGCGCAGGCTTCCTGCATCAGCAGTCCGTGCCCGTCAGGGCAGTTCTCGGCACCGGCGTCCGGCTGATCGTCGGGCAGGCGTTCGGTCTCGACCACCGCGCTTTCGGTCAGGGTGCGGTGCACCGGGCAGCGGTCGGCGATCTCCATCAGGCGCGTGCGCTGGGTTTCGTCCAGATTCCCCTGCAAGGCGATCTTACGCACAAACCGGTCCGGCTCCGACGCGGTCCTGGCGATATGACCGACCTCGACCACCACGCGCTCCAGCGGCCATTTCTTGCGTTCGGCATACATCCGGCAGGTCATGGCCGTGCAGGCCCCGAGACCGGCGCTGAGCAGATCGTAGGGGGTCGGCCCCGAATCCAGACCGCCGACACTGACCGGTTCGTCGGCGAGGAAGGTGGTCGAGGGCGTGACCACCCGCACCTGGAATTTGCCGGCTCCCGTCTCCTCGACCCGGACGCCCTGGACCGATGTCTCGACGGCCTCGTCGGCGAGATCGAGATAGCGGCTGGCCCAGGCTGCGACGACGGAGGCCGCATAGTCGGAATCAGCCTTGTCGGTCAGCAGATGGTTGGCGTGGTCCAGCGAGACGAAGCTCTTGGGGTGGCGCGCGGCCAGGAAGATTTCCGAGGCGTTTTCAATGCCAACGACCTCATCGACCGGCGAATGCAGCACCAGCAGGGCGCGGCCGAGGTCGGCGATCCGCGCCTTCTGGTTCTGACCACGGATGTCACGCACGAAGTCAGCACCGAGTTCGAACGTCCGCCCGGCGATCTCGACCGGCATGCGCTGACCCGTCGGCGCGTCTTCGAGCGCGGAGCCGATGTGGCTCAG
Organism: Burkholderiales bacterium; assembly: GCA_030683105.1. Classification (GTDB taxonomy): domain Bacteria; phylum Pseudomonadota; class Gammaproteobacteria; order Burkholderiales; family SG8-41; genus CAKKQX01. The sequence continues at coordinate 8,010 of JAUXMZ010000049.1, read as the reverse complement.
CACATGTTCGGCGTCGAACGGGGCCCCGATCACGGCCACGGCCCGGATCGTTTCCAGCTCGCCGGCCGCGGCCAGCACCGCGGCCCCGCCGAAGCTGTGGCCGACCAGCAGCTGCGGCGTCATGCCCTGATCGGCCATGGCCCGGGCGGCGCAGACCACGTCCTGGATGTCGCCGGACAACCCCTTGCCGAACGCGCCCTCGCTCTCGCCCAGACCGGTGAAGTCGAAACGCAGCACACCGACGCCGAGATCGGCCAACGCCCGGCTCAGCCGCGTCGCCGCCAGCGAGGTTTTGTCGCAGGTGAAACAGTGGGCGAACACGGCCCAGGCCCGCACCGGCACGTCGCCCTGCTCGAGCACACCGGACAGTTCACGGCCAGCGGTGTTGGCGAAGTTGAATTCGGTGGCGGCCATGGGTCAGCGATACTCCGGGTTCGGGTGGTCGAAACGCTCGCCACTGTCCCAGGCGGCCTTCTGGTTTCCGTGGGCGGGAATGCCACCAGCATCCTTCAGCATCCGGGCCATATGCATCAGGTTCCAGGCCATGAAGGTGGTGTTGCGCTGGGTAAATTCATTGTCCAGTCCGACCTTGCCCCCGGCCTTGTCATCGTCGCCATAGGACGGTCCCGGACCGGCCTCACCGATCCAGCCGGCGTCGGCCTGGGGCGGGATGACATAGCCGAGGTGCTGCAGCGAATAGAGGACGTTCATGGCACAGTGTTTGATGCCGTCCTCGTTGCCGGTGACGATGCAGCCGCCGACCCGCCCGTAGTAGGCCCACTGCCCCTTGTCGTTGAGCTTGCCCGAGTAGCCGTACAGCCGCTCGATCACCCGGGTGCAGACCGACGACTTGTCGCCCAGCCAGATTGGCGTGCCGATCACCAGAATGTTGGCGTCCATCACCTGTTTCTGTACCGCCGGCCAGCCGTCGCTGTCCCAGCCGTGTTCGGTCATGTCGGGTTGGACCCCGGGCGGAATATCCAGATCGGCGGCGCGCAGGGTCGACGTCTTCACGCCCTGGGCCTCCATGATGGCGATCGCCACATCCATCAGCGTTTGGGTGTGCGAGGGCTCGCTGGAACGTTTCAGGCTGGTGTTGATGAAGACGGCGCTGAGATCGGAGTAGTCGGTCATGATCGTGTCTCCTGTCGAGGATCAGGGGCGGCGCGCATGCGTCGAATGAAGTCGTGATCGAGGCGGCGTTTCAACCACAGGGCCGTGCGGCCGTGAGACCAGAGCCCGCCGCGCGTCGCCAGACCGCGTCCGTCGCCGAGGTCCATGATCGACAACCAACGCTTCTGCGGCTGAAAGAGACGCAAGGGTTGGTCGCGGCCCCGGGCAGTGAGGTTGTCGAGCAACACCGGCGCGGCGCGGACGCCGAACACCCCGACCGCGGGTCGGGGGTAGTCCTCGATTACGGCGCAGTCTCCGGCCGCGAGGATCGTGGGGTCGCCGATGGACAGCAGGGTCGGGGTCAGGCGCAGGCGCCGGTCCCCGTCGACTGGCAGGGCCAGGTCGGCGATCAGGGGCGGGGCCGCGAGGCCGGTCGCCAGCACCAGATGATCGCAGACAAGATCGCCGCCATCGGCTCGCCGGCAGACACCGGGGTCGCGTGCGATCACCCGGTCCTCGAGAAGGGCGACCCCGCGGATCCTCAGCGAGGTCAGCAACCGGGTCCGGGCCCGGGCGGGCAGGGACATCCCGAATTCGGGAGCGATCACCGTCACGTCGGGATCCACGCCGGCCCGTTCGATCAGGCCGCACAGGCTGGCCGCGATCTCGAGTCCGCTCTGGCCGCCACCGGACACGACGATCCGCGGCGAGGTCCCGTCGCGGGCGATTTCCGCCTCGATGCGGACCCGCAGGGCGAACAGATTGGCCAGCGGTTTGACCGGCCAGACGTCCGGTTGCGCAGCCAGTCTGTGGGGGTCCGCCGCCACGCTGCCAATATTCAGCGACAGCAGGTCGAACGGCTCCGTCGCGTCTCCGGCCAGGGTAAGGACCCGCGCCGTCCGGTCGATGGCCGTTACCGGCCGCGGGATATGTCGTACCCCGAAGGCCGCCGCCAGGGCCGCCACATCGATCTCGGCTTGATCAGCCGCCAGCGCGCCCGACAGGACGCCGGAGACGAGGCCGGAATACTGGAACCGGCGCGGCGCGATCAGCGTCACCTCCAGCCCCGCCGAACGCAGACGGGCGGCCTGATGCACCAGTTGCAGATGAGCATGCCCGGCCCCGACCAGAACCAGCCGACCGCCTCTCATTCAGGCTGTCCCGCGCACGGGATAGCCCTTGGCGATCACGAACTTCAGCCCGTCCAGAAGGCCTTTCAGGTCGGGCCGCGCGAAGGGCGCATTGGACACGTCGACGATCTGGATCGCGCCCTGCGGATTGATCACAAACAGCCCCGGCTCGGCGAAATTGCGGTCGGTCTCCTCCGGCGAGCGCGGCGACGAGACATACAGGCCCAGTTGACGCATCTGCGCCTCTGACAGGTCGTAACCCAAGGAGAAGGTCCAGCCCTCCTCGCCCGCCTCCTTCATGGCCCGATCCCGGGGGTCGGACGACAGGGCGGCCACGGTAACCCCTGCCTCGGCGAAATCAGCCTGGAGTTTCTCGAGGGTGTTCAGATAGCTGCGGCACAGGGGGCAATGGGCCCCGCGATAGATCACCAGCAGACGCCAGCCGTCCATGGCGGCCGGGCTCAGGACCCCACCGTCGGTCCGCGGCCAACGGAGGGCGGGGAAGGGACTCGCGGCGGGCAGGCGGGAGAGGTCGGTGGTCATGCGGTCAGCTTTCAGCTTTGGCGCATCGCATCCACGGACAGCAGCCGGTCTTGGGCGCGAAGCAGAAACAGGGCGACACAGGCCGCCAGCATTGGCCAGGCGGCGAAGAAGAGCAGGTTGTCGAAGCCGTCGAGATATTGCCTCCACGACGAGAAGGTCGATCCCGCATGCATCAGCAGGACAGCGCCGTAGGAGAGGGCGCGAAACGCCCCGGCGACGAACAGCAGCACGATCACGGCCTGGATGATGCCGAGAACGACGAACACCTCTGAACTGAATGCCGGGAGGCCGTAAAAGTTCTGCATGACCGCGCTGCCGTGCGCCGGATTGACGAATTTGTCGGCGGTCCACATCGCCATCACCAGGCCGACGCCCAGCCTCAGCAGCAGCAGTGACAGGTCCAGGTAGCGAATGGTCGGGGTCATGGGCGCTCCTCATCGGCCGGCATGGCAATGCCGTCTATTCGACGGGCAGCGGTTGGAGGTTACAGGCCTGTGGCGGCGTCAGACCCTCAGGGCTTTTGCTCGATCTCTACCCGCGAGAGAAAGGTTTCGATGCGTTTGGCGTTGGCCCCGAGATCACTCAGTCCGACGCGTGAGATGGAGCGGACGTCGATCAGCGCGCCCTCGCCGCCGGCGGTCGGCCGCACCCGGATGATCACGTCATCCTTGAAGCCGAACCAGAAGGTCTCGGCGGTGGCTTCGATTACCCCGCCTGCCTCATCTTCGTTCACAGGCGTCCAGCCCATGCTTCGGGCCGCCTCGCGGGCGGCGGCGAAGGCGGCGGCGGGCGGGGCCGCGACCTCCCGGGTGCGCACCGCCGGATAGGCCTCATGCCCGATCCGGCCCAGGCTCAGCTCGCCGAAACGGGCGAAGCGCGGGCCCTGATAGGCCTCGGCCGCAGTCAAGGGCGCGGTCATGTCCAGCACCGGATTGGCCTCATCCGCCGTCCGCAAGGCGAGCAGGTTCGCGCCCGGCGTCGGCGGGTCGACGATATCGGTCGCGACGTCGTGGATCGGCGGGATATCCGCAGATTGCGATCGGACCCAGCCCATATAGCCGAAACCCAAGGCCGGAATGAGCAGGGCGATCAGCGCCGCCTGCCAGCCGCGGCGCGGCTTGCGGATCAGCACGGCGATCAGGGCGACCCCCGCAATCACCGCAGAGGCGATCAGCAGGCGCGGGCCCCACTGGACGATCAACACACCGAGACCGAGTCGCCACGGCCACAGACCGAACTTCACGCCCAGGGCTGCCACCATGAACCAGACCGGCACCGCCAGAGACACCAGCAGGGCGAGGCCCGCGAATTTCGATCGTCCGAACATGGTCAGTCCCCTGTGTCCGCGGAGCGTTCCACGTTATGCGCCGGCGCGCCAGCATCCGCCTTTGATGGAGACCTGAAACCTCCGGGCCCCATTCGACGAATATCAGAGGCGGAAATCCTTTAACGACGCTGGGAGGAGCCGACTGCGAATGCCACAATGGATCCCATGACGACGACGACCGCCTCACCCTTTGCCACCCGCCGGGACGTTGCCGGTGCCGGACGGTTTGTTGATGCCTTCGTCACGGCCGACGGGTCGCGCCGGGCATCGGTGGCCCTGACCCGGCTGGAGACCCTGTGGCTGAACACCGGCTCCCTCTGCAATATTGCCTGTGCCAACTGCTATATCGAGAGCTCGCCGACCAATGACGCCCTGGCCTATCTGACGGTCGAGGACGCCGTCCGCTATCTGGCCGAGATCGCCGACACCGGCCTGCCGACCCGCGAGATCGGTTTCACCGGCGGCGAGCCGTTCATGAACCCCGGTATCCTGACCATGCTCGAACACGCGTTGGGAGCGGGTCATGAGGTGCTGGTCCTGACCAACGCCATGCGGCCGATGCTGCGTTGGGGCGAACGGCTGGGCGAGTTGGCGGCGGCCCATCGGGGGCACCTGACCTTCCGCGTCAGTCTCGATCACCATAGCGAAGCGGTCCACGACGCCGAACGTGGGGCCGGGTCGTGGGACATGGCGTGGAAGGGGCTGGACTGGCTCGCCGCGCGCGACCTGCGCATTGCCATCGCCGGCCGCCGTCTGGCCGACGAGAGCGAGGCGGCGGCGCGGGCGGCCTATGCCGATCTGTTCAACGCCCGCGGTCTCGCGGTCGACGCCGCGGATCCCGGAGCCCTGGTCCTGTTTCCCGAGATGGAGGCCGACCGCGCCGTGCCGGAGATCACCGAGGCCTGCTGGGGCATACTCGATCGGGCCCCGGAGCAGATGATGTGCGCCAGCAGCCGCATGGTGGTGCGCCGCAGGGGCGCGTCCGAAGCCGCCGTGGTCGCCTGCACCCTGACGCCCTATGACGCGCAGTTCGAGCTGGGGCGGACCCTTGCTGACGCCTCAGGCACGGTACAGCTCAACCATCCCTTCTGCGCCCAGTTCTGCGTGCTGGGCGGTGCCAGTTGCAGCGCCGGATGACGTCGCCCCGGCCGCCGCTGGACGCCCTCGATGTGATCATCCCCGTGCTCAACGGTGGCGCGGGGCTGGCCGAAACCCTGGCGGCACTTCCTCCGGTCCATCAGGTCATCGTGGTGGATGGCGGCTCGACCGATGATTCCGCCGCCCTTGCCGCCGCCCGCGGTGCCCGCGTCCTTGGGTCGGATCGGGGGCGCGGCGGACAATTTGCTGTCGGGGCCGAGGCCGCCACTGCGCCATGGCTTCTGTTTCTTCATGCCGACACCCGGCTGGATGAGGCGGCATGGATGGCTCTGGCGGCCTACATTGCGAAGACCGATGCCGTCGCTACCGCCGCCGTCTTCCGCCTCAGGCTCGATGATCCGGCCTGGCAGGCGCGCGTTCTGGAGCGGGCCGTCCGGCTCCGCGTCGCCCTGCTGTCCCTGCCCTATGGCGACCAGGGACTGCTGATCCATCGAGACCTCTATGCCGCCGTCGGGGGCTTCGCCTCGCTGCCGTTGATGGAGGATGTCGAGCTGGTGCGGCGACTGGGGCGGCGACGTCTCTGTCTGCTGGACGGGGCGGCGGTGACCTCGGCCGAGCGCTGGCGACGGCGCGGATGGATCCGCCAGACCGCCCGCAACCTTCGCTGCCTGGCGCTCTACTTTCTCGGCGTCGCCCCGGCCCGGATCGCCACTCTCTATGGTCGCTGATCCTTCCCATCAGCATCTGGTGCTGTTCGCGCGCCAGCCGCGCTACGGCGTAGGCAAGCGCCGACTCGCCGCCGACGTCGGGGATCTCGAGGCGCTGCGGTTCGCCCGAGGCTCGCTGGCTCGCCTGCGCCGTACGCTCGGATCGGACCCGCGCTGGACCCTTTGGCTCGCGCTTTCGCCGGATCGCCCGACCGACTGGGCCGCGCCGGCACGGATCATCGCCCAGGGGCCGGGCGACCTCGGTGACCGTTTGAGCCGCGTCGTCCGCGCCCTTCCGCCGGGACCGGTGGTCATCCTCGGTGCCGACACCCCGACCGTAACGCGCGAGGACGTGGCCGGGGCCTTCGCCGCCCTCGGGTCACATGAGGCGGTGTTTGGTCCGGCGCGCGACGGCGGCTACTGGCTCATCGGCCTGCGCCGTCGGCCGCGCCAGCATCTGCCGTTCGCCGGGGTACGCTGGTCGACTGAACACGCCCTGGCCGACACCATGGCGGCGATGGATGGATGCGCGGTCGCCCTGTTGCGGGAGCAGGAAGACATCGACGACGGCCCGTCGCTGCGACGCTACCTCAGCGGTCTGCGGCGGCGCTGAACAGTCGCGGGCAGATCCCGGCCAGCCTGGCCGCCAGCGTCGGGTCACGGACCGAGGGATCGGTCACCACGGCCCGGTCCAGCCCGGTGTCGATCGGCGAGGCGGGCCGGTGTTCGGGCAGGGCGCGGACCAGTTCGCCCAGCATGCGCCTCGCGGTTTCGGCATTGCCGCGCATCGTGGCCAGAATCTCAGCCACCTCGACATGGGCCGTCTCTTCGCGCCAGCAGTCATAGTCGGTGACCATGCAGACGCTGGCGTAGGGCAGCTCCGCCTCGCGGGCCAACCGCGCCTCGGGCATGGCCGTCATGCCGATCACCGAACAGCCCCAGCTGCGGAACAGCTCGCTCTCGGCCCGGGTCGAGAACTGCGGACCTTCGATGGCGACATAGGTCCCGCCCTCGACCGTCGGGGCACCCGCCGCCCGCGCCGCGGTCGCGGCGGCGGACGACAGCACCGGACAGACCGGATCCGCCATCGACACATGGGCGACGAGGCCGGGGCCGAAGAAGGTCGCCGGCCGGGCCACCGTCCGGTCAATGAACTGGTCGACCACGACGAAGGTCCCGGGCGGCAGCGCCTCGCGCAGGGAACCCACCGCCGACACCGAGATCAGGTCGGTGCAGCCGGCCCGCTTCAGCACGTCGATATTGGCGCGGGCATTGATATCGGTCGGCGGCAGACGATGACCCTGGCCATGGCGGGGCAGGAAAACGAGGCGGACCCCGTCCAGCTCTCCCGTCACCAGCGCGTCGGACGGCGCGCCCCACGGCGACTCAAGCTTCAGCGTGCTGCGGTTGGTCAGGCCGTCGAGGTCGTAAAGCCCCGACCCGCCGATGACGCCGATCACCCAGTCCTTCATTCCGTCCCTCGCTGATCTGTTGCCGCCCTGTTACTTCGAGAGGCGGTGATAGGACAGGCCCAGCACCATGCCGAAAGCGATGTGCCAGACGATGGAGACGTTTTATCGTTAGCCTGCCAGCACCCGCGATATGACGGGTGATTGCTCTGAACGATTCATCTATGAAAAATTTATTATAAATCAATACGTTGTGGCGGTGCTGTGAGTCACACGCGAAATTGTCTCCGTCAGACACCGGCTGGGGCAGTGGGCTCTTGCCCCTCTGTGTTCAGCCTGTCGACGCCCACGCTGTCTTCAGGCCACCGCCGGCAGTCTTGCCACATTGCATTGGGTCCACAGGGCGTCCATGGCGCGGACGAGGTCGTCCATCATGGCGTCGGTGTGGTTCGGCGACGGGGTGAAGCGCAGCCGCTCGGTGCCCTTGGGCACGGTCGGACAGTTGATCGGCTGGACATAGACGCCATGCACTTCCAGCAGCTTGTCCGAGATCAGCTTGGCGTGGACCGGGTCGCCGACGAAGACCGGGACGATGTGGCTGACCGACTCCATCACCGGAATGCCGGCGGCCTTGAAACGGGCCTTGAGCGTGGCGGCGCGTTCCTGATGCGCCTCGCGCACCT
>JAUXMZ010000024.1 GCA_030683105.1 Burkholderiales bacterium | reverse complement strand
AGCGCCTAACGGCCTCCGGCAAGCCGTTTAAGCTCGTCATGACCGCGTGCATGCGAAAGTTGCTGACCATCCTCAATGCAATGTTAAAAAAGAACCAAACATGGAAAATTCAGCCTTCCTCTTGACACGGTTGCTCTCCCGCAAGCGGGAGAGGGGAGGCATTTGTTTCCCTTCTCCACTGGGGGATACCGAAGGGTAGGGGCTTCATCAGAAGGGTCAGGGATGAGGGCTGGGCGGTTACATCGGTCTTGGTCTTTTTGAAACGCGCGCTAAGCATCAGCATCGCTGAAATCCGCACCCGCCTGGCGTGGTTTCTCGGGCAGTCGCGCGATCATGCAATCCGTCGTCAGCACCAGTCCGGCGATCGAGGCGGCGTTCTGCAGCGCCACGCGCGTAACCTTGCACGGATCGAGCACGCCCATCTCGACCAGGTCGCCGTATTCATTGGTCAGCGCATTGAAGCCGAAATTACCTGTGCCTTCGAGCACGCGGTTCAGCACCACCGAGGGCTCTTCCCCGGCGTTGGAGACGATCTGGCGCAGCGGATCTTCGAGCGCGCGCAGCACGATTTTGATGCCGCAATCCTGGTCGGTGTTGGCGCCGCGCAGGCCGGCAAGTTGCGCGCGCGCGCGCAGCAGCGCCACGCCGCCGCCCGGCAGAACGCCTTCCTCGATGGCGGCATGGGTGGCGTGCATCGCATCCTCGACCCGTGATTTTTTCTCCTTCATTTCCGTTTCGGTTGCCGCGCCCACCTTGACCACCGCGACGCCGCCGGCGAGCTTGGCCGCGCGCTCCTGGAGCTTTTCCTTGTCGTAGTCGCTGGTGCTGTCCTTAATCTGGCGCCGGATGTCGGCCACGCGCGCCGCGATCGCAGCCGGATCGCCCGCGCCGCCGACGAGCGTGGTGTTGTCCTTGTCGATTTCGATGCGTTTGACCTGTCCCAGTTCGCTGATGCCGGCGCGTTCCAGCACAAGGCCGGCCTCTTCGGTGATGACGCGCCCGTTGGTGAGTATAGCGATGTCTTCGAGCATGGCCTTGCGGCGGTCGCCAAACCCGGGGGCTTTCACCGCACAACTTTTCACCACGCCGCGCAGCGTGTTGACGACCAGCGTTGCCAGCGCCTCGCCCTCGACTTCCTCGGCGATCACCAGCAGCGGTTTCCCGGACTTGGCCACCGCTTCAAGCACCGGCAACAAATCCTTGATCGACGCGATCTTCTTGTCGTGGATCAACACATAGGCGTCTTCCAGCTTCACCCGCTGTTTGTCCACGTCGTTGATGAAGTACGGCGACAGGAAGCCGCGATCGAACTGCATGCCTTCGACGAGTTCCAGTTCGCTGGCCATGCCCGAGGCTTCCTCGACGGTGATCACCCCGTCCTTGCCGACCTTGGCCATGGCATTGGCAATGATTTCCCCGATCGAGCGATCGGAGTTGGCGGAGATCGTCGCCACCTGGGTGATTTCGGTCGGCGTGCTGCACGGCTTCGCCAGCAGCCGCAGGTTCTCGACCAGCGCGGCAACGGCCTGGTCGATGCCCCGCTTCAGGTCCATGGGATTCATGCCGGCGGCGACGTACTTCATGCCTTCGCTGACGATGCCGTAGGCGAGGACCATGGCGGTGGTGGTGCCGTCGCCGGCAATGTCGGAGGTCTTGCTGGCCACCTCCCTGACCATTTGCGCGCCCATGTTCTCGAAGCGGTCGGCAAGCTCGATCTCGCGGGCGACGATGACGCCGGAGTTGATGATGGTGGGCGCGCCATAGCCGCGCTCGATTACCACGGTGCGCGCTTTGGGTCCGAGGGTTACCCTGACGGCCTGCACCATGGTTCGCATGCCGGCCAGGATCTTGGCGTGGGCTGCATCATGAAAGACCAGTTCTTTGGCGGGCATGTCGGGAACCCTCCGCGTAATGGCAGAACGTCAGTAAAATGTAACCACGATGCCCGCCACCGGGGTTGACCGGGATCAATATCGCGGCGCGTGGAATCCGTTATTTTGAAATTGCAATCAAGGCGCATCGGCAGCCGTGGCGCGGCATTGTGATTTATTGATATAAATCATATTCTTACGTAATCTCTGTCGGTTGTATGGCGCCGGGCGCGAATTTCAGATTCATATGATCCACGTCTGAGTTGCACAAGGACAGGACGGAATATGGATACCCCGCGAAAACTCGAGCCGGCGGAACTCTATCGCCGCTGCGATCCGGACCAGTTCAAATTCACGACCACCGCCGAATTGCCCGACGCCGACGTGGCGATCGGGCAGGCACGCGCGCGCGATGCGATCGACTTCGGGCTGGGGATCGCGCGCCAGGGCTACAACCTGTATGTGATGGGGCCCGCCGGTTCCGGCAAGCACGCGCTGGTGCGCAGCAGCCTCGAGCAGCAGGCGCGGCTACCGGCGCAACTGCTCGACTGGGTCTACGTCAACAATTTCACGCAGCCGCACAAGCCGCTGGCCCTGTCGCTGCCCGCCGGCCGCGGCCGGCAATTGCAGACGCATATGCGGCAGTTGCTGGAAGAACTCGGCGCTGCGATCCCGGCCGCATTCGAGAGCGATGAATACCGGACGCGTGTCGAGCAGATAGATGCCGAACTCAATGAACGGCACGAATCCGCGCTCACCGAGCTGGGCAAGGAAGCCGCCAGCCACAACATCGGTTTGCTGCGGACCCCGACCGGGTTTTCGCTCGCGCCGCTGAAAAACGGCGAAGTCATCAGCGCCGAAGAGTACGCGAAACTGCCGGAGGCCGAGCAGCAGGAACTCGAACGCGTGATGGCGGAACTGCGGAGCAAGCTCGAACGCCTGTTCCGCCAGATGCGGCAATGGCAGCGCGAGCATCGCGACAGGGTGCGGCAGCTGAACCGGGAAGTGACGCTGTTCGCGGTCGGCAATCTGATCAAGGAGATCAAGGAGGACTACGCCGATCTCGAGAAAGTGTCGAAATATCTCGAGGCCGTGCAGCAGGACGTGATCGACAAAGCCGATGATTTCCGGCGCAAGGAGGACAGCGCGCCGGGCCCGTTCGGCCTGCCGATGGCGGAGCCGCCGTCGTTCCGGCGTTACTTGGTCAATGTGATCGTCGACCGCAGCGAGCCCGACCGGTCCTCCGCGGTGTACGAAGATTTTCCGACCTATCAGAATCTGCTGGGACGGGTCGAGCACATCGCGCAGTTCGGGATGTTGGTGACCGATTTCTCGCTGATCAAGGCGGGCGCGCTGCATCGCGCCAACGGCGGCTACCTGATGCTCGATGTCCACAAGCTGCTGACCCAGCCGTTCGCCTGGGATGCGCTGAAGCGCGCGCTGGCTACGCGCGAGATCCGCATCGAGTCCATCGGCCAGATGTACAGCCTGGTGTCGACCGAGTCGCTCGAGCCGGAGCCGATTCCGCTCGACCTCAAGGTGGTGCTGTTCGGCGAGCGCATCTGGTACTACCTGCTCTATGCGTGGGACCCCGACTTCCCCGAGCTGTTCAAGGTGATGGCCGATTTCGAGGAGGAGATCCCGCGCAGCGCTGAAACCAACGGCCTGTATGCGCAGCTGGTGGCGACGATCGCGCGCCGCGGCGGGATGCTGCCGTTCGAGCGCGGCGCCGTAAGCCGGGTCATCGAGCATGGGGCGCGTCGCGTCAACGATGCGGCGCGGTTGTCGACCAACGTCCAGGAGTTCAGCGATCTTTTGGGCGAGGCGGATTTTCATGCGCGGCGCGCAGGGGCGGCGCATGTGCTGGGCGAGCACGTCCAGCAGGCGATCGATGGCCAGCTCGCGCGCGCCGACCGTGTGCGCGCGCGCTTTAACGAGGCGATACTGCGCGGCACGCTGCTGATTGACACCGCCGGGGCGAAGACGGGGCAGGTCAACGGCCTGTCGGTATTCGAGGTCGGCAATTTCGTCTTTGGAGAGCCGACCCGGATCACGGCGACCACCCGGCTGGGCGATGGCAACGTCATCGACGTGCAGCGCGAAGTCGAACTGGGCGGGGCCATCCATTCCAAAGGGGTGCTGATCCTGTCCGCCTTCCTGGCCGCGCGGTTTTCCGCCAACCGGCTGCATTCGCTGTCGGCGAGCCTGGTGTTCGAGCAGACCTACGGCACGGTCGAGGGCGACAGCGCGTCCGTGGCCGAACTGGCCGCGCTGATGTCCTCGCTCGCTGAAGTGCCGATCCGGCAAGCGCTGGCGGTGACCGGTTCGGTGAACCAGCTTGGCCAAATCCAGGCGATCGGCGGCGTTAACGAGAAAATAGAGGGGTTCTTCGACATCTGCAGCGCGCGCGGGCTCGATGGCGGGCAGGGCGCGCTGATTCCGGCCGCCAATATCGAGCACCTGATGCTGCGCGGCAACGTCGTGCAGGCGGTGGCGGACGGCAAATTTCATGTGTTTGCCGTCTCGACCATAGACCAGGCCATCGAAATCCTCACGGGCGTCGCCGCGGGCGAACCCGATGTCACGGGCAACTGGCCAGCTACCAGCATCAACGGACGGATTGCGCAGCGCCTGAAGCAGTTCCTCGCGCAACGCCTGACCTATGCCAAGGGCGGGAAACCGAAGCGCCGCCGCGGCCCCAGAGAATCATCATGACCGCCCGTTCGTCCGGCGCCCGCTCGCGAGTGATCGTGGCGATCGGGCCGGCTTCGCCTGATCCGCTGGCGCTGATTGCGGCGGCACAGCTCGCGCAGTCGGCCGGGATCGAACTCGCGGCGCTGTTCATCGAGGACATCAATCTGCTGCGACTGGCCGAACTGCCGTTTGCGCAGGAAATCGGCATGGCTTCCGCCACCATGCGCCGGCTGGTCGCGGCCGATGTCGAGCGGACGTTGAAGCGCCAGGCAGAAGAGCTGCGATGCGTGCTGGCCGAGACGGCACATGGCATACGCCTGGAGTGGACCTTCGCGACGGTACGCGGCCGGCTGGCGCGCGTGTTGCTCGAGGCCGCCGGCGCCGGCGATTTCGTGGTGCTGGCCAGCACCGCCGTGCGGACGATGACCCAAGCGACGCTGGCAGGTGCCGTGCGCACCGCGTTGCGTGGCAGCGTGCAGGGTGCGAAGCCGCGCCGCACGCGGACGGTGGCGGCCGTGCTGCAGCCGGGCCCCGGCGCGCTGCGGGTGCTGGTGGCCGCGCAGCAGTTGGCGCAGGCCAGTGCCGCCGATCTGATGCTGTTCATCATCGGGCCTCGGGACGCGGCGTTTCTCGCCACGGTCGAGTCCTGGCTGGCCGAGCGCGGTGTGACGGCGCGCGTGACGCGCTTGCCGGAGCTGGCGCCCGCGCAAGTCGCCCGGCTTGCCGCCGACGTGGATATCAGTGCTATGTTCTGGCCGGGCGACGGCATCGAGGGCATCGAACCCGAAATCGAGGCGCTGCTCGAGGCCATCACCTGCCCCCTGGTGGTCGTGCGTTAGCGTGGCCATGACGATGGTTGACAGGCTTTCACGGCGGCACCATGCTACCGTGATTGAGAACGCTTGTGGGTAAGCTCACTGCAATCTCTAACATGGTTGAAATGGGAGCGACGATGGCGCACGCAGAAATGATCTCCTGCCTATGAAAACGTTGCGACTGTTCGATCCGAAGCGCGAGCCGTTCTCCGACATGTTGCTGTTCGATGGCGCGGCGCCCGAAGATATCGTGGACGTGCTCGGGCGTTCTTGCGTCTGCCGCACCGAACCGGATGAAGTGGTGCTTGGGGCCAATATACCGAATGAGACCGTGTACATGGTGCTGCACGGCGAGTTGCGCGTGGATCTGCTGCAGGCGGGTGATGATGACGTAATTCACCTCGGACGCGGTGAATGCGTCGGCGAGCTGTCGGTGATCGACGGGTCTCTGACCTCGAACAAGGTGCAAGCGATCGGCGAATGCGATCTGCTGGTGCTCGAAGGCCCCGCTATCCTGACTTTGGTGGATCGCTCGCATGCGGTGGCCCGCAATCTGCTGCGCATCCTGTCGCGGCGTCTGCGCGGCACCAACGCCCTGCTGAGCGAGGAGGTGCGCACCTCCGAAATCATGCGCCTGCGTTCGATTACGGACACGCTGACCGGTCTCTATAACCGGGGCTGGTTTGACGACACCTTGCGCCGAATGGTGGCACGCGCGGACCAGGGGGGCGCATCGTTTGCGCTGCTCGTGGCCGATATAGACCGGTTCAAGCTGTTCAACGATACCTGGGGGCACCAGAGCGGCGACTACGTGCTGCAACAGGTGGCCGAGGCGCTGCGGGCCTCTTTGCGGCCAACCGACTTTGCCGCGCGTTATGGCGGTGAGGAGTTTGCCCTGCTGTTGCCCACGGTCCTGGTCCTGGAAAGCGCTGCGCTCATCGCAGAGCGCGTGCGTAGTGCGGTCCGGCGCATCGTTCCCCTGCCCGGACACAATGAAAAGATTCCGCCGATAACGATTTCAATCGGCATTGCGGTGCGGCAGCCGGGCGAGGGCGCGGAAGCGCTGTTCCGCCGTGCTGACGAACTGCTGTACCGCGCCAAGCGTGAAGGCCGCGATCGCGCGGTTGGTTGACCTTGCCCCGGCTTGTGCCAGGACTGCAGGGCGCCTCGGGGTCAGGCTGCGCGAAATGAACGGTCGAGTCCGCGCAGCAGCGGCAGGATCACGTCTATCGTCGGCACGCTGACGCCTGCTTCGCGCGCGAAGGCCTGGGTTTGGCCGAGTATAGCTTCGACTTCCAGCGGCCGCCGGCTGGCGACGTCCTGCATCATCGACAGGCGCACCCCCTGGATGCGGTCCTTGCGGGAGGCGAGTTGATCCACATCCACTTCATGGCGCAGATCCCAGCCCAGCGCCGCGGCGACTTCGAGCGTCTCGCGCATGATGTTGCTCATAATCCGGTGCAGTTCCGGGTCGGCGCCGAGGTCTACAGGCGAGAGGTGCGTCAGCGCCGAGAGCGTATTGCCGGATGCGTTGAGCAGCAGCTTGTTCCAGATTTCACGGCGCAGGTTCGGCGATACTGCTGCCTCCAGGCCGCCGTGATTGAACGCCTCGGCGGTGCGGTTGATCCGTTCGCTGATCGAGCCGTCCGGTTCGCCAAAAGTGAAGCGGCGGCGTCCGACGTGCACGACTACTCCCGGTGCGACCAGATCGTTGGGCGAATTGACGACACAGCCCAGCGACCGCTGCCTGAGCTTGTTCCAGAGTTCACCCTCGGGGTCGAGCAGTTTTAATGGTCCGCGGTTGCCCGGCAGGCCCTGCGGCCACCACCACGGGATGCCGTTGAGCAGAAAAACGGCCCAACCGCCGGGCGCCAGCAATTGCGCCAGCGCGTCGGCGACACCGGGCAGCGCTGTCGCTTTGAGCGCGACGACCACGAGATCCTGCGGCGGCAGCGAGGAGGGATCGTCTGTTGCAGCCGTGGGCCGGCCGATCATCTCTTCGCCGCCGTAATGGCGCAGGGTGATACCCCGTTCCTGAATCGCTTTCAGATGCGCGCCGCGCGCCACCACCGAAATCGTATTTTTTTTTGCCGCTGCCAGACACGCAGCGACATGGCTGCCCACCGCGCCCGCACCGAATATGCAGATGTTCATCAGGTTAGCCCCTACCGACAAACGGCATTTTCGTCGCCATCACGGTCATGAACTGCACGTTGACGTCGAGCGGCAAACTCGCCATGTAGCGCACTGCTTCGCCGACATTGGAGACATCCATCATCGGCTCCGGCGCGATCGTGCCGTTGGCCTGCTTGACGCCCTTGGCCATGCGCGCCGCGAGTTCGGTTACCGCGTTGCCGATGTCGATCTGGCTGCAGGCGATGTCGTACTTGCGGCCGTCGAGCGAGATCACCTTGGTCAGCCCGGTCACGCCGTGCTTGGAGGCGGTATAGGGTGCCGAGTCGGGGCGCGGCGCATGCGCCGAGATCGAGCCGTTGTTGATAATGCGCCCGCCGCGCGGCGCCTGGCTTTTCATGTGCCGGAACGCTTCCTGCGCACACAGGAACATGCCGGTCAGATTGACGTCCACCACTTCTTTCCATTTCTCGTAGGTGAGGTCCTCGAACAGGATGCCCGGTGCATTGAGGCCGGCGTTGTTGAACAGCACGTCGATGCGGCCGAACGCTTCCTTCGTTTTCGCAAACAGCGCTTTCACCGCTTCCGGCTTGCTGACGTCGGTGGCAATCGCCAGCGCATTCCTGCCATTCGCGCCCGCTTCACTGACCGTCTGCTCCAGCATCTCCATGCGGCGCCCCGCGAGCGCGACGCGATAGCCGTCCTTGAGCAGCGCCAGTGCCGAAGCCTTGCCGATGCCGGTACCGGCGCCGGTGACGACGGCGACTTTGTGATTCGGACTCATAGTTCATTTTCCTGTATTGATCCGGAGGCGTGAATGGTAGCGCATGGCTGCGGCATTTGCGAACGCCATGCATTAAGAACCGCAGCGCCGTCTTGATTTTAAAATTAACCTGCGCAGCAGTGTGTGGCAAAATGCACCGCTCACGGGAATTCCCGTTTTATTCACATGCTGTATTCGACCCTACTGATACTCAATGCCCAATATCGTTTCTGAATCAGCGCAGATCAAGATCGTTCAACTCATCGCCAAAGAACTCGGCGTTGGCCCGCAGCAGGTTGCCGCTGCCGTCACGCTCATCGACGACGGTGCGACCGTGCCCTTCATCGCGCGCTACCGCAAGGAGGCGACCGGCAACCTCGATGACACGCACCTGCGCACCCTGGAGGAACGCCTGCTGTACCTGCGCGAGTTGGAAGAGCGGCGCGCCGCGATCCTGGCTTCGATAGAAGAGCAGGGCAAGCTTACCGGTGAACTGCGCAGCGCCGTCGAGGCCGCCGCCACCAAGCAGGCGCTGGAAGACATCTACCTGCCGTACAAGCCCAGGCGCCGCACCAAAGCGCAGATCGCGCGCGAGGCCGGACTGGAGCCGCTGGCCGAGGCGCTGTTCGCCGATCCCACGCTGGACCCGCAGCAGGAGGCGGCGAAATACATCGTCGTCAAGCCTGCTGCCGACAACGCTGAAGCCATCAACGTGCCCGACGTCAAAGCTGCGCTCGACGGCGCGCGCGACATTTTGTGCGAGCGCTTTGCCGAGACCGCCGGATTGCTGGCAAAGCTGCGGGCCCGGATGTGGGAGCAGGGCATCGTCACTTCCGCCGTGATGAAAGGCAAGGAAGCGGCCGAGGAAGAAAAATTTCGCGACTACTACGCCTATTCCGAACTCATTCGCACTATCCCATCGCATCGCGCGCTGGCGCTGTTCCGCGGCCGCAGCCTCGGCGTGCTCACGCTCGATCTGGGCCTGGGCGAGGCGCTCGAAGCCGTGGTGCCGCATCCCTGTGTTGCGATGATTGCCGCGCATTTCGGAATAGAAGACCGCAATCGCCCCGCCGATCCGTGGCTGGCCGAGGTCTGCCGCTGGACCTGGCGCGTCAAGGCGTCGCTGCATATCAGCACCGAGCTGCTGGTGCAGTTGCGCGAAGCGGCGGAAGCCGAGGCCATCAGGATCTTCGGCCGCAATCTGCACGAGCTGCTGCTGGCCGCGCCCGCCGGCCCCAAGGCCGTGCTCGGCCTCGACCCCGGCATACGCACTGGCTGCAAGGTGGCAGTGGTCGATGCCACCGGCAAGCTGCTGGAGACCGCCACCATCTACCCGCACCAGCCGCGCAATGACTGGCAAGGCTCGCTGGCGACGCTGGCGCGCCTGGTGGTGCAGCACGGGGTCGAGCTGATCTCCATAGGCAATGGCACCGCCAGCCGCGAGACCGACAAGCTCGCTGCCGAGCTGATCAAGCTGGTGAATTCAAAGAAGCCGGAACAGAAGCTGACCAAGATCGTGGTCAGCGAAGCCGGCGCCTCGGTCTATTCGGCATCGGCCTTCGCCGCCGCCGAGTTTCCCGAACTCGACGTGAGCCTGCGCGGCGCGGTGTCCATCGCGCGTCGTCTGCAGGATCCGCTGGCCGAGCTGGTGAAAATCGATCCCAAGGCCATCGGCGTCGGCCAGTACCAGCACGACGTCAACCAGCGCGCACTGGCGCGCTCGCTCGATGCCACCGTCGAGGACTGCGTCAACGCGGTGGGCGTGGACGTGAATACCGCTTCGGCGCCGCTGCTGGCGCGGGTGTCGGGCCTCAACGGCGTGCTGGCGAAAAACATCGTCGAGTACCGCGATGCCCACGGCCCGTTTCCCAACCGCAAAACGATACGCAAGGTGCCGCGCCTGGGCGACAAGACCTTCGAGCAGGCCGCGGGCTTCCTGCGCATCAACAACAGCGACAATCCGCTCGACCGCTCCTCGGTCCACCCCGAAGCCTATCCGGTGGTCGAGCGCATCCTGGCGCGCATCGGCAAGGGCATAGTCGAGGTGATGGGCCAGCCGGCAGCGCTGCAGGGGCTGTCGGCGGCCGAATTCACCGACGACAAATTCGGCGTGCCGACGGTGCGCGACATCCTCGCCGAACTGGAAAAGCCCGGCCGCGATCCGCGCCCCGAATTCAAGACGGCGACGTTCCAGGACGGCATCGAGTCCTTGAACGACCTGCGCCCCGACATGATCCTCGAAGGCGTCGTGACCAACGTCGCCGCCTTCGGTGCCTTCGTCGACATCGGCGTGCACCAGGACGGACTCGTGCACGTGTCGGCGCTGGCGAACAAATTCGTCAAAGACCCGCACGACGTGGTCAAGCCCGGCCAGATCGTCAAGGTCAAGGTGCTGGAAGTCGATGTGAAGCGCCAGCGCATCGCGCTGACCCTGCGGCTCGACGACGTGCCCGGCACCTCCGCGCGCTCAGGCGGCGCGCGAGGAAGTGAAAACTCGGGCGCGAATGCGGGAGCGGCGCGCGGCCCGCGCGACCGGCGTCCGACAGAACCCAAGCGCGCCGCAGCGCGTGAGCCGCAGCCCGGCGGGGCGATGGCGCTGGCGTTTGCGAAGCTGAAGAAATAACGAGTGGCGCTGCTGACTGCGATGGGCCTAAGCGGAGACGGTCTTGCATTGACGTACATACGCTAATACAAGACGTGACACCGATTTGCATATTCAGGATTTCAGACCCACCCGTGGATGAACGACACGACTGACTTCATGCTTCTCCACGATTGCTTGCAATCCTGTCGATCTCCTCGACCTCCCGCGCCGTGAACGATGCGAAGACCTCCTGGACCCGGGCAACCAACGAGTCGCACTCGACAGGCTCTTCCAGTCGTTCGGGAATATGAATCTTGATTACCGCCAGCCCGACCGATCCCGACGCCCACCCGGGCAATGTGGCCGACCTGTTTCCCACGCCCAGAATGCGCATCACCTCATCCTCGGCTCGGCGACCGCCGGGACACCAAACCCAAGGGATCAAGGCTGCTGGGTGCGACGCGATACTCACGCCGATCTCAAAGCGCCTGTCCGTAGCGTTCTTTGGCCCAACCTTGAACTTGAGTTCCCACGTCTTTTCCAGATTGTTGCGCATCCGCTGGACGTCGCTGATTGCATGGAAGTGTTCTTCGATCACTGGCACACAGGTCTCCAGGAATTCGGCCACTTCCCGGTTCGCCGTGTCGCCGACCAGCTTGATTTGTTTCAGGACCCGGTCGGGGTCGGGCAATCCTTCAAGTTTGGGGTTCTTGGGGTCCTCCACGTTGTACAGTCGTTCCATCTCGGTGACGTACTTCAGATAGAACAGCATGCATTTACCGAATTTGGCCATACCCATCCTCCGTTTCACCAATGCCCAGCACCGATTTCAAGTAATCAACGGCGGGGTAGGGATTCTCGCAGTCCGACGAGATGGGAACCGGCAACCGGTAAATATCCTTCAGCACGCCTGTCAAGTAGTAGCGCAGAAAATGATAGCCCGGTGTGTCCTGCAAGCCTGAGACGCGGCGAAAAACACTCGCTAGCTCCACGAATTTCAGGACTTGCCATTCGGCCGAACTCGTCCGGGCCGCTCGGCCGTCCGGCGTCAAGAAGACGCGAATTACTTCTGTTGGTTGGGGACATCGCTCAAGCCAGTCATCGTATTGGGACAGTTGCTCTTCGCTTTCCTCAGCATCGATCTTGGCCTCAATCACCAATAGCCAAGAGACTTCTTCTTTCCCCATTTCCTCCCAGCGGCCCTTGGCGAGGACATCAATCCGGCCGGACTCAGTGCGGGCCGGCCCGTAATCGACCAGATATTCGCTCTTCACCTGGTCCACGTGGGTGAGGCGAATCTGCCTGCCTTTCAACAGATAACGCAATAGGGCTTCGAGCAGCTGGGTGCCGAACCCATGCTCCCGGTTGTCGAGCATCCACGCCAGAGTTCGTGTATGGGCGGTTTCCAGGCGACCGTAATCCATCGTTCCGAAAAGGCTGACCGGCCCGAGCAGTGGGTCATCGGAAGGAAGCTGAGCCAGGTATTGCTGCAAAAGCCGCTGGTGGTGACTGCGCCACGTTTTCAGATCCTCCGCCAAGGAGGTGAGATTGGCCACGGAGATAACCGCTTGTTGCAGTGAAAAAGCGCGAGCATGTGCGTAGACACTTTCGAGGTCTTTCAAGAAGGTCAACGGCAGCTTGCCGTCGTAAGCTTTGGGACAAACGACATCGAGATCGGCCAGGAACGCGGCCGAGATTCGGGTGTGCAGAGCCATTACGGTGGTTTCGCTATTCTTCCTCGCTGACGACAAAGCTCACTTCAGGGAGCTTACGCAAATCCACCCGAGGCGATGAGATGGGGCCACTCACCACGGGTTTCTCAGGCCACCCCGGTTATGCTGCCTGCCGTAACTCATAATCGCGGATCAGCACGTCCGCCGGCAGGTCGAGGCCCGTTGCGAGCCGCCGGATCATTTCCAGGGTCAGCGGGCGCACACGGTTCAGCACTTCGGCCACCCGCGCGCGAGAGCCTATATAGTGTTCCAGATCCTTGCGCGTAAGCCCGCGCGCTTCCATGATGTGCTGTAAGAAGTCGATCGGATCAGGGGCCTCGATCGGGTAGTGCTTGCGCTCATAGGCCTCGATGAGCAAGGCGATTACTTCGAGCCGGTCGGCCTCGGGCGTGCCCTGCGGCGCATCCCAGAGAGCTTCGGCTTGCTTGAGCGCGGCCAGGTATTCGCGCTTGGTTCGAATCGGACGCAGTTCCATAATTGCCACCTCAGATCGTTTCGGCATCGATCCTGTCGTACTCGCGGTGCGTGCCGATGAACCGGATGAACATCATGCCACGGTTGTAATGCACGACGGCGACGAGACGGTAGTCGTTGCCCTTGATGTTGAAAACAACGCGATTGTTCGCGATGAAGCTTGCGTTGCGGTAAGCGGCCTTGATATCGGCAGGTCTGCGCCAATCAGCACGGCTGGCATGCGCATACCACGATCGCAGCGGGATTTCGGCGTCGGAGTGTCTGTCCCAGAAATTCCGCAAAGCACCCAGCGCGATGATCCGCATGGGAATACTCTAGCACGCTCCCGTAATGGGAACAAGCGGTCAATACTTCGGTGGCCGGGCCCGCATCACCGGAGCCGGCAGGACGAGTAAAATCGCCGGGATGACGGCCAGCCTCCTCGCTCCGATTCTCACCCCGCACGGTCATCTGCTTCTTGCGCCGGACGAAGACGCTCCGGTGCTGGCGGAAGCGTTGCAGCGCAGGCTGACGCAATCGTTCGCGCGCGGCACAGGCCACGCGCTTTTGCAGCTCGGCGCGAGCGAGGTGGGGACGGCGCTGCCCCCGGCGTTGGGCTACTGGCGCGATTTCGGCGCGCGCTATGTCACTGCGCTTTGTGCCGCGCCGGAGCCGGCTGAGAGCGGCGACGGCGCACGCAATGCATACATAGACGCTCCGCCGCCGGAGGAGCTCGAAGTGCTCGCCGCGGACGCGCCGCCGATGACGGGCGTGGAGTATCTGACGGCGCCGGTGCTGCGTACGCTATGGCAAGAACTCGACGCGGCGTTCCGCGTCGATTTGACACAATCCAAGCAGTCGCTGCAGGATTTTCTCAAGGGTCGCCATCCGGCCTGGAATCTGGTCGGCCGGGTGCATTTCAATCTTGCCGAGAACCGCGGGGACGAAGAAGCGCCCTTCGCTTTTATCGCCACTTACACGACGCGTCTGTCGGCGCAAGCCAAAGCGCAGCACCTGCAGCTCGGTCAGGCGCTGCGCGAATACTCGGGTGGGAAAAATCAGGCGCGGCTGCTCTCGCTATTGATGCCGGTGCAACGCGCGGCGGAGCACTGCGCCTGGTTGCGCGCGATGGTCGACGCGGGCGATATCTTTCATCCGCTGCGCTGGACATCCGCCGAGGCTTACCAATTCCTCACCGATGTGCCGCGCCTTGAAGCGGCCGGCATCGTGGTGCGTGCGCCGGGCGCGTGGCGCTCAGGCCAGCCACTTCGCCCGCAAGTCAGGGCGACCGTGGGCGGCAAGGCACCGTCGCTGCTGGGTAAGGATGCGCTGCTCGATTTCAGCATGGAACTCACGCTCGACGGCGAGCGCCTCACCGCGGCCGAGATTAAAAAATTGCTCGCCGGCTCCGATGGATTGCAGTTCCTGCGCGGGCATTGGGTCGAGGTCGATCGCGAAAAACTGAGTCGCATGCTCGATCGCTTTCATGCCATCGAGCAGGCCGCCGCCGGGGGCGGCCTTGGCTTTGCCGAAGCGATGCGTTTAGTCGCCGGCGCCGCTGTTACGGCAGATGCTGCCGCCGACCCAGATTGGTCACGCGTCGTCGCCGGACCCTGGCTCGCCGAGACGCTGAAAGGACTGCGCGGGCCGGAAGGACTGGCGCATGTGGAACCAGGCGAGGAACTCAAGGGAACGCTGCGGCCGTACCAGCAGGCAGGCGTACGCTGGCTGTACCTGTTGTACCAGCTCGGACTCGGCGCTTGCCTTGCCGACGACATGGGTCTGGGCAAGACGATCCAGGTGTTGTCGCTGCTGCTGGTGCTGAAACGGGAGGATCGCGACGAGCCGCGTGTCACCAGGGTACTTCCTTCGGGGCGCACCACAAGCGCACCGCCTTCGGCGCGTACCGCAAGGGTATTTCCTTCGGGGCACACCAGCCTGCTGGTTGCGCCGGCTTCGTTGCTGGCAAACTGGGCAGCGGAGATCGCACGCTTCGCACCGAGCCTTAACGCGCTGATTGCGCATCCCTCGGCAATGCCCGCTGCCGAATTGCGCGCGCTGGATCGCGAACGGCTGGCGAACGTGGATTTGGTCATTACCAGCTATGGGACGCTATTGCGTGCGCCCTGGATGGAAACTCTGCCGTGGCGTCTTGCGGTGCTGGACGAAGCGCAGGCAATCAAGAATCCCGGCGCGAAGCAGACACGTCTGGCGAAGAAGCTCCATGCGCGTTCGCGCATCGCGCTCACCGGCACGCCTGTGGAAAACCGGCTGTCGGACCTGTGGTCAATTTTCGATTTCACCCATCCCGGTCTGCTCGGCACGGACAAGGCTTTCACCACGTTCGCCAAGCGTTTGACGACAACCGAGCATTACCGTCCGTTGCGCGAGCTGGTGCGCCCTTATATTCTGCGGCGCCTGAAGACCGACAAATCGGTCATCGCCGACCTGCCGGACAAGACCGAACTGAAAGCCTATTGCCACCTCAGTCCCGCGCAGGCGGCGCTGTATCAGCGCGCGGTAAAGGATCTGGCGGCGCAACTCGAAGACGCCGAAGGCATCGGACGCAAGGGCGTTGTATTGAAGTTCCTGATGCGCTTCAAGCAGATCTGCAATCATCCTTCACAATGGCTGGGCGATGCCGCCTGGGTCGAGGCGGACAGCGGCAAATTCGCTCGCCTGCGCGAACTCACCGAGGTGATCGCGGCTAAACAGGAGAAGGTGCTGGTGTTCACGCAGTTTCGCGAAGCAACCGGGCCGATTGCCGCGTTCCTCGGTTCCGTGTTCGGCCGCGAGGGACTGGTGTTGCACGGCGGCACCCCGGTCGCCAAGCGCCGCGAACTGGTGCGGCGGTTCCAGGAGGACGAACTGGCGCCGTTCTTCGTGCTCTCGCTCAAGGCCGGCGGCGCCGGACTCAACCTGACTGCGGCAACGCACGTGGTGCACTTCGACCGCTGGTGGAACCCGGCGGTGGAGAACCAGGCCACCGATCGAGCCTTTCGCATTGGCCAGACGAAGAACGTGCTGGTGCACAAGTTCGTGTGCCGGGGAACCATCGAAGATAAGATTGACCAGTTGATTGAATCAAAACAACAACTCGTGCGCGACGTGCTGGAGGGCGGCGCGGAACTGCTACTGACGGAAATGAGCGACAAGGAACTGCTCGATCTGGTTGCGCTCGACATACACACGGCCCGACCGGAAGCATAATTCACCCGAAGTTACCCGGAGGATCTCGCATGTTTTTTGGATGGAAACCTTACGTTTCAGTAGCGCAACGCCGCAAGAAAGCCGAAGGCATCGCGGCGCGGCTCAAGAAAAAGGGCCGGGCGCTGTCTCCCGTGACGGCCGAGCGCGGCGCCATTACGAAAACATTCTGGGGCAAATCCTGGTGCGACAATCTGGAGCGCTACAGCGATTTCGAGAACCGGTTGCCGCGCGGGCGTGCCTACTTGCGCAACGGTTCGGTGATCGATCTCAACATCACCGCGGGCGAAGTATCGGCGCAAGTGATGGGATCCGACCTTTACAAGATCACGGTGAATATCGCGGCGGTGCCGAAGAAGCAATGGCAGGCCATGGGCAGGGACTGCGCGGGATCGATCGACTCGCTGGTCGAACTGCTGCAAGGGCGACTATCCAAGGGCGTGATGGAGCGCATCTGCCGTCCGGCAACGGGGTTGTTTCCATCGCCGAAGGAAATCACATTCGACTGCAGTTGCCCGGACTGGGCGTCGATGTGCAAGCATGTCGCGGCGGTGTTCTACGGCATAGGCGTGCGCCTCGATGAACAGCCCGAACTGCTGTTCACGCTGCGACGGGTCGACGCGAAGGACCTCGTTGCCCGCGCGGGCGCGGGCCTGCCGTTCGCGAAAAAAGGGCACGCGGCCGGGAAGGTGCTCGACGATGCGAAGCTCGCCGGGATATTCGGCATAGAGATCATGGAGACGACGGTAACGGATACGCGGGTCAAGGCGGCAGCCGCAAGAAAGAAATCGCCAGCAAGCAAGAAGCCCCTCGCGAGCAAGAAACCGCCCGCGGGAAAGAAGTCGCTCATGCGCAGGAAGAAAGCGGCGCCGGGGAAGAAGAAAGCCGCCTGAAGAGGGTATGCCAAGGCGCCGGGAAAGCGGGCCTGTTTGCCGGTGTATATAACACATTGTTTTTATTAAATATTAATTGATGCGCCCCCATCGCGCACTCTAACCTGCCCCGGCTACCTCACGGCTTGCTTGAGGTCTTCGAGAGCCAAGTGGTACCCTTGTGATGAAGATCAGAAGAGATAGGGTCGGGTTCACATTTCCCGAGCCCCCAAAACTGAACCGACCCGTTCCGGTCCGTATATTAAGTCATCCGCTCACTCACCATACCACGGCATATGACAAATGGAAGAACGCCCATTTGTGAGGGAGGGAAGAGCAGGGCCCTAAAGGATACATTTCATTTAATGAGGGCGGAGGGAGCAACCTGAGGAATGAGGGATGCCACCCGCAGTGCGGGAGGCAGATCAAAACAGCAACAAAAACAACGAATTACGATATTCATGCCAGCGCTTTTATTCCCGTGATTAAAAATTAAAAGACCGCGTCAGCCCAGCAACTCCCGCATGCGCCGATTGACCGCGGCGCTGCGATGTCTCGCGTTCTTGTTGCTCGGCGCGAGGGCCTCGGCGTAGAAGAATTCCGGCAGCTCGTCGTCTTTCTTCTTAAGCAGCCTGTCGCCGAAGCGTCAATCAACTGTGATCCGTTAACGCTACGCGTTCCGATGAATGGGCCAAGTCCGACAGGCGGCTACCCCTGTGGCGTGAACTGCATCAGTTCGCAGTATTCCTTGAGTTTCTCCGGAAGGTCCTCCGGGCACACGCCGCACTGTTTATTGCCCGGCACGGCATGATCGATGAACTTGGGGTAAGGCAGCTTGAGCGCCTGCATGATAGCGACGAATTCGGCCAGGCTGCGGCCGCCGCCGAGACGGGGATTGCGCTGGCGCTCTTGCGCGATGGTCGAGACCCGGCGCTCCTTGTAGTCGTGGGCGGGATAGACCAGCGTATCGTCGGGCAAGGTGAAAAGCTTGTCGTGGACGCTGCGGTACAGCAGCGCGGCGTCGCCGTCCTGGAAATCGGTGCGGCCGCACCCGTCGATCAGCAACGCATCGCCGGTGTATGCGTGGTCGCCGCACAAAAATGTGAAATGACTGTCGGTGTGGCCCGGCGTGTGCAGCGGCGTGAGTGTCAGGCTGCCCACTTCAAACGGCCTGCCTTCCTCGATTCCCAGGTCGGTGCACGGCAGGCGATCCATCGCGGCGTTCGCAATCTTGCTGCCCGTTTTGCGCTTGAGCTGCAACGCCGCTGTGATATGGTCGGCGTGGATATGCGTGTCGAGCGTATAGGCGAGGCGCAAGCCCAGGGCGTTGACCGCAGCAAGATCGCGCTCCCACGCCGGCATGACGGGGTCGATCAGCACGGCCTGCGCGGTTTCTTCACAGCCGAGCAGATATGTATAGGTAGAGGAAAGGGGCTCGAACAGTTGACGGAATATC
This sequence comes from Burkholderiales bacterium, assembly GCA_030683105.1. GTDB lineage: Bacteria > Pseudomonadota > Gammaproteobacteria > Burkholderiales > SG8-41 > CAKKQX01. Next base: position 80,961 of record JAUXMZ010000024.1, on the reverse strand, counting down.
ACGCAGCCTCCACACATGACCGGATGGCGTACCTTAGCATGGCCGCACGACTTTCGCCCGGCGGGCGGATGCCGTCGATAGCGGCAAATGCGCAATCAGAGGTAACCTGCCTCGCGTTGATGGCGGATGGTCAGGACAACCACGAGGTCGTTCTCGATGTCGAATTTGTAGAGTGCAACGTAGCCCGTATCGCCACGCGAGATGACCAGTTCCCGGTAACCCCTTTCGACCGGCCTGCCTATCAGGGGATGCTGCTGTAGCACCCGGAGGCCGCTGATCAGCAGCGGCGTGGTATTGCCTGCGGCGACGGGATCGGATTCGAGCAGGAAATCCGTGAGTCTGTCGATATCCTGGAAAGCCGTGGGCGACAGCGCGAGCCGGGTCAAGACCGCTTTACCGGTTTCGGACGTTTGGGCTTGTTGCCGGCAACTTTGCTTTCGATGTAGGCAAATACCTCGTCGGCTTCGTACACCAGTCCGTATTTGGCGACTTCCTGTTCGGCCGCATGCGCCGATGCCACGAACTCCCGGCGACGTTCGGCCAGAGCCGCCTGCACTTCGAGCGCCTCGACCATCCAGGCATGGGGCGTCTTGCCTGTGGACTTCGCCAGCGGCGCGATGCGTCGCTTCAGGTCATCGGAAAGTTTCAACGTGGTGGATGATGCCATGACAGCGCTCCTAAAAGTAACACCAAAGTAACACCCAGGGCGGTTTGCGTCAAATGCCGGATCATGTCGGCAACGGGTTTTGACCCAAATCAACACGCGAGGCACAGGGACGAGCATGCTTAAAAAGCGGTGAATGGTGAATCGTGAATGGTGATGTGTAAAACATCATAAGCACTGTTTGCTAAGCACGGATTATCCATCTGTGTTTCCTTCATCAAGTTCAGGGCAGCCATTAGCGGTTTGAAGTCTTCGGAACTCTCCGCACCATGCGCATCACCCGACTTTCCGTCGACCACGCGTTCGCCAGCCTGCGCAGCGCGCGTGCAGGGCTGACATCCGCCGAGGCCGCGCGCCGGCTTGCCGAGTACGGCCCGAATCGCGTGGAGGAGATCGCGCGCGAGCCGCTATGGCTCAAGGGCGCGCGGCAGTTCACGCATTTCTTTGCACTGATCCTGCTGCTGGCAGCGGGCCTCGCCTTCGTCGCCGAAGAGTACGGTCCCGGCCAGGGCATGGCCACTCTGGGCTGGGCCATCATCGGCGTGGTGATAGTAAACGGCGCATTCGCGTTCTGGCAGGAGTACCGCGCCGAGCGCGCGGTTGCGGCGCTGAAGGCGCTGCTGCCGCATGCGGTGTCGGCGATCCGCGACGGGATTGCCGTGCAGCTCGAAACCGGAATGCTGGTCCCGGGCGACGTGATCATGCTGCAGGAGGGCGACGACGTGCCCGCCGACTGCCGGCTGATAGAAGGCCACAGCATGCGCGTCAACATCGCGACCGTTACCGGCGAGTCGCTGCCCAAGGCGCGCATCGACGATGCGGTCGAAGAAGACGACCTGCTCAAAAGCCGCAACGTGCTGCTTGCGGGCACGTCGGTGGTGTCGGGCGCGGGCACGGCGCTGGTGTTTGCGACCGGGATGCACACGGAGTTCGGCAAGATCGCGCATCTGACGCAGGCCTCTGCCGCGCCGCCGTCGCCGCTGCAGCAGGAAATCGCGCGGCTCTCGAGGCTGATTGCGCTGCTCGCTACCGTGCTCGGTGTGGTGTTCTTTCTGATCGGGCAGATGCTCGGCCTCGGGTTCTGGACGAACTTCCTGTTCGCCATCGGTATCATCGTCGCCAATGTGCCGGAGGGCCTGCTGCCTACGGTGACGCTGGCGCTGGCAATGGCCACGCAGCGCATGGCGAAACGCAATGCGCTGATCCGCCACCTGCCGGCGGCGGAGGCGCTGGGCGCGGCAACCGTCATCGTCACCGACAAGACCGGCACGCTGACGGAGAACCGCATGCAGGCGGTGAGCGCGCGCTTTGCCGATGCCACGCGCGATCTCGCGTCGCTTGCGCCGGCGGAGGCGGCGGGCCATGCGCCGTTCTTCGAGATTGCGCGCCGCTGCCACAGTCTGCGTCAGGTTGAGCACAACGGCGCGCCGGTGCTGCTCGGCGATCCGATGGAAATCGCGCTGGTCGAGATGGCCGAACGCGTGTTGGGCAAGTGTGCGCCCGCGCCGCCCAGCGACGAGCTGCCGTTCGACGCCGACCGCAAACGCATGTCGACGGTGCACGAGGGAGCAGCGGGCCGAATGTTGTACTGCAAGGGCGCGGTCGAGCAGGTGCTGCCGCTGTGCACGCAGGCACTCGCATCGCAGGGCGGCGGCGTTGCGATGAGCGAAGCGCTGATGCAGGCGTTTCTCGAAGCGCAGGAAGAGATGGCGGAGCGCGGCCTGCGCGTGCTCGCGCTGGCCTGCCGCGAACTCGATGCCGACACGCCGCGTGAAAACTGGGAGACCTCGCTCACGCTCGCGGGGCTGGTCGGACTGCACGATCCGCCGCGGCCGGAGGTGCCGCAGGCCATCGCGGCCTGCCGTGCCGCGGGCATACGCGTGATCATGGTGACCGGCGATCATCCACACACCGCGCGCGCCGTGGCGCGCGATATCGGGCTCGCGACGGCACCTGCGGTCATCATCGGCGAAACGCTGCGGCGGCTCACGGATGCGCAGCTGCAGTTCGCGCTCGACGCCGAGGAGATCCTGTTCGCGCGGGTGACCGCCGATCAGAAAATGCGCATCGTCGATGCGCTCAAGCGCAAGGGTCACGTGGTGGCCGTTACCGGCGATGGCGTCAACGATGCGCCGGCACTGCGCCGCGCCGACATCGGCATCGCGATGGGCGTGGTGGGAACCGATGTTGCGCGCGGCGCGGCCGACATCGTGCTGCTCGACGACAATTTTGCGTCCATCGTCGCCGCGATCGAGGAAGGGCGCGCGGTGTTCCAGAACATTCGCAAGTTCCTTACTTACATACTTACTTCGAACATCCCGGAGATTGTGCCGTATCTGGCATTCGTGCTGCTGCGCATTCCTTTGCCGCTCACCATCATCCAGATCCTCGCCGTCGATCTTGGCACCGATCTGTTGCCGGCGCTCGCGCTGGGCGCGGAAAAACCGGCGCCTGACATCATGCAGCAGCCGCCGCGCCGCCGAGCCGAGCGGTTGATGAACTGGCCGCTGGTGGTGCGCGCCTATCTGTGGCTGGGCATGCTGGAAGCAGCGGCGGCGATGGCGGCGTTTTTCTTCGTGCTGGGCGCAGGCGGCTGGCGCTATGGTGAGATACTGGCGCCCGCCGACCCGCTTTATCTCCAGGCGACGACAGCGTGTCTGGCGGCAATCATCGTGATGCAGGTGGTGAACGTGTTCCTGTGCCGCGATCCGCGGGAAAGCGTGTTCTCTGTATCATTGAAGCGTAACTACCTAATAATATTGAGTATTATAATCGAGCTCGCACTGATCCTGGCCATCGTCTACAGCGCGCCCGGCAACGCGGTATTCGGCACCGCGCCGATCGCGCCGGAAGTGTGGCTGTTCATGCTGCCGTTCGCCGTCGCCATGCTGATGCTGGAGGAAGGCCGCAAATGGTGTGTAAGGCGCAGCCAGAAGAATGCACACTGATCGTGCGCGCTGCTGAAGGCCTCAAGCGCGTGGGGCAGGCTTATTGCGTGACGACACAGTTGCGCCCCTGCTGCTTGGCTTTGTACATCAAATCGTCGACGCAGCGGAACAGGGCATCCGTGTTCTCGTCGTCGAACTGATATACGCCAAAACTGCAGGTAACCTGCGGGATGTCGCCAAATTTCTCCGCGGCGATGAGCGTTCTCAAGCGCTCGGCAAGCACGACAGCCCGCAGCCGGCCGATGCCGGGCGCAACGATCAGAAATTCCTCTCCACCGTAGCGGGCCAGCATATCCACGCTGCGCAGTTCCTGCTGCACGATTTTCGCGATCCGGAGCAGCACCTGGTCGCCCGCGAGGTGCCCATGAGTGTCGTTGATCATCTTGAAATGGTCGATGTCGAACATGACGATGGATAACTCGGTGCTGTAGCGCCGCGCGCGCCCGGTCTCGGTTTCGAGGATGGTGTAAAGATGCCGCCGGTTATAGGCGTTGGTAAGAGGATCCCGTTCAGACATTTCCCGCAGCTGCTCCTCGAAGCGTTTGCGCTCGGTAATGTCGTGGTGGACCATGACTGCGCCCACGATGATGTCTTTATCGTCGCGGATCGGCATCGCGGAGTTGAGTATGATTTTGCGCGTGCCGTCGAAGCACTCGATTTCCACTTCTTCGTCGATCGAGGCCTCGCCGTTCCTGAGGGCGCGCGCCCAGGCCCATTCTTCCGGCGCTATGCGCTTGCCGGTGGCGACCCACCATCCCCTGCACTCGCCGAATAGTTCAACGCCGACATGCTGAGCGCCCGCCCAGATGCGATGGCCGGCGGAATTGCAATAGAGGATTTTCCCGGTCTCGTCCATGATCCAGACGCCGACGGGCAGGATGTCCACCACGTTGCGCAGCAGGTCGATACGAACTAAAGACGGCATCAGGATTTCACCTGGCTGTGGGATGGCAGCCTGTGCTGCAGATCGCACAACTCTCGTTAGCACACCGTTACGGATGACTGGTGACAATCATCCGATCAGGACGCAATAGAAAATAGTGCCATAAATAACGCAGCCGATATTGATCTGCATCAGGCCGGGGGCCTGTTAGGGCCTGTTAACAATTACCACATGAGTGCGACGGAGGCGATTTGGATTCAGGGCTAGGAGCAACGAGCGCGGTTTGCCCTGTGGCAAATAAGCGAAGGTGCGACAACGCCATGGGTCCCGAGCGGGCGCTACGCGCTCGCGGGCCTTATTCTCGCCCCTAATGGGACGCGCAACGGCAAAGCCGTTGCTCAGCGTCCCGTCCCTTCGGGTTGTGGCCAAAATCGCCGCTACCATCGTTGCTCGTCTTGCCCATATTCGCGATATGGGCTGCGACAAGCGCCTTGCCATCGACAATTTTGGCCACAACGCATCTCACGCGGCAATGGTTAACAGGCCCTAGTGCTTGCCCCACGAATCACGCAAGGTCACCGCGCGATTGAAAACCGGTACGCCAGGCCGGGAATCCCGCAGGTCAGCCACAAAGTAACCGTGCCGTTCGAACTGAAACCGCTGCTCGGGCAGGGCTGTCTGCAGTGCCGGCTCGAGTTGCGCCGCAATGATTTTTATCGAGTCGGGATTGAGGTCGTTTATATAGTCGCGATCGCCTGATCCGGGGTGCGGGTCTTTGAACAGGCGATCATAGAGCCGCACTTCGCACGGGTAGGCGTGCCGGGCGCTGAGCCAATGGATGTTGCCTTTGACCTTGACCTTGTCGGCGCCGGGCGTGCCGGACTTGGTGTCGGGATCGTACTCGCAATGCACGGCGATGACATTTCCCTGTGCATCCTTGTCGCAGCCCGTGCATTTCACGACATAGCCATAGCGCAGACGCACGCTGTTGCCGGGGAACAGCCGGAAGTAACCCTTGGCCGGGGTTTCCATGAAATCTTCGCGTTCTACCCACAGTTCGCGTGAAAGCGGCACGGCACGTTTGCCCAGCTCCGGTTTTTGCGGATGATTGGGCGCAAAGCACTCCTCTTCCCGGTCATCAGGGTAGTTGTCAATCACGAGTTTGACCGGATCGAGCACGGCGATGCGGCGCTCGGCGATGTCGTTCAGATGCTCGCGCATGCAGTCTTCAAGCACCGAGTAATCGATCCACGAATCGGCCTTGGACACGCCAATGCGCTCAGCGAAAAGTCGGAAACCTTCTGGTGTATAGCCACGGCGGCGTGCGCCGGCCAGCGTCGGCAGCCGCGGATCGTCCCAGCCGGCAACGTGCTTGTCATCGACCAGCTGGATTAATTTTCTTTTAGAAAGAACGACATACGTCAGATTAAGGCGGGCGAACTCGATTTGCTGCGGCAGCGGCCGCTGCAGCAGACCGCCGTCGGCAAGGCGTTCCAGCAACCAGTCGTAGAACGGGCGCTGATCCGCGAATTCCAGCGTGCAGACCGAATGCGTGACGTTTTCCAGCGCGTCTTCGAGCGGATGGGCGTACGCGTACATCGGGTAAATGCACCACTTGTCGCCGGTGCGGTGATGCGTCGCCCTCCTGATGCGGTAGAGCGCCGGGTCGCGCAGGTTGATGTTGGGCGAAGCCATGTCGATTTTCGCGCGCAGCACCATGCTGCCGTCGGCATGTTTGCCGTCGCGCATTTCCCGCAGCAGCCTGAGATTTTCTTCCGCTGAACGGTTGCGATAAGGGCTGTTTTTACCGGGTTCGGTGAGCGTGCCGCGGCTGGCGCGCATTTCCTCCGCCGTCTGCTGATCGACATAAGCGTGCCCGGTTTCGATCAGGCGCTGCGCCGCTTCATACATGACGTCGAAGTAGTCGCTGGCGTAATACAGATGCGCGCCCCAGTTAAAACCCAGCCATGTCACGGTGTCGACGATGGCGTCTACGTATTCCTGTTCTTCCTTTTCCGGGTTGGTGTCGTCAAAGCGCAGGTGGCAGGCGCCGCCGTAGTCGCGCGCGAGCCCGAAGTTGAGACAGATCGATTTGGCGTGCCCGATGTGCAGATAGCCGTTGGGCTCGGGCGGGAAACGCGTGCGGATTTTCGCCGGATCGGCGGGTGCGCCTTTATGGGTGACGGCCGTGCCGGGCCGGCCGCCCCAGGTGCGCGTGGCGTATTTGCCCGCGGCGAGATCGGCATCGATGGTACTGCGGATGAAGTTCGAGGTTGAAGCCGTGGCTTCGTCACCGGTCAGGGAAGACGGCGGCGCGGGCTTTTTTTTAATCGGGTCTGGCGTGGGATTAGACATGGCATTCCTGGCAACAACCGCCATTTTAGCCCATGCCGTGCGGCATCCCGGTGGAAAGATGCTAAAAAAGGTCAGGGCCCCGGCGCCTGGTCACGTTCCGTCATGCCGTAGTCGCGCACCACCTGGGCAACGCGGATGCGGTAGTCGGCGAAAATATCCTCGCGCCCGCGCCGTTGCGCTGCGCGGTGCGGTGCGTGTTCACGCCAGCGCCTGACCGCGGCCTCGTCGCGCCAGAACGACAGCGACAGTATCTTGCCCTCGTTGGTCAGGCTGGCGAAGCGCTCGATGGAGATGAAGCCGTCGATGTGCTCGAGTTGCGCGCGCAGTTCCTGCGCTATGGCGAGATAATCCTGCTCGCGTCCGGGCCTGGGCTGGACTTCGAAAATCACGGCGAACATGGGACGTCTCCATTCATGATGTTTTTCTCCCCGGTGTTGGCCGATCTGCAACGCAATCAGTCTAGTCCTGCGCTGTTACCGTGTCTAACTAATACGCCAGCTCGGCGATGCATAACATCTGGCTTTTCGTGACGGCGGCGGGCATGCGGGGCTATTGCCTGCCAGCAAGTCACAGCACGCCGGGCGTCATTTTCACGACCCTCTTTTCGTGCCGCCCGTTTTACCGCCAGCGTCTTTACATACGGCTGGCGAGCCCCTAAGCTTGCGCACAGTGAAACCATTGCAATTCAAAGTGCTGCGGCTGCTTGCCGATGGCGAATTTCATTCCGGTGAGACGATGGCGAACGCGCTCGGCAAGTCGCGTGCCAGCATCTGGCTCGCGGTGCGCGAGCTTGACGGCGCCGGGATCGAGGTCTACAAGGTCCGCGGCCGTGGTTACCGCCTTGCGCAATCACTCTCGCTGCTGGACCAGGATGACATTGTGCGGCAGTTGGGCGCAGACGCCGGTGCGTTCATGCTTCAGATCATGGATAGCGTGAGTTCCACCAATACGCTGGCGATGCAGTGCGCTGCGCGCGGCGGGTCGGCAATCCCGGTCATCGCTGCGGAATGGCAGGAGGCCGGACGCGGGCGTATGGGGCGCGCCTGGCATGCCGGTATCGGCGGCGCGCTCACGTTTTCCCTGCTATGGCGCTTTCCCCAGGGCGCTGCGTTTCTCGCGGGCCTGAGTCTCGCAGTCGGGGTGGCGCTGATGCGCGCGTTCGACGCGCTCGGCATCAAGGAGGCGGGACTGAAATGGCCCAACGATGCAGTGTGGCGCGGCGGCAAACTCGCCGGAATCCTGATTGAGGTGCAGGGCGACATGCTGGGGCCCAGCACAGCGGTGATCGGCATCGGCGTCAACGTGCGCCTGTCGCAGGCGGTGCGCGACCGGATTGACCAGCCGGTCAGCGATCTGGAGACGGCGTGCGCGCGGTCGCTCGACCGCAACCGGGTGTTTGCGCTGCTGCTGCGGCAGCTGCGCGATGCGCTCAACACGTTTGCCAGGGCGGGACTGGCGCCGTTTCGGGATGACTGGCACCGCTATCACGCGCATCAGGACCAGATGGTGACACTGATATTGCCGGATACGCGGCTCGAGCATGGCTGCGCGCGCGGCGTGGCCGAAGATGGCGCGCTGCTGATCGAGACCCCGGCCGGCCTGCGCCGTTACCACAGCGGCGAAATCAGCCTGAGGGCGGACCCTCATCCCCGCTTGCACGCATGATCATACTGGCCATCGATGGCGGCAACAGCCGCATCAAATGGGGTTGCTCAGACGGCCAGAGATGGCTCGCGCAATCCTGGCTGGCCAGCGCGCAGGCCGACAAACTGGGCGCTGCGCTGGCAGCGCTGCCGCCGCCCGCCAGGATTGTTGTTTCCAATGTCGCCGGAGATGCGGTGCGGGGGTTGATCGGAGCGGCGCTTGAGCAGTTTGACGTCAGGCCGTCCTGGATACACAGCGCAGCCAGCCAGTGCGGAGTCACCAGCAGTTACCATGATCCGGCACAGCTCGGATCCGACCGCTGGGCCGCGTTGATCGGGGCATGGCACCTGTTTCGCGGACCCTGTGTGGTGGTCAATGCCGGCACCACCCTGACGGTCGATGCGCTGTCGAATGAAGGTGTGTTTCTGGGCGGTTTTATCGTGCCGGGCGCAGACCTGATGCGGGAGTCGCTGGCGCGCAATACCGCCCAGCTCGAGCGGCAGGAAGGCCGGTTTGCATATTTTCCCGATTCCACTGCGGACGCCATCGTGAGCGGTGCCATCAATGCGCTGGTCGGTGCCGTCGAGCGCATGCTGCAATACATGGCGCAAACCGGGCAAAGCGCGCCGCTCATCGTGCTCTCGGGCGGCAACGCCATGCTGCTCGAGTCTCAGCTTAACGCGCGGCTCGAGGTCGTGGATAATCTGGTACTGGAGGGATTGTTGCGTATCGCACAATCCGGGTGAGCCATAAGCAGTGAGCCGTAAGCAGACAAATACCGGTCTGCTTTTAGGGTTGACCGCTTACCGCTTACGAAATTGAGAATATGAGACTGTTATTCCTGATGCTGGTGCTGGCCAACGCCGCGTTCTTCACCTATGACTGGGTTGCGCAGCAGCAGGTCGTCGCGGAAAGCCAGAGCGTCCTGCTGCAGATCAACCCGGAGAAAATCCGGATTATCAGAGCATCGGGTGGCGCGGCGCCTGTAATAACCAGGCCTGCCGCACCAGCGGCTGCTGCGCCCGGTGCAGCGCCCGCCGCCTGCCTGGAGTGGGGCTACTTCGCGGGTCCGGAGGTGGCGCGTGCCGACGCCGCGATTGGCCGCCTCGAACTGCCGCAAGCCCTGGTACAGCGCGTGGTCGCCGATGTCAGCGGCTACTGGGTCTACATTCCACCCCAGAAAACCAAGGCGGAAGCCGACCGGAAAATCCGCGAGCTGAAGGCGCTGGGCGTCACCGATTTCTTTGCGGTGCAGGAGCAGAACCAGTGGCGCCATGCCATTTCGCTGGGCATATTCAAGAGCGAGGATGCGGCGAAAGGTTTTCTTGCCGCGCTGGGCGCAAAAGGTGTGCGCTCGGCTATCGTCGAACGGCGCGAGAACTTCCTGAAACAGATGGCCTATTTCGTGCGGGAACCCAACCCGGCGATGGTCGCCCGGCTCGCCGAGTTGCAGCGCGAGTTTTCCGGCAGCGAGGTCAAGGCCGTGGCGTGCCCGCCCGCCGGCGCGTAGAACAGTGAATGGACAGGATTTACAGGATTTTCAGGATTGACAGGATTGACAGGATTGGATCAAAACAGAAGCCCGTGAATCCTGCTGCCCTAATCCTGTCTATGGATTTGTGTTTTTGATCCGGTCGAGCAGCGCAGTCGTCGAGCGCTCGTGAGCGAACGGGATCGAGTGTACCGCCCCGCCCCATCCCTTCACTGCCGTGGCGCCGACGATTTGTTCAGGGCTCCAGTCGCCGCCTTTGACCAGCACGTCGGGTTGTGCAGCCAGGATCAGCTTGAGCGGCGTGTCTTCCTCGAACCAGGTCACCAGGCTCACCGACTCCAGCGCCGCGATCACCGCCAGGCGGTCTTCCAGCGCATTGACTGGCCGGTCATCACCTTTGCCCAAGCGTTTCACCGAGGCGTCCGAATTGACGGCGACGATCAGGTTCGCGCCCAGTGCGCGTGCCTGGGCCAGGTAGGTGACGTGGCCCCGGTGCAGGATATCGAACACGCCGTTGGTGAACACCAGCGGACGCGCGAGTTGTGCCACGCGCGCGGCAAGCTCACGCGGTGGGCAGAGTTTGGTTTCGAAGACGGGGGCGGTATGCATGGCGGTTCCGCCGCAGTGTAACCGCAGCGCGGGTGCCGCACAACGCGGCACCGGTGGTCAAGTCGCCGGCGCGCGTTCGATGCGCCAGCGTTCCAGCGCATAGCGCATGTCGTCAAACGAGCGCAATAGCAGCACTCCTTGCGGCGTTTTGCGCGCGCGGAGCAAGGCACCGCCGCCACCCCAGATTTCGATGTTCCCAGACAGCAGTTCGCGTAATTCCACGAGACCGGTCAGCGCCGCGCTTTGGGTAAAGGCGCTGCTGAAGGACAGCGCGACCACGTCGACATCGTAGGCCGGCACGGCGTTCTTGATGTCGATAATCGGGGTTTCGGCGCCCAGTGCAACGCAGGCTGCGCCCTCGGCGGTGAGCACGGCTTCCACCATCAGCAGGCCGATGCGGTGTTTTTCGCCGGGCAGCGATGTGAGCAGCACGCGCGGCGCGGAGCCGCGCCCTGGCTGCGCAATGATCGAATTGCGCAGGATATTCTGGATGTGTTCCGAGTACAGGTGCTCGTCGAATATGGCGACCTTGCCGGCGAGCCAGGCTTCGCCTATCCAGTGATTGAGCGCGGTCACGGTCTCGGCGACGAAATGCAGCAGGCCCTGTTTCATCAGCGCCTGCAGCAGGGCGTTGCGAAAGCCTTCGGTGTCGTGGCGCAGCAACAGGTCGATGATCACCGCAATCTCCGCGGGCGGTGATTGCCCGGGTGTGCGCTCGGCGACCAGGCGGGCCAGCGCCTCGGCGCTTTGATTGATGATCTTGCCGGGCCGGTGCCCGTAATCGATCAGCAGGCGCAGCAGGCGCAGTTTCTCGAACTGCGCCTGCGGGTAGACGCGCTCGTGATGTTGATCGCGGTCCGGCGCCGGAAAACCATAGCGGCGTTCCCAGACCCGCAGCGTGTCCTTGGACAGGCCGGTATCGCGTTCCACCGCTGCGATGTTGTAGGTCGCGGCACCGGGATCTGCTGGCGCCGTGTTTGTTGTCGTAATCATATTGTCCAGGACAAAAAAAGGTTTAATCGCCAAAAAATGGCAAAAACATCATTTACTATGTATCTTTGCCCTGGACATTATTGAGTAACAATTGGACAAAGTCAACGCGTTGCCAGGCCTCCGGGCGGGGTGACGCGGCTGACACCCCAGACAACTGTCGTGGACATTCCGCGACGGCCAACACAGGAACAGGAGATCACATGAACGCACCGGAACAGTGGTTGCTGCCCGACGTGCAGGCGATTGCCGACCGCCGCAACGTCTATATCAATCGTGTCGGCGTCAAATCGCTGGTGCATCCCGTCCGCGTCGGCAGCCCTGACGGCAGCGCGGTGGCGACGGTGGCCACCGTGGACATGACGGTCGGCCTGGCCCATGAGGTCAAGGGCACGCACATGTCGCGGTTTGTCGAGGTCCTGCAGCAGACCCACGAGGCACTGGACGCCGCGAGTTTCGCGCAGCTGCTCTCCCGCATGCTGGACCGGCTGGGGGCGGAATCCGGCATGATCGAGATGCGTTTTCCGTACTTCATCAGCAAGCGCGCGCCGGTGTCCGGCGTGGCGAGCCTGCTGGACTACCGCGTGATGTTCCGCGGCGAGCATAGCGGCGCCGGCGCGGTGTTCACCACCCAGGTCGCGGCGCCCGCAACCAGCCTGTGCCCGTGTTCCAAGGAGATTTCTGAATACGGCGCGCACAATCAGCGCTCGGAGATCACGATTACCGTGCAGGGCGATCAGCCGATCGCCATCGAAGAACTCGCCGGCATTGCCGAACAGGAAGCCTCCTGCGAAGTGTACGGCCTGCTGAAGCGGCCGGACGAAAAGTACGTGACCGAGAAAGCCTACGACAATCCGAAGTTTGTCGAGGACCTGGTGCGCGACATTGCGCTGCGTCTTGATGCGGATGACCGAGTGCGGGTCTATACCGTGGAGGCGGAGAACTTCGAATCGATACACAACCACTCGGCCTACGCGCTGGTCGAGCGCGCGAAGTAGGCGGCCGTCATGACCCAGGGCACACCCGGGAAACGCATCGCCGTCATCGGAGCCGGAATAGCCGGGCTCTCGGCCGCCTGGCTGCTGGCGCGGGATCATGCGGTCACGCTCTACGAGGCTGCCGACTACCTCGGCGGTCACTCCCACACTGTCGATGTCACGCTGGGCGGCGTGACGGCGCCGGTCGACACCGGTTTTCTGGTGTTCAATGACCACACCTATCCCAACCTGATCGCACTGTTCGAGCATCTGGGGGTGCGCTCGGCGGCGAGCGACATGTCGTTTTCGGTGCGCATCGAGAACGAGGACGTGGAATGGGCGGGCAGCAGCCTTGCCACGGTGTTCGCGCAAAAGCGCAATCTCGCGCGGCCCAGATTCTGGGCCATGCTCGGGGATATCCTGCGCTTCAACCGCGAAGCGCTCGCGCTGCTTGAAAACCGCGCCAGCGTGGACCTGTCGCTCGGGGAGTTTCTTGTCGCCGGGCGCTACGGGCGCGAGTTCCGCGACTGGTACTTGCTGCCGATGAGCGGCGCCATCTGGTCCTGCCCCACCGCGCAGATGCTCGAGTATCCGGCGCAAACCTTCCTGCAGTTTTGTCGCAACCACGGCCTTTTGCAGATTGCGGGTCGTCCGCAGTGGCGGACGGTGGTCGGTGGCGCGCGCGATTACGTCAGACGCATGGCGCGGGACATCGACGACATTCGGCTCAATTGCACAGTCAGCAAAATCACACGGCACGAGCACGGCGTCGCAGTCATGGATCGCCATGGCCACCAAAGCCTGTATGACGACGTGGTGCTGGGCTGCCACAGCAATCAGGCACTGGCGCTGCTGGCCGATGCCAGCGCTGCCGAACAACGCATCCTGACGGCGCTGCGCTATCAGCCGAACCGCGCGCTGCTGCACACCGATGCGCGATTATTGCCTCGCGCGCGCAGCGCATGGTCGGCCTGGAATTATCACGCTGCTCGCGGCAGCGCGGACGCGCATCCGGTGAGCGTCAGCTATCTGATCAACAAGCTACAGCCCCTGCCGTTCGCGCATCCGGTGATCGTCACGCTCAACCCGCACGATGAACCCGCACCCGGCACCATCATCGATGCGTTTGATTATGAGCACCCGATGTTCGATCGTGCCGCGACTGACGCGCAGACAGCGCTGCCCGCGATACAGGGCGTGCGTCGCACCTGGTTCTGCGGCGCCTGGGCCGGTTACGGGTTTCACGAAGACGGGTTGAAAGCGGGCATGGCGGTTGCCGCCGCGCTGGGGACGGCCGCCCCGTGGCAGACGCAACCTTCAGCCGGCGCGTCCCGGCCCGCCCTGGCGGCGGCGTGAGGTGAGATGATGAGGCACAGCGCACTGTATTTCGGCGATGTCATGCACCGTAGAATGGTTCCGGCGGCGCATGGGTTCCGCTATGGCGTGTTTTTCCTGCGCTTTCGCCTTGATCGGCAGTCCGCGCTCGCAGGGCCGCTGTTTTCCGTCAACCGCTGGAACCTGTTCAGCTTTCACGACAAAGATCACGGCGCGCGAGACGGTACGCCGCTCGAGCCGTGGATCCGCGCGCTGCTCGCGCAACATGGCCTGCAATGCGCCGATGGCGACATCTACCTGCAGGCTTTTCCGTGCGTACTAGGCTACGTGTTCAACCCGGTGAGCTTCTGGTTGTGCCATGACCGCGACGGGCGGCTGCGCGCGGTGCTGAGCGAAGTCAGCAATACCTTCGGCGAACACCACAACTACCTGATTGCGCATCCCGATCAGCGGCCGATCGGCGCCGGCGACTGGCTCAAGGCACGCAAGGTGTTCCACGTCTCGCCGTTCTTCGATGTCAAAGGGCATTACCGGTTCCGCTTTGCCGACAGCGAAGAGCACTGCTGCTTCCGCATCGACTATCACGGCGACGACGGAAAGCTGCTGACAACAGCGCTCAGCGGCAGGCCGGCGGCGCTGAACAGCAGAGCGCTGGCGCGCGCGGTGTTCGGTTACCCGCTGATGACGCTGGGCGTGGTGCTGCGCATTCATTATCACGCGCTGCGGCTGTGGCTGAAGCGCGTGCCGTATTTCACCAAACCCTTTCCTCCAGCAGAAGGAACGACCCGATGACGACAACTGAACTTGCGGCGCGCGGCCACGATGCCACGCCCCCGTTTGCGGCGAGACTGCTGTTTCGCATGTTTGACCACCTGCGCAGCGGCAGCCTCGATGTGATGAGCCCAGATGGCCGATATCACGCGTTCCCGGGCCAGTTGCCCGGCACGCATGCATCTCTCGAATTGCGGGACTGGGCGGTATGCGCCGACATCCTCAGGCGCGGCGACATCGGCTTCGCCGAGGCGTATTTCAACGGCCGCTGGGACAGCGAGGATCTGACCGCGCTGCTGACACTCGCCGCAGACAACCAGCCGGTGATCGAGCGCGCGCTGCACGGCAGTTGGTGGGCGATGCTCGCTTATCGCATCCGCCACCTGCTGCGCGCGAACACCCGCAGCGGCAGCCGCCGCAACATACACGCCCACTACGATCTGGGCAACGATTTCTACCGCCTGTGGCTGGACGGCAGCATGACCTACTCGGCGGCGCTATTCGAGGGGACGCCCGGCAGGAGCCTCGAGGCGGGGCAGACGGCCAAATACCAGCGCATCCTCGACCGTCTGCAGATGCAGCCCGGCGATCATGTGCTGGAGATCGGTTGCGGCTGGGGCGGATTTGCGGAGCACGCCGCCGCCACCCGCGGCTGCCGGGTGACCGGCGTCACCGTGTCGCAGGCCCAGCTCGATTTTGCGCGCGCGCGCATCGCGGCGCGCGGGCTGCAGCATCTGGTCGAACTGAAACTGTGCGACTACCGCGATCTCGACGGACAGTTCGATCACGTGGTGTCGATCGAGATGTTCGAGGCGGTCGGCGAGCGCTACTGGCCGCGGTTTTTCCGCGCGTTGCGCGATCGGTTGGCGCCGGGCGGCCGGGCGCTGGTGCAGACCATCACCATCGCCGATGCCAAGTTCGAGCGCTATCGCAGCGGCACCGATTTCATTCAGCAGTATATTTTTCCGGGAGGCATGCTGCCGTCGCCGGCACGTTTTGAGCAGGTTGCCGCCGACGCGGGTCTCGCCACCGGCGAACGCCTGATGTTCGGCATCGATTACGCGCACACCCTCAGCCGCTGGCACCGGAATTTCCTGCGCGCGGCGGCCGACATTGAAGCGCTGGGATTCGATGCGCGCTTTATGCGGCTGTGGCGTTTTTACCTGTCTTATTGCGAGGCCGGATTCCGGTCGGGGAGCACCGATGTCATGCAAGTGGAACTGGCGCGCAGTTAGCGCCGTCGCGCTGCTGGCCGCGCTGGCCTGGCCGGTTGCGGCGATGCCGCCGGGGTTGCCGGAACCGGCGAGACGCGCGGTGCCGGATGCGCGCGCCATCGGCTCCGGCACGCTGCGCTGGCTCGGTTTCCACGTTTACGACGCAACGCTGTGGACCAGCGGCGCGGCGTGGTCGGAGAGCGCCCGCTTCGCGCTCGACATCCGATATGCGCGCAGCATCACCGGGGGCGCGCTCGCAACGACCAGTGTCGGCGAAATGCGCCGCATGGATCTGGGCAGCGAGGATCAATTGCAGCGCTGGGGACAGGCGATGAGCCGGATTTTCCCCGACGTCGCGCCCGGTGACCGCCTGATCGGCATCAACCTGCCCGGGCGCGGCGCAGCGTTTTATTCCGCCGAGCGCCTGCTGGGGCACATCGACGACGCGCAATTTGCGCGGGCGTTTTTTGCAATCTGGCTCGACGGGCGCACGCGCGAGCCTGATTTGCGCGCGACCCTGCTGGGCGGCCATGGCCGCTCCCGGTAAGCACGGCGCTGCCGCCGGCTTAAGCCGGCGCGGACTTGCTGCGTATGCCGCGTTCGCGCTGCCGCTGGCGATGGCGGCGCTGCCCGTCTACGTGCACGCACCGAAATTTTATGCCGAACTGGGGCTGAATCTGACGCTGATCGGCGCGCTGCTGCTGGCGGTACGCACGCTCGACGCGCTGATCGACCCGCTGCTCGGGTTCGTCGCCGATCGCGTGTCGCGGCGGCTGGTGATGGCACTGGCGACGCCGCTGATTGCGCTCGGCATGGTGCTGCTGTTCAACCCGCCGGCGGGCGCCGGCATGCTCGCGGGCTGGTTTGCCGGTGCGCTGATTCTGGTTTACCTCGGGCTGAGCGCCGCGACCATCAGTTATTTTGCCGCCGGCAGCGCGCTGTCGCGCGATTATCACGAGCGCACCCTCATTACGGCGGTGCGCGGCATGGCATCGCTCACCGGCGTGCTGGCGGCGGCGGCGCTGCCGGAATACCTGGCTGCGCTGTTCGGCAGGGAAACAGGCCTGTCGTGGTTCAGCATCGGCTTTGTGCCGCTGCTGGTCGTTGCTGCTGTCGCCACGTTGGTCTGGACACCTGCGCCGGCGGTTTCGCCAGTCATGCGGCGTGCGCGGTTCGAACTCCGATCCGTGTTGCAACCGTTCGCCAATGCCCGGTACCGCCGGCTGGCGGCAGTATTTCTGGTCAACGGGATTGCGGCCGCGATACCGGCGACGCTGATCCTGTTCTTCGTTGCGGACATCATACAAGCAGTTGAATATACTGGATTATTTTTGGTTGTATATTTTCTGTCCGGCGCCGCGGGCATGCCGCTGTGGGTGCGCTGGTCGCGGGTGATCGGCAAAACGCGAACCTGGGCCATCGCCATGGCGCTGAGCGTTGTTGCCTTCGTTTGGGCATTTGCGCTGGGCGCGGGGGATGTCGTTGCGTTCGCCGTCGTGTGTGCATTGTCGGGCCTGGCCTTCGGCGCCGATCTTGCGCTGCCGGCATCGTTGCTGGCAGATGTGATCGATCGCGATGAACGAGCCGGCGGGGGCCGACCCGACGGCGCCTACTTCGGCATGTGGCATCTGCTGGAAAAGCTGGCGCTGGCGATCGCCGCGGGCACGGCGCTGCCATTGCTCGATGCGCTGGGCTATCAGCCCGGCGCCACGGGTGGCGCCACGGCGCTGGCGGCAACCTACGCGCTGTTGCCGTGCGCGATCAAACTGGCGGCGGCATGGCTGCTCTGGCGCTCAGCGCTCGAACCACAGCGCGGCGTTGCGCCGCTGCGCACCAAAGAGGAATCAACATGAAGAAATCGCTTATCGCTTCCATTGCATGCATGATCGGATTGGGCGGATGCGGGTCGACCATGGTCGAGGCGTACCGCAATGAAAAACCGGTGCTCGACCTGGCGCAGTATTTCAACGGCACCATCGATGGCTGGGGTGTGTTCCAGGATCGCAGCGGCAAGGTCGTGAAACGCTTTTACGTGAAAATAGACGCCGGCTGGCAGGGCAACACCGGCACGCTGGACGAGGATTTCAGCTACGCCGACGGCAGCACCAGCCGCCGCGTGTGGACCATAACCAAACTCGATGCGCACACCTACGAGGGCCGCGCCGATGACGTGGTCGGGGTGGCGACCGGCACTGCTTACGGCAACGCCCTGCGCTGGACTTATGTGTTGCGGCTGCCCGTTGACGGCAAGGTTTACGATGTCGATTTTGACGACTGGATGTACCTGATGGACGACAAGGTCATGCTCAACCGCTCGGTCATGAGCAAGTTCGGTTTCCGCCTCGGCGATCTGACCCTGAGTTTCGCGCGGCGCTCGCCATGAATCCGCCCATCGCCGACTGGCGCGCGCAGCGCGTGTGGGTGATCGGGTCATCCAGCGGCATCGGCGCGGCGACGGCGATTGCACTGCTGCGGCGCGGCGCGCGGCTCGCGCTGTCTGCACGCAACCGCGCCGCACTCGAAGCGCTTGCGGCAAAATTCGATGCCGCCCAGTCGCTGGTGCTGCCGCTCGACCTCGCGCAGCCCGGCGCCACGGCGCCGGCGCTGGAACGCATCGCGGCTGCGTGGGGCGGCATCGATCTGGTGCTGTTTGTCGCAGGCGCGCACCGGCCGGTGCGCGCATGGGAACTCGATGCCGGGATGGCGCGCGGCTTGTTCGAGGTCAATGTGCTGGGCGTGATGGACGGGTTGTCGAGCGTGATTCCATACTTGCTCAAGCAGGGGCGCGGCGGCATCGGCATCGTGTCGAGCGTCGCGGGCTACCGCGGCCTGCCGACCGCCCTGGCGTATGGCGCGACCAAGGCGGCGCTCATCAATCTGGCCGAAACGCTGTATTTCGACCTCGCGCCCAGGGGCCTCGGCGTGTACCTGATCAACCCCGGCTTCGTGAAAACACCGCTTACCGACCGCAACGAATTCAGGATGCCCGCGCTCATCGGGGCCGAAGAAGCCGCGCGCGAAATCGTGCGGGGACTGGAGCGCGGCCAGTTTGAAATCCACTTCCCGCGACGCTTTACGCGCTGGCTTAAAGTCATGCGCATCCTGCCTTATCGGTGGTATTTTTATCTCATGCACAAGCTGACCGGCCTATGACCGCCGCTGCGCTGGATGCGCTGGTGCGCTTTTACGAAACCCTGGAACCCCGGTCGGTGGAGCAGATGGGGCGCTTCTACGCCATCGACTGCCACTTCAAGGATCCCTTCAACGAAGTGAGCGGCCTGGCGGACATCCAGGAGATTTTCCGGCGCATGTACCGGCAACTGGATGAGCCGCGCTTCAAGGTGAGCCGGCGCATGATCGCCGATGATGGCAGCGGCGTTGTGCTGGTGTGGGAGTTCGAGTTCCGCATCAGGGCATGGCGCCCGGACGAGCCGCGGCGCATACACGGCATTTCGCTGCTCGGTTTCAATACCGCGGGCAGGGTCAACTATCACCGCGACTACTGGGATGCCGCGGAAGAACTCTACGAGAAACTACCGTTGGTGGGGTGGCTGATGCGCGGCCTCAAACGCTGCATGGGATAGAAAGGGATGGTCGGGCGCCGCGTCTGCTGTGGTCCTTGATCCCCGCGCCGGTTCAGTCGAGATATTCGAACACCCGCACTACCCGCTGCACGCCGCCCGTGGTGCGCGCCAGTTCAGTGGCGTCATTGGCTTCCTGGCGGGTCACCAGCCCCAGCAGATAAACGGTGCTTGCTTCGGTGACGACCTTGACATGGATCGAGTTGAATTTCCGGGCATCGATGAACCGCGCCTTGACCTTCGAGGTGAGGTAGGTATCGTTGGAGCGCGCCGAAAACGAACTGCTGCCGGCGATCTGGACTTCGTTGTAGGCGCCGCGAACGTTTTCCACGGCGCGCGAAATTTTTTCGATTTCGCTTTTGGCCGCGGCATCGGACGCTTCACCCGTGATCAGCAACATGCGGTTGTAGCTGGTGAAGTTGAGGTGGGCGTTGGGGAACTTCTCGCCGACACGGCTCGACGCCTTGAACTCGATGCCCTGGTCTTCAGTGATGGTGCCCACGGTGCGCCGGTCATCGACCAACACCACGCCGGTGGCGGCGCCGCCGATCGCGACTGCGGCGCAACCGTTGAGCAGCGGCAGGGCGGCCATTACCAGCAATGCAAGGATATTACGCATTTATTCGACTCCCAGTAAAAGACAATCAATGGCATCGCACAGACAGTGCAACGTCAGCAGATGTACTTCCTGTATGCGCGCCGTGCTGGTCGCGGGCACGCAGACATGGACATCGGACGGTGTCAGGATCTCGCCGATTTTTCCTCCGGATTTTCCGGTCAGCGCGATCACCCCCATCTGGCACTCGTGCGCGGCGTCAATTGCGGCAAGCACGTTGCGCGAGTTGCCGCTGGTGGAGATCGCCAGCAGCAGATCCTCGGCGTGGCCAAGCGCGCGCACCTGCTTGGAAAAGATCTGATCAAAGTCGTAATCGTTGGCAATCGAGGTCAGGGTCGAGGTGTCGGTCGTCAGCGCGATGGCTGCGAGCGGGGGGCGCTCCATTTCAAAGCGGTTGAGGAGCTCGGCGGAGAAATGCTGCGCGTCCGCGGCCGAACCGCCGTTGCCGCAGACCAGTATCTTGCCGTCGCTCCTGAGACACTGCACCATGCGTTCCGCCGCCGCCGCTATCGGGCCCGCCAGCACGTCCATGCTTTGCAGTTTGAGGTGCGCGCTTTCGGAAAAGTGCTCGCTAATGCGATTGATCAGGTCCATGAAGAGGCCATAAAGGGTAGAGCCGCTATTCTACAGAGTCAGACTCTTATTCTCCAAACGCGTTCCTGAGCCATTCGATCTGCGGCGGTTCGCCGCGGATCAGGACGGCATCGAAGCGGCACGGCGGCGCGTTGCCGAGCCGGGCCAGATAATGACGCGCCGCGCGCAGGAGTTTGTCGCGTTTGTCCCGCGTGATGCTGGCCGCGGCGCCGCCAAAATCCTCGGTACGGCGGCTTTTCACTTCGATGAATACCAGGGTCTTGCCGTCCTGTGCGATGAGATCGATCTCGCCGAAACGGCAGCGATAATTGCGGGCGGTGATTTTCATTCCCTGGCGCTGCAGGAATTCCGCGGCGAACTGCTCCGCCGCTTCACCTTTCATGGTTTGGCGCTATCCGGGATCAGCCGGCCGTCGCTGAACCTCGCGCCCAAGAGTTCGCGCACGAAATGGCGGTCGCGGCCGGTGGTGATGTGTCCTGTTACTCCGTCCAGCATCAGCTCGGTGCGGCCATTGAGCAGTTCCTGAGCGATACGGAAAGCGTCGATACCGAGCGCATATAGGCGATCGAGGTCGATGGCGCCGCCAAAGTCCTTGCGCGGATAAATCATCACCGCGGGATGGTCGGGCTGCAGCAGCCACGGCATTTCAAGTAACCGGATGTTGGCAAGATCGAAACCGGCAAGCGGGCCGGCATTGACACGATAGACCTGCGAGGTGGCATAAAGCGCGAGCGGATCGAGATACGGGCGCACCTGGCGCGCGCGCTGGAAATCCAGCGCCAGAAACGCCATATCGGCGACGCCAAGTGCGGCCGCCTGTTTGAGGCGATTGAGGCCATCCTGGTCAGGGGTGGCGGCGAATTCGGCAATGTGCTTGCCGCCTAGCCGCGAGAACTCGTCCACAAACGCCTGGTGCATGCGCCGCTGCAGCGGCGTATCGCCGGTGATGGTGTAGGCGTTGAGACGGCCTTCCCGGAACGCAAGCTGTGCGACCTGGCGCGCTTCAGCTTCGATTTGAAGACTCAGGATGAAAAGATTCTGCGGCAGGGGGCCGCCGCCGTCGGGTGCGCTGAGCGCGAGTGTTGGCACGGTGATCCCGTCGCTGGCCGCAAGAGCGGTAACGCCGCTGCGCGTCAGCGGCCCGACCACCATGCGCGCGCCGGCGTCCAGCGCACGGCGATAGCCGTCGATGAGACTCGGGCCGTCCTCTTCGGATATGGCGTGGATGCGGATGGGCAGCGGCGATCCGCCCTGCGCCTTGGCGGCCGCCATGAAACCGTCTCTGACCGCCTCGGCGGGCCTCGCGAACGGTGGCTGGCCGACGGGCAGCAGCAGGCCGATGTGGGGAACTGAGGTTCCCGCGCCGGGATCTTTAGTGGCTAAAGACGTGCTGGCAGCAGGTTTTCCGCCGGGTAGCGGCTGCGCGCCGAACGCCGCCTTGCTGGCAAAGGCTGTGGCGCCACCGTATAGTATTGCGGTCATCAGCCATACGAAGAACCAGCGATGAGTAACGCGGCAGCGCATCATGAAAGCGGGGAAGGTTCAAAGCCGACATTATATGTAGTTGCAACCCCGATTGGTAATTTAGGCGACGTGAGTTTACGTGCGCTCGACGTGCTCAAAAGCGTCGATGCGGTGGCGGCGGAGGATACGCGCATCACCGCCAGGCTGCTCAACCACTATGGGATCACCAACCGGATGATTGCGCTGCACGAGCATAACGAGAAGCGCATGGCGCCGCAGCTGCTGGAGCACCTTGCCGCGGGCCGGTCTGTGGCGCTGGTCAGCGACGCCGGAACGCCGGCGATTTCCGATCCCGGCGCGCTGGTGGTTGCCGCGGCC
Source organism: Burkholderiales bacterium (assembly GCA_030683105.1). Classification (GTDB taxonomy): domain Bacteria; phylum Pseudomonadota; class Gammaproteobacteria; order Burkholderiales; family SG8-41; genus CAKKQX01. The sequence goes on along the minus strand of JAUXMZ010000024.1, from coordinate 58,446 downwards.
CTCAGCCAGGGCTACCGGGTCGTGCCGGTCCCGGGCGCCAATGCCGCCATCACCGCGTTATCGGCGGCCGGGCTCAGCGCGCAGCATTATTTGTTTTATGGCTTCCTGCCGGCGCGTGGCGCAGAGCGCAGGCGTGAGCTTGCGGCGCTGGTGGATCTGCCGTATGCGCTGGTTTTTTACGAGGCGCCGCACCGGGTCGTCGACAGCATTGCGGATCTGCGCGCCGCTTTCGGGGATGCGCGCCGGATAGTGATTGCGCGCGAACTCACCAAGTTGTTCGAGAGCATCCACGCGTGCGCGCTGGGCGAGGCCGTGGCCTGGACCGAGGCAGACGCCAATCGCCGCAAAGGCGAATTTGTGCTGATAGTCGAGGGACAGCCTGCGATGCCCTCCGGAGAAGACCGCGCCCAGTCCCAGCATGTGCTGGAGGCATTGCTGTCCGAGTTGCCGCTCAGGCAGGCGGTTGCGCTCGCGACAAAAATTACCGGCGGCAAGCGCAATGAGCTTTATGAGCTGGCGCTCAAGCTCAAAGGTGAGCCGTGAGCGGTGAGTAAGACAAATCACACTTAAATCCGTTTACCATTTACTCTAATAGACATGAACAAGATCACTATTATCCGTCCCGACGACTGGCACCTGCACCTGCGTGATGAGGGCTACATGCAGGCGGTGCTGCCGGACACGGCGCGGCGGTTTGCGCGCGCGATCGTTATGCCCAATCTGAAGCCGCCGGTGACCACGACTGCGCTAGCGTTGCAATATCGCGATCGCATCCGCGCCGCGCTGCCTCCGGACAGCAGCTTCGAGCCGCTGATGACGCTGTATCTGACGGACAACACCCAGCCAGCGGAAATCATCAAGGCCAGGCAAAGCGGCGCGGTGTACGCGATCAAGTACTATCCGGCGGGCGCCACCACCAATTCGGATTTGGGCGTGACTGACCTCGGGAAATGCCGCGGCGTGCTCGAGGCCATGGAAGCGTGCGCAATGCCGCTGCTGGTGCACGGTGAAGTCACCGATCCGGCCGTGGACATATACGACCGCGAGCGGGTTTTTCTCGAGCGGGTACTGGCGCCGCTGATCGAGCGCTATTCCCGGCTGCGAGTGGTGGCCGAGCACATCACGACGCGCGAAGCGGTGGATTTCGTGAGCGCAGCGCCGTTGCGGGTTGCAGCGACGATCACCGCGCACCACCTGCTGCTGAACCGCAATGCGTTGTTCGCGGGCGGGATCCGGCCGCATCATTATTGCCTGCCGGTGCTCAAACGCGAACAGCACCGTCAGGCGTTGACGGCAGCCGCGATAAGCGGCAGTCCCAAATTTTTCCTCGGCACGGACAGCGCGCCCCACGCGCAGCACACCAAGGAGACCGGTTGCGGCTGCGCGGGCATTTATACCGCGCATGCCGGCATCGAGCTGTATGCTGAAGCGTTTGATCAGGCCGGCGCACTCGATCGGCTGGAGGGGTTCGCCAGCCATTATGGCGCTGACTTTTATGGCCTGCCGCGCAACCAGGACCGGATCACGCTGGTCAGGGAATCGTGGCCGGTGCCGGACAAGCTGCCCTACGCACGCGATTCGCTGGTGCCGTTTCGCGCTTCTGGCCATGTGGCCTGGAAGATCGAGTGACCGACAGACGTCCGCGTCAACTTTGCCTTAACGCAACTATTATTCCGGAAATTGAACCCACCTTAACGGCAAATTGAGCCATTCGACGCGACACGAGTTCGAGCTGGAGTTGCCACGCGGCGATCTGTGGATTTTCGGTTACGGATCGCTGATGTGGAATCCAGGATTTCCCTACATCCGCTCAGGTTCCGCTCTGTTGCGCGGCTATCACCGAACCTTCTGCATCTATTCCGACCGGTATCGTGGCACGCCCGAGCAACCCGGACTGGTGCTGGGGTTAAACCGCGGGGGCGCGTGCCGCGGCATCGCGTACCTGGTCGCAAAGCAAAAGATCAAACACGTGCTCAACGGCCTGTGGACCCGCGAGATGTCGCGCCGCACGTATCGTCCGCGCCTGGTGCGTGTTGAACTTGCCAGCGAACGGGCCCAGGCGCTGACTTTCGTGGCTGACCCTGCGCATCCCGCCTATGCGGGAGGCCTGGCACAGGAGGAAATTGCAGCGATGATCTCGCGCGGTGTAGGCGCACGCGGCGCCAATATCGATTATCTGATCAATACGCTGAGCCATCTTGAGGAACTGGGAGTGCGCGACCCGGGATTGCGCAGAATACACGCGGCGGTCAGAAAACTTCAGGCCCGGGACGAATAAGCGCGGGTCGCGCCCGCCAGATCGGTTTCCTGGCGACAACCGGTGTTAAACTGACCGTGAAGCTGGCCAGACAGCCGCTGAACACCTTAGGGTGCGCAGAGGAAAGTCCGGGCTCCACAGGGCAGGGTGACGGTTAACGGCCGTCCGTTATAAACCGCAGACGCAAGTCTGCGGCGAAGGCGAGGAACAGGGCCACAGAGACGAGTCTTGGTGTGCAAACATCAAGGGTGAAACGCGGCAACCTCCACCCGGAGCAACACCAAATAGGCAAGCGATGACGCGGCCCGTCGAGCTTGCGGGTAGGTGGCTTGAGCCTTGGAGTAATCCAAGGCCTAGAGGAATGGCTGTCCACGACAGAACCCGGCTTATCGGCCAGCTTCATTTTCGATTTTCAGGTGTTGCTGTTCTGCAACATCTCTATGCTTGCTCTAATTTCCTGATTATTAAGCGTAAATATATTTAAAGTTTTACTTTTAGTACAAACTTTATCATTATGTTTTTACAGCCTAAATGTGATTTAGGAAAAAGCTCAAAACTGGCCTGAGATATATGACATAAGTCTTTGTCACAGAAACAGAAAACGTAAATCCTCCCCTTGACCCACTAGTTGTTTTTAAATATAGTGGGGATAAGTGGTAGAAAGTGGGAAAAGGAGCTGCTTTCCAACGGAAAGCGCCATTTGCCGCATATGGGGGGTTTGTGTTTCGCGGTATCGCGCAGCTCAATCTGGACAGTAAAGGCAGACTCGCAGTGCCCTCGCGGCACCGCGATACGCTGCTCGAGCGTTGCGGCGGCCATCTGGTCATCACGGCAGATGCCGACCATTGCCTGCTCGTCTATCCGCTCCCGGACTGGGAGCTCATCCAGCAAAAACTTGAAAGCCTGTCGAATCTCGATCCGCGCGTGCGCGAGTTGCAGCGCCGGCTGATCGGTTTCGCTGTCGATGTGGACATCGACGGCGCCGGGCGCATTCTGATTTCACCCGCGCTACGCGCGTTCGCGCAGCTCGAAAAAAACGTGGTGCTGGTCGGGCAGGGCAAGAAGTTTGAGTTATGGAACCAGGAGCGTTGGGAGCAGTTGATTGAACAGGCCGGGGGGCTTGGCGCGGGCGGGTTGCCGCCCGAACTGGAGGGTTTCTCCTTGTGAGCCCAGGCTCACACGCCCCGGTCATGTTGGAGCAGGCGGTTGACGGGTTGAATGTGCGTGCGAACGGAATTTATGTGGATTGCACGTTTGGCCGCGGTGGGCACAGCAGGCGGATTCTGGATCAGCTGGGACAGACCGGGCGCCTGATCGCAATCGATCGGGATCCGGATGCGGTGGCAGCAGGAGGAGAAATAAAAGATGTGCGCTTCTCGATCGTGCATGGCGCTTTCGGTCGGTTGCGGGATATCGCGCTTCACGCCGGAGTGGAGTGCGTGGACGGCATCCTGCTCGATCTCGGCGTGTCATCCCCGCAGTTCGACCATGCCGGGCGAGGCTTCAGTTTTCGATTTGATGCGCCGCTCGACATGCGCATGGATACCAGCCGCGGCCTTACGGCCGCGCAATGGCTGGCGCAGGCAGACGAGTCGGAAATCAGGGGGGTTATAAAAAATTATGGCGAAGAACGGTTTGCTAAACAGATTGCAGCAGCGATTGCTGCGGCTCGAGCGCGGGGACCTCTTGGCACCACACGAGAACTTGCCGCGCTCGTGGCAGAAGCCGTTCCCACGCGCGAACCACGCCAGGATCCGGCGACGCGCACGTTTCAGGCTTTACGGATTCACATCAATCAGGAGCTTGAGGAGTTGTCGTTAGTCCTGCCCCAATGTGTCGAGTTGCTGGCGCCCGGGGGACGCTTGGTGGTGATCAGCTTTCATTCGCTCGAAGACCGTATCGTCAAGCGTTTCATGCGTGACCACGCACGAGCCGATCATCTGCCCCCCCGGTTGCCGGTCAAGGCGAAAGATATCGCGCCGCCGCTGCTCACGCTCGTTGGCCGTGCGCGGCGCCCGGACTATACCGAAGTCGCCGCCAACCCGCGTTCGCGCAGCGCCGTCATGAGGATCGCGGAACGCAATTCGGGGAATGCCGGTGATCGCGCGGGAGTGCCGGCATGATCGTGCGGCTCAACCTGCTGTTGCTGGCGATCCTGATAGCCTGCGCCCTGTCGCTGGTCAGCTCCCAGCACAAGGCGCGCAAACTTTACGTTGAGTTGCAAAAAGAAGTGGAACTCGCCAAGCGGTTCGAAGTCGAGTGGGGTCAGTTGCAGCTCGAGCAGAGCACCTGGGCGATGCACGGGCGTATCGAGAAAATAGCCACGCAGAAACTCAATATGCGCGTGCCGCCCGCCAGCCGCACCCAGAACGTGCCGCCGGCCTCCGGTGAAGGCAAGCCATGAACGCAACCGCGGGCGCGGTACTCGATCTCAAGCTGCCGGTATGGCGTTCGCGGGTGCTGCTCGCGTGCCTGCTGCTGTGGTTTATCGCGCTCATAGTGCGTGCGCTCTACCTTCAGGGACTCAACAATGATTTCTTGCGGCAAAAGGGCGAGTCCCGCTACTCGCGCGTAGTCGAGATGAGCGCCACGCGCGGCATGATAGTCGACCGCAACAACGAACCGCTGGCGATTTCCACGCCGGTCGAATCCGTGGCGGCCAGCCCGGCAGACATCGATATTACGCCGCAGCAGATGGTGAGGCTGTCGAGGCTGCTCGACATGAACGCGGATGAAATAAAAAATAAACTTGCCGATACCAAACGCGAATTTACTTATCTGCGGCGCCAGCTTCCGCCGGAGCAGGCCGCCAAAGTGGTGGAGCTCGGCATCCCGGGCGTGTTCCTGCAGCGCGAATACCGCCGCTACTACCCGGCGGGTGATGTCATGGCGCATCTGATCGGGTTCACCGGCGTCGACGATAACGGGCAGGAAGCGCTGGAGCTTGCGTTCGAGGATGTGCTGGGCGGAAAGCCCGGAAGCCGGCGCGTGATCAAGGACCGCCTCGGCCGCATCGTCGAGGACGTCGAGAGTATCCGCCTGCCGCAGCAGGGACAGACGATCAAACTGTCGATCGACACCAAAATTCAGTATCTGGCTTTTCGTGAACTCAAGGCCGCCGTCGCCGCGCATCGCGCCAGGGCCGGTGGCATCGTGGTGCTCGATGTGGTCAGCGGTGAAGTGCTGGCGATGGCGAACATGCCCACCTACAACCCCAATAATCGCGACAAACTTGATCCGAAGCGCATGCGCAACCGCGCGGTGACCGATCTGTTCGAACCCGGTTCGACGCTCAAGCCTTTTACCGCGGCGGCTGCGCTCGAGGCCGGCTCGGTCAGGTCGGATACGGTGATTCAGACCGCGCCGGGGCAGATGACGATAGGCACCCGCGTGATACGCGATGCGCACCCGCAGGGCGCGTTGACGGTGGCGCAGGTGATTCAGAAATCGTCAAATGTCGGCGCTGCGAAAATGGCGCTGGCGCTGCCCGCGGAAACGTTATGGACCCTGTTTTCCCAGGTGGGGTTCGGCGTGCCGCCGCAATCGGGATTTCCTGGCGAAGTCTCGGGCAAACTGCGCGCTTACAGTACCTGGCGGCCGATTGAGCAGGCGACCATGTCCTACGGGCATGGCATCTCGGTATCGCTGTTGCAGCTGGCGCGCGCTTACACCATTTTTACGGCTAACGGAGAACTGAAGCCGGTCACGTTGCTCAAGCGTGATGGCCCGGCCGCGGGTCTGCCGGTGATTACGCCCGAGACTGCGCTGGCATTACGGCGGATGCTGGAGATGGCAGTGCAGGCGGGGGGTACCGCGCCGCGCGCACAGGTCTCCGGATATCGCGTTGCCGGAAAGACCGGTACCGCGCACAAGATCGAGGGCAAGGGCTACGCGGCAAGCAAATATATCTCTTCATTCGTCGGTTTCGCGCCCATGTCTAATCCGCGGCTGGTGGTGGCGGTGATGATCGACGAGCCCTCGGCCGGCCAGTATTACGGAGGCGCGGTGGCGGCCCCGGTATTCAGCCAGGTCATGGCGGGCGCGCTCAGGCTGCTCGGCGTACAACCCGATGCGCCGGTGGACAATGTGGTGCTGCCACCGCCGAACGCGCCTGAAATCAAGGAGGAGGTGTGATGCCGGCAGCAGGGAGCCTGCGCCGGCCGCGCATGCGTGCGATCGATGCGCTTGGCATCAGGCGGCTCACTTCCGACAGCCGGTACATCGGGCGCGGAGACACGTTCGTTGCCTACCCGGGTGAGGCCCGTGACGGCCGCGATTTCATTCCGGGTGCGATTGCCAGTGGCGCGGCATCCGTGCTGTGGGACAGCGCGGATTTCGCGTGGAATCCGGCGTGGCGGGCCGCAAATCTCGGCATAGCCAACCTGCAGCGGCATGCCGGCGATATCGCGAGCCATGTCTATGGCAGGCCGAGCGCGAAACTGTGGATGATCGGCGTCACCGGCACCAATGGCAAGACGTCGTGCAGCCAATGGATTGCGCAATCCCTGACGCGTGCCGGCAGGCGATGCGCGGTGATCGGCACCCTGGGGTGCGGTTTTCCAGGCACGCTGAAGCCGTCGCTGAACACGACGCCTGATGCGGTATGGATACATGCCGCACTCAGCGATTTTCTCCGGCGCGGGGCGCGCAGCGCCTGTATGGAAGTGTCGTCTCACGGGTTGGAGCAGCACCGCGTTTCAGGCGTCGAGTTTGACGTTGCGCTGCTAACCAATATTTCCCGCGACCACCTTGATTACCACGGCAGCATGCGCCGCTACCGCGCGGCCAAGGCAAAGCTCTTCAAGTGGCCCTCGCTGCGCTATGCGGTGCTGAATCTTGACGATAAATTCGGCTCGGCGCTCGCTGCCAGCCTGCCGCGCCGTGACCTGAATGTGATTGGTTATGGATTCGGCCGTGCCACGACCGCGCGCGGTCGCGGGGTGCTGCGGATGCAGGGCCGCAATCTGCGCGTCAACGCTGAAGGCCTGGCATTCGATGTGTCTACGCCATGGGGTTCAGCATCGCTGTCCAGCGCCCTGATCGGACGTTTCAATGCGGACAACCTGCTGGGATCGCTGGCCACACTGCTTGCAAGCGAAGTCAGTCTGGATGATGCCATCAGTGCTTTGCAGCGGGTAAAAGCCGCACCCGGGCGCACCGAGCGCTATGGTGGCGGCCGGCGGCCGTTGGTCGTGGTCGACTATGCCCACACGCCGGATGCGCTCGAAAAGGTGCTGACCGCGCTGCGCGAGCTGATTGAGGGTTCCAGGTTCCAAGTTCCAGGTTCCAGGTTGCACGACAAAGCGAAGCGAAGCAAGAACGCCAAACTTCAATCTTCAAACCCAAAACTTATTTGTGTGTTTGGGTGTGGCGGAGACCGCGATCGCGGCAAGCGCCCGCTGATGGGCCGTGTCGCGACACGGCTGGCCGATGAGGTCGTTATCACCAGCGACAACCCGCGAAGCGAGGATCCGTTTGCGATCATCACGGACATTCTCGAAGGCGTCGAGGCCGAATGCGTGGTATCGGCTGATCGGGCGCTGGCGATCAGGCAGGCGATAGCAATGGCCCGCCGCGGCGATGTCGTGCTGATCGCAGGCAAGGGTCACGAAGCCTATCAGGAAGTCGGCGGGGTCAGACATCCGTTCAGCGATGCCGCAGCGGTAACAGCCGCATTGAGGGAGGCATGACCATGATGGCGATTGCTGAAGCGGCGCGCGCACTGGGTGCCGGAATACGCGGCGAGGACGTCGCGTTCGATGCCGTCAATACCGATAGCCGGGCCATCAAGCGCGGCGATCTGTTCGTCGCGCTCAAGGGCGAGCGCTTTGACGGCCATCGGTTCGTATCGCAGGCGGCGGCGGCCGGTGCTGCTGCGGCAATGGTGGAGGAGTCGGGATTCGGGATTCGGGATTCTGAGATCAAGCTGCCATTGATCGTGGTCAAGGACACGCGGCTGGCTCTGGGAACGCTCGCATCATGCTGGCGTAAAAAATTCACGATGCCGCTGGTCGCGCTCACCGGCAGTAGTGGCAAGACTACGGTCAAGGAGATGCTGGCCTTGATTTTGCACGAGGCGGTTGGCGCCGGGTCACGGCACCCGAATCCGGAATCCTGCGTTCTGGCCACGCGCGGCAACCTCAATAATGACATCGGGGTGCCGCTGATGCTGCTTGAGTTGCGCCCCGAGCATCGTTACGCGGTGATCGAGATGGGCATGAATCACGCAGGCGAGATCCGCTACCTCGCCCAGATTGCCGTGCCTGATGTCGCACTGATCAACAACGCTGGCCGCGCCCATATCGAGTATCTCGGGTCCGAGGAGGCGATCGCGCGCGCTAAAGGCGAGATTTTTGAAGGTCTCGGGAATGAAGGTGTCGCTGTCATCAATGCGGATGACCGCTTTGCCGGCCTGTGGCGCGAACTTGCCGCTGACAGGCGGCGGCTTGAGTTCGGTGTCGACAGCCGTGCTGCCGTCACCGCGACCTGCCGGCTGCGCTATCTGGAAAGCGAGATTGTCGTGAAGACGCCGCTGGGTGAGGCGGCGGCCACGCTCAAGGCGGGGGGGTTGCACAACGTCAGGAACGCACTGGCGGCAAGCGCGGCGGCGGTGGCGCTCAACGTTGCACCGCACATGATTTCCAAGGGGCTCGCCGCTTATGCGGGGGTCAAGGGACGACTGCAGAAAAAAGCGTGCATTCGTGGTGCAACGCTGATCGACGATACCTATAACGCGAATCCCGAGTCGGTGCAGGCGGCAATCGCAGTCCTGGCGCAAGCACCCGGACGAAAACTGCTGGTGCTCGGGGACATGGGGGAGCTGGGCGCGGGCGCGCCGGCGCTTCATGCCGAATCCGGACTGCTTGCGCACAAAGCGGGGATCGACCAGCTCTTCACTCTTGGTGAATTGTCAGTACACGCGGCACAGGCTTTCGGCGCAGGCGCGCGCCATTTTTCCCGCATCGAGGATCTGCTGGCAGAGATCGAGAACGCGCTGTCGCCGGAGACGACGATGCTGGTCAAGGGGTCCCGCTTCATGAAAATGGAGCGGGTGGTTAAAAGTTTTGAGATGGCATCCGGCGCCGCTGTGGCCGGACAGGGGTAATCGATGCTGCTCGAACTCGCGCAATACCTGGCTAAAGATTTCCGCGCGTTCAACGTGTTCGGATACATCACGCTGCGGGCGGTCCTGGCATGTCTTACGGCGCTGGTAATCACGTTTCTTATCGGACCGCTGATGATCAGGAAACTGACTTCATACAAAATCGGGCAGGCGGTGCGGGACGATGGTCCGCAGACCCATTTTTCCAAGGCCGGCACGCCGACCATGGGCGGCGCGCTGATTCTGGTCTCGATCATCGTCACTGTTTTGCTGTGGGGAGATCTGCAGAACCGCCTGGTGTGGATTGTGTTGTGGGTGATGCTGGGTTTCGGTGCCATCGGCTGGATCGACGACTATCGCAAAGTGGTGGCACGCAACCCGAAAGGCCTGCCGGCAAGGACCAAATTTTTCTGGCAGTCGGTGGTCGGCATCGCCGCGGCGCTCTATATCACCTATTACAGCAATCTGCCTGCGCAAACGGAGTTCATCGTGCCGTTCTTCAAGCAGGCGGCCTATCCGCTCGGCGCGATCGGTTTCGTCGTCATGACCTATTTCGTGATCGTCGGCACCAGTAATGCCGTGAACCTGACCGACGGGCTCGACGGCCTGGCAATCCTGCCCACCGTAATGATTGCCGGGGCGCTTGGCATATTCGCCTACGTTGCCGGCCATGCGGTGTTCTCGAAATATCTCGGATTTCCGTTTATTCCGGGCGCCGGTGAACTCGCCGTGTTTTGCGGCGCCATCGCCGGTGCGGGGCTGGCTTTTTTGTGGTTCAACGCCTATCCGGCCGAAGTGTTCATGGGTGACGTCGGCGCACTCGCGCTGGGGGCTGCACTCGGCACCATAGCCGTGATCGTGAGGCAGGAGATCGTGCTGTTCATCATGGGCGGGGTGTTCGTGGTTGAGACGCTGTCGGTGGTGTTCCAGGTCGCATCGTTCAAGTTGACGGGGAAACGGATTTTTCGAATGGCACCGCTGCACCACCATTACGAGTTGAAAGGCTGGAAGGAAAACCAGGTCGTGGTGAGGTTCTGGATTATCACGATGATGCTGGTGCTGGTGGGGTTGTCGACGCTGAAACTACGGTGAGGAGTAAGGGGTGAGGAGTGAGGAGTGAAAAGCGTAGTGAAGCAGGCGGGTTGCGTTTTTCCGCCCGGGTCTCATGGCTGGCGGTAATTTTAAATGTTGAATTTCAAAGGCAAGAGGGTTGTGGTGCTCGGACTCGGTGATACCGGATTGTCGATGACGCGCTGGCTGGCCCGCTACGGGGCGGAGGTACGCGTCGCCGACACTCGCGCGTATCCTCCCCACGCGGCGCTGCTGGCGGACGAAATGCCGCAGGTTGCGGTGGCCGCCGGCGCGTTTGATGAACGAACTTTTCATGACGTGGATCTGATCGCAATCAGTCCCGGAATAGACTGCCGCGAGCGCTCCATTGCCGCCGCCGCCGGCCGCGGTGTGCCTGTCGTCGGTGATATCGAACTGTTTGCGCAGGCGCTTGCAACACTCAACACTCAACACTCAGCACTCGGCACGCCGAAGGTGCTGGCCATCACCGGTTCCAACGGGAAAAGCACCGTCACCACAATGGCTGGCGACATGTGCCGTGCAGCCGGCCTTGCCACCGTGGTTGCAGGCAATATCGGTTTGCCGGCGCTGGACGCTCTGGCTGTGGCAGAGACCGGTGACAAGATGCCCCAGGCATTCGTTCTCGAGCTTTCGAGTTTCCAGCTCGAGAGCACCGCAAGCCTCAGACCTGCGGCAGCAACGGTACTCAATCTTTGCGAAGACCATCTCGACCGTTACGACGGCATGGGCGGATACGCGGCGGCCAAAGCCCGCATTTTCGCCGGAGGCGGGCGGCAGGTCCTCAACCGCGACGACCATCGGAGCATGGGCATGGCGTTACCGGGGCGCGAGGTATCGACATTCGGGCTCGGGGTGCCGGTCAACGACAGCGAATGGGGCATCAGGGAAATGCGCGGCTCGCATTATCTGGCGCGCGGCGGACACAGCATGATGCCGGTCGATGAATTGCATGTGGCCGGATTGCATAATGCCGCCAACGCGCTTGCGGCGCTGGCACTGGTCAGCGCCATCGATTTGCCCGAGGCACCGCTGCTCGAGGCACTGCGACGTTATCAGGGGCTGCCGCATCGCGTGCAGCAGGTCGCGGAAATCGACGGGGTCGTGTTCTTTGACGATTCCAAGGGGACTAACGTCGGCGCGACGGTTGCCGCGCTCAACGGTCTGACGCAACCCGTGGTTTTGATCGCCGGCGGCGACGGTAAAGGACAGGATTTCACGCCGCTGGCCTCCGCTGTCGCCCTTCATGCCCGCGCAGTGGTGCTGATTGGGCGCGATGCCGGGATGATTGCTCTGGCGCTGGCTGGAAGCGGTGTGCCCCTTGTGCATGCACGTGATATGGGCGACGCGGTGCAAGCGGCGTTCAAGGCGAGCCGGCCCGGCGACGCCGTGGTTCTGTCACCGGCTTGCGCCAGTTACGACATGTTCCGCAATTATGTGCACCGCGCGGAGATCTTCGTGCAGGCGGTGACGCGGCTGCGGGATGGGCGGAGCTGACGATGTTCTACTCCGACGTAAAACAGCGTACGCCGCTTGCAGATTATGACCAGATTCTGGTCTGGATCACGATTGTGCTGCTGAGCCTGGGCCTGGTGATGGTCTATTCGGCCTCGATCGCCATAGCCGAGGGCAGCCGCGTCACCGGATTTCAGCCCATGCATTACCTGACGCGCCACGGCATTTTCATCGCGATCAGCCTGGCCATGGCCATAGTCTCGTTTCAGATTCCGATAAGGTTGTGGCAACAGTCTGCGCTGTACCTGTTCCTGTTCGGGCTGTTGATGCTTGCGCTGGTGCTGATTCCCGGCGTGGGGCGCGAGGTCAACGGCAGTCAGCGCTGGCTATCGCTTTATTTCGTGAATCTTCAGCCTTCGGAGTTCATGAAGCTGTTCGTGGTGATCTACGCCGCGGACTACACGGTGCGCAAGGCCGCCTATATGCACAGCCTGCGCAAGGGATTTCTTCCAATGTTCGCGGTCATGGTGCTTACCGGGGGGCTGCTGCTGCGCGAGCCTGATTTTGGCGCATTCGCGGTAATCACCGTCATTGCCATGGGCATCCTGTTTCTGGGCGGGATGAATTGGCGATTGTTTGCGGGATTGCTGCTGATGCTGGTGGTGAGCTTCCTGCTGCTGATCTGGTTTTCGCCGTACCGTATGCAGCGCGTAATCGGCTTCATGGACCCCTGGGCCGATGCTTATGGCAAAGGGTATCAGTTGTCGCACGCCCTGATTGCCTTTGGACGCGGAGAGTGGTTCGGCGTGGGGCTCGGCGCCAGTGTCGAAAAACTGTTCTATTTGCCGGAGGCGCACACCGATTTTTTGCTGGCGGTGATCGCCGAGGAACTCGGTTTTGTCGGCGTGGCGGTGATCGCGGTGATGTTTGCATGGATCGTGATCCGGGCGTTTGCGATCGGTCTGCGCGCGTCCGCGCTCGAACGCCATTTCGCGGCACTGATCGCCCACGGTATCGGCTTGTGGTTGGGCGTGCAGGCGATCATCAACATGGGCGTGAACATGGGGGTGTTGCCGACCAAGGGGCTGACGCTGCCGCTGCTGTCTTTTGGCGGCAGCGCCATCGCCGCTACCTGCTGCGCGATCGCAGTGCTGCTGCGTGTCGATTGGGAAAACAGGCAGCTCATGCGTGGTCTCGCCGTATGAAGACAAGCATTAGCCACAGAGTGCACAGAGATCACAGAGAGAATGAAATCAGCTTTTGGGTTTCCTCTGAGTCCTCTGTGCTCTCTGTGGCAAAGAGTTTTAAATTTTTATGAGCCGAACAATCATGATCATGGCTGGCGGCACCGGTGGCCATATTTTTGGTTTCGGCGTAGCGCGCAATGCGCGCGCATTAGCCTACACCGAAAATATGGCCGTTATGCGAGTGGGCTCTGGAGGCGCTCGTGTCTAAAACCATCATGATCATGGCTGGCGGTACCGGTGGCCATATTTTCCCGGCCCTGGCGGTCGCCGAGCATCTGCGCGGCCAGGGATGGAACGTGGTGTGGATGGGTTCCCGCGCCGGCATGGAGGCGCGGGTGATCCCGCCCATGGGCTATACCATGGCCTGGATCCGTTTTACCGGCGTGCGCGGCAAGGGGTGGCTGCGCAAGCTGCTGCTGCCGTTCAATCTGCTGGTGGCATTCTGGCAAAGCGCGCGGGCGATTTTTCTGCACCGCCCCGACGTCGTGCTGGGCATGGGCGGTTACGTGGCGTTCCCCGGCGGCATGATGGCTTCGTTCCTCAACCGCCCGCTGGTGATTCATGAGCAGAATTCGATCGCCGGGCTGACCAACCGCGTGCTGGCCAGACTCGCCGACAGGATTCTGGTTGCATTTCCGAATGCCTGCGCCGCATCGACCGCGGTGATCTGGACCGGCAATCCGGTGCGCAGCGAGATTACGGCGATCAAAGGGCCGGAGGTCCGCTACGCCAACCGCGCCGGCCGGTTGCAGTTGCTGGTGATAGGCGGCAGTCTCGGTGCGCGCGCGCTCAATGAGACCGTGCCGCAGGCGCTGGCACTGCTCGGAGCCGACACCCGTCCGCAGGTTACCCATCAGTCGGGGTCGCTCCATGCCGAGGCGCTGCGCGAGGCCTATCGGCTGGCGGGCGTAAGTGCGGAACTCATTCCCTTCGTCGATGACATGGCTGCCCGGTATGCCGCAGCCGATCTCATCATCTGCCGTGCCGGCGCCTCGACCGTATCCGAAATCGCCGCCGCAGGCATCGCCAGCGTGATGGTGCCGTACCCGCACGCGGTCGATGATCATCAGACCCACAACGCACGTTATCTCGCCGACCGTGGCGCTGCGGTACTGATTCCCCAGCGCGAATTCACGCCCGAAAAGCTGGCCTGGTTGCTTGGCGAGTTCACGCGCGAAAAGCTGCTGGCCATGGCGCAGGCGGCGCGTGCGGCGGGCAAGCCCGAAGCCACCCGCGCCGTGGCCGAAGTCTGCATGGAGCTGGCTGCGTAATGAAAAACATTTGCCACAGAGATCACAGAGGACACAGAGACGGCGCGGTCTGGACCTCGGTCATCATGTTTTTCTCTGTGATCTCTGTGCCCTCTGTGGCAAGAGTCGGGGAAGTATGAAACACAAAGTTAAACATGTGCACTTCGTAGGCAGAGGCGGGGCGTCCATGAGCAGGGAGCAGGGCCCCGCCGGATTGATGGCGGGATGCGACCGGCGGCGATTGGCGCCAGCCGCCGATTGCGATGAGGTAGTTCAGGAGCTATGAGGCACAAGGTTAAACACGTGCATTTTGTAGGCATCGGCGGCGCGGGCATGAGCGGCATCGCCGAGGTGCTGCTCAATCTCGGCTACCAGGTCAGCGGCTCGGACCTGGCCGACAGCGCGGCGACACGCCGCCTGCAGAAACTCGGAGCGAAAGTAAGTACAGGCCATGTCGCGGCGCATATCGCCGGGGCGGACGCCGTGGTGATTTCGAGCGCGGTCAAGGAAGACAACCCCGAGGTCATTGCCGCGCGTGCAAAGCGGATTCCTGTGGTGCCGCGCGCGCTGATGCTCGCCGAATTAATGCGGCTCAAACAGGGCATCGCAGTGGCGGGCACTCACGGCAAGACGACCACCACCAGTCTGGTGGCGAGTGTGCTGGCTGAAGGGGGCATGGACCCGACTTTCGTGATCGGCGGCCGTCTGGTGAGCGCCGGCGTGCACGCCAAACTGGGCGGCGGCGAGTTCATCGTGGCCGAAGCCGACGAGTCAGACGCCTCTTTCCTTTACCTGCAGCCGGTGCTGGCCGTGGTGACCAACATCGATGCCGATCACATGGAGACCTACGACCATTCGCTGGACAAGTTGAAGCAGGCTTTCGTCGATTTCGTGCAGCGGCTGCCGTTTTACGGCATGGCGGTGCTGTGCGCAGATGATGCCAATGTGCGCGAGATCATGCCCCGGCTGACCAAGCCCATCCTGACTTACGGCTTGTCGCCGCAAGCGCAGGTCAGGGCGGTCGATATAGAGCATCGCGGTGGGCAGATGAAATTCCGGGTTACCCGGGCCGGCAACGGCAAAATACCCGGCGATCTCATGGTCGTGTTGAACCTGCCGGGCGTGCATAACGTGCTCAACGCGCTGGCGGCGATTGCAGTCGGCATGGAAGTAGGCGTGGCTGATGCGCAAATCGTCAAAGCGCTCGCCGATTTCAAAGGCGTAGGGCGCCGTTTCCAGCAGTACGGCGACGTGCGGCTGGCCGCCGGGGGCAGCTTTACGCTGATCGATGATTACGGTCATCACCCGGCCGAAATGGCGGCAACGATTGCAGCGGCCCGAGGCGCCTATCCCGGACGCCGTCTGCTGCTGGTCTTTCAGCCGCATCGCTATACCCGTACCCGGGACTGCTTCGAGGATTTTGTCAGCGTGCTCTCCACGGTCGATGCGCTGGTATTGACCGACGTCTACGCGGCCGGCGAGGCGCCCATCGTCGCCGCCGACGGCAGGGCGCTGACACGCGCGGTGCGGGTAATGGGCAGGATCGAGCCGGTTTTCGTGGAGCACGTTGCCGAACTGCCTGAGGCGATCGGCAGCGCGATCCGCAGCGACGACGTGGTGTTGATCATGGGCGCGGGTTCGATCGGTACTGTGCCGCCGTTGTTGGTGAGGAGTGAGGCGTGAGGTGTGATGTGACTAAAGCCAAACCACCGGGAAACAGCGCAGGGGTTCACGCCTTACGTGGCGAATTACGCCGCAACGAGTCTATGGCGCGTCACGTGAGTTGGCGCGCTGGCGGCGCCGCCGATCACGCCTATTTCCCCGCCGATCTGGCCGACCTGCGTGAGTTTCTGCGAACGCTTCCGGTGGGTGAGCCGCTGTATTTCGTTGGTCTTGGCAGCAATCTGCTGGTGCGTGACGGCGGCTTGCGCGGCACGGTGATATTTACGCACCGGGCGTTGCAGCACATACGCCTTGCGAATGAAGGGGGCGACGTAGTTTATGCCGAGGCTGGCGTCGCCAGCCCCAAAGTAGCGCGCTTCGCCGCGTTGCACGATCTGGCGGGCGCGGAGTTTCTCGCCGGCATTCCCGGAACGGTAGGTGGGGCATTGGCGATGAATGCCGGGTGCTATGGCGGCGAAACCTGGAATATCGTGGCGCACGCGCACACCGTGGATCGACTGGGCACGGAGCGGGTTCGTTCACCAGAGGACTATGAGATTGCCTACCGGCACGTGCGCTTAAAGGCGGAAGGAGGAAGGCGGAAGGATGAGACGAACACGAACGGCAAAATTCATCCCTCATCCTTCATCTCCCATCCTTCAGAGGAGTGGTTTGTCGCGGCAACATTCCGGTTGCACGCCGGAGCCAAGGAAAATTCACGTAATAAAATCAAAGAGTTGTTGTCGGCTCGCAGCGCCAGCCAACCGCTCAGCCAGCCCAATGCCGGCTCGGTGTTTCGCAACCCGCGCGGCGATTATGCGGCACGCCTGATCGAGGCCTGCGGGCTCAAGGGCCGCGTTGTCGGCGGTGCGGTCATTTCGCCCAAGCACGCGAATTTCATCGTGAATACCGGCAATGCCAGCGCGGCGGACATCGAAACCCTGATCGATACCGCGCAGGCTGCAGTCAAGCGCGAGTTCGGCATCGAACTCGAGCGTGAAGTGCGCATCGTCGGGGAGGCTAAATGAACGCGCCTCACGCCTCACGCCTCACGCCTCACGCATTTGGCAAGGTTGCAGTACTGATGGGCGGGCGCTCTGCCGAGCGCGAAATTTCGCTCAAAAGCGGTGCCATGGTATTGAGTGCGCTGAAGAACAGCGGCATCGATGCGCACGCGTTCGACCCGCGCGACCAGGGGCTGGAGCAATTGCTCGCGCAAAAATTCGACCGCGTGTTTATCGCGCTGCACGGACGCTTCGGCGAGGACGGCACGGTACAGGGTGCGCTCGAATACCTCGGCATCCCCTATACGGGTAGCGGGGTGATGGCGAGCGCATTGGCGATGGATAAGTGGCGCACCAAGCTGTTGTGGCAGGCCGCGGGCATACCCACACCGCAGTACGAGCTGTTATCGCAGGACAGCGATTTCACGGGTGTAGGCGAGCGACTGGGCTTGCCGCTGATGGTCAAGCCGGTGCGCGAGGGCTCGAGTATAGGCATGAGCAAAGTGACCTCGATTGAAAAAATCGGCGCCGCGTACGAGCTTGCGGCCCAGTACGACCAAATCATCATCGCCGAGCGTTTCATCCAGGGCATGGAGTTGACTGCGGCGGTGCTCGACAACGAACCGCTGCCGCTGATCCGGCTCGAGACGCCGCGGGTGTTTTACGATTACCAGGCCAAGTACTTTGCCGACGACACCCGTTACATCTGCCCGTGCGGCTTGCCGCAATCGCAGGAGCGCGCGATACAGGATCAGGCGCTCGCGGCATTCCGGCTTCTGGGCTGCAGCGGCTGGGGGCGCGTCGACCTCATGCTTGATGCCAACGGCAGCCCGTATTTTCTGGAAGTGAACACCATCCCCGGCATGACCGACCACAGCCTGGTGCCAATGGCTGCGCGCGCGCGGGGCATTCCATTCGAGGACCTGGTCATACGAATTCTGGAGTCGGCGCATGTGGCATAAGCCAGACACCCTGAACCGCGTTTCCGACCTGCTGATCACGCTCGCAATATTGCTGGTGGTCTACGGCGCAGTGCATTTCGTGGTCCGTCTGCCGGCTTTTGCGCTGCGCGAGGTGCGGATCGACGGCGAGCTGGCCCATGTCACGGGCGAACAGCTCGCAACCATCGTCAAGCGCGAGCTCAAAGGCAACTTTTTCACGCTTAAACTGGCGGCAGCCCGGTCATCGTTCGAGAAGCTGCCCTGGGTAAGGCGGGTAGAGGTGCGGCGCCAGTGGCCCGACCGTCTGGACATCACGGTAGAGGAACATCTGCCGCTCGCCCGCTGGGGCAGCGACGCGCTCGTTAATAGTTATGGCGAGGTATTCCGGGCGGCATATGACGGCAACCTGCCGCTGTTCGCCGGACCCGAAGGTGCTGCCAAGGAAGTTGCGATCCAGTACGACTTTTTCCGGCGCAGCCTCGCTGCGATCGGCAAGGTTCCGCTGCGAGTGCAGGTCTCGGCGCGGCGTGCCTGGCAGATACAGCTTGAGGACGGCCTGACGCTTGAACTTGGCCGTGAGCAGGTCGAAGCCCGGCTTGCGCGGTTCGTAGCCGCATACGAACGCACGCTGGGACAGCTCGGCCGGCGCATCGATTACGTTGATCTGCGCTACGTCAACGGGTTTGCGGTGCGCATACCTGAACTGAAATACGAAAGAACCCAGCCCAAAGCGCTCAAGGGTGCGGCATGAGCGACCGGGTGGAAGCCACCTTTGACGCCGGGCGCCGGTCCGGAGACAGGAAGCTATGAGAAAGGCCAAAGACAACAAGGAATTGATCGTCGGTCTGGATATCGGCACCTCGAAAATTGCCGCGATCGTCGCCGAGATCAGGCCGGAAGGCAGTTTTGAAATCATCGGCATGGGGAGTCATCCCTCGCGCGGGCTGAAAAAAGGCGTGGTCGTCAACATCGAGACTACCGTCAGCGCCATCCAGCGCGCGCTCGAGGAAGCGGAGTTGATGGCGGACTGCAAGATACGCGATGTGTATACCGGCATCGCCGGCAGCCACATCAGAAGCTTTAACTCGCAGGGCATGGTCGCGATCAAGGACAAGGAAGTCGCGCAGATGGATATCGATCGCGTGATCGAAACTGCAAAGGCGGTGCAGATCCCGCACGACCAGCAGATCCTGCACATCCTGAACCAGGAGTTCATCATCGACGGCCAGGAAGATGTACGCGAGCCGTTGGGCATGAGCGGCGTGCGCCTGGAGGTCAAAGTGCATATTGTGACCGGCGCCGTATCGTCCGCGCAGAACATCATCAAATGCGTCCGGCGCTGCGGACTGGAAGTGCGCGACCTGATACTCCAGCCGCTGGCCTCGGCCATGGCCGTGCTGTCCGACGATGAAAAGGATCTGGGCGTGTGCCTGGTCGATATCGGTGGCGGCACCACCGACCTGGCGGTGTTTACCCACGGGGCTATACGCCATACCGCGGTGATTCCGATTGCCGGCGACCAGATCACCAACGACATCGCGATGGCGTTGCGCACGCCGACCAAGGATGCGGACGATATCAAGATCAAGCGCGGCTGCGCGTTGTCGCAACTGGCCGATCCGCAGGAAATGATAGAGGTCCCCGGCGTGGGAGACCGCGGCTCGAGGCAGCTTTCGCGCAAGACGCTGGCCGAAGTGATAGAGCCGCGCGTCGAGGAACTTTATTCCCTGGTGCAGGCAGAGTTGCGGCGCAGCGGTTACGAGGAGCTTTTATCTTCCGGAATTGTGATCACCGGCGGCAGCAGCGCTATGCAGGGCATGGTCGAGCTGGGCGAGGAGATTTTCCACATGCCGGTGCGCATCGGCAAGCCGAATTATGTCGGCGGTCTCGCCGAAGTAGTGCGCAATCCGCGCTACTCGACCGCTGTCGGGTTGCTTCTTGCCGGCATGCAGCAGCATCGCCAGCAACAGATCGCGCGCATGCAGATCAGTTCGTTTCAGCAACTGCTGGAGCGGATGAAGTCCTGGTTCACGGGAAATTTTTGATGGTGGCCCTGAGTTTGGGGAAATGAATGCAACGCAGTCGGAATGAAATTGATTTTAATTTTTTTGAATGTGACAACAGGAGGTCAATATGATTGAACTGATCGATACTCAAACGCAGGAAGCGGTAATCAAGGTGGTGGGCGTAGGCGGCTGCGGCGGCAATGCAATCGATCATATGATTGCGCAGGGGGTGCAGGGGGTGGAGTTCATCTGCGCCAACACCGATGCGCAGGCGCTCAAGCGCAATCAGGCCAAAATCCAGTTGCAGCTTGGCGCCTGTTTTACCAAGGGCCTGGGCGCCGGTGCCGATCCTGAGATCGGCCGGCAGGCCGCCCTCGAAGACCGTGAGCGTATCGCCGAACTGATCACAGGTGCCGACATGCTGTTCATTACCGCCGGCATGGGCGGTGGCACGGGAACCGGCGCGGCCCCGGTTGTCGCCGAGGTGGCCAGGGAACTCGGTATCCTGACGGTGGCGGTGGTGACCAAGCCGTTCGCGTTCGAGGGCAAGCGCCAGCGCATCGCCCTGGAAGGCCTTGAGGCGCTCGCGCCCCATGTCGATTCGCTGATCGTGATTCCCAACGACAAGCTGATGCAGGTGCTGGGCGCGCAGGTTACCCTGGACGAGGCCTTCAGGGCCGCCAACGACGTGCTGCATGGCGCGGTGGCCGGTATCGCCGAAATCATCAGCTGCCCGGGCATGATCAACGTCGATTTTGCCGACGTAAAAACGGTGATGGGCGAGATGGGCATGGCGATGATGGGTTCGTCAAAAGCTGCCGGGCCCGATCGAGCGCGCGTCGCCGCAGAGCAGGCGATTGCATGCCCGCTGCTCGAAGACGTCAACATTTCCGACGCGCGCGGCGTGTTGATCAACATTTCGGCCAGCAGGGCGACATTCCAGCTGCAGGAAATGTACGATGTCATGGAGACCATCAAGTCCTTCGCGGCTGAATCTGCCACCGTGATCATCGGCACGGTTTATGACGAGACCCTTGAGGACAGCCTGCGGGTGACCATAGTGGCCACCGGACTGGGCAAGCCGATAGCCCGGCAGCAGCCCCGGCCGATGGCGGTGGTGTCGCAAAGAACAGGCACCGACGACATGCCGATGGAAGTCGACTACGATGCGCTGGATCAGCCGGCGGTGATCCGGCGGCGCAATCGCGACGCAACCATAGCGGCGATGCAGCAGCAGGGCGTCGAAATGCTGGACATCCCGGCTTTTTTGCGCAAACAGGCGGACTAGCCCGCATGTTTCATGAGTAGCCGGCGCGGGAGCGATTTTGGAGAGCATGAGTGGTTAATGAGCGAGGGGGCATGCGGGCTAGAATGAAAACCGATTAGGGCAAGAAACACATGGGGAAGGGCTGCGCCACGGGAATTAAGCCTTTTAATGAGCAACCTGTCGCCCCAGCTTGCATCAAGAGCCCATTCGGTGTCGCCATGTGCCGCCTCAGAAAGCTCAAGTGTTCGACAGGCTGCTGGTGTTACAAGATGTAATTCGTTTTGTCGGCGGTGACGGCTTATGCTACACTTCGCGCCTTAACAGGTTGAAAGTAAAAAGAGTTTTCTGTGATCAAGCAGCGCACGCTCAAAAATATAATACGCGCAACCGGCGTCGGTTTGCACACCGGCGAGAAGGTTTATATGACCTTGCGTCCGGCGGCGCCCGATACCGGCATCGTGTTTTGCCGTACCGATCTGGCACAACCGGTCGAGATCAAAGCCGATCCTTATGCCGTTGGCGACACCCGGCTATCCTCGTGCCTGGACAAGGATGGCGTGCGGGTGTCCACGGTCGAGCATCTGATGTCGGCGTTAGCCGGCCTGGGCGTGGACAATGCCTATGTTGACGTCACTGCGCCGGAAGTGCCGATCATGGACGGCAGCGCCGGGCCCTTCGTGTTTCTGCTGCAATCGGCCGGAATAGAAGAACAGTCGGCGCCCAAGCAGTTCATCCGCATCCTCAAGCCGGTAGAGGTCAAAGACGGGGACAAGTGGGTGCGCTTCGAGCCGCACAATGGTTTCAAGCTCGACCTGAGCATCGATTTCAGCCATCCCGTATTCGACCGGTCGCGACAATCGGTGAGCGTGGATTTTTCTACAGCCTCTTATATCAAGGAAGTGAGCCGGGCTCGCACTTTCGGCTTCATGCAGGACGTCGAGACCATGCGTGCCCAGGGTCTGGCATTGGGCGGCAGTCTGGACAACGCGATCGTGATGGACGAGTACCGGGTGCTCAATACCGATGGACTCAGGTATGACGATGAGTTCGTCAAACACAAGGTGCTGGACGCAATCGGCGATCTTTATCTGCTCGGCCACCCGTTGATCGGCGCTTTCAGCGGGTACAAGTCAGGCCATGCGCTCAATAACCAGTTGCTGCGCTGCCTGCTCGAGCAACAGCAGGCGTGGGAACGTGTAAGCTTCGAGCGCTCGGAAGACGCCCCGGTCTTCCTCGCCTGGCAGCCACAACCCGCCTAGGTGTTCCGGTGGTGGCAGCGTCCGCCCACAACGCGCTCCGTACTATGATTCCAGACACTTTAGGAGCCGCGTCATGATTGTCCTCAGGCTAGCCGGATTCCTGGCGCTGATCACGATAGGGGCATCGCTGGTCATGTACCTTTTCACGCGTGACCGGCGTTATGTGAAAATCGCGTGGCGCGTGATACAGCTTGCCTTTATTTTCCTGATCGTGTTTATGGTGTTCTACGTGCTGGAGCGTCTGGTGCTCGTGGCCTGACTTATCGTGGGCGGTTGTGCCGGCGCACTAGGTTGGTGAGTGCTGACTTAAGGGGCGAGTTTACTATTTTTTCTGAAAGATTCCTTAATTTATCAATGGAATCAAGGCTTATCTTATTTTTTCTGGATGGGAGGGACGCTTCGTTTTGTGACCTTGTAACTTGCACGGTCACCTGGATTCCAGTAACCTGCGGTTCAAATTTACGGATATTGCTGATTATGCGCGGCGTTAGTTGCCTGAGTTTGGCGGCGACCGCTGCATTTTCCACCACGATAAAAAGCATCCCCGCCCTGAAATTTTTAACCCGGCTGGCCTGGGCTAATGAGGGCGGTGCGGAATCGAAAAACGTGTTCTGCAGCTGTAGCAACTTCTGCGCTTTGTCTGAAAGCGCCTTGAGTTCGGCTGAAGCTGTAAGAAACTTGCCTATCTTGTTAGTGGGCATAAAGGTGTCGGGAGGGAGACGGTGAATATCATTCTAGTTTCCGAAAGACTGGCCAAAGCCAGAACGATCACGCTGGGGCTGCCGCAACTGCTGATGCTCGGCATCGCTACTTTCATCACCCTTATTATGCTGGCGGGGCTGATGAACTATTTTACCCTGCGTTTTGCCGCCGACCTTAATCTGCCTTATCTTCAAGACCAGCTGGTATCCGCCCAGCGGCATCAAAACGAGAAGTCGCAGTCCTATCTGCGCGAAAACCTCAATGCGATGGCGATCCGGCTGGGCCAGGTGCAGGCACAACTGCTGCGGCTCGATACTCTGGGAGAGCGGCTGGCCAAACTCGCCGGTTTCAAGCCGCAGGAACTGATGTTCGACCAGGCGCCGGGGCGAGGCGGCGCGCCATCGTCCATTCCGAGCCAGGATATCTCGCTAGGCGATTTTACCAAGCAACTTGATCTGCTGACCAGGCAGGTCGATGACCGCGGCGACAAACTGGGCGTGCTCGAATCCCTGTTCACGCTCGACAGCGCCAGGAAAAAGCTGATTCCGACCATGCTGCCGGTGGCAGGCGGGTGGCATTCGTCAAACTACGGCTGGCGCATTGATCCGTTCTCCGGCCAGCGGGCATTCCATGAGGGTATCGACTTCATGGCGGAGCAGGGCACGACTATTATGGCGGCTGCGGGCGGCGTCGTTGTGTATTCTGATTTCCATCCCCAATATGGTAATATGGTCGAGATTGATCACGGCAACGGTTTGGTGTCGCGTTATGCACACGCATCGAAGCGAAATGTGAAGCTCGGTGACGTGGTATTAAGAGGCGCCAAGATAGCTGAAGTCGGCAAAACCGGGCGCGCTACCGGGACGCATCTGCATTTTGAAGTGAGGCAGCGCGGCGCTCCGCAAAATCCGATGCAGTTTCTGCGATTGGCCGGCTGACGTCCGGGAAACAAGGATATGCGGGGGGTGGGGTTTTCCCCACCCCTTTTTTTATTTTGGGATTACTGATTCATGGTCAAGGCTATACTCAGAAAGATATTCGGCAGCCGCAATGACCGGCTGGTGAAGAGATACACGCACATGGTGCGCGCCATCAACGCGTTTGAGCCGCAGATCGAAAAACTCAGCGACTCCGAATTGCGCGCCAAGACCGGTGAGTTGAAGGCGCGCCACCAGAAGGAAAATGGCGAATCACTGGAAGCGCTTCTGCCTGAGGCATTTGCCGTGGTGCGCGAGGCCGGCCGGCGCGTGCTCAACATGCGTCACTTCGATATGCAGTTGGTCGGCGGCATTGCGCTGCATAACGGCAAGATCTCGGAGATGCGCACCGGCGAGGGCAAGACGCTGGTGGCTACGCTGCCCGCCTACCTTAATGCGCTCTCAGGCAAGGGCGTGCACATCATCACGGTAAACGATTATCTGGCGCAGCGCGACGCTGACTGGATGGGCCGGATTTACCGCTTTCTTGGCCTTACCGTGGGCGTCAATCTGTCGCAAATGGAGCATGACGCCAAGCAGCAGGCCTACACCTCGGACATCACCTACGGCACCAACAACGAATTCGGATTTGATTACCTGCGCGACAACATGGTGTTCCAGCTGTCGGAGAAAGTGCAGCGGGGACTCAATTACGCGATCGTTGACGAGGTGGATTCGATCCTGATTGACGAGGCCCGCACCCCCCTCATCATTTCCGGGCAGGCCGAAGATAATACCGAGCTTTACCAGCACATCAATCTCGTTGCGCCCAAACTCAAGCGCCAGAAAGAGGAAAAAGGCGAGGGCGACTACTGGGTTGACGAGAAGGCGCACCAGATCGTCCTGTCCGAAGCAGGCCACGAGCACGCCGAGGAGCTGCTGACCCAGGCAGGTCTGCTGCCGGAGGGCAGCAGCCTTTACGATGCCGCCAACATCAATCTGATGCATCATCTGAACGCCGCGTTGCGGGCGCACAACCTGTTCCTGCGCGACCAGCAGTATGTGGTGCAAAACGACGAGATCATCATTGTCGACGAGTTCACCGGACGGCTGATGCAGGGGCGGCGCTGGTCGGAGGGGCTGCACCAGGCGGTCGAAGCCAAGGAAGGGGTGTCAGTCCAGAAAGAAAACCAGACGCTGGCGACGATCACGTTCCAGAATTACTTCCGCATGTACAAAAAGCTTGCCGGCATGACCGGAACGGCGGACACCGAAGCCTACGAATTCCAGCAGATCTACGGTCTTGAAACGGTGGTGATCCCGACGCACAAGAAGATGATCCGCGACGACCGCATGGACCAGGTCTATCGCACCGCACAGGAGAAATATCAGGCCATTCTCATCGACATCAGGGACTGCCACGAGCGGGGGCAGCCGGTGCTGGTCGGAACCACGTCGATCGAAAATTCCGAACTGCTGTCGGGCATGTTGCAGAAGGAAAAGTTACCGCACAACGTGCTCAACGCCAAACAGCATGCGCGCGAAGCCGAAATCGTGATCCAGGCCGGACAGCCGAAAATGGTCACTATCGCGACCAATATGGCGGGGCGCGGCACGGACATCGTGCTGGGCGGAAATCCCGAGCCCGAAATTGTCGGGGTTGGCGCCGACGAGAGTCTGGACGAGGCGGCCAGGCGTCAGCGCATCGAGCAGATCCGCCACGATTGGCAGAAGCTTCACAACCAGGTGGTCGCAGCCGGCGGGTTGCACATCCTCGGCACCGAACGGCACGAATCGAGGCGTATCGATAATCAGCTGCGCGGCAGATCGGGGCGCCAGGGCGACCCGGGTTCCAGCCGTTTTTATCTGTCGCTTGAGGATTCTTTGCTCAGGATTTTCGCATCCGACCGCGTGGGTGCGATCATGCAGCGCCTCAAGATGCCCGAAGGCGAAGCGATCGAGCACCCCTGGGTGACGCGTTCAATAGAGAATGCCCAGCGCAAGGTCGAGGCGCGAAATTTCGATATCCGCAAGAATCTTCTCGAATACGACGACGTCGCCAACGATCAGCGCAGGGTGATCTACCAGCAGCGCAATGAACTGCTGGAGGCGATAGACATCACATCGACCCTGGATGCCATGCGTTCTGACGTGGTCAACGGGATAATCAACCAATATATCGCTCCGGAAAGCCTGGAGGAGCAGTGGGACGTGGCAGGGTTCGAGAAAGCGCTGGAAACGGAATTGCAGGTCAGCCTGCCGATCCAGCAATGGCTCAAGGACGAAGCCGAGCTCGAAGAAGACACGCTGCGCCAGCGCGTCATCGAAGCAGTGCATTCTCAGTATCGCGACAAAACCGCAAGCGTCGAAAAGTCGGCCATGCATCACTACGAGCGCGCAATCATGCTGCAAAGCCTCGATTCGCATTGGCGTGAGCATCTGGCCGCGCTTGATCATTTGCGCCAGGGCATTCATCTGCGCGGTTATGCCCAGAAAAACCCGGCACAGGAATACAAGCGCGAGGCCTTTGATCTGTTTTCGATGATGCTGGATATGATCAAGGCCGAGGTCACCAGGATTCTGATGATGGTCCAGATCCGCAGCGCCGAAGAACTCCAGGCGGTGGAGGAACCGGAAGCGCCGAAGAACGTCCAGTATCAGCACGCTGAATTTGCCGGCGCTGCGGACGAAGGGGCTGAAGCCGGCGCGGAAGACGAAATGCCAGATGCTGAGAAACTCCAGCCATTCGTGCGCGAGGGACAGAAGATCGGGCGCAACGACCCGTGCCCGTGCGGCTCGGGGAAGAAGTACAAACAGTGCCACGGGAGACTGGCTTAGGCCGCCGCCCGCCGGCTTGCGCCAGGCTGGAGTGGAGCCCGCGCTCCCGCGGTCGAAGTCGGAAACGTAGCCAGCACGACGCTTTGGACTCGCGCGCAAACCCGCTATAGTTACGGTATGTCAGTTAATTTGTTTGCTCCCGAACCTGGGTCCCTGCGTCTGGTGCATGGGGTCGCGCTCGGCGTGGCGCAGGCCGGTATCCGCAAGGCGGACCGCAAAGACCTGCTGTTGATCCGGCTCGATGATGGCGCGAAAGTCGCCGGCGTATTTACGCAAAATCGCTTCTGCGCTGCGCCGGTGGTGGTTGCGCGCCAGCATCTGAGCATGCTTGACCCAGGTGCGTCGATCCGTGCGTTGCTGGTGAACACGGGGTGCGCCAATGCCGGCACCGGCAAGGAAGGCGTGGCTGCTGCCCGCCGTACCTGTAACGAACTGGCGGAGCTACTCGGTTGTTCATCGGCCCAGGTGCTGCCGTTTTCCACCGGCGTCATCATGGAGCCGCTGCCAGTGGATAAAATCGCCGCTGGCCTGCCAGCCTGCATCGCCGATTTGCGCGAGGACAACTGGTTTTCTGCCGCGCAGGCCATCATGACTACCGATACGCTGCCAAAAGCCTTGTCAGGTCAGGTCAGGGTGGGCGGGGCTAACGTGACCGTCACCGGAATCGCCAAGGGGGCGGGCATGATCCGTCCCAATATGGCGACCATGCTCGGGTTTGTTGCCACCGATGCGCGGATCAGCCTGACTCTGGTTCGAGCAGCGGTTGCATATGCCGCGCAGCATTCGTTCAACTGCATTACGGTGGATGGCGATACCTCGACTAACGATGCATTCATGCTGATCGCGAGCGGGGCAGCCGAAATGCCCGAGATCACCGATGCCCGCAGCGCGGAATACGCCGCTTTTCGCGAGGGGGTGGCTGAAGTCGCGGCGTTGCTGGCGCAATCCATAATCCGCGACGGGGAAGGCGCGACCAAGTTCATCACCATCCGGGCAGAGGGCGGACGCAACGAGGACGAATGCCGGAAGGTTGCTTACGCCATAGCGCATTCGCCGCTGGTCAAGACCGCATTTTTTGCTTCTGACCCCAACCTTGGGCGAATCCTGGCGGCTGTCGGCTATGCGGGTATTGCAGATCTCAACGTTGAAAAAGTCGACCTGTATCTCGACGATGTGCTGGTAGCCAAAAATGGCGGGCGCCATGCCGGCTACCAGGAAGCTGACGGGCAACGCGTGATGAAACAGGCCGAGATCACGGTGCGCGTGGTGCTCAACCGGGGTGCGGCTGCGGCAACGGTATGGACCTGTGATTTGTCGCACGACTACGTCAGCATCAACGCGGACTATCGGAGTTAAATGCCGGGCGCTTGCAGCGGCCGGCGATTCCGGTCTGCGTCCGGGTGTAAATTGAATTTGTGATTTCATTTTTAACGTTCCAGGGTATTTGATGACAGATCTTTCAAAATTTCTAACGCGTGCCGAGTCCCTGGTGGGGCGTCTCGAGCGGCTACTGCCGGCGCTGCCCGATGCGACCGATTGGCAGGCATCCATCGCCTTTCGCTGGCGCAGGAAAGACGGCCGCGGCCATATTGAGCCGGTGTCGCATGTGCACCGCATCAGCCTCCGTGACCTGAGGGGGATCGACGATCAAAAACATCGGGTCGAGCAGAATACCCGGCAATTCGTCGAGGGCTACCCGGCGAACAATGTGCTGCTCACCGGAGCGCGGGGCACGGGCAAGTCTTCCCTGGTCAAAGCCTTGCTCAACAAGTATGCGGGCAAGGGGCTGCGCCTGATCGAAGTGGAAAAACAGGATCTCATCGACCTGCCGGAAATCGTGGACATCATAGGCAAGCGGCCTGAACGTTTTGTGATCTACTGCGACGACCTGTCTTTCGAGGCTGACGAACCCGGGTACAAGGCGCTGAAAGTGGTGCTGGATGGATCGATCTCGGCGGCGTCCGATAACTGCCTGATCTACGCCACCTCCAACCGCCGTCACCTGATGCCCGAGTACATGCATGAAAACCTCGAATACAAGCATGTCGGGGAGGAAATTCACCCCGGAGAAACCACCGAGGAAAAAGTTTCTCTGTCTGAACGTTTCGGAATCTGGGTGTCGTTCTATCCATTCGACCAGGATGACTATCTTAAAATCGTCGCGGTGTGGCTCGAGTATTTCAAGGCGCCGGACGCTCATTCCGATGTTGTGCAAAAAGCATCGCTGCAATGGGCGCTGACCCGCGGTTCCCGCAGTGGCCGCGTGGCATGGCAATTCGCGCGCGACTGGTCCGGGAAGCAAAAACTCGAAGGTAGCAAGCGGTAAGCGGAACGATGAAAGAAAGACGCCTCGAGTTGCTCAAGTGCGCATCGGGGTGTGTTCATCCTTCCGCCTTCATCCTTCATCCTTAGCCTATGGGGCGCGTTGAAGTTGCGGCGGCCGTGGTTTTCCGCGACGACGGCAGGTTTCTCCTGGCCCAGCGCCCCGCCGGCAAGGTGTACGCCGGGTACTGGGAGTTTCCCGGCGGCAAGGTCGAGCCCGGCGAATCGGCGGCCGCAGCGCTGTCACGCGAACTGCATGAGGAGCTCGGCATCGAGGTCGAGCGCGCCCATCCCTGGATCACCCGTGATTACGATTACGAGCACGCTGCAGTAAGGCTGCGGTTTTTCCGCGTCATACGCTGGCGCGGCGAACCGCATGGCAGGGAGAATCAACGCTTTTCCTGGCAATCCGTATTCCAGCAGACGGTTGCCCCGCTACTTCCTGCCAATGGTCCTATCCTGCGCGCACTGAAACTGCCCGATGTATACGGCATCAGCAATGCCGCCAACCTCGGTGAAGTCGAATTCATGCGGCGGCTTGAACGTGCTTTGCAAAACGGCATGCGCCTGTTGCAGTTGCGGGAACGACAGTTGTCGGGAGACAGCCTCTTAAAACTTGCGATGCGGGTGGTGACGCTTGCCCACGACTACGATGCGAGGGTAGTGATCAACGGCAGTTTCGAGGTCGCCGGATTAAGTGGCGCCGACGGTGTCCATCTGGCGTCGGCGCAGCTGATGCGAGCCGAAGCACGTCCCGCTTTCGATCTGGTCGGGGCATCGTGCCATGATGAGGTGGAACTGGCCCGCGCCGCGGCGATAGGCGCGGATTTTGCGGTGCTGGGGCCGGTGCTGCCCACCCCCAGCCATCCCGGGAAATCCGGGATCGGATGGAAGGGAATTGGCGCGCTGCTTGCGGATTATCCACTGCCGGTCTACGCGCTCGGAGGGTTGTGCAAAGAAGATCTGGACACGGCGTGCCAGGTGGGCGCCCACGGCGTCAGCCTGATGCGGGGCGCTTGGCAGTCGTAACTAAATAATCATTTATAAACAAATAGATACGACGAAACATGGATGCCTCAGGCATCCTGTTCGCGGCTGTCGGTGTCGGGCTCGACTTTGTGCTCGGCGACCGGAATACGGTAAGACTCCTCCGCCCACGCGCCAAGGTCGATCAGCTTGCAGCGTTCGGAACAAAACGGCCGATACGGGTTGGCCGGATCCCATCGCACTTGAGTCCCGCATTGCGGGCAGCTGACGAACTTCATAAGCGACTCACGCTACAGGTTGCAGAAAGTCAGTTCGAACTCGACTTCGGTATCTGCCGCCTTGGGCCGCTGTATGCCTTCCTGCGTGGTAAAGCGGATGTTGAGCGCATATTTGTTGGCGCTGATCTCGGGCACGCAGTGATAATTGCGCGAGAGCCGGATGCGCAGCATCTGAGCGACGCGCCCGGCCATCATTTGCTGGTACATGCCCTGATAGGCGACCTGCAAGGTGGTCTTGCCGCTCTCCCGCAGCAGCTTGAGCACGATTGCAATGCCATCACGGATCGGCAGGAAGGGTGCGAGCCACAGCTGCAGGTCGTGGCGGCGCTGGTCTGCATCTTGCTGCAGCCAGAAATGGTAAGACGGCAGGTCGAACTCGCACACGCCGCCCGGGATGTTGGTGCGCTGCTTGATGCTCATCAGCCATTCGTTCTCGCGCAGTTCCTGCCCGATCTTGCCGGCAGCCTGGAACAGGCGCGATGAAACCTGGTCTATCTGCCACAAAACATTGTCGAGCGCTTCTTCGGAAATTTCCGGATTTTCGCGCAATGCTTCCAGGGACTGCTTCTGCCGCTCGAGCTCCTGCAGCAGATCCGATTTAAGATCGGCGCGGCCCGACACTTCCATGATCTCGAAGATGGAGAGCAGCACGATGTGATGTTCCTGCGGGTCGTTCTTGGACATGAAGAACTCTACCCGGTCGTAAAGATCTTCCAGGCGCAGCAGCGTGCGTACGCGTTCGCTTAGCGGATACTCGTAGCTGATCACGGTGCGCGGAGACCATTTTGGGTTGAAATCTGCGGCTAAGTATTCACCAAAATCCGCAAAAAATAAAGGGGTTATTGCGTGTTTTTAAGGGTTTAGTGATATTCGGTTACGCGGTCAGCCGGTCAGCGTGAGCCGGCCAGCGCCAGATATTTGATGTGCAGGGCCTCGGCTTGGCGCCGCAGGGATGCCATGTCAGCGTCATTGTGGAACACATCATCGGCCCGGGCCAGGCGCTCGCTGCGCGGCAGTTGGGCCGCCATGATCGCGCGCACTTCATCTGCCGTTATAGCGCTGCGCCGCATGGTGCGCGCGACCTGCAACTCTTCCGCGCAATCCACCACCAGAACGCGGTCGGTCAGTTCAGCGTAGGCGCCGGTTTCCAGAAGCAGGGGCACTGCGATGATCGCGTAGGGCTCGCTTGCCGCTGCAAGCCGTGCCGCGGATTCTGCTCGAATCCGGGGATGAAGGATGGCTTCAAGCTTTTTCTTCGATGCGGGGTCGTTGAAAACCAGGCGGCGCATCCGGGGTCGGTCGAGTCCGCCATCCGCCGCAATGAAGTCAGCGCCGAACTGACTGCGGATTTCAGAGAGTGCTGCACCGCCGGGCCGGGTCAGTTCGTGAGCGATGGCATCGGTATCCACGACAGCGGCGCCCAGTTCGCGAAAAATTTCCGCGGCGCTGCTTTTGCCGGAACCGATGCCGCCGGTCAGGCCGATGCAGTAGGGCATGTCGGATCAGAACAAGCCAAGATAGTGCTTGTTGAGGGCGTTGCCATACAGCAGTGCCACGAGACCGGCAACGGCAAGATAGGGGCCGAACGGGATGGGCACGTTGCGGCCATGGCGCGCAAATACGATAAGCGAGATGCCAACGACTGCGCCGACCAGCGACGACAGCAAAATGACCAGCGGCAGCATCGTCCAGCCCAGCCACGCGCCGATGGCGGCGAGCAGTTTGAAGTCGCCGTAACCCATGCCCTCCTTGCCGGTGACCAGCTTGAACAGCCAGTAGACCGACCACAACGCGAGATATCCGCTGACGGCGCCAATCACGGCCGAGGGCAGATCGGTGAATACGCCACCCAGATTGAACAACAGGCCGGTCCAAAGCAAAGGCAGCGTGATATCGTCAGGCAGGAAGAAGGTGTCGAGGTCGATGAAGGCGAGCGCAATCATCGCCCAGGTGAACAGCAATGCGCCGGCGGCCGCTGCGCCGTAGCCAAAGCGCCATGCGACGTAGCCGCTGAGTGCACCCGTCAGCGCCTCCACGACCGGGTAACGCGGCGAGATTTTCACCCGGCACGCCGTGCACTTCCCGCCCTGAATCAGGTAGCTCAATACCGGAATGTTTTCCAGCGCGCTGATGCGATGGCCGCATGCCGGACATTGCGAGCGGGGCACGACCAGGTTGTATCGGTCGGCCGGCGTAATTTCCGTTCCGCTCATCTCAGCGTGTTCCGAACGCCATTGATGCTCCATCATTTTGGGCAGACGGTAAATGACGACATTGAGAAAGCTTCCGACCATCAGACCAAGCGCGACGCAAAGCGAGGTGAAGACTGCCGGATCGGTGAGGATAGGGCTCATTGAATGTAGTCCGTGAAAGCTCAAATCGATTTGGGAGCGGGCTGGCACGGCCCGCGCTGGCGGCTGCGGGCAGGGTCGGCTCGCGATGTCCGGGCGCTGCCCCGGCCACCCACAACGCAACAGGGCGGGAAAATCAAACGGCGGGGCTTTCTAAACGGCCTGGCCCATCTTGAATATAGGCAGATACATCGCGATCACCATGCCGCCGATCAGCACCCCCAGTACCACCATGATCATGGGTTCCATCAGGCTTGAAAGGGCCTCGACTGCATCATCGACCTCGGCTTCAAAGAAATCGGCGACCTTGGACAACATGCCGTCCAGCGAGCCCGACTCTTCGCCGATGGATACCATCTGGATCACCATGTTGGGGAAAACTTCGGTGCCCTGCATCGACGAAGTCAGGCTTGATCCAGTGGACACTTCGGCCTGGATTTTCTTGGTTGCGAGATAGTATTCGTAATTGCCGGCAGCGCCCGCGACCGACTCCAGTGCCTCGACCAGCGGCACACCGGCAGCAAACATGGTCGCCAGCGTGCGGGTCCAGCGCGCTATCGACGATTTTCTAATGAGTTCGCCAAATATCGGCATGCGCAGCATGACGCGATCCATGGTGTGCTGCATTTTTTCGGAGCGTTTCCAAGTCCAGAAAAACGCATACAGGCTGCCACCGACGGTGCTGAATATCAGGTACCAGTATTCGACAAAGAAATCCGAGATCGCCATCACGAACAGGGTGGGACCGGGAAGATCGGCGCCGAAGTTGGAGAACACTTCCTTGAACGCCGGGATCACAAAGAGCATGATGATCGCGGTGATCACGAAGGCGACCACGATGATCGAAATCGGATAGAACAGCGCGCCCTTGATCTTGCTCTTGATGCCCTGGATTTTTTCCTTGTAGGTCGCCAGGCGGTCGAGCAGGCTGTCCAGAATACCGGCGGCCTCGCCGGCGCCCACCAGATTGCAGAACAGCGGATCGAAATACAACGGATGTTTTTCGAACGCCTGCTTCAGGCTCGAACCGGTCTCGATCTCGGTCTTGACGTCCATCAACAGCCGCGCCACGGCGGGGTTATTGTGTCCCTTGCCGACGATGTCGAAGGACTGCAGCAGTGGCACGCCTGATTTCATCATGGTCGCGAGCTGGCGCGTAAATAGCGTGATGTCCTTGTCGGTGATCCTGCCGCCGCGCCCCATCCTTTGTTTTTTGACATCGACGACCTTGATGCCCTGCCGCCGCAGCGTGGCATTGACCTGGGCCTGGCCGCTGGCGCGCATTTCTCCGCGCACGGTTTTGCCGGACTTGTCCTGTCCGACCCAGGAGAAGTTGAACTCCTTGACGTCGGTTTTTTTCGCTGCCGCAGATGCTGTGGCCATGGCAAGTCCTTGGATTATCTAAATTAACCAATGAGTTAGAAAGGTTTGTTCGCAAAATGATGCGCGTCTTGTGCCGATTTGTAAAGCCTAATTTGCCACACCCTGCCCGGCTTGCCGGGCAGCAAGGCCAGACGGCCGGCAGCCTATCACGCGCCTTGCGGCGGAAACACACGAACTGCTTTGATGACGCGGTCCTGCGTATGCACGATTTCCAGCGGATGGTCGGCGATTTTGACGCTGGTATTGGGTTCCGGAATGTCCTGAAGATGCTCGACGATCAGCCCGCTGAGCGTTTTCGGGCCATCGAGCGGAAAGGTGAAGCCGAGTTTGCGGTTCAGTTCCCTTAGCAGCGTGCTGCCCTCGACCAGGTAGCTGCCATCCGCCTGCTTGAAAAAACCGCGGGTTTGCAGCGGCGACTGGGTGGTAAATTCGCCGACCATTTCCTCGAGAATATCCTCGAGCGTGACCAGCCCCATCAACTCGCCGTACTCGTCAACCACGAGGCTCTGTCGATCCTGCCGTTCCTGAAAATTCTGCAGCTGCGAGAACAGCGGCGTGCCGGAGGGAACGAAGTACGGATCGCGCATGCTTGCGCGCAGCGTCTCCTTGGTAAATTCCCCCTGCTGCATGAGATTCAGCGCGTTGCGCACCCGCAGCGTGCCCACGATCTCATCGAGCTGGCCGCGGTAGACCAGCAGCCGCCGGTGGTAGGCCGTGACGATCTGCTGAGTGATTTCGTTCAGAGGCAAATCAAGATTGATCGCCTCGATCTGGCTGCGCGGCACCATGACGTCGTCGACGGTAATGGCCTCGAGCTCGAACAGGTTGAGCAAAATCGAGACGTGCTTTTTCGGCATGAAGTTCGAGGACTCGAGCACGATGGTGCGAATTTCCTCGACCGACAGCGGTTGCGAACCGGACTCCTGGGGCCGGATGCGCAGCAGTCTGAGCAGCGGCTTGAGAATGGCGTCGGTGGATGCCGACAACAGGTGCACGAACGGGGCTGAGATCATCGCGAGCGAACGCATCGGCCACGCGACCAGCCTGGCAATACCCTCCGCGTTGTGCTGGCCGAGGCGCTTGGGGACCAGTTCACCCACGACGATGGTGAAGTAGGTGATGACAAGCACGATAACTGCGGTCGCAATGATGCTGCTTGCCTTCTGCTCCAGGCCCAGCGATTGGAACCACGCGGACAGCGGCGCGGCGAAAACCGCCTCGCCGACGATGCCATTGAGCAGGCCGATCGACGTGATCCCGATCTGGATGGTTGATAGAAAACGCGTCGGCTCTTTGCTGAGCTTCACGGCTGCTGCTGCCAGGGGGTCTCCCTGATCGGCGAGCGTTGCGAGCTTGGACATGCGCGCGGTGAGCAGCGCCACCTCGGACATGGCGAACACGCCGTTGAGAAGGATCAGGCTGGCCAGAATCAGAATTTCCATGGTTTCACCTTGCCGTGCGAGTCCCGTGTCAAATTGTCAGCTGAGGCCGAACGGCCTAAGAGCTCGTAACATAATGAATCACGCGTTTCATTATGTTACGGGTTCTAAGCTCAGACCCGGCCGAGGATCACTTCAAGAATAAACTTGCTGCCGATATAGGCGAGCACCAGTGCGAGAAATCCAGCGAGCGTCCAGCGCACCGCGACGCGGCCGCGCCAGCCGTAGATATGCCGGCCAAATAACAATGCGGCGAAAATCAGCCATGACAGCACGCCAAACACCGTTTTGTGATTGAATTTGGCAGCTTTGCCGAACAGTTCTTCCGAATAAATCACACCGCTCGCCAGCGTCAGCGTGAGCACGATAAAGCCTGCCCAGATGATGCGAAACAACAGCGTCTCCATGGTCAGCAGCGGCGGCATGTTCCGCAGCATCCCGGGCAGCGATCCATCGTGCAGGCGCCGCTCCAGCAGCGCCATCAGCAGCACATGCAGCGATGCGATCGTAAACAGACTGTAAGCAAGCAGGGCAATCAGCAAATGAATCCTGAAGGCCGAGAGTTCGGTGTTGGGCAGCGGGTTGAGCGGCGGGAACACGGCCGGCAGCAAGGCGGCGGCAGCCGCGACCGGCATGACCAGCGATTGCAGGCCCTCCAGTCTTTGAAAGAAATTTCCCACCCAGTAGATCAGCACAGTCAGCCATAAAATGGCCGAGATGGCGTTGCCGATGCCAAGGTAAAGCCCGTGTCCGCCGAACGCCGATTGCGCGAGCAGCACGGTGTGCAGGCCCAGCGGCAGCAGCACTGCATAGTGTTCGTACGCCTGCGCCGGCGGCGCCTTGGGGTACGGACTGTCAGCGTTCGCCCAGCGGGTGCGCCAGAAATAGGCAGCGAGTGCCGAATACAGCAGCGCGTTGATCAGATACGGTAGAATTCCAGACATATCCATGAAAGTTTACACCATTCAAGCCCATGTTCGATAACCTGACCAACCGCCTGTCGCGCGTCGTCAAAACGCTGCGCGGCGAGGCCCGAATCACTGAAGCCAACATCCAGGAGGCGCTCAGAGAAGTGCGGATGGCACTCCTGGAAGCCGACGTCGCCCTGCCTGTGGTCAGGGAATTCATCAGCAGTGTCCGCGAGAAGGCGCTGGGTGCGGAAGTGGTGGGCAGCCTGACCCCGGGCCAGGCGGTGGTGGGCGTGGTGCATCGGGAACTCGTCGCGCTGATGGGCGAGAAGATCGATACGCTGAATCTTGCCACGCAGCCGCCGGCGGTGATCCTGATGGCGGGCCTGCAGGGCTCGGGCAAGACCACCACCTCGGGCAAACTTGCAAAATGGCTCAAAGAGCAGCAGCGCAAGAAGGTGCTGCTGGTGAGTTGCGACATCTACCGCCCGGCCGCAATCGAGCAGCTCAAAATAGTGGCGGCGCAGGTGGGCGCGGATTTTTTCCCGTCTGCGCCGGGGGAGAAACCGGTTGCCATCGCGCGGGCAGCGCTCGATTTTGCCCGCAAGCATTATCATGAGGTGCTGATTGTCGATACGGCGGGACGGCTCGCGATTGACGAAGTGATGATGCGCGAGATCAGCGACCTGCACGCCGAACTCAAGCCCATCGAAACGCTGTTCATCGTGGATGCGATGCAGGGGCAGGACGCGGTCAATACCGCCAAAGCGTTTGCCCAAGCGCTGCCGTTGACCGGAGTTGTGCTCACCAAGCTCGATGGCGATGCGCGCGGCGGCGCGGCGCTCTCGGTGCGGCACGTCACCGGCAAGCCGATCAAGTTCGCAGGCGTTGGCGAGAAACTCGATGGACTCGAGGCCTTCCATCCCGACCGTATGGCCTCGCGCATCCTCGGCATGGGCGACGTGCTGTCCCTGATCGAGGAGGTGCAAAAAGGCGTAGACCGCGACGCCGCCGAGAAGCTGGCGCACAAGGTCAAGTCGGGCAAGGGGTTCGACCTCGAGGATTTCAAACAGCAGTTCGCACAGATGAGAAAAATGGGCGGCGTGACGGCGCTCATGGACAAGCTTCCCGGCAATCTCGCGCAAATGGCTCAGGGGGCGCCGCAGATGGACGACAAGGCCATCGGCCGCATTGAGGGCATCGTCAACTCGATGACACGCGAGGAGCGGGCCAAGCCGGATCTGCTCAAGGCGTCCCGCAAGCGCCGCATCGCTGCCGGTGCCGGCGTTTCGGTGCAGGAAGTCAACCGCCTGCTCAGCCAGTTCGAACAGACGCAGAAAATGATGAAAATGATGGCCAAAGGCGGCATGCAGAAAATGATGCGGTCGATGAAAGGGATGTTCCCGGGCAGGCACTGACAGGTGTTCTGAGGGGGAACTTTTGCGCAGCGTGAAAGCCACCGCAGATCACGCGGCAGCCAGGACGGCATGGCCCAACTTCAGCCGAGGGTGAACCCCTTGCTGCGGATGAATTCTCCGAAGTCCGCGCGTTCGGGCACCGAGTACTGGCGGGCCTTGTCTTCCGACCAGCCATAGAATCCAGATGTGCCGTAAAGATCCATATGACGTTGCCTGCGGTACGGCTGAAGCTGGTGCCGGCGGTGATCGTAGCTGTCGATTTTTTCCGTCAGCAGGGTTTCATCGAAATGATCGGTGTGCACGGTCACATCCAACGGCAGCCGCGGGCTGATTTTCCCGGGTAAGGCCGGGTAGCCGACGGCCAGACCCGCTAACGGGAACACGTGATCCGGCAGGCCCAGCAGTTCGCTGACACGACCGCAGTGATTGCGCACCGCGCTGATCGGACAACAGCCCAGCCCCACCGCCTCCGCGGCGCGGATGAAATTCATCATGACCAGTCCGGCATCGACCGCGGCATTCATGAAATGGTCGAGGTGGTCGTTGACAAACGGCTTGCCGCGCATCAGGCCGATCTGGCGGATGCGCCGGTTGTTGCCGCAGAAAACAAGAAATAGCGGTGCGTCATCGATCCAGGGCATGTCGGGAATCAGGGTGACGATGGTTTTTACCTTGGCGCGATCGGCGACATGCACGATGTCGGCCTGTTGCAGATCGCTCTTGGATGGGGCCGAGAGCGCGCATGCGAACAGCATGCGCAACAACCCGGCATCGATAGCCTGCGGGGTGAATTTGCGGTGCGAGCGGTGCTCGACCAGGCGCGCAAGCTCTGCGCCGCCGGCCCCGGTACCTGCTGCGTCTATCACCTCGCCGAATCGTTCGCTGACCGCGTTTTCGATGCGTAGCTTTAACGATAATGCCTGTTCATCCATGCCGGCTTCCTCTGATTAATGACGGTGATCTTGCGCTGATCGTAAAATTATAGCAATAAAACAACATGTTATAATAACCCATACAATCATGATCCTGAGTGCGGACAGTGTCTTCGCGCGGCGCCAGACAGTTCATCCCGGCATGGGTTACTTCTTGCACTGAACGCAAAAAATAGCGTAAAATCACGCCCTTTCCGCATTTCCTCGCAGCAGGTATCCCATGGTCGTTATACGTTTAGCACGCGGCGGCGCCAAAAAGCGTCCGTTTTTCAATCTGGTTGTGGCCGATTCCCGCCGCGCCCGTGACGGTCGGTTCATCGAGCGCGTCGGGTTTTACAACCCCAAAGCACCCGAAGGGCAGGAGATGCTGCGCATCAACAAGGAACGCCTGCAACACTGGCAGTCCCAGGGCGCGCAGCTGTCACACACCGTGGCGCGTCTTGTCAAACAGTTTGGCGACCAAAAAGTCGCCTGACGATCTGGTGGTGATGGGGCGGATTTTGGCCCCGTTTGGAATCAAGGGCTGGCTCAAAATCCAGCCGTTCACCGCAGAGTCGGACTGTTTGTCCGCGTTAGATACGTGGTGGCTGGGCCGTGACGGCGATTGGCGGCAGTATCGGGTTGTAGAGGCAAAACCTCAGGGACGCGGGGTCGTCGCAAAACTCGAGGGATGCGAAGACCGCGAAACCGCGCTGGAGTTTCGGGGCAAGCAGGTTGCAGTAACCCGCGACGTTTTGCCGCGGCCGGGAGCAAACGAATTTTACTGGGCCGATCTGATCGGGCTCAGGGTGGTAAACAGCGCGGCCCAGGATTTCGGTGAAGTGACCCGGATACTGGAAACCGGAGCGAATGATGTGCTGGTAGTGCAAGGCGAGTGCGAACGGCTGATCCCATTCATTGCGGATGTGATTCAGGCGGTCGATCTTGCAGCGGGCGAGATCAGGGTGGATTGGGGCGCGGATTACTGATGTTCCAGTTCGATGTTGTCACACTGTTCCCGTCGATGTTTGAGGCCGTCACCGAATGCGGAGTGACGGGGCGGGCGCACGACAAGGGGTTCTACCAGCTGGTGCTGTGGAATCCGCGTGATTTCGCCGCCAACAGTTACCGCACCGTGGACGACCGGCCGTATGGCGGCGGTCCCGGCATGGTGATGATGGTGGACCCGCTGGAAAAGGCAATTTCGGCGGCGCGTCAGCGGCAGAAAAGCTCGGGTGTAAAAAACTCGCGCGTGATTCACCTGTCGCCGCAGGGGCGGCCGCTCAATCACCGGCTGGTGATGGAGTTGTCGCAGGCGCAGGGGGTGGTGATGCTGGCCGGGCGCTACGAGGGTGTGGATGAGCGCCTGATTCAGCGCAGTATCGACGATGAGATTTCGATCGGCGATTATGTGATTTCGGGCGGTGAGCTTGCCGCGATGGTGGTAATGGACTGTGTGGTGCGGCAAATGCCGGGCGTGCTCGGTGATGCCGAGTCGGCGGCCCAGGATTCATTCGTCGGCGGGTTGCTTGACCACCCGCACTACACGCGGCCGGAAGTATATGAAGACGAGGCGGTGCCACCGGTGTTGCTTTCGGGCAACCATGCCGAGATTAACCGCTGGCGCCTGAAGCAGGCGCTGGGCAGGACCTGGCAGCGGCGGCCGGATTTGCTGGAGCAGCGCGAGTTGACCGATGTGGAGCGCGCGTTGCTGGACGATTTTAAGAAAGAAGTGCAAGGAGCATGAACATGGACATTATCAAACAGCTTGAGCAGGAAGAAATCCAACGGCTGGAGAAAACCATTCCCGCATTCGCTGCGGGCGACACCGTTGTGGTCAGCGTCAAAGTGGTGGAAGGCGAGCGCAAGCGTCTGCAGGCTTATGAAGGCGTGGTGATAGGCAAGCGCAACCGGGGCCTTAACTCCTCGTTCATCGTGCGCAAAATCGCCTCGGGCGAGGGCGTAGAGCGCACGTTTCAGACCTATTCGCCGCTGATCGCCAGCATCGAGGTCAAGCGTCGCGGCGACGTTGGCCGCTCCAAGCTCTATTATCTGCGCCAGCGTTCGGGCAAAGCCGCACGCATCAAGGAGAAACTGGCCCACCGCTTCCCGGCAGCAGTCGCCAGCGCTACTCCGGTAACGGCGGAAGAGCCAGCGCAGGAGTAAGCGCACTGAAACTTTTAAAAAGGCGGCTGCTGCCGCCTTTTTTTATGTCCGCGATTCCGCATCTTCAGAAGCAGGGATAAAATAAGCTGATGAAAAAACTGCTGGTCGTTTTGCTGCTCTGGGCATCGGGGGCGGTCTCAGCACAAGACCCTGATGCGCTGGATCTGACGCGGCGGCTGGTAAGCGCGGGCGCGCTGCAGCTTGCGCTCAATCGCGTCGAGCAGTCGCAGCCGCGGGATACCGCTGCGCCGCGCTGGGCGGAATGGGAGGCGCTGCGCCTCAATCTGCTG
This sequence comes from Burkholderiales bacterium, assembly GCA_030683105.1. Taxonomy (GTDB): domain Bacteria; phylum Pseudomonadota; class Gammaproteobacteria; order Burkholderiales; family SG8-41; genus CAKKQX01. The sequence continues at coordinate 16,997 of JAUXMZ010000024.1, read as the reverse complement.
CACCAGCTCGGCCGTCAATCGGATCTGCTGCAGCGGGCGAACATCATGCCCGCGAACATGCCGGTCGCACCATTGCGCGGCATCCTGATGCTTGCCGTGCGCGCCGCAGTCGGGACCGGCCAGGGCGCGCTCGCGCGCGAACATGCTGCGCGTGTTCTGTGGCAGCTGAGCCCCGGGCCCGGCGAGGCGAAAGAGCTAAGGTTGCTGGTCATCGAGAGCCATGTCGCCGACAGGCAGGGCAATGCAGCGTTCCACAGCATGCTGCGCTATCAGCAGGATTATCAGCCGCTTGATCGCGACACTGCGACGCGCTTCGTGAGCGCTCTGCTCGAGCTCGGCATGGCAAAAGAAGCGGTCAACTGGCTCGGCGGCGTCGATGATGCGAGTCCGGTGAAACTCCTGCTGCGGCTTCGGGCCGGACTGATCTCGGCGGATACGGCAAGCGCGCAGGCGCGGGCGCAACTCGCTAAAAGCAACAGCATGGTCTATTGGCAGGTACTCGAGCACGTGGCGGTGCTGCAGAAAAACCGGGCACTGCAGATCGAATCCCTGGAGACCATTCTTGCCGGTGCGCGGTCGCCGCAACAACAGGCGGGGCAAGTTCAGGCGTTATGGCAGGTTTATCTTGCGACGGCGCAGGAGGCCGGCAACCAGAATCAGTTGCTGACCGGAGACGACGCGACCTGGGCCAGTTTCGCGGCGCGGCAGCTCTCAACCCGGCCGTTCGTGTCGCGGGCGCTGTTTGCCCAGCTTGCACAACAGGGCCAGAGTCGCGAAACACGCCACCATGCCCAGTTGCAGATCGTGCTGTCGCTGCAATCCGGCAAGCGCGAACTGGCGGCGCTGCGGTTGTTTCAGCTTGCCGGCATTGAGGTTGACGCCATCGACCACCAGGCGCGCTACCTGCTGGGCGGGATCGCGGACAGCCACAATCTGCCGGCGGTTGCGCTGCGTTTCTGGCAGGGATTAAATACGCCGGCCAATGTCGGCGCCGAGGAGTGGCAGTTGCGCATCGCGGCTGCGGCGCTGCGCGCCGGCATGGTGGACCGCGCCGCGGCGGCGCTCAAAACCGTTCTCATCAACAGAAAAGCGCTGTCTGCCGAACTCGCACAGCGCAGCGCGGTCCTGGCGCAGGAAATACTGGATGCCGGAAAGACCGATCTGGCCAAAGAATTGTTCGAAACGCTGCTGCCGCTGGCCGGCCCGGCACAACAGCGCAGCGTGCTGTTCGCGCTGGGCCGTATTCACGAAGGCACCAGTCAGTTTCCGGTTGCCGCGGATTATTATCTGCGCTCGGCGCTGGTGGCCGACGGCCGCCCGCCCGATGCCCTCGCATTGCAGGCGCGGCTGCTCGCTGCCCTTAATCTGGCGCGTGCCGGCTACAAGGACGATGCTCGCATGCAGTTCGAGTGGCTGCTCAGAAACTCGAAGGATGCGGCACAGCTTGAATTCTCACGCCGCGAGCTTAAAAAACTATAACCCGATCACGTGGAGCCACAGCGGCAGCGTAACGGCAGCCGCAAGGATTTGCGCGGCAAGAATCCTGGCGACGAGTTCTCCATCGCCTCCCATGCGCGTTGCGAGGATGTACGACGACGGAGAGGCGGGCAGTGCGGCGAAAATGACCGCCACGCTGAAGAACACACCGCTCAGTCCCAGTGCATGTGCGAGCAGCAGCGCGGCCGCCGGCTGCAGCGCGAGCTTCACTGCGGTGAAATAGCCGATGGCGCTGCCGGCGCTGCGAACCCCGGCAAGACGCAAGCCTGCGCCCACCGCTATCAGCCCGAGCGGCAGTGCAGCCTGCGCGATGAGCCCCAGCGTGTGGCCCGCGACTTCGGGTAGCGGGAAGCCGGCGACATTCCACGTCAGGCCGGCGACGGTGGCGATGATCAAAGGATTGCGCATCAGTTCCCGGATAAGGCCGAAGTTGCCGTGTCGCGCCAGCGCCCATACGGCGACGGCATTGACCAGCGGTGCCATCACAGCCTGCATCAGGGCGAAGGCTGCAATGCCGGCTTCGCCGTAAACGCGGTCGACGATGGCCAGCCCGATGTAGGAATTGAAGCGGAATGCGCACTGGAACGCCGACGCAAACGCCGGCGCGGAAAGCCGAAACAGCCGCTGGGCCGCCATTCCGAGCGCCATGGCGGCAAGCGCGGCGGCAACACCGGTGGCGATGAAGCCGGGTGCGGCAGCAAGATCGATTTTCGCGTGTGCCGTGACCTTGAACAGCAACGCCGGGAAGAGCACGAAATAAACGAGCTTCTCCAGCCCCGGCCAGAATTCCTGGCCGAACCGGCCGGCGCGGTACAGCACCCAGCCGAGCGCGATGAGCGCGAAATCAGGTAACAGTATGGCGACAGTGGACATCGGGGCGGGCCGGAGCGCGGAAGACTACCGCGCTTCGTTTTTCCAGAGATCGCTCAGGTATTCGTGGTGCTCGGTGCTGACCCAACTGACGCGGTGTTCGACCGGGGTGTCGTTGTAGGTATAGGCAACACGGCGGATCATGAGCGCAGGCGCGGTCACGCGCAGACCCAGAAGTGCGGCAACCGGCGGCGGCGGGCTGGCAGCGGACAGACGCTCGATGATGCGAATCACGTTGATGCCGTAACGCGCCTGGTACAGCCCGTAGATGGTGCCGTCGCGTTGGGCAAAGATCTCTTCATCAAGGTCGGGAAACAGCGCGGCAGGCACCGTGATCTCGTCGAATAACACCGGGGCGCCGGCAAGTTTCAGCAGGTTTTGGATATGGAAGATCTTCGTGCCTCGCGCGATACTGAGCGAGGCTTCGTATCGGGAGTCAGCTTTGCGCTTGTCAAACGACAGCATTTCGCTGACGGGCAGTTCCCTGCTGCCGTCTTTGCCGACGATATGGAAGAAATAAAATAAGGTGCGGTCTTCGGTGTGTGTGGCAACAAACGTGCCGCGCCCCTGCTGCCTGAGCAGGATTCTCTCCGCCACCAGTTCGTCGATCGCCTTGCGTATGGTGCCGATCGATACGTTGAACTGTTCGGCCAGGCGCGATTCGCTGGGGATCGCTTCCCCGGACTTCCATTTGCCCGCGGCGAGGCTGCGGGTAATCCGGATCTTGACTTCCTTGTAGAGCGGGTTGAAAGTGAGGCTACCTGCTGCGAGCGTGTTGGCCATAGGTAAGCGCTGGATCCCATTTTGTGCCGTGCTGTCATTCTAGCACCAGCCTTTGCTAAATTCATATAGGTCATATAGTTGACTTTGCCGGATGTCGTGGTTAGGATGACGGCCATAAAATAAAAAAATAACAACAGCAAATATCCTCCATTTCGCACTAACTGCCGCAAGGAGACAACATGATTCACATTCTGGTTCACGACAAGAAAGATACGGTGGGTGTAGCCGTGGTCGAAGGCATCAAGGCCGGCCAAGAGCTGGTCGGCTGGGTGATGGAAGATGACTCGACCATCAAGGTCAAGGCAGCCAACGACATTCCCATCGGTCACAAGGTCGCCACGAAAGACATCAAGAAAACCGATACGATCATCAAGTACGGTTTTGATATCGGCAAGGCCGTCGCCGATATCAAGATCGGCGAACATGCCCACGTGCATAACATCAAGACCAAACGCTGGTAAGTGAGGCGCGAAGGCGCGGAACGCGCTTTTCCCTTCACCCTTCACCCTTCACTCTTCACGAGGTTTCAATATGATTTCCAGCAAAACCACCTTCATGGGCTACCGCCGCGAGAACGGCCGCGTCGGCGTCCGCAACCATGTTCTCATCCTGCCGGTGGACGATCTGTCGAACGCGGCGGCTGAAGCGGTTGCCAATAACATCAAGGGCGCGATCGCGATTCCCCATCCCTATGGGCGGTTGCAGTTCGGCGCCGATCTGGATCTGCATTTCCGCACGCTGATAGGCGCGGGCGCCAACCCCAACGTCGCGGCCGTCGTGGTGATCTGCATCGAAGCAGGATGGGCGAAGCTCGTTGTCGACGGCATTGCCAAGACCGGCAAGCCGGTCACCGGCTTCGGCATCGAGCAGCATGGCGATCACGACACCATTATGCGTGCCTCCAAGGTCGCCAAGGAGTACGTGCAGTGGGCATCTGAACAGCAGCGCGTGGAATGCCCGATCAGTGATCTGTGGGTGTCGACCAAATGCGGTGAATCGGACACGACCTCCGGTTGCGGATCGAACCCCACCGTCGGCAGCGCCTTTGACAAGCTCGAGCCGCTGGGCGTGACCATGTGCTTCGGCGAAACCACCGAGATCACTGGTGGCGAGAACATAGTCGCCGACCGTTGTGCGACGCCGGAAGTGCGCGCGCAGTTCATGAAGATGTTCGATCGTTATCAGGATCTCATCGAACGCCACAAGACCAGCGACTTGTCCGATTCGCAGCCGACCAAGGGCAATATTGAGGGCGGCCTGACCACGATCGAGGAAAAGGCGCTGGGTAACATCCAGAAAATCGGCAAGAAGTGCAAGGTCATCGGTGTGCTGGACAAGGCTGAGGCGCCGACCAAACCAGGCCTGTGGTTCATGGATTCCTCCTCGGCTGCGGCCGAGATGGTGACGCTGTGCGCGGCGTCCGGCTATGTGGTGCATTTGTTCCCGACCGGACAGGGCAACGTCATCGGCAATCCTATCGTTCCGGTCGTCAAGCTCACCGCGAATCCGCGCACCGTGCGCACCATGAGCGAGCACGTTGATTACGACTGCTCGGGCCTGTTGCAGCGGGAGAAGAATCTCGACCAGACTGGCGACGAACTGCTGGAGGTCATGCTGCGTACCTGCAACGGCCGGCTGACGGCAGCGGAGGCGCTCGGTCATAACGAGTTCGTGCTGACGCGTCTTTACGAGAGCGCCTGATGCAGCGGAGTGCCGCGCGATCACGCGGCACTCCGGCTTACGGTAGCCAAAGATATTCAACCCGGAGCGGCCCATGCCACAGCTCAGAGGAGCCGACATTCTGACGCGCACTCTGGCGAGCGCCGGGGTGCGGCATCTGTTTTCTCTTTCTGGCAACCATATCATGCCGGTATACGACGCGGCCCTCGATGCGCGGCTGTCGATTGTGCATGTGCGCCACGAGGGCGCCGCGGTGCACATGGCCGATGCCTGGGGCCGTCTCACCGGCGAGCCCGGTATTGCGCTGCTCACCGGCGGTCCCGGCCACGCCAACGGTATAGGCGCGCTCTACACCGCCCTGGCTTCGGAATCTCCGCTCGTGTTGCTGTCCGGCCATGCGCCGCTGGCCGAACTGGGCAGCGGTTCCTTTCAGGAGATGCCCCAGGCTGATCTGGCAGCGCCGGTGGTCAAGGCTGCGTGGACCGCACAAAGTGCCGCGACGCTGGCGGCGGATATCGCGCGGGCCATGCGCATCGCCGTCAGTGGACGTCCGGGACCGGTGCACGTCAGCCTGCCCATGGACGTGCTGGATGCCAAAGTCGATGCTGCTATACCCGCACCGGAGGCGTTCAGAGTTACGCCACTGATGCTCGGCGAACACATGGCCGATACCGTGAACGCGCTGTTGCGCGACGCGCAACGTCCGTTGGTGTTGACCGGCCCGGTGATGGCGACCGGGCGCGGGCGCTTACTGCAGGAAAAGCTTGCTGCCGCGATTGGCGCACCCGTGATCTGCATGGAAAGCCCGCGCGGCGTGAACGACCCGTGTCTGGGTGCATTCGCCGAAGTCCTGGCGCAGGCCGATCTGATCGTGCTGCTGGGAAAACAGCCGGATTTCACCTTGCGGTTCTGCCGGCCGCCGGTGGTGGACACTGGATGCCGCTTTGTCGTCATCGATCCTGAACCAGATGCCCTGCAGCGCGCGCTGAAAGTGCTGGAGCCCGCGCAGCGTGTCGTGCTTGCGGCCATCGGCGAGCCGCGGGCGGCGGCAGAGCGGCTGATTGAACGTGCACTGCAGCGCCGCAGCGGCGCGCAAACATGGGCGGACGAAGTGCAGTCTGCGGTTCGATTCCGTCCCGCTGAATGGAAAGAAATGAAATCGTCGCCCGCCGGATCCCTGCATCCGGTTGAGGTCGGGCGCGCGGTGCAGAAGATTCTGGACCGTTCTCCCGACGCCGTGCTGGTCGTCGATGGTGGCGAGTACGGGCAATGGTCGCAGGCTTGCGTCAGTGCACCTACGCGCATCATCAATGGTCCCGGCGGATCCATAGGCAGTGCGATCCCGTTTGCGCTTGCCGCCAAAATGGCGCGGCCCGATGCGCCCGTGATCGCCATGCTGGGCGACGGCACCTTCGGGTTTCACCTGGCTGAATTCGATACGGGGGTCCGCAGTCATTTGCCCATAGTCGCCGTGGTCGGGAACGATGCCTGCTGGAATGCGGAGCACCAGATCCAGCTGCGGACTTACGGCAAGGCGCGCACCACAGGGTGCGAACTGCTGCCGACGCGCTATGATCAGGCGGTCGCAGGTCTGGGTGGACACGGTGAAATGGTGACGCAGGCGGCGGACCTGCCGGCGGCGCTGGAGCGTGCCCTGGCATCGGGGAAACCATCATGCGTCAACGTGATGATAGAACGACTGCCGGCACCGGTGGTGGCGCGCGGCGCGCACTGAGAAGCCTATGAGCGAAATATTGCGGGTCAGCGTGTGGCGCGGCGAGGAAGCGGGAGGGTTTCAGGAATTCGAGGTGCCGCGGCTCGAGAGCCAGACTGTGCTCGACGTCGTCACTTATATTCAACGCAGCCTCGATTCCACGCTGTCCTACCGTTATGCCTGCCGCGTCGGCATGTGCGGGTCGTGCGCGATGACCGTCAATGGCAAGGCGCGCTGGACCTGCCGCACGCACGTCGCGAAAGTCGCTGACCATGGCCGTGTCGAAATTGCGCCTCTGACTAATCTGCCGGTGATCAAGGACCTGGTCACCGATATGAGCGAATTTTTCGACAAATGGAGCAAAGCCCGCGGTCGCTTTCAGGGGACGCAGACGCGAGCTGACGATTTCGTGCGTGTTTCGCCGGAGTCGCCAAAACGCAAACAAGTTGATGAGGCGATCGAGTGCATAGGCTGCGGCGTGTGCTACAGCTCGTGCGATGTCGTGTCGTGGAATCCGGATTACCTGGGCCCGGCGGCGCTCAACCGCGCCTGGACGCTGTTCAACGACGTGCGCGATGTCGATCAGAAGGCGCGGTTGACGGCCGTGGCCGGAGACGCCGGCTGCCACGCCTGCCACACGCACATGAACTGCACCGAACGCTGCCCCAAGCAATTGTCGCCGACGGCGGGCATCGCCGGCCTGAAGCGCGCGATACTCGCGGCGGCGCTAAAGGGGGAGTTGTGACGGCAACGATGAACGCGGAACGCGGAATGATGAACGAAAACAGCGGATTCAGGGCAGTGGCAGTGCCTGCTTTCCACCCATCATTCATCATTCATCGTTCATCGTTCCGAGGCGCCCGCCGATGAGCGCCCGCGCTCAGGTGTTGCTGTGGGGCGCCCAGCGGATCAGCGCCATGGTGCTCGCGTTGTGCCTGATTGTGCATTTCATCACCATGATCTATGCCATCCGCAACGGACTCACGGCCGCGGAGATCCTGGGTCGAACCCAAGGCAATATTGCATGGGCCGGTTTTTACATGCTGTTCGTCGCCGCAATCGCAGTGCATGCGCCGATCGGGCTGCGCACCATACTGTCCGAGAGCCTGGGCTGGCGTGGACGTTCTCTGGAAATCAGCGTGCTGACTGTGGGCATAGCGCTGGCGCTGTGGGGCGCGCGCGCGGTCTATGCCGTATTCGGCGGCGGTGCAGCATGAAAAACGATTTCCGTGCGCGCAATCATCCCGCGTACTGGGCGTTCGTGGTGCATCGTGCCTCCGGCCTGTTGCTGACCCTGTTTTTGCCTGCTCATTTCTGGGCGCTGGGCCAGGCGATGGGCGGCGAAGTCCAGTTCGACAGTTTTCTGCGCTGGACTCAGGAACCGTTCGTGAAGGTCGCCGAGACGGGACTGGTGCTGATGCTCGCAGCGCATATGGCGGGCGGCATGCGCCTGCTGATGCTCGAATTCATGGCGTGGCGCGACTGGCAGAAAAGCCTGCTGGCGGTGGCGGCCGGCGCCAGCCTCGCCGCGGGCCTGGTGTTTTTACTGAACGTGGTTTGATCCCGCGCCAAACGACTGAGCGGGCTGGGTCGACAATACGGAGAAAACAGCTTGGCACGTAAACCGAATCTGCTGGTGATCCTGATCGACGATCTGCGTTACGATGAGTTCTGCGCAGGCGGTCATCCCTACATGAAAACGCCGCATATCGACCGCATCGCGCGTGAAGGTGCGCTGTTCGAGCGGGCGTTTCATACAACCCCGATCTGCTCGCCGAATCGAGCCTCCATCCTGACCGGCCAGTACGCGAGCCGTCACGGCATCATCGACAACGTGGCGCGCGACATGGCGAGTCACCGCCTGCCGAATTACCACCTGGAGCTGCAGCGGCTCGGCTACGAAACGGCGCATATCGGCAAGTGGCACATGGGCAACGACGGCAAGCCGCGTCCCGGTTACGACCACTGGGTGAGCTTCGATGGCCATGGCCGGCTCAATGATCCGCAGCTCAACGAAAACGGACGCTACGCCAAACACAGCGGCTACATCACCGACATCATGAACACGATGGCGGTGGACTTTGTGCGCAAAAAGCACGACAAGCCGTGGTCGCTGTTTTTCGCGCACAAGGCCGTGCACCCGGATGCGGAACAGGCCGCCGACGGCACATTGTCTCTCGTGGGTTACCAGCCTGCGGCGCGGCACGAAAATCTCTACCGGGGCTGCGTGTTTCCGAAGACGCCCAATATGATGACGCCGGCGCAGGTGGTCAAGCAGAAGCCCGCCTGGGCGGAGGCGTTCGATCTGAAAACATCGGACAAATCGAGGGCGCTGCTCGATGCCATCTATTCCGGAGAGCAGGAAGAAATCAGGTTGCGTGCGCGCATGATGGCCTCTGTGGACGAGGGCGTGGGCATGCTGTTCGAGGCGCTGGAAGAAAAAGGCGAGCTCGACAATACGTTCATCTTGTTCCTCGGAGACAACGGTTATTTCTTCGGCGAGCACGGGCTGGGGCCCGAGCGCCGTTTTGCCTACGAGGAAGGCATACGCGCGCCGTTCGTCGCGCGTTTGCCCGGACGGATCAAGGCGGGTTCCCGCCGCAAGGAACTGGTAATACTTCAGGACATCGCGCCCACGTTAATCCAGCTGGCGGGCGGCAAGTCCGGCCTGCAGATCCAGGGGCGATCGCTGCTGCCGCTGCTTGCGGGCGCAAAACGCACTGGCACCGGCTGGCGCAAGTCGTTTCTTGTCGAGTACTGGGCCGAGAACGCGATGCCATGGCTGGTGGGGATGACCTACAAATGCGTGCGCACCGACCGCTACAAGTACATCCGGTGGGTGAACCGCAGCCGCAACGGCGAACTCGACGAACTCTACGATCTCGACCGCGACCCGTACGAGGTCGCCAATGTCATCCGGCGGCCAGCCTATCGCACCGTGCGCGACCGGCTGCAACGCGAGTTGCGGCGGCTTGCGGTCGACGCGATGGGGCTGTAATCGCTACGCTGGCTTTTCGTCTTGTCGCTGGCAGGGCAATAGGGTATGTTGGCAGCCCACGGAAACAATTGATTACAACGGGTAGACAGGGAGGAAATATGAGGATTGCCAAGTGGATTGCGGTGGTGGGTGCGGTGTTCGCGGCTACGGCTGTAAATGCGCAAAATTATCCGAACAAGCCGGTACGGGTGATCGTGCCGTTCTCGGCGGGCGGGGCGACCGATATTGTGGCGCGCATCGTGGCGCAGAAACTCACCGAAGTGTGGGGCCAGACCCTGGTGGTGGACGACCGCGCCGGGGCCAGCGGCAACATCGGCGGCGATCTCGCCGCGAAATCCAATCCGGACGGCTACACGCTGTTCATGACCTCGGGTTCGATCGTGACCGCCAACCAGCACCTGTTCAAGAAAATGCCGTTCAATCCCGAGAAGGACCTCGTGGCGGTAACCAACGTCGCGAGCGGGCCGCAGGCGCTGGTGGTCAATCCGAGCTTTCCGGCGAAGAACGTCAAGGAGCTGATCGCGATGGCCAAGGCCAAGCCGAAATCCATGACTTTTGGCTCTGCGGGTTTCGGCACGCAGACGCATCTCGCGGCGGAGAATTTCATATACACCGCCGGCATCGACGTCGTGCATGTCCCCTACAAAGGCGAGGCGCCGGCAGTTTCCGATCTCATCGGCGGCCAGATCCAGTTCGTGACGCCCAATCTCGCCGCGGCGATAGGATTCGTGAAGCAGGGCAAGTTGCGTGCGCTCGGTGTTACCAGCAAGCAGCGCACGAGCCAGTTGCCGGACGTGCCCGCGATTGCGGAAACGCTGCCGGGGTTCGAGAATCTCGGCTGGTTCGGCTTCATGGTGCCGACCGGAACCCCCAAGGCTCTCATCAATAAAATCCAACAGGACACCGCCAAGGTGCTGCAATCGGCGGATGTGCGCAAGCGCCTCGAAGATCTGGGCATGGCGCCTGCTGCCAACACGCCGGCGGAATTTGCCAAGGCGATCAAGGAAGAATCCGTTCGCTGGGAGAAAATCATCCGCGAGCGCAAGCTTCAGGTGAACTGAAATCACGGTGTTCCCTGTCATGATGACATGGTGGGCAGCGGACGCCGGAGCATTGAGCATGAGGATGAGCAAGTGAAAGTCGATCTCAAGCAGATTGAAGAAGCGTGCAAGGAGCTCTATATCCGCGCGCTCAAAGTGCTGCCGCCCGATATCAAGCAAGGCTTCGCGCGGCTGGACAAGACCGAGACCGATGCCACCGGCAGGGCGATCCTCGGCACCATGATCAAAAACATCATGGTTGCCGAGGCGACCGATAACCTGCTGTGTCAGGATACCGGCATTCCGATCTATAACGTGACCATAGGCGCCGGCGTCGAGCTTGATGGCTACCAGCTCAAGCAGGCGATTATCAAGGGTTGCGAGCGCGCTACGCGTGAATACCCGTTGCGCTCGTCGGTGGTGCATCCGGTAACACGCAAGAACGAGCACACCTCATGCGGGCGCTCGGTGCCGGTGATCCATATCGATTTCGTGCCCGATGCCGACACGCTCACGATCGAGATGATACCCAAGGGCAGCGGCTCGGAAAACAACTCCTTCCTCAAGATGGCGGTCCCGGCCGATGGTATCGACGCCATCAAGACTTTCGTCGTGGACTGCGTGCTCGATGCCGGTGGCAAGACCTGCCCGCCGACCATCGTCGGCGTCGGCGTCGGCGGCACGGCGGACCTGTGCGTGCATCTGTCCAAGGTCGCGGCGACGCGCCCGCTCGGCAGCAAATGCGACGACCCCGAGGGCGCGAAACTGGAGATTGATCTCAGCAAAGCGGTGAACCAGCTCGGCGTAGGTCCCCAAGGGCTGGGCGGAGACTCGACATCGTTCGCTGTGCATATCGAGACCGCGGCGACACATATCACCATGAATCCGGTGGCGGTCAACATGCAGTGCCATTCCGCGCGGCGCGCGCGCGCGACGTTCACGCCGCAGGGCCTGACATACGGCTTTTAGGTTTAGACCAGTCACGAATCACCCATCACCAGTCACGGAATTTCAATGGCTCATTACGACTTCAACATGCCGGTGGCCGAAGCGCAGGTCCGGCAGCTCAAGGTGAACGACACCGTCACGTTGAACGGCACGCTTTTCGGCATTCGCGATGCGACGCAGATCCACATGTTCGACCGCGGCCGCAAGACCCGTTTCGACATGAACGGCCATGCCGTGATTCACACCGCCCCCAATGCAAAATGGGTGGGCGAGACCAAGTCGGCCCCCAGCGGTTACGAGCCGATCTGCATCGGCACCACGACCAGCGCGCGCATGGAGCGGTTTACGCGGCCGCTGATGAGCGAGTATGGCGTGCGCATCATCATCGGCAAGGGCGGGCTGTCCGAAGGCTCGGCTGCGGCGTTCAGCGATATCGGCGGCGTTTATCTGGCGATCGTGGGCGGTGCAGCGGCCCTGGAAACCACCTGGATCGAGCAGATCGAAGAAGTCGATCTCGACGATCTGAATCCCGAGTCGCTGTGGAAATTCCGCGTCAAAGGTTTCGGTCCGTTGCTGGTGTCCATGGATGCCCATGGCGGCAGCCTCTACACCGAGGTCAACCAGGCTGCGCGCGGCAGGCGCGCCGCCGCGCTCGCTTCACTCGGCGTGAAAACCTGAAAATCATTTGCCACAGAGGACACAGAGAACACAGAGAGAACAAAGCAAAGGGAAAATTTCTGGTTCTTTCTCTGTGACCTCTGTGCTCTCTGTGGCTTAAGCTCTTATGAAAAAACTCAAAACTGACATTCTGATCCTCGGTTCCGGCGGCGCCGGGCTGTTCGCCGCGCTGCACGCGCACCAGGCCAACCCTGACCTCTCGATCACGGTCGGCGTGAAAGGGCTCCTCGGTAAATGCGGCTGCACGCGCATGGTGCAGGGCGGCTATAACGTCGCGCTGGCCGAGGGCGATTCGGTCGAGCGTCATTTCATGGACACCATAGAAGGCGGCAAGTGGCTGCCCGATCAGGATCTCGCCTGGACGCTGGTGAGCACCGCAGTAGAGCGCGTCCGCGAACTGGAAAACGAACTTGGCTGTTTTTTCGACCGCAATCCCGACGGCACCATCCACCAGAAAGCATTTGCCGGGCAGACGTTCGACCGCACCGTGCACAAGGGCGACCTGACCGGCATCGAGATCATCAACCGGCTCGCTGAGCAGGTGTGGGCGCGCGGCATCAACCGTCTTGAGGAACACCGCGCGGTCGAGTTCATCAAGAACAAGGCGGGCGATGCGATTGCCGGCGTTCTGATGATAGATATGCGCAGCGGCGAGTTCACGTTCGTGCAGGCGCAGGCAGTGTTGCTTGCCACCGGCGGCGGGCCGACCATGTACAAATACCATACGCCTTCGGGTGACAAGACCTGCGATGGCATGGCGATGGCGCTGCGTGCCGGGCTTACGCTGCGCGACATGGAGATGGTGCAGTTTCATCCGACCGGCCTCATTGCCGGGCCCCACACCCGCATCACCGGGACCATCATCGAAGAGGGGCTGCGAGGCGCGGGCGGCCAACTGCTCAACGGCGCCGGCGAGCGCTTCATGCACCTCTATGACGAGCGGGAAGAGCGCGCGACGCGTGACATCGTCAGCCGCGGCATGTACTACCAGATGCGCGAAGGCAACGTCGGGCCGCGCGGCGGGCTCTACATCACCATGCGCCATCTCGATCCGGTCATGGTGCGCAAAATGTTCAAGGGCATGGTCGAGCGCTGCGCCGATTGCGGCTTTGACCTCGTGTCCGGGCTGGTCGATGTCGTGCCCACGGCGCATTACATGATGGGCGGGGTCGTGTTCAAAACCGATTGCTCCACCGACCTGTCTGGCTTGTTCGCGGCGGGGGAGGATTCCGGCGGCGTGCACGGCGCGAACCGCCTCGGCGGCAACGGCGTTGCCAACTCCACGGTGTTCGGCGGCATCGCCGGTGACGCCATGCCGCGCTGGCTCAAGGCGGGCGGCGGTGGTTTCCATGAGCCTGACCCGGTTGCAATAGACGAGGCCGTGGCGCTTTGCCGCGCGCCGCTCGGCAAACCCGCTGGCGACCTCAACAGCATACGCGAGGAGCTTTATGACCTGATGTGGGATGATGTCGGCATCGTGCGCGATGCGGCTGGTCTGAGGCGCGCGGAAGATGCGCTCGACGCGCTTGAAACCCGGCTCGATGCCACCGGCGTTGCGGATGCCAATCTTGCGTTCAATCTCACCTGGCACGACTGGATGAACCTGAAAAACCTGATCCTCGTGTCCAAGTCGATACGCTTTGCTGCGATGGCGCGGGAGGACTCGCGTGGCGCACATTTCCGATCCGATTTCCCTGACGTGCGCGACATCGAGAATTCGCGCTACACCTGCGTCACATGGAAAGACGGGCGCTTCGACAGCACGACACGGCCGGTACGATTCACCCGCGTCAAGCCCGGCGAATCGCTGCTCGACGCGGCCTGAATATAACTCGCTGTTTTTATTTATTGATTTTACGGGGGCGGCGGGCAAGACTCGCTGTCCGGCACACGCAGTCCGGATCAAAAAAAGGAGGAACCATGGCCAGTTATTCTGCGTGCGCACTAGGCGCTGCCGTAACTTTGAGTGGCGTGCTGGTAACAGCCATGCCTGTGCTGGCGCAGGAATTCCCCGTGCGGACGATCCGCATGGTGCTGCCGTTTCCGGCCGGGGGCGGCAGCGACCTCATCGCGCGTATTATTGCCCAGAAATTCTCCGCCCAGCTCGGCCAGCAGGTCGTCGTCGACAATCGTGCAGGTGCCAGCGGCAACATCGCGGCCGACATCGTTGCCAAGGCGCCCGGCGACGGCTATACGGTGTTGTTCGCCAACTCGTCGTTGTCGATCAGCCCGGCGATCTACAAAAAGCTCAGCTACGACCCGGTGCGCGACCTGACGGCCATCTCGATGGCCTCGTCGTATCCGTTTGCGCTGGTCGCGCATCCAGCACTTCCGGTGAAGAGCGTCAGAGACCTGGTGACGCTCGCCAAATCCAAACCGAACTCGCTCGATTATTCGTCGGCCGGCACCGGCACGATGTCGCACATGGCGATGGAAGAGGCCGGTGTGCCGGGCCATCTCGCGCTGCAATGGAACGGCCTGTTCGCGCCGGCGAAGACGCCGCAGGTCGTGCAGGACAAGCTGTATCGCGAATGGGTTATCGCCGTGAAATCGCCCGAGGTCGCGCAGCGCATACGAGCCGAGGGCGCCGAACCCGGCGGCAACACGCCGGCGGAATTCTCTGCGTTCTACAAGGCTGAAGCGGAGAAGTGGGCGGATGTCGCGAAGCAGTCGGGCACAACAGTTGAATAACTTCCGGAATCGTTGCTACCATGCCCCAACTTTTAATAGATGATCTGATCCAGCTCGCAGCACGAGGCCTTAAAAAAGCCGGGGCCTCCAAGGCCATGGCACAGTCGACTGCGCGGGCGCTGGTCGCCGCCGAGATGGACGGGCTCGCAACGCATGGCGTAGCGCGCGTTGCGCTCTATTCTCAGCATTTGCGCGAAGGCCGCGCCAACGGCAAGGCAAAAGCCAGGATCATCAGAAAAAAAGGCGGCACCTGCCTGATCGACGCCGCGGGCGGGTTAGCTTACGTTGCCGCGGAGATTGCAGTGAGAGAAGCCATCAAGCGCGCAAAAAAATATGGCGTAGCTTTCTGCGGCGTCACCAACAGCCATCACTTCGGCGCGGCGGCTTACCACCTGGCGCCTTTGGCGGAAGCGGGGCTGGCCGGCATCACCGTTACCAACTCGCCTGCGGCAATCAATGCCTGGGGCGGCAGCAAGCCGTTTTTCGGCACCAATCCGATCGCGGCGATCTTCCCGCGCCGCAATGCCGAGCCCATCATCGTCGATCTCTCGCTGACTGAAGTCACGCGCGGCAAGATCATGCTGGCGGCCAAGGAAGGCACACCCATACCGCTGGGATGGGCGGTGGATCGCGACGGCAACCCGACCACCGATGCCAGGGCCGCGCTCACCGGCAGCCTCACCGCGATCGGCGGCGTCAAAGGCACGGCGCTGGCGCTGATGGTGGAGGTGCTGTGCGTTGCGCTGACCGGCGCCGCATTCAGCTTCGAGAACGAATCCTACTTCGAGCCCGGCAACGCGCCGCGCATAGGCCATGCGCTCATTGCCATCGACCCTGACGCACTGGCGGGCGCGGATTCGTATTACTCGCGCCTCGAAGTCATGATTTCAGCGATGGTCGCGGATGAAGGCGTGCGCCTGCCGGGTGCGCGCCGCCACCAAAGCGTGGCCCAGGCGCGTGCGCAAGGCATGGAAATTTCGGAAGCGCTGCACCAGGAGTTGTTGCGGCTGGCCAAGTAGCGGGAGTGTCCGGGAGAGCAGGGCGGTCGCATGTCCTTCACGCTGCCCTGGCGAACGCATCTTGCACCTGCTTTTCGTGGGCGAGGACCTTCTTCACGCTCGGCCGCTGCTGCATGTGTTCGAAATGGGCCGCGCAGTTCGTGAACCGCGAGAGGTCGAGGCCGAACGACAGCGCGCGCCGGAAACACCAGAAGAAGTACGCGTCGGGCGCGGTGAAGTGGTCGAAGAAAAACTCGCGGCCGGCCAGCAAGCCGTCAGCGATGGCGAGATCCTCGAACAGCATCTTGTTGGCGACCCGCTTCACGCTGTCCCCGGATCCGGGAAGGTCGCAGTAATTTTCCGGCCTGGCGTTGGGCGTCAGGTGCGGGTGTATCGTCGAGGCGAACCATGCCATAAGCGAGATCGCCTTGATCTCCAGCCTGGGGTCTTCGGGCAGCAGGCGCGCGTGAGGGAACTGGCGCGCGATCCAGATCTGGATGGCGATGTTCTCAGTCAGCGGCTCGCCGTCTATGAGCAGGACCGGGACCTTGTGCTTGGGATTGAGCGCCAGGAATTCGGGCGTCTTCAGCTGGCCCGAGCGCGAGTTGACGTTCTGAACGTCGAAATCGGCGCCGGCCTCGGTGAGCGTGACGTAGGGCACGAGCGCGCAAGTCAGGGGGGCGTAGTACAGCGTAAGCGTCATCTGCCGGAATCCTTGTGTTTGAGGCGTGGTGAATTGTAGGATACCGGTGGAGGGGAATCCGCAGGAAACGGGGCGCCATTCCCCTTGATTGGGACTGCCGTTCAATGCTAAGAGCCCATAACAAAATAAAATAAATTAGCCGCCGATGAACGCCGATAAACATCAAAAACTACCAAATACGGTAGGATGGAGTGTTATCATACAACATGTTGTTTTTATTTATTATTATATACGTTCTCTGGAACAAAGACCGTCGGGGTTGGTTCGATCGGCGTTCGAACCCTCTCCCCCGACCCCTCTCCCGCAAGCGGGAGAGGGGAGGCATTTGTTTCCCTTCTCCACTGGGGGATACCGAAGGGTAGGGGCTTCATCAGAAGGGTCAGGGATGAGGGCTGGG
>JAUXMZ010000042.1 GCA_030683105.1 Burkholderiales bacterium | reverse complement strand
CAGCGCAGGCGGCAGGAAGCGCGCGCCGCCGACATAGAAATTCATCGTGTTGCCGTGAAAGTACAACACGGCGCCAGCGGTGGCGCCGCCGTCCGGTTCGTAATACGCGCCGTCCAGCGGTTGCCCGGTGCCGGTTGGAATAGAGACGAGTTCGGTGCGCATAAGGATCAAAGTGTCAATGTATGAAAATGGCAGTGTAATTTATCTGCGATGAAAACTTCGGGTCTTGTAAAAAAAGTGACCCCGTTATCGTGTCGTGATCAACTGGGCGCCGACGCGGTATCCCGGTCCCCGCGGGCGCCGCGCAGCGGCAGCGGCTGCTCCCCGAGCAAATCCTTCTCGATCACCGCGCGCACTTCCTCCAGCGCGAGCCCGTGCTGCTCCACGAGGTCCATCACCTCCGCGAGGATCGCATCGGCGTCCTGCATTTTCTTCAGGCGCTTGAAGGTGTCTTCGCGGCTGATGCCCATGCTCTCGCCGATGAGTTCCAGGAAGTTCACCACTTCGAAAGGCCAGTCGGTTTCGTGGCTGCACAGTTCGCGGTGGCAGGCGTGGTAAACGCCGGCGAGCGCATCGACTTTCGCGGCCGCGGCGGCTTCGAGCAGCCTGCGATGCACGTCCCGTTTGAATTCGGGCAGATGCTGCAGCGTGTTGCACATGTAGCCCACCTGCGGTTGTTCGAGATCGGCGTATTCGAGTCCGGGTATCGCACGCAGCAGCCGGGTTGCAGCCTCGCTGACACCCGCGAGGCCCGGATGCTCGTGCAGGCCGACGCGCTTGCAGACGGGGCGGCGCAGCAGAGGGCGCAGCCGGTCGAGCCGGCTTGCGAGGTAGACGGCGAAGGCTTCGAGCGCGTAGGCGGGCGCATCCGGCGTGCCTGTGCGTCCGGGCAGCACGTTTTCCCCGATCTGGATCGCGCAGGTCGGGCACCATGCGAGCACTTTTTTTGCGCCGGTCGCTGCAAAGCGGTCAGTCGTGCGATAGGCGATGCGGCCGGATGCATCGAGGTCGGCAGCGCGAAACTGCAGCACGCCGCAGCAGTCGCCGGTCCCGCCCATCACGCGGTACGACACGCCGAGCGCGTCGAGGATGTCCAGCGCCAGCAGGACGATGTGCGGCGTCCTGAGCACGTTGCAGCCGGTATAGAACACCACTTCCGGCGGCGTTGCTGCCGGCGCCTCACCGCGAAACCGCCTGAGCACGTCGGCCGGGAGCTGTATGCGCGAGAGCACCCGCACGCTGCGGCCCATGTTCGAGAACGCAGCGTTGCCTTGCTTCCGCTGATCTTCCGCAGTCGCGCGGCGTTGCCTGGCGACGCGCGCGAGAGCGAGCATGAATCGCGGGTTGATGGCTTCGGGGCAGGCGGGGATGCAGCGTCCACTGCCCGAACACACCTGTGCCCAGCGCTCTGATGCGGCGGAGCCGTCACCCCCGCGAATAATGTCCAGCACGCCGCCGGTGATTGCTGCAGCGTCAGTGTCCGCGATGCCGGCGGGCACCTTGGTCGGACACGCTTCGAAACAGCGTCCGCAGCGCGTGCAGCGGTCCAGCACATCCTGAGTGCGGGCTGCGAGTGCGTCGGCGAATGTTTCAGTCATGGGCGAATGTTCACGCGAGGGGTCAGCTTCCCGGGTAAACTGATTTCGCAAGGCGCAGGGATGTGAGTCCGCCGCAACGGTATATAAAATATCAATAAAAACAAATAGATACAGTTATAACGGCGTAGGGGCGATGTCGGTTCACCCTTCACCGCTCATCTCTCAATCCACCTGCGCGCCCGCAGCCTTGATCACCTTGGCGTACTTTTCAACCTCGCGCTTGAAGTAAGCGCCGAATTCCTCGGGCGTGCTGCCCAGCGGCTCCGATCCGTCGCGCGCCATGTTCGCGCGCACGTCGGGGTCTTTCAGCACCTTCGTCATTTCCGTATTGAAGCGGTTGATGATGTCGCGGGACGTGCCCGCGGGGAAGAACATGCCATACCAGTTGTCACTCTCGAAGCCTTTCAGGGTGTCGTTCATGGTCGGGACATCCGGCATTGCCGGCGAGCGCTTGAGCGTCGTGACGGCGAGCGCGCGGATCCTGCCCGACTTCACCAGCGGCACCGTCGGCGGCATGGGCGAGAACAGCAAGTCGATTTCACCTGACATCAGCGCCGTAACCGCCGGCCCGGACCCCTTGTAGGGGATGTGCGCTATTT
Source organism: Burkholderiales bacterium (assembly GCA_030683105.1). Classification (GTDB taxonomy): domain Bacteria; phylum Pseudomonadota; class Gammaproteobacteria; order Burkholderiales; family SG8-41; genus CAKKQX01. Next base: position 36,744 of record JAUXMZ010000042.1, on the reverse strand, counting down.
TGGTGCCGGTCAGGGTCTTGAACAACTCGGCAGCCAGGTGACTGGTCGTGCCGCTGCTCGTGGACGCGTAGTTGAGCTTGCCCTGATTTGTTTTTGCAAGCGCGACCAGCTCTTTTACGCTTTTCGCGGGCACCGAAGGATGAACGACCAGCACCAGCGGCGTGGAGGAGACCAGCAGCACTGGCGCCAGGTCGCGCACCGCGCTGTAGTTGAGCTTGCGGTACAGCGTCTGGTTCACGGCCAGCGAAGCGGACTGGAACAGCACCGTGTAACCGTCCGGTGGGGCCTTCGCGACAAGTTCCGCACCGATGTTGCCGCCGCCGCCGGGGCGATTGTCAACGATTACGGTCCCCAGCATGGGCTGCAGTTTTGCGCTGAACAGCCGGGCCTGGATGTCGGTGCCGCCGCCGGCGGCGAACGGCACGATCATGCGGATAGGGCGCGAGGGCCAGGCTTGTCCCGAGCCGGTCGAGGCGGTTTGGGCCACGGCATCGGTGGCCAGCAAGACGGCGCAGGACGCAAGCGCGGGCAGACACCACAATGAATTTCGGGCGTTCATAGTCGCTTTTCCTTGATTGAATTGAACTTCTTAAACACGTATGGATGAGGCGTTTCCGGAGGAGCAAAGCACAGCCAAAAGCACGGTGGACGTAGCTGCAAATCATGTCGTTCCTGATGCTGCAAGTCAAGCACGGTACATGCTGCTAAGAACTTAAAAAAAACAGAGCAGGCGTCATTTATCCACTATCGCAGGCGAGTCCTCGCGGTGTACATTCCGCAGGTGCCGTGCGCTATGACGGAAAAGAGGATAGAAAGACATGACTGATGTTGCCCGGCCTGCTCACGCCAGCGTAATCGTGCTGGCCGTTCACGAGCTGACGCGCAAGGCCGTCGCGGAGCAGGGGCGGGTCAGGGCCCGGATCGAGGACTTGGCGCGGGCTGCATTGCAGCCGGTGCCGCCTGAGCGGCGCATCGTGTTGGATGCCCCGCAAGGCCTCGTGGTGGCGCTGCTGGACAGTCCCGGCGCCGCCCTCGCGTTCGCAGAACGGGTGCAAGCCGGGGCCGCGGATCTGCCTCTCTGCATCGGGATCAATCACGGTCCGGTAATGATCGCGAAGGACGCGAATCGCGGCCAGGCACTCGTCGGCGACGGCATTGCTGCCGGGATGATCATGGCCCGGGCCGCGGCGCCGGCCCGGATGATGGCTACGCGCCCGTTCCAGGAAGCGCTGCAGGCAGAGGCTCCCGACAGCGCCGCACGCCTGAGTCCTGCCGGCGTGCACACGGATGCGCAGGTTCGCACGCACGAACTTTTCACCCTGGACCAGGGCGCAGTTCGCTCGCAGCGCAAACGCCTTGCGCTCACGGGTATCGTGGCTTTCGCCGGCATACTTGCGCTCGGCGTGGTGGCGCGCATGGCTTTGTACGGCAGTGGGCTGCGCGCGGCTCCGGCTGTCATTGAATTCCAGGTAACGCCCCGCGGCGATGTCTACATCGATGGCGTGCTTAAAGGCAGCACGCCGCCCCTGAAACGGATCGAGATCACGCCCGGACGCCACATCATCGAAGTGCGCAACAGCCCGCATCCTCCCCTGAAGGTTGATGCCAATCCGGGGCCGGCGGAGGAAATGACGATCGTCCACGCGTTTGGCGCGAAAAAACCGAAAGGCGGAGACAAGAGTCTGAGCGAGAACGCGCGCGATAGCTGGCGCAGCTTCCGCAAGGGCGTGGGGTTCTGATGGGTTACCCGATGATCACCCAGCTGGGCCGCTACAAGATCCTCTCCGAAATCGGACGCGGAGCGATGGGCGTCGTCTACCGCGGCGAGGACCCGCTGCTCAACCGCACGGTCGCCATCAAGACCATCATCATGTCGTCCGACGCGGAAGAACGCGCCGAATACGAGGCCCGTTTCTATCAGGAGGCCAGGGCCGCCGGAGGCCTGAACCATCCCAATCTCATCACGATTTACGACATCGGACGCGAGGCAGACACCGCCTATATGGCGATGGAACTGCTGGACGGCATCGAGTTGCGCGAGTTGATGAAGCGAGGCCGCGTCGCGTTGCCGTTCGCCCTGGAGATCGCAGCGCAGGTCGCAGATGGCCTTGCGTTCGCCCACGAGCACGGCGTGGTCCACCGTGACGTCAAGCCCGCAAACGTCATGATCATCCGCGGCCGGCACGCGAAGATCATGGACTTTGGCATCGCGCGCGTCCGGGTGTCGGATATCCAGACGCAGGCGGGTGCGGTGCTGGGGTCGCCCAAATACATGTCGCCCGAGCAGGTGACGGGCAATCGCGCCGATCATCGGTCCGATATCTTCTCTCTTGGCGTCCTGATCCACGAACTGGTATGCGGCTCGGCGCCGTTCTCCGCACCCACGGTCACCGCCCTCATGCACGCCATCACGATCGCGCTGCCGCCGCCGCCCAGTTCAGTGGACCGGTCGCTGCCGAAAATGCTCGATCTGATCGTTGCGAAGATGCTCGAAAAAGAGCCCGATGTGCGCTACCAGGGCGCGACGGAGATTGCGGCCGATCTGCGCGCCTGCCTTGAGCAGCTCACGGAGTCGCCCATCACAATGCCAGTATCCGCGTCTGCCGATGCGGAAAAAACCGCAAAGCTGGATGTGGCACTGGATGCGCGCACGGCGATACTCAATCAGGAATCTACGGTAGCTTCAGAAGCTACCCTGATGGCCAGGAACGAGCCTGAAGAGCGCACGCGACGCACAGACATTGCTACAGCCACCCACGTCGTGACGGGAACTGTGCCCCCCTTGTTCCCCTCGAGCGCATTCGATTCCGATGAGGCGTTGAACAGACTTGCAGCGATGGCCTCGATCGGCGGCCAGGATGCCGCGGGGGCGGACGCTATTTCGCGTAGCAGCAGCACCCTGCGCCATGTATGGGGCAATCCGGACCGAAGATGGTTTGCTGCGGCGATGGTGATCGCCATCGTTTGCGCGGTGCTGATTGCTATTTTGTAAACTAACCGGATCGATAGACCGGGAACAGCCCTGAAGCGGCTGTCACGCATACGCGCGATCGGCCCAAAAAAGACCAGGGATTAGCCAAGAACGCAAAAACAGATCAAAATACGGCCAATTCAACAACCCGCAGACAGGAGAAACCTTTGACTCACTCTAAAACGGTCACAACCCGGCGCAAGAAGGAAAAAGCCAAGAAGGAACACGCGAGGATAGCCAAGCAGGCGAAGAAGCTGGGAAAGACAGACGCAAAGACAGTCGCCGGTAAATAGCAAAAAACAGGGCTGAAGTCATTTTCGTGCGATCGTACTGACAGGAATGACTCCGACCCGGTTTGGCCCCGCAATTGCGATCAGTTGCGCCCGCGTGCCGCGTCGTAAAGCGGTATCACGACCGGCAGCAGCGATTCGATCCCGATAGTGGCCTGTGCGGCGATCGCCTGCGAAACCTGTTCGCGCGAATGCTCACGCAGCGCATGCGCGATTTCATGTCCCATCACGATGGCAATTTCGGTATCGCTCAGGCTGAGCTGATTGATCAGTCCCGAGTAAAAAGCGATCTTGCCGCCGGGCATGCAGAACGCGTTGAGTTCCTTGCTGTTGATGACTATGACTTCCCGCTTCCAGCCCGGCGCATCGCGACGGAACACAGCGGTGTGCGGCTCGATACGCGACGCAATCGCACGCACGCGCCGGGTCAGCGTCGCATCGGTGTTGAGTATGCCTTTTTTCGAGGCGTCGGCCTGCAGCCTGGCATAACTCTTTCCCGCCAGTTGTTCCAGTTCCTGAGAGGAAATGAGCAGGAACTGCTTGCGCTCGGCACCGACAGCACCGCCTTCCGTAGTGCTGGCGCAACCGGTCAACCCCAACCCGGCGGATACCAGCAGTGCTTGAAATCGCATGAAGGCATGCAGGTGAATTATAATTTATTTGCAAAGGAGCGCAGTGATTGTCTTCCGTGATTTCAACCATGCAACAGGCCTGGGTCCTTTTTCAGCAAAAACGGCTGCCGGAAGCCGAACAGCTGTACCAGCGTTGCTGTGTTTCAGGAGAAGGTGGAGCACAGGCCTGCTTCATGCTGGGCGTGACCCGGCACATGTCCCGCAAGCTGGAGCCGGCCCTCGACGCATTTTCCAGAGCCGTTGACCTCGAGCCGCGCCATGTCCAGGCTTACAGCGCCAAAGCCGCCGTTCTGTCTGAATTAGGGCGGAACAGCGAGGCGCTCACCAGCTATCGCCAGGCGCTGGCGCTCAGCCCTGAGGATCCGCAACTACAGGCCAATATCGGTCTGGTGCTTGAGACTTTGGGGGACGGGAAGGAAGCGCTGCGTCATTATGACCGTGCCCTGGTCATCGATCCGGGTTTCCAGGCAGCCCTGTTGAATCGGGGCGTGGCCTTGATCTGGGCAAAGCGCCTGGACGAGGCGCTGGAAAACAATCTGCGGCTGGCCTCCCTGTACCCGCGCCTGGCGGACGGACACTACAATTGCGGCGAGGTGCTGTTGGCCATGAACCGCCTGGATGCGGCGCTGGAGGCCTATCGCCAGGCGACGCGACTGGATCCCATGCATCTGAAAGCGCATATCGGTCAGGGCCTGGTGCTTTCCGCGCAGGCGCGATTTGCGGAGGCCGAACTGGCCTTTAACGTGGCGAAAAATATCGACGAAAAAAGCCTCCATGTTTTCTTCAGTGGTTTCCAGATTGGAGAGGGCAGCCGGGTCACGCCGGATCCACGGGTGATTTACCTGCTCAAATCCGCCGAGCGCATGATGGTGTGCGATTGGACGGACAGGGCGGCATTTATTGCGCATTTCGACACCCTGGTGAGATCGGCCCTTAACACTGCCCGGGAATTAAACGACAGATCCCTGGCGTATCACTCGCTGTACCTGGGAATCTCAGCCGATATGCGGCTGGCGCTGGCCAAAAGCATTGCGGCGCAGGTCGCGCGAAATGTGGCCAGTGTTCCTGCGCTGCCGCCTGCGGCGCCCCGGCGGGACGCCAGACTCAGGATCGGTTACATGTCTCCGGAATTCCGGGTTCATCCTGTCGGGCGGCTGACCCGCCGCCTGTACGAGTTGCACGACCGCGCCAGTTTCGAAGTCTATTGCTATTCTTTGCAGCCTGGTGATTGCAGCGATATCCGGCGCGACATCGAGCAGGGATGCGATGTGTTCAGAGAACTGGAAGGCGTGAGCGATGCCGGGGCTGCCGCAATGATACGTGCCGACTGCATTGACATCCTGGTGGATCTGGCAGGCTACACGACCTGCTCACGCACCGAGATCCTGGCCTTGCGGCCCGCGCCGGTCCAGGTCGGCTACAACGGCTTTCCGGGCAGCATGGGCGCGGAATTCATCGATTATTTCATTACCGACGAGGCATGCAGCCCGCCGGGCCAGGAAAACCAGTTCACCGAAAAACTGGTTTACCTGCCGGACAGCTGCATGATATTCAACAACCGCGAGACAATTTCGGCTCGCCCCATGACACGCGCCGAGTTCGGGTTGCCGGAAGGGGGCTTCGTTTATTGCTGTTTCAATAACAGCTACAAGATCGAACCCGACATTTTCGAGGTCTGGATGCGCGTGCTCAAACGCACGCCGGGCAGCGTATTGTGGCTGATAGGCAAGAGTGAGGGGATGATCGGGAACCTTAGGAGTGAAGCGGCACGGCGCGGCGTTTCCGCAGATCGCCTGATCTTCGCCTCTTTCCTTCCCATCGAGGAACACCTGGCCCGCTATCGCCTGGCGGATCTGTTTCTCGATACGCTCGGTTTCAATGCCGTCACCACGGCCGCGGATGCGCTGTGGGCCGGCCTGCCGGTGTTAAGTTGCCCGGGTGAGACCTTTGTTTCCCGCTGGGCGTCGAGCATGCTCAAAGCAGTCGGTCTGGACGAGATGGTCGTGGAGAGCCTCGAACAGTATGAGGAACGCGCTTGTCATCTGGCCGGGGATCCGGACGAGTTGGCCGGGATCAGACAGCGATTGGCTGTCAACCGGCTGACCATGCCCTTGTTTGATACCGAACGTCATGTCAGACATCTTGAAAGCGCTTATCGCACAATGGCGGGTGACGGGGTGAAGTCCGGATAGGCATACTAACCCGTTGACCGGCTTGTGGATGAATCGGGTCACGCGCACAATGCCGATTTGCCGGTCGTCTTTTACCCCGCTTTTTTCACGCCGAGACTCATAAATGCCCGCCTGGCTCATTCCTGCACTCAAGGCCGTTCTGCCGCATGTCGGCACTATCGTTTCCGCGGCTGCGCCGGCATTCACCAGGAAAAGTGCCGATCCTGTCGCCGATCAGCCGGTATTGCTGCAGCAACAGATCACGGAACTGCAGGCCGCGGCTTCCAGGAACGATATGCACATCAAGGAGTTGGCAGGCCAGATCAAAACCACTGTCGAGGCTTTGGAGCAGGGGGCGGCACTTGCGGAAACCAGGCATCAGCGGATACTGGCGCTCTGTATTGCGGCAACGGCCTTGTCCGTGACCGCACTGTGTGCCGCGGTGTTCATTCTTCTTGCGCGATAAGTCCTGATTTTAACCGCTGCAGACGGGCAGCCGGTGTTGCGCCCCAATAATATGGATCTGAGTGAGCTAACCCGGGTTTGCGCGACCTGGTTGCCCGGCGCACCGCTATTTTCTTCCGCGCCGGCGCTTCAGATGCCGGTCGAAGTAGTCCATAAAAAGATCGAATGCCTGCTGCTGAACAGCGCTGGGCCGGTACGATCCGTCGGCCTGTTGGTAAATGTAGGGGAAGCCGTGATCGGGATGTTCGAAACTCACCCACGTTGAATCCTTGCCGGCTTCCAGCATCCACTCGTGGGCCAGTTTGAAGATGCCTTGCAGGTGGTCCTTGTTGCGCCCGATATGCAGGATGGGCGTTTGTATATTGCGGATGCGTTTCATCGCACTGGCCTTGTCAGCATTCTTGCGGACCACTTCGATGTCCTGGTACTGGATCTCGTCTTTTTTGCGTGGCGCGGTGGGGCCGGTATTCACGCTCAGGAATTCGTGGGACGCGCCTTCGATCGCCACACCGGCCGCCAGATCGATCTGGGCTGCAGCCTTCAATATCATCTCGCCGCTGTGGCTGACGCCCACGGCGCCAATGGCGTGCTTGTCGACGTACGGCAGGGTTTTCAGGAAATTGATGATCGCGATGAAATCATCGGAATCGAGCGTCGGCGCAGATTTCAGTGTCCGGTTGTCGCCGCCGCTGATGTCGTCGGGAAGATTGGCCGCCTGGCCGCTTTGCTCGTACAGGTGCGGAATCTCGTTGCGATAGTTCAGGTAAACGACGACATAACCGCGCTCGATCATCCGGTCCTGCATTGCGGCCAGCCGTTCCACCTGCGTTTGCACGTGGATATAACCGCCTCTGCCGTCGCCCCGCCCCATGGTGATGACCGGGAACGGGCCGTCTCCCTTCGGCTTGCGGATGGCCACCGGCACATAAATCTCGTCCCGGGTCAGGACAAACACAAGATCCATGGGGATGTCCGAGCCGAGCACCGGTTGCGTGACCGAAAATCCGTGCGGCGGGCGCTGGGACGCAGTCGGGGCGATCGGTCGCGCCGCGCTTTTTCCGGGCGCCGGTCCCGCGGTTCGGGCAACGGTTGCAGCCGGTTTTTTTTTCATCATGATCCGCTTTCTCCACTCAGCACTCGGCAAACGCCTAGTTGACGCCTATGCGCGCTTCCTTGATGACCTTGCCCCACTTGGCGATCTCGCTTTTCAGGAACGCGCCGAGCTGTTCGGGCGTCGTCGGCACCGCCTCGGCGCCCTGCGCCTCGAGCACGCGTATTGCATCCGGACTTTTCAGGCTGGAGACCACGGCGAGGTTGATTTTTGTGATGATGGCCTTGGGCGTCCCGGCCGGCGCAAACATGCCGAACCATACGCTGGCGTCTATCCCCGGGAAACCCTGTTCCGCCGCGGTCGGAATGTCCGGCGCGGCCGAGAACCGTTTCTGGCTCAACACCGCGAGCGCCCTGAGCTTGCCGGCCTTCACCTGCACGCTGGCGGTCGTCGTCGACAGGAACGCCGCCTGCACTTCGCCCGACACTACACCGCTCAGGGCAAAGCCGGCACCCTTGTACGGGATATGCACGAGTTTCGCGCCGGTGATCTGGTTGAACAGCTCGCCGGAGAGCTGGCTGCTGGTGCCGCCGCCCGCCGATCCATAGTTGAGGCTGCCGGGTTTCGACTTGGCGTAGGCGACGAATTCCTTGAGATTATTCGCCGGTACCGAGGCATTCACCACCAACGCGATCCCGGAATTGGTCATCAGCGAAATCGGCGCGAAGTCCTTGACCGGATCGTAAGCGAGTTTCTTGAACAGGAACTGCGGGCTGGCATGGGTGCCGATCTGGCCGACGAACAACGTGTAGCCATCGGGGTTCGCCGTGGCTGCAATCTCCGCACCGATGATGCCGCCGGCTCCCGGGCGGTTGTCGACCACCACCTGCTGACGCCACAATTCTGAAAGCTTCTGCGCAACGAAACGCGCACTGATGTCGGAGGTGCTGCCAGGCGAGCCGGTGATGAGCCGGATCGGCCGGTTCGGATAGTCCTGGGCAGGATCCGCCGACCATGCCGCCGTGCTTGCGGCGAGTGCCGCCGCGACCGCAACCCGCTGTAAAAGCTTGGATGCCATGATTGTCTCCTTATAGTTTAGGATGCTGCGCTCTGCTGGCGCCTGGCGTCGAATCTTGACGGTGCGGCAGTGCGGGGGCCTCGAAACGCGGGTTCCGCCAGGCTGGGATATGACAGACAGATTAGCATTGGGCCGGGTCAAACGAAAGCGATACTCGCATTCCCCGGGGCTGCTGCGTGACCGGAAGCGGAAGAGTCCGTATGATGATCCGTATATGTTCCGGCTGCACGCTTGATCGTCAGCGCGAGCCGGCGCCGCCGCTGGCTGCGCGGGCAACGGGTCCTAAGGTATGATGGGACAACGGAGCACGGGTCATGTGCGCTCCGTTTTTCCGCATGCGCTGCTAATCGAAGCATGCCCCGGCCCTGTCCCGTGGTGATGGACAGGGTCGTGGTCGCAGTCGCGAACCGGGGGAGGAGTCATGATTCGTTACCTGCGCGCGTTCGCCGGCGTCGGGCTGGTCCTGGTGCTCGGGGCCATGCTGCTGGCCACGATTTACTTCACGCTGCTGGACTTGCAGTGGGTTGCATTCCTGGCGGGGGTGCTGTTTGCGGCGGTCTCCGCGATTGCCAGCCAGACCTCGAGAGCGCAATGGCTGGTCCTGCGTCGCACGCGGCAATTGCAGCGAATCAAGGAGCTGCTGGCCGAGGAAAGCCAGAGATTGAAGCACGCGGGCCAGGCGCTGAAGCACGCCAACGAGCGTTTCCAGTTCATCAACGATGCGCTGCCGGTCATGATCGTCTTCGCCGATCGCGAGGAGCGCTGCCGCTATCACAATCATGCCTTTGCAAAATGGAGCAGGTACGGCGGGCAGATTAACGGTGAGCTGCTGCGCGACGTAGTCGGCAGCGAGTTTTACAATGAGCTGAAGTCGAAGCTTGCCGGTGTATTCGCCGGCGCGGAAACCCGTTACGAAGTGAGGCTGGAGCAGCCGTATGGCGGGATGGCCAACTGTGCCGTCACGCTGCTGCCGTTCCCGCCGGCAGTGCAAGACCCGGAAGGATTCTATGCGCTGATTGCAGACGCTGCCAACGTTGCGCCACAGGCTTTGCATCCGCGAGACGAACTCATGCGGGCGCTCAAGGAAGACCAGTTTATCCTGTTCACGCAGGCTATTCAGTCGCTTGCGCCCGCCCCTGATTTGCAGCTGGTCGAAGTGCTGCTGCGGCTGAAGGAGGAGGAGCAATACATGATCCCGCCGGGCAGCTTTTTCCCGGTGGCCGAGCGTTATAACCTGATGCCCGAAATCGACCGCTGGGTGGTGCGGAACCTGATCAGGTGGGCAGGGGAGAAACAGCGCAGCGATCCGGCATGGCGCATGCCTGTCTACTGCGTGAACCTCGCCGGCGCATCACTAAGCGATCCCGAGTTCGCGCTTTACGTGAAGCGCGAGTTGCAGACTCATAAATTTCCCGGCGAGCACCTGTGTTTCGAAATTGCGGAACCGGATGTCGTTAACCAGCATGCTGCGGTGCGGGCCTATATCACGGTGATGCAGCCGCTCGGGTGCCGGTTCGCGCTCGATAACTTCGGCAGCACCCAGGCATCGTTTGCGCCGCTCAAGGGCCTGAAGCTGAATTTTCTCAAAATCGATGGCGTAATTATCCAGAATCTGCTGACCGGTCCGGATGATTTATCCCGGGTGCGGGAAATCGTCGCGATTTCGCGCAGGATGGGCATGCGCACCGTTGCCGAGTTCGTGGAGAGCGACGCCACGGTGGTCAAGCTGCGCGAGACCGGCGTGGATTATGCGCAGGGTTTTGGCATCAGCAGACCGGGACCGATCGCTTAACGTTTGCCGCCTGCCATAAGCGCGCTCTCCGGCATGCGCCGCAAGCGCAGCGCCGCGAGCGGGCCGAACAGGGCGCCGATGCCGAGCGCGCACCACGCCAGTCCCCACGACCATGTCGGCGATGCATCCGCCGCCCGCGTTGCATCGAGCACCAGACCGAAGACCCACGGGCTGACAGCGCCGGCGCCGAAGCCCAGCGCCGAGCGCACAGAATAGGCCGCGCCGATATAGCGTGGCGGCACCAGTTCGGTGATCGCCGAGGAATAGACCGAGGAATCACCGATGGCGACGAAGCTGTAAAAAGCGGCGATCACGACCAGCAGCCACAGCGGCAGGCTGATCATCCATCCCAGTGTCAGTGAGCACGTAATGCTGGCGAACGACATCACGAGCATGGTCCAGGTGCGCCCCATGCGGTCCGACAGCGCGCCACCGGCGACGCTGCCCGCCATGCTGCCGATATAGGCGATCGCCGTCAGCCCCGCGCCGAGACTGGCCGCTGCGGTGGCCGTGCTGCCCGAGACATAGGCGGCGGCCGCAAGAAACGCCGGCATCCAGGCTTTCATTCCGAGCATTTCCCACGAGTGAAAGGTATACGCCCAGGTCGCCAGCATCGCCGGCTTGTTGCCGAGCACCACCGGCAGCGATCCGGTCGCGGGCTGTCCCGCCGGGGCGGGATGGATGAGGTTGGGTGTCGCGCGCAGCGCGTAGAGCGCGAGCAGCGTGCCGAGCAGGGGGCCGCTGGCATTCACGATGAACGCGCCGCGCCAGCCTATCCACGGCGTAAGCGCGCCCGTCAGCACCAGCGCCATGGCATAGCCGAACGAGGCCGCGGCAAGATAGAAGCCCATAGCGCGCCCGCGCTTGTTGGACGCGACACGCTCCGATATGAGCGTGAGGCCCGGCGTGTAGGAGCCGCCGGAGAAAAGCCCGGTGAGGCCGTAGAGCAGAACGCCGGACAGAAAACTGTCGGCGAACACCGCGAAGATCATCGCGCTTGCACTTGCGCCGATGCTGGAGACCAGGAACACGCGCTTGGCGCCGTAACGATCGGAAAGAAAACCGACCGTGAACAGCGAGACGAGATAGCCGAGGTGCCATGACGACTGGACCAGCCCGGTCTGGCCGGCGCTCATGCCCCATTCGGGGGTGAGCAGCGGGATGGCGGCGGCGTAGGCGGTGAAAATGAGCGCGAAGCTGGCGCGGCTCAGGCACAGCCAGGCCAGCCAGGAAGCGTCGTCGTTTTGGGAAGGGTTAGACACGCGTGTCTGCTGTCACCTCTAAAAAAGCAATGACACGAAGGACACGAAGGACACAAAGGAAAAGCTATAAATCATATTAACAACATGATTCAAACAGAGCTTCGTGGTATTTGTTTATTCTTATTTGGTTTACCTTTGTGTCCTTCGTGTCCTTCGTGTCTATGCTTGTTTAAACGATTTCCGCGCGGCCGTTGTTGATCACCGTCACGCCGCGCGCCGGCACGGTGGAGCGGAACGAGACCACTTGGCCGTCCTGCCAGATCTCGGTGCGTATGGTCTCGCCCGGATACACCGGAGAAGAGAAGCGCCCCTCCATGCTCTTGAATCGGGCCGGGTCATAGCCGCAGCAGGTCTTGAGTATCGCGTGGCCCGCGATGCTGAATGTAGCGCGCCCGTGCAGGATGGGCATCTTGAAACCGGCTTTCTGCGCATAAGCGGGGTCGGCATGCAGCGGATTGTAGTCGCCGGAGAGCCGGTAAATCAGTGCCGCCTGCGGCAGCGTCGCCAGGTCGCAGATCTGATGCGCTGCCGTTGCGGGAATCGGATGCGGGTCCCTGATTGGCCCGGATGGTCCGCCGAAGCCGCCATCGGCGCGGCAGAAGGTGGTCGAAGACAACGTGCAGATCAGTTCGTCGCTGGCCTTGTCGCGCACATCGCATCGGGTCATGACCAGTGCGCCCTTGTCCTTGCCTTTGTCGATCACGCCGGTGACCTGGGTGTGGCCGACGATGGTGCCTTCCACCGGCAGCGCTTTGTTGTTGATGAATCCCTGTTCGCCATGCACGACATGGCTGCGCGTGATGCCGAGTTCGGGGTCGGCATGCCACGGGCCGGGATAGCCGAGGATGATGGCCATCGTTGGCAGCGCCTGCAGATGTTCCTCGTAAACAAATTTGAGTTGCGCGGAGTCGCAGGGGTCGGCGCCGAGTCCGACCCCGAGCGCGTAGAGCATGGTGTCGCGCCGAGTGAGCTTTTGCTCGACTGCCGGGATTTTCCAGCTGGTGAGTTTTTCGTAATGGATGGGCATGGCAACCTTGAACCGGGAACAAGATACTCAGGGTTCGCGCCGGATGTTTCGAGTAACGCGCTGCGCCGCGAGAAATAATACTAGCACAAGCCGGCGGCGCATCGCCGCGGCGGACTGCTCGGTGGAGATCAGGATCGAATGGATCCGGAAACCCGTGCGCCTGCGCGCATCATTTTCTCGATGGTCGGGCGGTCCCAGCGCGGCGCCACGCTGCCGATGAAGTCATACATGTAATCCCGCAAGTGGCTGCCGCGCCGCATTTCTATTCTGGTGATGGTCGGTTCGAACAACCCGCTGGCATCGATGGCGCGCAGTTTGCGATCACGTGCCGGCTCGTAGGCCACGGCCGGCAGGATGGCGATGCCCAGACCCAGTTCGACGTAAGTCTTGATGACGTCGGCGTCGATCGCCGACAGCGCGATGTTGGGCTGTATGCGCGCGGCATCGAAAGCGCGCAGCACCGCCGAGCCGCCGGCGAAGCTCTGGTCGAGCGTGATGATCGGATAGCCTGCAATGGCCTTCAAGGTCAGCCGTTTTACCCAGAGCAGGGGGTGCCCGGGCTGGGTGATGACGCTGCGTTCCAGGCGGGCGCACGGCAGCATCACCAGTTCATGGACGGGCTCCGACGGCTCGCTGCTGATCCCCAGATCCGCTTCGCCGGAGGCCACCAATTCAGCGATCTGGGACGGGCTGCCCTGACGCAGCACGAGCTGAACCTTGGGGTGTGTGCGCATGAAATTCCTGATCACGGCCTGCAGCACGTAACGGGCGTGGATGTGGGTCGTCGCCACGACCAGCCTGCCGCTGCCCTTTTGCGTGTAGTCAGCGCCGATGTTTCTCAGGTTGTCGGCGTCGTGCAGCATGCGCCGGGCGATCTCCAGTACCGAGCGTCCGGGCTCGGTAACGCCCACGATGCGGTTTCCCTTGCGCAGCAGGATGTCGACGCCCAGCTCCTGCTCAAGCAGTTGAATCTGCTTGCTGATTCCCGGCTGGGACGTGTGCAGCACCGTAGCGGCGCGTGAGATGTTGTAGCCCGCGTCGGCGATGCCGTGCAGGTAGCGCAGTTGTTGCAGATTCATGCATTCAATTATAACGACAGGTTATCGAGCAATAGATAAATATTCTTATATTTCATACTCTCGTGCTTGCTATCATTAAACCCGATAAGGTGGTACGGCATACTGGGATCGACCTGAACATGTCTCGTGACCGGGGTTCCACGCAGGTGCGGCACGCCCGTATCTTTAATCCTCAGGTGCCGCCGGTTTCTCACTCACGATTGGCAAATAAATCATATCTAATTGATATTAAAGGTGAATAAATGCCAAAGATCAGCGGCCCCCGTTTTATCGCCGAGACGCTGCGCGGATATGGCGTTACGCATATTTTTTACGTGCCCCAGATGTTGCTGGAGACGCTCACCGCGATGGAAGGCATGGGCATACGTCGCGTAATGACGCATGGTGAGAAGTCCGCCGCCTACATGGCGGACGGTTACGCGCGCGCAACCGGCAAGCCGGGCGTGTGCATGGCGCAGCACGTGGGCGCTTCCAACCTCGCGGCAGGTTTGAAGGACGCGTATCTTGCGTGCTCGCCGGTGATCGCGCTGACCGGCGGGCCCGCGCCACTGGCGCGCCACCGCCATGCCTACCAGGAACTCGAGGATTTCACGCAGTTCGAGCCCACCACCAAGTTTAATGCGCACGTCGACCATATCGCGCGCCTGCCCGACATGCTGCGCCAGGCGTTTCGCGAGGCCACCACGGGTGCGCCCGGCCCAGTACATCTGCAAATCAGCGGGCATCATGCGGAATCCATCATGACCGAGGCGGAGCTCGAACTGCGGGTGGAGGACCAGTTCAGGCAGGTACCCCCGTACCGTCCCGCGGCGGACGAAGCGTCGGTTACTCGAGCGCTGAGTCTGCTCGATGCCGCCGAGCGCCCGGTGATCGTTGCAGGTGGTGGAGTGGCGTGGTCCGGTGCGCAGGCCGAGGTGGTGGCGCTTGCGGAGAAGCTGCAGATTCCGGTGGCGACTTCGCTCAACGCCAAGGGTGCGATATCCGATACACATCCACTCGCGGTCGGCGTGGTGGGAACCTACTCGCGCACCTGCGCCAACCGCACGGTGGGCGAATCCGATCTCGTGTTCTACATTGGCAGCCACACCGGCGGGCAGGTGACCGCGCGCTGGCAGATCCCTAAGCCGGGCACACCCGTCATTCACCTTGACATCGACTCGCGCGAGATCGGCCGCAATTATCCGACGCAGCTCGCGCTGCTCGGCGATGCGAAGACCGTGTTGCAGCAGATGCTGGCCGCGGCCGGCACCGGTGGCGCGAAGCGCGCGCCCTGGCTCGCGGCAGTCCGCGGGTTCGTCGAGGACTGGCGCGTTGCGGTCGCAGCCAATCTGAATTCGGAGGCCGTGCCCATGCGCCCGGAACGGGTGTGCCGCGAGATCACGCGCGCGCTGCCGGAAGGCGCCGTGCTGGTATGCGACACCGGGCACTCCGGCATCTGGGCCGGCGCCATGGTTGAGTTCACGCGCCCGGGCCAGCGGCTCATACGCTGCGCCGGCTCGCTCGGGTGGGGATTCCCGGGCGCACTCGGCGTCAAGTGCGCGCTCCCCGATACGCCAGTAGTGTGTTTTACCGGCGATGGCGGGTTTTATTACCATCTCGCCGAACTGGAGACCGCGGCGCGCTACGGCATTAACCTCGTAGTGGTCGTCAACAACAACAGTTCGCTCAATCAGGAAATTCCTCATTTCGATAAGGCGTACGGCGGCGATCCCGACGAGCGCGGCCGCGAAATGTGGGGCTTCTCCAACGTGAATTTCGCGAAAGTCGCGGAGTCGCTGGGCTGCGTCGGGATCCGCGTGGAGAAACCTGCGGACATGCCGAAAGCGATGGAACGCGCGCTGACCGCCGGCAAGCCCGTGGTCATCGACGTCGTGACGGATCACCGCGCGTTTTCTCCCAAGACCTGGACCGGCGCCGCCGGCGGTGGACATTAAGATCGTAAGGAAAGGAGCAACCGATGCATGGATCGCTTGAGACCCTGAAAGTGGAAGTCGACCTGTGCGCGCCCGGCTGGGAGCGCATCATCGACCCTGGCCCGCCTGTTGACATCATTGCGCGGGACATTATTTTCGGCGAAGGGCCGACGTGGGACGCTAAAAACAAGCAGTTGTTTTTCACCGACATCATTGGCGACACGATCTGGAGGTGGAAGCCGGGCGTCGGACAGGAGGCGATACTGTCCCCGTCGGTCAAGGCGAACGGCACGTGCCTCGACCTTGAAAACCGGCTGGTCGTTGCAGGCTGGGGCGGCCGCACCGTGTTCCGGCTTGAAAAGGATGGAACCTGGAAGACGCTTGCCGACAAGTGGCAGGGCAAGAAACTGAACAGCCCAAACGACATCGTCGTGATGTCGGACGGCTCGGTCTGGTTCACCGATCCGCCGGGTGGATTGCTCAACGTGGGCATGGTCGGCCACGATCTGCAGCGCTATCTTGAGACGCAGCCCGTGTTCCGCATTTCACCCGACGGCAAGGAAATGACGGCCGTCACCGAGGACAACATCTATCCCAACGGGCTGTGTTTTTCGCCTGACGAGAAAATCCTCTACGTGAACTGCAGCCGCGAGCGCGTGATTCGCGCTTATGACGTGAAGGCTGGCGGCACCGTGGGCAAAGCGCGCGTGTTCCATCAGTACACCGGCCCCGAGCGAGGTGTACCGGACGGCCTCAAATGCGACGTGGCGGGCAACGTGTGGTGCACGGCACCCGGCGGCATCTGGGTGCACGATCCGTCGGGCAAGACGATCGTCCGCATCAAGACCGAGGGGCATCACCCCACAAACATCGCGTTTGGCGATGACGACTGGAAATCGCTTTACATTACGATGATAGGCTCGGTGGTGCGCACACGGATCAACATCGCCGGCGTGCCTTCACGCTAGGCTGGAACAGGAGAACAGAATGGCCTGGAATTTCGAACTCGTTGCCGGACCGTTCAAGGGCCGGACCGGCGGACTGGCGTGGGACGGCAGTGGCATGCTTTTCAGCGCGGTCGCGGAAGAGCGCATCCTGCGGTATGACCCGGCATCGGAAAAGACGGAAGTATTCCGGAAATGGACCGGCCGCACGAACGGCATCTCGATAGCGAAAGACGGCACAGTCTTCGGCGCGCAGGAAGGCGGGCGCCGCGTGGTCCACTTCCTCGCCGACGGTTCGACTGCGACGACGCAGGAACTTCTCGACGGCGCGCATCACAACCAGCCTGTCGATGTGGCGATCGACGGCAGTGGACGCGTGTGGATCGCCGATCCCTACAATTCCCAGCCGCCGTTCGGTCCGCCGGCCTATCCGTTTCTGCCCCACGCGTCAGTCCTGCGCATGGACAGCTGCGGGCCCCGGCTCTGGCGGCTAACCCGCGTCACCCACGACACGCTCGGCCCGCGCGCGGTGGTGTTGTCAGCGGACGGAAAAACGCTGTACGTCGCAGACGGCGACGTGGAGCGCGGCGACGTGTGCCAGCTTTTCGCCTATCCGCTCAGCGCGCACGGCAGTGCCGGGCACTGCAAGACGCTGCTTACCTTTGCGGCAGTCGAGCGCGGGATCGAAGGGATGTGTCTTGACAGCGACGGCAACATCATCGCCTGCCTGGGCTGGAAGAAAAGCGGTTCGGGCCCGGTCATCATCGTGGTCTCGCCTGGTGGTACGATACTGGAGACGCACCCGGCGCCCGCTGATATGCCGATGCGCTGCGCGTTCGGCGATGCTGGCCTGGGAAGCCTCTATGTCACGGCAGGCGATGGAGGACTCTACCGCGCAAAGGGAATAGGGAGGCGCGGACTGAGGCGGTAGAGCGCGTCCAGGCGCTCTGAGTTTATAACGAGGAGGGTAGCCATGAGAGCATCGAAACGCAACGGATGGATAGCCACGGCGGCAGTATTCATGCTGGTAGCGGGCGCGGCGCAAGCGCAGGGATCCAAGGCCGGAGATTATCCGGCGAAGCCGATCCGCCTCATCGCGCTGAGTTCCCCCGGTTCGGGCCCCGATGTGCTGGGCCGGCTGATCGGGGCGAGGTTTACCGAGGCGTGGGGCCAGCAGGTGATCGTGGACACTCGCCCGGGTGCAAGCGGCATCATCGGCACGGAGATTGCGGCAAAAGCGGCGCCCGACGGATACACGCTCGTCATCATCACTTCCCAGGCCGCCATTGTCTCGGCGATGTACGACAATCTGCCTTTCAGTCTCACCAGGGATTTCTCCCCGATCAGCCATATGGGCTCGACCCCGTTCATCCTCGCGGTTCATCCCCAGGTCGCGGCAACCACGGTCAGCGAACTGATCGCGCTCGCCAAGTCCAAGCCGGGCCAACTGCGGTTCGGCTCCGGCGGTTCGGGCTCACCGCCGCATCTGTCCGCGGAAATATTGAAGAGCATGACCGGCATCAACATCGAACATGTTCCCTACAAGGGCGTCACGCCGGCGATGATCGACACGATGGCCGGCCATGTGCAGATGGTGATATCCGTGATACCCGCCGTACTGTCCTCGGTCCGTTCGGGCCGGTTGCGTGCGTTGGGCGTGACCAGTGCGAAACGCTCCGCAATCGTGCCGGAACTGCCCGCGATAGGCGAAACAGTCCCCGGCTACGAGTTCATCGGCTGGTACAGCGTGTTCGCGCCCGCTAAGACTCCGTCCGCCATCATCAACAAGCTCAATCGCGAGCTCGTTAAAGCTGCGCAGTCCCCGGGCTTGCGGGATCGCCTGGCGGATATCGGCGTCGAGGCGACAGGAAGCACGCCTAAGGAACTCGCTGCCTATCTTGCCGTGCAGATCGAAAAAATGGGAGCGGCTGTGAAGGCGTCCGGCGCGCGGCCCGACCGTTGAGCAGCTGCGAGCATTTGCACTTGCCTGTTGCCTTCTTTAGCAATGCCTGCAGGGGTTGTTGGCACCTGATGGCTGCAGCCTAGATCGACTACTTTGAAAGGAAACACGCATGGCAACAGGAAAAACCACTAAAACCGGGACCATCCGCTCGCGTCGCGCGCGCAAAGCCAAGCAGAAGCGTCCACAGAGGATCGACGTCCACAGCCACGTCATACCCGCGGAAATGCTGCAGGCAATCGGGAAAAATCCTGCGCGCTACCAGATGCGCCTCGAGGAAAAGGACGGCAAGCGGCGCATCATACGCGAGGGCGGCCACACTTTTCCCGTGTTCGAGGAGTTTTACGATCCCGCCGTCAAGGTTGCCGGCATGGACCGCAAGGGGCTAGACGTGTCGTTCATCTCGCCGGCGCCCATGGTGTTTTTCTATTGGCTGGATGCGGACACCGCGCTGGAGTCATCGCGCATCATCAACGACGGTATCGCGAACATGGCCGCGGCCCAGCCCGACCGGCTGCGCGGCATGGGCACGATCCCGATGCAGCATCCGGATGCTGCGGTGGCGGAACTCGAGCGCGTAGTGCGGGAGCACGGTTTTCGCGCCGTCGAACTCGGGACTTCGGTGGAGGCGGAGCAACTGGCCGAGCCGCGCTTCAGGCCGGTGCTGAAGCGCGCGCAGGACCTCAAGGTGTTCATATTTACGCATCCCTATTCGTTCGACGCGTCCTGCGGGCTGGAAAAGTATTACCTCCGCAACCTCATCGGCAATCCCCTGCAGACGACGATCATGGTGGCCAACCTGATGTTGAGCGGGGCGCTGGACGACCTCAAGAAACTCAAAATCTGCCTCGCTCATGGCGGCGGCTTCGTGCCGTATCAGATAGGGCGTTTCGCGCACGGCCACAAGGTGCGAAAGGATTCGAGCGCGGCAACGAAGACCTCGCCCAGCAAGCTCCTGCGGCGCTTTTACTACGACGCCCTGATCCATGACGAGCGTGCTCTGCGATACCTCATCGACCTGGTCGGCGCCGACCGGGTCACCATCGGCACTGACGCGCCGTTCGACATGGGCGAGGAGGCGCCGCTTGCCATGATCAGGAAGGTCAGGGGTATCAAGGCGGCGGAACTTGAGCAGATCTTCAGCCGCACCGCTATGGATTTACTGGGGGGCAGGCTCTAGGAATAAAGGCTGGGCCGTAGTTTTCATAATAATGGAGGAATGTATGAGATCGAAGATGCGCTTGGGAAGGGGGATGATATTGGCGGCAGCGTTGGCTGCGGGGACGGTGGCGGCCCAGACCTATCCCTCGAAGCCGATCCGTCTGATTGTGCCGCTCGCCCCCGGCGGACCGAGCGACATCCTGGCGCGCTCTATGGGACAGAAGCTGACCGAGAGCATGAAACAGGCGGTGATTGTGGACAACCGCACCGGGGCGGGCGGGACGCTGGGCATCGACCTGGCCGCCAAATCCGCGCCAGATGGCTACACCATGCTGCTGGTTGCCGTCGCCACTTATACGATTAATGCCAGCCTGTATCCCAAGCTGCCATACGATCCGCTGGCGGACCTGACCCCGGTCACGATACTGGCCGGCGCGCCGTACATTCTGGTGGTCCATCCGGCGCTGCCGGTGCGGTCCGTGAAGCAGCTGATCGCGCTGGCGAAAGCGCGACCCGGAGATCTCAATTATTCCTCGGGCGGCGCTGGCACCGGCCCGCACCTTGCCACGGAGGTGTTTAAGGCCAACGCCGGCATCGACGTTGTCCATATACCGTACAAGGGAGCGGGCCCGGCGCTGAATGACCTGGTCGCGGGGCAGGTTCAATTCCAGCTCGCGAACATGATTGCGAGCTTGCCGCTGGTCCAGTCGGGGAGGTTGCGCGCGATCGCGGTCAGCGGGTCACAGCGATCGGCGAGACTGCCTGAGGTGCCTACCATTGCCGAGTCGGGCGTCACAGGCCTGGATGACGTGGGCGGACACATGATCATGGTGCCGGGCGCGACTCCGCGCGTGATCATCACGCGCCTGCACCAGGAACTCGCCAAGGTGCTGCAACAGCCTGAAGTCAAGGCGCGCCTGGCAAGCGAAGGCGCCGAGATTTTCAGCACGCCACCGGACGAGACTGCGGCCATCATCAGGAACGACATCCAGAAATGGGCGAAAATTATCAGGCAACTGAAGCTTCAATCCAACTAGGGCAAGCGGGAAAGCAGGCCGCCAGTGACTGACAAACTGAAAGCAATACGCCGGGTAGTGACGGGCAACGATACCCAAGGCAGGTCGCGGGTGTTCTATGACAGCGCAGCGCCCAACGTCAATCCCGGGGCGATCCGGCCCGGCACCTGCATGACCGACGTGTGGGTTTACCAGAGCTGTCCCGCCGTGATTTCCGGCGACCGCGACGACGGCAGGCTGCCGTTCAGTTTCGAGCCGCCCCATCAAGGCGGGCATTTGCGCATCGTGCAGTCGCCGCCCAAGCCGCCGGGTTACGACCCGGATAAGGATCCGACCGCAGTGCCGCTCCATGAGCCTAGACAGCGGCCCGGCGGAACCTGGGACCGCGGTGGCGCCAACGCTTTTTCTTCCCCGGTTCACAAGTCAGACACGGTGGATTACGGGATCATGCTGGAGGGCGAGCGGGTCCTGCTTCTCGACCATGGCGAATACGTGATGAAGCCGGGCGACGTGGTGGTCCAGCTCGGCAACTGGCATGGATGGTGCAATCCGCGCGAGGGCAGCCTGATGGCGTTCGTCATGATGGGCGCCGGTTCCGGCGACGAATGATGAGCGACAAGCCAAAACCTGTGCGCAGAATCGTGACGATCGACGACGAGCAGGGTGAATCACGCGCCATCTGCGATGGTCCGTCTCCCGACGTGCGCACCGATCCGGCGCGGCCTGGATATGCATCGACGCGGATTTGGGTGACAGACAGCACACCGGCGCTGATCAAGGGGGTGCGGGAGACGCTGCAGATGCCGCATGCCATAGAGCCGCCCGCCGGCGGCTCGGTCTGCCGCATCGTCGCGTTCCCGCCAGACGATACGTTCCTGGGCAAAGTCGGCGCCGCGGAGGTGCGGGCTTTTTTCGAGGGAATGGGATCGCCCGCCGCGTCTACCTACTCCAGGCAGGCGCCGCATCCGTACATGCAAAAGACACAAACGCTGGACTTCTGCCTGGTTCTTGAGGGCGAGATCACGCTCGTCCTCGATGCTGAAGAAGTGCATTTGACGCAAGGCGATACCGTCGTGCAACGTGGCACGAACCATGCTTGGAGCAATCGGTCGGGCGCGCCCTGTGTCGTGGCGTTCTCGTCGCACGATGCGGCCTACTAGCGCCTGTTGCGTTCCGGCTTTCTCATGCAGGCATGATTAAGTTTTCTGTTGACCTGGATCAACGGCTTTTTTTTGAGGGATGCTAGGATAAACCGACATATGTGAATGTACCTCTTGATCGTTGTACATGTGAAAGGAGAATACTGTGCATATCGTCATCTGGAAATACGCCATCATGGAAGGCAAGAGCAGGCAGGATCTGCTCGATGCGATCAACGGCTCCGCGCCGGATTACCAGGGCGTTCCCGGACTGATTCGCAAATACTATGGCATGGCCAAGGATCTGAGATCGGTCGTCGAAGTGTATTTGTGGAAGTCCAAAGCCGATGCCGACCGCTTCTTCAACCCGGAGTGGGATGGCGAAACCAGCAGGCGCTGGGAATCGGCGCCGATGACGCGCCAGGACTACGAGGCGCCGGTGATAGTCGAGAACGATCCCAAGCGTTAGGGCGTTAACAATTATCGGGTGAGATGCGTTGCGAGTCGTTCATGGCAGGCGGTTGTTGCCTGTCATGACGACGTTGTGTCTTCAATCGTCAGGAGATCAGCATGGCATTGACACTGAAATCTACCGCATTCGCGCACAACGGCAGCATTCCGCAGCATTACACCTGCCAGGGCGCGGATGTATCGCCGCCGCTGGAATGGAGCGGGTTGCCGGCGGGCACGAAAAGCCTGGCGCTGATCATTGATGACCCTGATGCGCCCGATCCAGCAGCGCCCAGGATGACGTGGGTGCATTGGGTGATCTACAACCTGCCTCCCGCGGCGACCAGCCTCAGGGAAGCGGTGAAGCCGAATGAACTGCCCACAGGCACGCGCGAGGGCCTTAACGACTGGAAGCGCACCGGTTATGGCGGGCCGTGTCCGCCGATCGGGCGCCACCGCTATTTTCACAAGCTCTATGCCCTCGACACGGTGCTGCCCGATCTCGGCCAGCCGGTCAAGGCGGCGCTGGAAAAAGCGATGCAAGGCCACATCCTCGCCCACGCCGAGCTGATCGGCACCTATCGGAAAGAATGACCCGCCAGGAGTTTGCCGGATTTGGCTCCGACTAACTCCTAAACTGAAAAAAACGAAAGAACGAGACAGAAAAGAGCGCCATGCATGTGACGTTGGTTCCGACCAGCGTGGCGTTGCAACATGCCAAGCTTCTTTCTTAAGCAGCCTGTCGCCGAAGCGTCGATCAACGACGATCCGTTAACACCGCCCGTTCAGCTGCATCGGAGCCAAGTCGACAGGCTGCTGCGCTTCAGCCCGGCTTCTGAAACAGGCTGATGCGGTTGCTGTTGGTGCCCAGTTTGTTGTTGGCCACCCCCCAGATATTCGCAGTCTTGGTGAATTGCTGGGCATTGATCAGGATCGCCTTGCATTTGAAGCCGACTTCATTGCCGAGCGGGGCGATGATTTCCTCCAGCCGGATTTTCCCATTGCGCACTTCGCCGACTTCAAACGCGACCCAGCCGCCGGGCCGGGTGATGCGATACAGTTCGCGCAGCACACCCGACATCGCGACAGACCAGTCGTCCGTCGTGGTGCTCATGGTGATCTGGCTGCCTATGGTCTCGGCATCGAGGCCGTTGAACCAGCAGCGCAGCCAGTTGTCCTGCGCGTATTGCACGACATTCAGGAACGGCGGCGAGGTCACGGTCAGCTGCACGCTATCGCTCAATATCTCTGCGGTCGCTGCGGCATCGTTTTCCAGGAACTGGGCACAGGCCGCGGCCTGGTGCAGCCGCCAGCGATCGGCGGCATTCAGCGCACCCTGCAGCTGCATGGATTTCCTGAGGATCAGCGCGCGGATGTCGCGGTAGGTCGGCTCCTGCCCGAGTTTCTCGTTGATCTTGATCTGGTTTTCCGGCAGTACCGCCTGGTTGGGCGGCAGCGTGTAGACCGAGAAGAATCCCGGCGAGTGCCCCGTGAGCCGGTTGGTGGCGACCATGCGGATCCAGCGGTCTATGTTGTCTTCCGTGTCTGCGCTGCGCCGCAGATTGAGGTAATCCCGCAGGCTCAGGAGTTCGCGCTCGGTATTGGGGTGAAAGAACATCGACAGGTCGAGATCGCGGCGCGCCTTGGGCGACAGGCATATCGATCTGAGGCGGACGTCGACTTGCGCGAGCGTGGGAACTTCGAGCCGCGGCCGCGTCAGGATCGCGGACAGCGGATTGATGTCGTTGGCGATCACGTTGCGCCCGTGCAATGCGGCTTCGACCGCGGTGGTGCCGCGTCCGCTGAACGGATCATAAACGGTGTCGCCCGCTTTCGTCAGCCGTTCGATGAAATACGCGGGCAGTTGCGGCTTGAAGCAGGCGCGGTATGAGATCTCGTGCAGCGGATTCGCCTGACGCTGCTTGCTGGTCCACAGTTCCTGTTCGTAGACCGGCACCGACTGCGTGCGCAGGGGTTCCGCAGGGACGCTTCCTGCTCTGGAGGGTGTTGGCCCGCTGTTGAAAGTAAGGCGGCTTGATACGGCAGATGTTGCAAGTGCGGGCATCGCATCCTCCGGTTCGCAGGGTTGACGAAACGGAGGGTACGCGGGTCTTACAAAAAGTACAAGTTATTTTTTTCTACAGGGTAAGCCTGCGATCCAGCCCTTCTATCCAGTGGCGTACCGGTAATCCGGTCGCAGTCTGCAGATGGGACTGGCAGCCGATGTTGGCGGTGAGAATTTCAGACGGCGCCTCGGCGGTCAGCGCCCTGATCTTGTTGGCGAGCAGGCGCTGCGACAACTCGGGCTGCAGGATGGAGTAGGTGCCGGCCGATCCGCAGCACAGATGCGCATCCGGCACCGGAACGAGATTAAAGCCGAGATCGATCAGCAGTGCTTCGACCTTGCCCTTCATCTTGAGACCGTGCTGCAGGCTGCAGGGCGCCTGGAAAGCAACGCGCCCAGTGAGGAGTGAGGAGAGAGGAGTGAGGAGTGATTTGAGCTTCGCCTTTTCTTCGGCGATGATTTCGCTGATGTCTTTCATCAGTGCGGAGACGCGCGCCGCCTTGCCGGCGTAGGCTGGATCGTGCGCGAGCAGATGGCCATAATCGGCAACCACCGTGGCGCAGCCGCTCGCAGTCATGACTATCGCCTCGGCGCCCTGTTCGATATGTGGCCACCACGCATCGATATTGCGCCGCATGTAACCCAGCGCTTCGTCCTGGGCGCTCAGATGCAGCGACACCGCGCCGCAACAGCCGGCGCCTGCCGCGCGCACAAGCGTGATGCCGATGCGGTCAAGCACGCGTGCAGCGGCGGCATTGGTAGCTGGTGAGAGGCTGGGTTGAGCGCATCCTTCGAGCACCAGCATCCGGCGCGCGTGGTTGCCTTGCGGCCAGGGCTTCGCGGCCTCGGCCGCAGGCGGCACTTTGCGTTTCAGCGCAGCAGGCAGCAGAGGCCGCGCGAGCTGGCCCAGCCTGAGCAGGGGCCTGAACAGCGCGGGATTCGGGATGACCGCACGCAGCGCGCGGCGGGTCAGCGATTCCAGCATGCCGCGGCTGACGCGTTCCTCGACGACATGCCGGCCGATATCGAGCAGGCGGCCGTAATTTACACCAGACGGACAGGTGGTTTCGCAGGAACGGCAGCTCAGGCAGCGGTCAAGGTGCAGCCGGGTCTTCGCGGTCGCCGGCGCGCCTTCGAGCACCTGTTTCATCAAATAGATGCGGCCGCGCGGGCCGTCGAGTTCATCGCCGAGCAACTGGTAAGTCGGGCAGGTTGCGGTGCAGAAACCGCAATGCACGCACTTGCGCAGGATGGCGTCGGCTTCGCGGCCCTGCGGCGTGTCTTTGATGAAATCGGCGAGATTCGTTTGCATTAAAGGTAATCGACAGGATTAACAGGATTCAGAAACCGATTAACGGGATTCAAGCTTATGAATGCTGTGTCTTGTCCATCAGAGGCTCTGGTATCAGTGTGATCCTGTAAATCCTGAAAAATCCTGTGAATCCTGTCCATTAAAGTCCTTCATACATGCGGCCGGGATTGAGGATGCCCGCCGGATCGAACGCCTGTTTGAGCCGCTGATGCAGCCGCATCATCACCGGCGGCAGCGGGTGGAACACGCCCGTGGTTTTGTCGCCGCCGCGGAACAGCGCGGCATGGCCGCCGCAACGGGCCGCGGCTTCGCGTATCGTTTGCGCATCGGCGATGGTGCGGACCCAGCGCAGCGCGCCGCCCCATTCGATGATTTGTTCACCGGGCAGGTCCAGCGCCGCCGCGGTGGACTTGATCGACAGGCGCCACAGCGGCTCCGGTAAGGTAAAGAAATCCAGGCGCTGATCGCGCAACTCGCGCCAGAACGTTGTGCCGTCGGTAACTTCCTCGCCGCCGAGTTTTTCACGCGCCGCGCGTACCGCTGCTACCGCGCCGGAGAGCCGCACGTAAAGAAAACCACCGGTATGGCAGGTCGCGGACAGCGGCAACGGTTTGCCGGCCCATTCGTTCATCAGGGCGATGGCTTCCGCCTGGGTCTGTTCGCGGCGCAGGGTAAATTCGGCGGCAGGCAGGGGCAGCGTCTTGAGCGACGCTTCAAGGATGACGCCGAGCGTGCCCAGGGAGCCGGCCATGAGCCGGGAGATGTCGTATCCGGCGACGTTTTTCATGACCCGGCCGCCAAACCGCAGATCGGAGCCTTTGCCGTCGACCATGCGCACACCGAGCATGAAATCCCGCACCGCACCCGCATAAGCGCGGCGCGGGCCGGACAGGCCGGCGGCGATGGCGCCGCCCAATGTGGCAGAAGATCCAAAGTGCGGCGGCTCGAACGCGAGCATCTGGCCTTTTTCACGCAGTACGGCTTCGAGTTCGGGTAGTGGGGTGCCGGCGCGCGCGATCACCACCAGTTCGGTGGGTTCGTAATCGATTACGCCGCGGTAAGCTGTTGTGCTCAGCGACTCACCGCGCAGCGGGCCGCCATAGAAATCCTTGGTACCGCCGCCGCGTATGCGCAGGCACGTTTTGTGGCTGGCGGCCTCGCGGATCGCGTGTGCGAGCTGATCAATGATGTCTTGCACAGAGAGAACTCATTTAATAAGGCTAAGAATCAAAAGCATTGACACGAAGGACACAGAGGACACAAAGGAAAATCAAAAGCAAGAACAAATAAATATCTCAATAAGTCAGGAGAGAAAGCCCCATTTCTTGCTCCTTACCGCATTGAAAATTTCTGATTGGCTTTCCTTCGTGTCCTCCGTTTTTCCTTTGTGTCCTTCGTGTTAATGCTTTTTTTGACTCAAAAGCGCGGCAGGTCAGGAAACTTTTCCTGCCCCGCGCGCACGTGCATGTGGCCAAACTCGACGCAGCGGCGCAGCGTCGGCACCGCCTTGCCCGGGTTGAGCAGCGTATGTTCGTCGAACGCCGCTTTCACCGCGTGGAAGGTCTCGAGTTCGAGCGGATTGAATTGCACGCACATTGAATCTATTTTCTCGACGCCGACGCCGTGCTCGCCGGTGATGGTGCCGCCAACCTCGATTGAGAGCTTGAGAATTTTTGCGCCGAATTCTTCGGTCTTTTCCAGTTCGCCCGGAATGTTGGCATCGTACAGTATCAGCGGATGCAGGTTGCCGTCGCCGGCATGGAACACGTTCATGCAGCGCAAACCGTATTCTTTCGACAGCTCGGCGATGGCAAGGAGCACGCGCGCGAGCGCCTTGCGCGGGATGGTGCCATCCATGCAGTAGTAATCGGGCGAGATCCGTCCCGCGGCGGGAAAAGCAGCTTTGCGCCCGGCCCAGAAGCGGTTGCGCTCGACTTCGCTGTGGGAGACGCGAACTTCGGTGGCGCCGCTCGCATGCATCACGGCTTTCATGCGCTCTATTTCTTCGGCAACTTCCTGCGTATTGCCATCGGATTCGCACAGCAGGATCGCCTCGGCGTCCAGCGGGTAACCGGCGTTGACGAAAGGCTCGACGGCGCCGGTGGTGATCTTGTCCATCATTTCAAGCCCGGCGGGAATGATGCCGGCAGCGATGATCCTTTCCACCGCGTTGCCGGCTTTGTTCACGTCGTCAAATGCGGCCAGCACGCATTGCGCATACTCGGGAGCGGGCAACAGTCTCACGGTGATTTCGGTGACCACGCCAAGCATGCCTTCGGATCCGGTCATCAGCGCCAGCAGGTCGTAGCCCGCGGCATCGAGGCCTTCGCCGCCGATTTCCACCAGTTCGCCCTCGATGGTGAAGACGCGCAGTTTCATGATGTTGTGGACGGTCAATCCGTACTTGAGGCAGTGCATGCCGCCGGCGTTTTCGGCGACGTTGCCGCCGATCGAACATGCAATTTGCGATGAGGGATCGGGGGCGTAATACAGGCCGTAGGGCGCTGCCGCTTCGGAAATGGCCAGATTGCGCACGCCGGGCTGCACGCGCGCGGTGCGCGATGGCCGGTCGATATCGAGTATGCGCATCATTTTGGCGAGCGACATCAGCACACCGTTGCCCAGCGGCAGCGCGCCACCGGAAAGCCCGGTGCCGGCGCCGCGCGCGACCACCGGCACGCGCATTTCATAGCAGGTCTGGAGGATGCGCTGTACCTGCTGCTCGTTTTCCGGCAGCGCCACGACCATCGGTACCTGGCGGTAGGCTGACAGCCCGTCACATTCGTACGGTTTGACGTCTTCGTGCTCGAACAACACCGCGGGTTCGGGAAGGAAGACGCGCAGCGCCCGGGCCACCGCCTGCTGGCGGATAAAATCGACCGGTGCGGCTGTTGAAGTGGCGCTCATATGGGCATTCTATCGCAAACAGGAAGCGTGATCTTCCTGCCTGACCGCCCAGTGTCCCAGGCGAGGCTTGAATTCACGTATAAAGCAGGCGATGTCGGATTTGGTCCCTATTTATCGGGATGGGTAGTGTTAACGGATAGCTGTTGATCGAAGCTGCGGCGACAGGCTGCTTAAAAAGAAAGTCATGCGTCTAAAAATTTGTGCTGGCCGGAGTCAACGTTACCTTCATGGCATTGCTGTCGCCTCGTTCTGTTGTTTTTTCATTTTAGGAGTTTGTCGGAGCTAAATCCGACAAACTCCTAGGCCGGTATGATTTTCCCGGGATTGAGGAGATTGCCGGGGTCCAGGCTTTTTTTGATCGCGGCCATGACCGACACCGCGTCCCCGTGCTCTTCATTCATAAACTCAATCTTGCCGATGCCGATACCATGTTCACCGGTGCAGGTGCCGCCCATCTCGAGCGCGCGCATGACGACGCGCCGGTTCAGCGCATCGGCCAGGTCGGCTTCCTCGGGGTGGTCGGGGTCGAGCAGGATCACCAGGTGAAAATTACCGTCCCCGACATGGCCGAACAGCGCGACCGGCATCGAGGCCATGGCGATGTCGTCGTAGGTTTCGGCGATGCATTCCGCGAGCCGTGAGATCGGCACGCATACGTCGGTGGAGAAGGCGCGGTTGTTGGGACGCAACCGGCGGCACGCGAGATAAGCATCATGGCGCGCCTGCCACAGGCGGGTGCGATCTTCCTGTTTGGTGGCCCACTCGAAATCCATGCCGCCCAGTTCCCTGGCGATGGTCTGCACGGTTTCGGCCTGCTCGGCAACACTGGCCGTGGTGCCGTGAAATTCGCAGAACAGCATGGGCGCTTCGCGCAACTCAAGGCCGCTGTAAAGGTTGACTGCGCCGATGGTGGTCGCATCCAGCAGTTCGCAGCGCGCAATCGGCACGCCGAGTTGTATGGTCTGGATCACGGCGCGCACCGCCGCATCCACCGACGGGAAGGCGCATACCGCCGCGGATACCGCTTCCGGCAGGGTATGCAGGCGCAGGGTAACCTCGGTGATCAGCCCCAGCGTGCCTTCGCTGCCGACAAACAGCCGTGTCAGGTCGTAGCCGGCGGCGGATTTACGCGAGCGGCCGCCGGTGTGGATGATGCGGCCGTCGGCGAGCACCACGGTGAGCCCCATCACGTTCTCGCTCATGGTGCCGTAGCGCACGGCGTTGGTGCCGGAGGCGCGGGTCGCGGCCATGCCGCCCAGGGTCGCATCCGCGCCGGGGTCGATGGGAAAGAACAACCCGGTGTCCCTGAGATGCTGGTTCAGCTGCTTGCGCGTGACGCCGGCTTCAACCGTGACGTCCTGATCCTCCGCATGGACCGCGAGCACTTTGTTCATTCGGGTCAGATCGATGCTCACCCCGCCATATATCGCCAGCACATGGCCCTCCAGCGAACTGCCGGCGCCGAACGCGATGACGGGAATGCCATGTTTGCCGCACAGTTTGACGATCAGCGCGACCTCGGCCGTCGTCTCAGGAAACACCACGGCATCGGGCGGCGCGTGGGGATGCGCTGACTCGTCCTTGCCGTGTTGCTCGAGGATTGCGGCGCCGGTGGAGACCCGGTCGCCAAATTTCGCCATCAACGCGGCCAGCAGTTCGGCGGGAAACGGCTTGCGCGATGAGACGGGTTGGTTCATGAAAGGCTATGGACAAAATAAAACAAATTAGCCGCCGATGGACGCCGATAGACGCCGATGAAAATATTAAAACTCCAGGTGACAATTACATGAAGTTATATCATGACCTACTGTTCTTATTTACATTTTATACTTATGGTAAAAGATTTATAACGTTGGTTCGATCGGCGTACCCGTCAAGCGCACCCGTCGAGCGGGTATTAAAAAGAAGGTATTGAAAAGAATTTATCGGCGTACCCGTCAAGCGGGTATTGAAATGAATCCATCGGCGGCTTCATCTGTCTTGGTCATTTTGTAATGGGCACTAAGCGACCTCGTGATTTGCCATCTTCTCCAGCGCACGCACCAGCGCCGAGTGGTCCCACTTGGCGCCGCCGTGTGCAACACAAGTATTGAACAGTTCCTGCGCAGTGGCGGTGTTGGGCAGCGACATGCCCATTGCGCGCGCGCCGGCAAGCGCGAGGCTCAGGTCTTTTTGATGCAGTTCGATCCTGAAGCCCGGATCGAAAGTGCGCTTGATCATGCGCTCACCATGCACTTCGAGGATGCGCGAGGCGGCGAACCCGCCCATCAGCGCCTGGCGCACTTTGGCGGGATCGGCGCCGGCTTTGGAAGCGAACAGCAGCGCCTCGCCCACCGCCTCAATGTTGAGCGCGACGATGATCTGGTTGCACACTTTGCAGGTCTGGCCGTCGCCGTTGCCGCCGACCAGCGTGATGTTCTTGCCCAGCAGATCGAATACCGGCTTCACTTTATTGAAGGTTGCCTCGTTGCCGCCGACCATGATGGTGAGCGCCGCATTCTTCGCGCCGACTTCGCCGCCGGAGACCGGGGCATCGAGATATTCGCACCCTAATTCATTGATTTTATTGGCATATTGCTTGGTCTCGATAGGCGAGATCGAGCTCATGTCGATGACGGTCTTGCCTTTCGACAAGCCTTCGGCAACACCGTTGGCGCCGAACAGCGCTTTCTCGACGTCGGGCGTATCCGGCACCATGATGATGATGATGTCGGATTTTTGCGCGACTTCTTTCGCGTTGGCGCACGCTGTGCCGCCGGCGTCAGTAAGCTCCTTCGCCACGCCACTGCGGGAATGGAGGAACAGCGTGTGGCCGCCCTTGATGAGGTTGGCGGCCATGGGCTTGCCCATGATGCCCAGACCGATGAATCCGATAGTGCTCATAGTGGTGTCCTCGAAAGTCGATGCACGCCGTGATGCAGCGCGCGGGAATTTACTGCACTGACCATTATAAGCGAATCAGTACGCGACCGGCCGCGCTGTAACTGGCTGTGGTTCATCTCTGCGGATGACGAGCTGATTGAACACGACCGCAAGCACCAGGCCGGCGCCGATGAGGTCGGTGACCAGGCCCGGCTTGATAAGCATGATCGCCGCGCCGATCATGAACGCGCGCTCCCATACACGGGCGACGCGGAACAGGTAGCCAAACAGACCCGCGGCAAGGCAGATCGTGCCCGCAATCGCCGTGACGGAGGAACCGAGTATCGCCTGCCAGTCCCCGATCATCAGCAGCGACGGTTCGAAAATGAACATGAAGGGCACGATGTAGCCGGCGGCGCCCACGCGTACGGCGGTCCATCCGGATTCCCACAGATTGGCTTTTGCGAGTCCTGCAGCCGCATATACGGCTAGCGCTACCGGCGGGGTAATGGCGGACAGGATGGCGAAGTAGAAGGCAAACATGTGCGCCGCGGGCGGGATGGCGCCGAGCTTGATGATCGCCGGCACCAGCAGCGACACCATTACGATGTAGGCGGGGGTGGTGGGCATGCCCATGCCGAGCACGATGCCGGCGAGCATGGTCAGCAACAGGGCAAGCGGCAGCATATCGCGCGAGAGGCCGACGACCACCGAGGTAAAGTTGATGGCGGCGCCGGTCATGGTAATGACGCCGATGACAATGCCGGCGCAGGCGCAGGCGAGCGCCACGGCGATCGAGTTCTTGGCCCCGTCTTCGAGAGCGCCCCAGATGGTCATCAGGTTGATGCCCTTGCGTGTGCTCTTGCGCAACAGGGCAGCCGGGACGCAGGAGAGCGTGCCGGCAAGCGCGCACAGTGGTGCGCTGTAACCCGCGAACAGGCCAAACAGGATCACCAACAACGGAATGAACAGGTGGCCGCGCTCGCGCATGACATCCCTGAAGCGTGGTATTTCCGAGCGCGGCAGGCCCATCAACCCCACGCGCTTGGCCTCGAAGTGCACGGCGAAGAAGACCGCCACGTAATAAAGCAGTGCGGGGATGAGCGCCCACAGGACGACCTGCAGATAGGCTACGCCGAGGAATTCCGCCATGACGAACGCCGCCGCGCCCATGATCGGCGGCATGATCTGGCCGCCGGTGGAAGCCACCGATTCGACCGCAGCCGCAAACGCCGGCCTGAAGCCGGTGCGTTTCATGAGTGGAATGGTGATCGGGCCGTCGACCAGCACGTTGGCCACCGCGCTGCCGGAGACCGTGCCGAACAGGCTGGAACTGACCACCGCGACCTTGCCCGGACCGCCCGCGGTGTGGCCGGTCAGCGACAGTGCAAAGTCCATGAACAGCTGGCCGACGCCGGTACGTTCCATGAAAGCGCCGAACATGACGAACATGATCACATAGGCTGCTGAAACGCCCAGTGTCGAACCGAAAATGCCCTCGGTGGTGAGATACATGATTTCGATGATTTGTTCCGGGCGGGTGTTGGCAATGAACAGCGCATAACCGAGGAAGATCACGGCGGTGATGGGCAGCGCCCAGCCGATGACGCGGCGTGTGGCTTCGAGCACGATCAGCGTGAACAGAGCGCCCAGAGCAAGTTCAATTTGGCTCGGGTCGTCAACAAATACGAAACGGGTCAGCAGGTGATCATGGTTGATCCAGACATAGCCGATGGTGACCACTGATCCCGCGATCAGCAGCCAGTCCCACCAGGAGGCGAGGGGCCTGTGCTCGCCGCCGCCCAGCGTGCCCCCTGCGTCATCCCGGACACCCTCTGCTGACTTCTTGCGGAAACTCGGGAAAAGCAGGAACACCAGCGCCAGCGCGAACAGCAGGTGCGTGCTGCGGAAAAACAGCTGTTGCGGCGCCCCGATGAAGGCGATGGTCAGGTGATAGACAGACATGCCGACCGCGATCAACGCGATCGTGTGCTTCATTACGCGATCATAGGTCAGGGTCATGGCGGGCCCATGCAAAAAAAGAGCGGCGCGTCAGTCGCGCCGCTGTGTAGCCAACATCAGGCTAGAGGACTTTTGCCTCTTGGTAGTATTTCTTCGCGCCCGGATGCATGGGCACGCCGACGTCGGCCGCCATGTCTTTCACGGTCAGACCTTTTACGGCGTTCACCACGTTGCCGAGGTTTTCCACGTTTTGCGCCAGCGCCTTGGTGATCCTGTAGACCGTGTCTTCCGGCAGCTTGCAACTGGCGACCAGATGCGTCCAGGTGCCTATGGTTTGAATGTCCTTGTCCTGCTTGGGATAGCTGCCGGCCTTGATGATGCGCTTGTCGTAGCCTTTGTTTATTTTCTGCAGGGCCAGGAACTTGTCATTCGGGAACTCGAGCACGCGGATGTCGCGGGCGGAAGCAAGATCCATCACCGATGATGCCGGCACCGTGGTGATCAGTGTGAACACCTGGGCGTGGCCGTCCTTGAGCTGCGACACGGAGTCTGTGTAGTTGCCGTGGTTGACCTTGGACATGGCGCCATAATTGAGGCCGTAGACTTGCAGCGCATGGCGGGTCATCTGCTCGCCGGTGTTGCCTTTTTGCTGGGTGGTCAGCGCCTTGCCTTTGGCATCGCCCATGGACGTCACACCTGAATCGGCGAGCGCAACCGCGTGGAAATACTGGAAGTACAGCGTGGCGACCTGGCACACGTTGTCCTGCTTGCCCTTGAAGGGTTCTTCGCCGTTGACGCCGTCAACCGAGGACACGGCGTTGCCGAAGCCCATTTCGGCCTTGCCGGTCTGCACGCCCACCACGTTGGAGATGCCGGCGCCGGGCAGCACCTGCACACTGCTCCCCGGAATGCTTTTCTCGATTATGCCCTGGATGGCGCCGCCCAGCGGATACCAGGAGCCGCCCTGCGGGCCGGTCATCAGCTTGATTTGTTGCGCCGAAACGGGCGCGGCAAAAGCCAGGGCGATGGCTGCTGCTCCCAGTGCTTTTCCGAAACGCGAAACTTGGATCATGAAAACCTCCTTTGGGTTATTTCGATCACCGGATTGTGGAAACCGGTTTTGGAATCGGGATTGTGTGGTTGGCGAGGAGCCTAAGTCAAGCCTCGAAAAACTATCTGATCATTTCCTGATATAGGGCGCAAGCCAGCCCAGCCCGGCATCGGTAGTGGTGGCCGGCTTGTATTCGCAGCCGATCCAGCCGGTATAGCCGATACGGTCGATGAACTCGAACAGGAAGGAGTAGTTGATTTCGCCGGTGCCCGGTTCGTGCCGTCCCGGATTGTCGGCGAGCTGCATGTGCGGGATGAGTTTGAGGTTCTTTTCGATGGTGTGCGCGAGGTCGCCCTCCATGACCTGCATGTGATAGATGTCATACTGCAGGAAAAGGTTGTCCGAGCCGACTTCGGCGATGATCTCGAGCGCCTGCTGCGTGCGGTTCAGATAGAAGCCGGGCATGTCGCGGAGGCTGTTGATGGGCTCGATCAGCAGCTTGATTTCCGACTGCTTCAGTTTCTGGGCGGCGAATTTGAGGTTGGACACGAAGGTGGCGCGCATCCTGTCGGGGGCGACGCCGGCGGGCGCGAGGCCGGCAAGACAATTGAGCTGCTTGCAGCCCAGGGTGGTTGCATACTCGATCGCGCGCCCCACGCCGTCCTGGAACTCGCCGACGCGGTTGGGGTGACAGGCGATGCCGCGCTCGCCTCCAGGCCAGTCGCCGGCGGGCAGGTTGTGCAGCACCTGGGTGAGCTTGTGCTTCTGCAACAGTCCGGCGAGTTGATCTTGGTCGAAATCGTAGGGGAAGAGGTACTCGACCCCCGAGAAGCCCGCTTTCGCAGCGGCGGCGAAACGGTCGGGAAAAGCGTGCTCGTTGTAGAGCAGGGTGAGATTGGCGGCGAATTTTGGCATATGATTTCCAGACGGTGTTCGGGGTTAAAGAACCGGGCGCCGCAAAGTTGCAGCGCGCTCATGTGGTAGTGGTTAACAGGCCCCAAGTGCGCGCAATTAATTATAATGGCTGCGTATGGAAAATAAACAGCACGAAATTATCGGCATACTGCTCGCGGCAGGATCGGCGTCTCGCTTTGGCGGCGACAAGCTGCTGTATCCGCTTGAAGACGGTGTGGCCTTGGGCGCGCATGCGGCGCGCAATCTGGTTGCGGCCGGGTTGGAGGTGGTGGCGGTGGTCAAGTCGGGCGATTTCCCGCTCTATGACATGCTGGAGGAGGAGGGCTGCAGTGTCACGTTTTGCCGGCACGCCGAGCTTGGCATGGGGGCAAGTCTGGCGCACGGCGTGGAAGCAGCCCGCAACGCCGGTGGCTGGGTGATCGCGCTCGGCGACATGCCGAGCATCCGGCCCGATACCATCAAACTCGTGGCGCAGGCATTGAACGACGGCGCTGAGATTGCCGCGCCGGCATATCGCGGTGAGCGTGGCCATCCGGTCGGTTTCAGCGCCCTGTTCCGCAGTGAACTGACTGCGCTGTCCGGAGACAGCGGCGCGCGCGCGGTGCTCGAACGCCACCAGAATAAAATCCGGCTGATCGAATGCGACGACCCGGGGGTGATATTCGACATCGACCGTCGGGACGATCTCGGCCGCGCGGTATAATTTATTCCCGCGCTCACTGGAACGGACGCTGACCCGGTGCCGTTCAGTGCGCTTGAACTTTTCAGGACACCCATGACCCGTTTCGCAGGCACCGACACTTACGTTGCAACCGACGACCTGATGATGGCGGTGAACGCCGCGATCACGCTCGAGCGGCCGCTGCTGATCAAGGGCGAGCCCGGCACCGGCAAGACCATGCTGGCGCTCGAGGTGGCCAAAGCGCTGGGCCGTCCGCTTTACGAGTGGCATATCAAGAGCACGACCAAGGCACAGCACGGACTCTATGAATACGACGCAGTATCGCGGTTGCGCGATTCGCAGCTGGGCGATCCCAAGGTGCACGACATCGCCAATTACATCGTGCAGGGCATGCTGTGGCAGTCGTTCGCGGCCGATGCACCGTCGGTGCTGCTGATCGACGAAGTGGACAAGGCCGACATCGAATTTCCCAACGACCTGCTGCGCGAACTCGACCGCATGGAGTTCTATTGCTACGAGACGCGTGAGATGGTGCGCGCCCGGCACCGTCCCCTGGTGTTCATCACCTCGAACAACGAAAAAGAGTT
>JAUXMZ010000038.1 GCA_030683105.1 Burkholderiales bacterium | reverse complement strand
CCCCTCTCCCGCAAGCGGGAGAGGGGAGGCATTTGTTTCCCTTCTCCACTGGGGGATACCGAAGGGTAGGGGCTTCATCAGAAGGGTCAGGGATGAGGGCTGGGCGGTTTCATCTGTCTTGGTCTTTTTGAAATGCGCTCTTAGTTTTCCAGAAAGGAAATGTCATGGACCCCATGATCGATAAGCACCGGATTGCAGACATCGCCACGCTTGAGCGCCTGTACGGCACGCCTGCGGGGGCTTCCGTGCAGAAAGAGGTGAACTACATCCATCCCCATTACCGGACGCTGATCGCCGCCTCCCCGTTTTGCGTCCTCGCAACAGGCGGGCCGGAAGGCCTCGATACATCCCCGCGAGGTGATGCAGCCGGTTTTGTCATCGTCGAAGACGAGAAGACCTTGTTGATTCCCGACCGGCGCGGCAACAACCGCGTGGACAGTCTGCGCAACATCATTGCCAATCCGCATGTTGCGCTACTGTTTCTGATACCGGGCATAGGCGAGACGCTGCGGGTCAATGGCCGGGCGATCATTTCCACGGCACCGGCGCTGCTGGAGCGATTCAGCGTCGACGGGAAACTGCCGCGTTCGGTGATCGTGGTGAGCGTCGACACCGTATTTTTTCAGTGCGCACGCGCCATTTTTCGATCCAGATTATGGGATCCTGAGCAGCACATCGACCGCGGCAGCCTGCCCAGCCTCGGTACGATGGTCGCGGATATCAGCAAGTCGCAGTTCGACGCGGCGGAGTACGATCGCGGGCTGTATGAGCGCCTGAAGGGGGCGCTTTACTGAACATGGCGAGCGCGTTCAGGCGATGGTGATGGCGGCGGATTCGGTGGCGGTAAATCCGTTATCGCCGCTCCAGTGGAACACGAGAGTGCCGCTTTCCGTCGCGATGGTCGAGAACGAGAGGTACGGGTTCGCTGCGATAGCCGGGTGGAGCACGGCGCGACAGATTTCGACCCCGTTGTAGGTGCACACGAACAGGGTGATGATGTCGCGCGGAACCGGCACCCCAAGGTGGGTCCGGCGAAAACCGGTTTCCATGGCATGCGCGATCATGGCCCTGATCGTGACGATCTCGCCGCGTTGCGCCGTCGCCGGCACCTCGATCCGGGCCGTCGCCACGACTACAATTCCTCCAGGCAGGCGGCAAGCGTCACAATGACGTGCATGCTGTCGGACCAGAACGAGCCGTCGCTTAGTTCGGCGACCGCGACGACATTCTGGGTATCGGCGAGCCGTATCCGCGTCGCAACGTTCGCCCGCCCGGCACGCGGCCCAAGGTAAAAACTGACGACCTCGGGCAGAGGATTCCTCTCCGCGAACACGTGTATGGCTTTCACGTGCGAGGCCGCGGTCATGGGGCTCTCGACGCTGACGGTGAGCGGCACCAGGTGCCCGTTCTCGACCAGCGGCGGCAGTCCGAGTTTTACCCTGCCGCGGTTGATCTGTGCTCCTCCAACGCGCTTGCGGATAACATCCGGCATGTTGTTGGGTTGGGTGCGGGTGACCTGGGCTGCGGCGGTCGACGGCAGCACTGCTGCCACCGCCACGCCGCCCGCGGCAGCCAGAAACCGTCGTCGCCTCAAACAGGAATCAGGATCGAGGACAGAAAATTTTCTGCCACCTTTCACCCTTCACCCTTCACCCTTCATCCCTCATCCCTCACACCATCGCGATGCCATGGTTCTTCAGCGGGAACGAGCGGATGCGCTTGCCGGTCGCCGCGAAGAACGCATTGAGCACGGCAGGTGCTGCCACGCAGATCGTCGGCTCGCCGACCCCGCCCCAGAACCCGCCGGAGGGCATGATGATGGACTCGACCTTGGGCATTTGCGCGATGCGCATCGAATCGTAGGTGTGGAAATTATCCTGCTCGATGCGGCCGTTCTTGACCGTGCATTCCTGATCGAACAGCGCGGACAACCCGTAGACGAACGAACCAGCAATCTGGCGCTCGATCTGCGCCGGATTGACGGCATACCCCGGATCAGTGGCGCAGACGATGCGATGCACCTTCACTTTGTTGCCGCCGCTGACCGATACCTCGGCGCACGCCGCCACGTAACTGTTGAATGCTTTCATCTGGGCCAGTCCGCGAAACACCCCTTTTGGCGCGGGCTTGCCCCATCCTGCCTTTTCGGCCACGGCGTTGAGCACGGCAAGATGCTTGGGGTGCTTGCCCATCAGTTTGCGCCGGAACTCGAGCGGATCCTGGCCGGCCGCCAGCGCAAGCTCGTCCATGAAGCATTCGATGTAGATGGCGTTCTGGTTGATGTTGACGCCGCGCCAGAAGCCGGGCGGGACATGCGGGTTGCGCATGGCGTGGTCGATCAGCAGGTGATCAATCCCGTAGCCGAATGCAAATTCCCCGCTCGGGGCCACACCCTGGAACTGGGCGGGGTCGCGGCCGTCCTGCAGCGCCTGCGGCCGCACGGCGGTGAGGATCGATTGCCCCGAGATGCGCATGTGCAGGCCGGTCAGGTTGTTGCCGGCGTCGAAGGCGCCCGTGAGCTTGCATTGCGTGACCGGGTGATAGCGGCCCTGGGTCATGTCCTCCTCGCGCGTCCACAGCAGTTTCACCGGGATGCCGGGCATCTGCCTGGCGATGAGCACCGCCTGGGTCACGTAATCGTGGAAAGCGCCGCGCCGCCCGAAGCCGCCGCCCAGGTGGATCTTGTAGACCTCGCACTTGTCGGCGGGAAGCCCCGAAGCTGCCAGGGTCGCCGCGAATGCGGCCTCGCCATTCTGCGTCGGGCACCAGACTTCGCAGCGCTCGGGGGTGTAGCGCGCAGTGGCGTTCATGGGTTCCATCGTCGCGTGGTTCTGGTACGGATAGGCGTAGACGGCTTCGATCTTTTTCGCTGCGCCGGCGATGGCGGCCTTCGCATCGCCGTTCTGGTTGCCGACAAAAGCCTGGGGCGCGTCGAGTCCGGCTTTCAGGGTCTCGGCGATCGAGGCGCTCGAGACCCTGGCGTTGGGGCCTTCGTCCCACACGACGGGCAGCGCGTCGAGCGCGGTCTTGGCCTGCCACCAGGTGTCGGCCACCACCGCAACCGCGGTATCGCCGACCTGCACGACTTTTTTCACCCCTTTCATTTGAGCGACTTTCGCGGCATCGAAGCTCTTCACCTTGCCGCCGAACACCGGGCATTCCCTGATGGTGGCATTGAGCATGCCGGGCAATTTCAGATCCGCGCCGTACACCTGCTTGCCGGTCAGTTTATCGAGGGTATCGAGGCGCCTGACACGCTTGCCGATGATTTTCCAGTCCTTCGGATCCTTGAGCGCCACGTCCTTCGGCGGCGTTATTTTCGAGGCGGCTGCCGCGACCTTGCCATAGGTGGTCTTGCGGCCCGAGGGCTTATGCGTGATCACGCTCTTGGCGGCGCTGCACTCCGCGGCGGGTACCTGCCAGGCCTCGGCAGCGGCCTGGATCAGCATCATGCGCGCAGTGGCGCCCCCTCTGCGCACGTACTCGTGCGACTCGCGAATGCCGCGGCTGCCGCCGGTCGAGAAGTCGCCCCACACGCGCTTGCGCGCCACGCTCTGGCCGGGCGTCGGATATTCGGTCGTCACATGCGACCAGTCGCATTCAAGTTCCTCGGTCACCATCTGCGCAAGCCCGGTGAGCGTGCCTTGCCCCATCTCGGAGCGCGCGATGCGGATGACGACAGTGTCGTCAGGGCGTATGACCACCCAGGCGGTGATTTCGGGCGAGCCGTCCGCGGCGTGAACCAGGGCTGACCCAAACGGGATGCTGAGGCCGAGCGCGAGACCGCCGCCGGCCGCGGCAGTGCTGATGAGAAACGTGCGGCGGGTGATTTTCGGAGTGTTGATCATGGTTTTCCCCTTAGGCCTTGGCTGCGGCGTGGATAGCGGCGCGCACCTGCTGGAAGGTGCCGCAGCGGCAGATGTTGGTGATCGCGGCGTCGATATCGGCGTCGGTCGGCTTGGGCTTGTCCTTCAGCAGCGCTTCGACCGCCATGATCATGCCCGACTGGCAATAGCCGCACTGCGGCACCTCGTGCTCGAGCCACGCCTTCTGCACCTTGGTCAATGCATCTTTGACTGCGAGGCCTTCGATGGTGGTAATCTGCTTGCCCTCCGCTGCACTCACCGGCATCGTGCAGGACCGCACCGGCGCGCCGTCGATGTGCACGGTGCATGAGCCGCAGAGTGCGATGCCGCAGCCGTACTTGGTGCCGGTCAGGCCAACCTGTTCGCGGATCGCCCATAACAGCGGCGTGGCGGGGTCGACGTCGACTACGTGAGTTTTACCATTGATGATCAGGCGTGCCATTCGATTTCCTCCCGGTGATCGCTATGTGGCCAAAATTGTTGCATTCGCGCCGGCCACGCACGGGCGCTGTCCGGGCAAATTCTAATCCCGAATATGGGCGTTGTCGCTGTTTACAGTTTGACGCACAAGGTACGACCGCCCTCGGGTTGAAGAAACTTCATCGCGATGCAATTGCCGCCCGAGGCGAGCGCAGGTATTCTTGCCCGGCCCTATGCCTCGGGCTCAGGCCTCCTGCGCCGAGGTGTGCTAAACCGGAACGCTGCCCGAGTGCAAAGATCTTCTGGAGAAA
This sequence comes from Burkholderiales bacterium, assembly GCA_030683105.1. Classification (GTDB taxonomy): domain Bacteria; phylum Pseudomonadota; class Gammaproteobacteria; order Burkholderiales; family SG8-41; genus CAKKQX01. Next base: position 12,183 of record JAUXMZ010000038.1, on the reverse strand, counting down.
AGGTGTAAGATTTTAGGCATTGCGCCATTAAAATATAACATCATGATTTTATTTAATAAATAATGGCCCCTCAATTTTCCCGTGTCTCGGCGCTTGCACCATTCCAGATTCGCAGTTTCCGTCTCCAGTGGCCGGCCGATCTGGCAACTTCGTGGGCGTTCGAGATGGAGACGCTGATTCTGGGCTGGTACGTGCTGGTCGAGACCGGGTCCGTGCTGCTGCTCACCGTCTATGCCTCTCTGCTCTACGTCGGCACTTTGCTGGCGCCCATGTTCGGTGTCGCTGGAGACCGCATCGGCCACCGCAATCTGCTCAGCGCCATGCGCGCTGTTTATGCGGTTCAGGCCGTAACGCTCATGGTGCTCGCATACACCGGGGCGCTGGACCCGGTGTATGTGCTTGCCATCGCGGCGGTGATGGGGATGGTGCGCCCCTCCGACATAGGCATGCGCGCCGCGCTGGTGGGCGAAACCATGCCACGCGAACATCTGATAGGAGCGATGAGCATACAGCGTACCACCCAGGACTCGGCGCGCATCGTGGGTGCGCTCACCGGCGCGGGGCTGGTTGCCGCGCTCGGCATGGGGGCGGCTTATGTGATGGTGACGAGCCTTTATGCGATCAGCCTCGTGCTCACCCTGAGAAGCGCAGTCAGCGCGCGCCCGGCGAACGCGAAGGCAGCACACTCCACCGCGCGATCCTCGCCCTGGCGCGACCTCAAGGCGGGGCTCGCCTACGTCAGAACCACCCCCCATCTGCTGGCGGTAATGTGCCTCGCTTTTCTGCTCAATCTCACGGCCTTCCCGTTGATCAACGGCCTGCTGCCGGTGGTGGCTAAGCAGATTTACCACAGCGATCAGACCGGGCTCGGCTACATGGTCGCGGGCGCGGCGTTTGGCGCACTGCTGGGCTCGATTATTCTGAGCCGCCACGGCAGCGCCATCCGTTCCGGGCGCCTGATGCTGATCGCCTGCGTGATGTGGTTCGTGTTGCTGCTGGTGTTCGCGCGCATGCCGCATCCCGCACTGGGCATACCCGTTCTGGTGCTTGCCGGCTCCATGCAGAGCCTGAGCATGATTCCGATGTCGGCGATGCTGCTGCGCAACTCCGACGAGCAATTCCGCGGCCGCATCATGGGCATACGCATGCTGGCCATCTACGGCAACGTGCCCGGACTGCTGATCTCCGGCCCGCTCATCGCCCGCTTCGGCTACCCGGCCACCGCGACCTTTTATTGCCTGTTCGGCCTGGCGTTTACCCTGTTCATCGCCGTGCGCTGGCGCGACCACCTCTGGCGTCCTGCGGCCCTGGTCAACACGCGCTGAACGGCGAGGGGAGGCGCGAACGGATTTGTAAACCACCCGCGCACTGGCCGCACTACCTTGCGTACCGGCAGGCGTCTGCTGATGCGTGCAGCGTTACCCTACCCCTGCGGCTCGGCGGTACAATCGGTATCAGGCCATGACGCTTGCGTCGTCGCACTGGCGGACAAACCCGGCCGGCCCTAAATGTTCACAACCTTACCGATAACATCAATGAAAAATTCATTTGCACAACGTATCGCCGCGATGAACGCAATGTACAAGCTGCCCGCCAACGACCATCCCGTGTTGCCCGAGGACATCGTTGGCCGGTTGACCAAATTCAAAGCCACCCTGCTCGACGAAGTACATGAAATCGACGAAATCGTCGAACTTTTGAAAAATGGCGGCGCTCCGGCCGACATCCTGGTCGCCATGGCGGACCTGCTGGGCGACATCGTCGTGTATTGCCGGTCCGAGGCGCTGAAGTACGGCCTGCCGCTGGAAGCCGTGCTCGACATCATCATGGACAGCAATGAGAGCAAGCTCGACGCGCAGGGCAATCCGATTTATGACGCGAACGGCAAATTTCTCAAGGGCCCGAATTACTGGAAACCCGAGCCGAAGATCAAGGCCCTGCTGGAAGGCGCTGGTTCGCCGAACCCATAACTGGCCCTGGAGTCCCGCCCTGCGTGATGCGGCATCTGCCGCCAGCCGGATCAGGTCCGGGTGTGGCAGATTGCCGCAGACCGCCGGGGCGGGTATTCTTGGGTAACGGACAGTCCGTTTCATTTTAATAAGGAGATCCTGAATGACGATCAAAGAAGGCGCAGCAGCGCCCGACTTCAATCTTGCAGCGCACAACAGCGACCAGAAGGTTGCGCTTTCGAGCTTCAAGGGCAGGCCGGTCGTGGTCGCGTTCATGCCCTTTGCCTTTACCGGTGGCTGAACGAATCAAGTCAAAGGGTTCCGTGAGAACCATGAATCGTTCAAGAAGCTCAACGCCGAGATCCTGCAGATCAGCGCCGACCCCACTCCAAGCCTGAAGGGCTGGGCGGATGTGCTGGGCGGTGTGCCGTTTCCGCTGCTTTCGGATTACTGGCCGCACGGCGCGGTGGGCAAGGCCTATGGCATTTTCAACGAGGAGCGCGGCATGGACAAGCGTGCGGCCTACGTGGTCGATGCCCAGGGCATCGTGCGTTACGCGAAGGTGTACGAGCCCGGGAAGATCCCGGAGAGCGACGAGCTCCTGGAGCAGTTGAAGAAGCTCTGAGCAACGCACGATGTGCAAAGGCCGGCGGGCAGCTTCTCCAGGAGTGCTGCCTGCCGGTTGGTGTTTATGTTGTAACTATAGGCATCTGGCGGCCGATTCCAGAGACGTCAACCCCGGCGCCGTATGACGCACCATCATCGATGATGATCGCTGCAAAGCGTTCGAGGTGTGTCAGGCTGCGGACCTCGACATTAGGCTCGCCACGTTAGATCTAGGTCAAACTTTCCGCGATTGTTGATTGCGCCGCTGCGGCTTATTGACTTACCATCGCATGCTTGAGGCGGATTTCGAGAATGGATTTCATAATGCGGAATTCCGACCCCACTCGCTTTTTTACACATTACGAAGATGAGGTTATTTATGAGCAAGACCTACAAAATTCTGATCATGGGGGCCTCTTACGGCTCGCTGCTGGGAACCAAGCTTGCGCTTGCTGGGCATGCGGTTCACTTGGTATGCCTGCCCGCCGAGGCGGAGCTGATCAACAAGGAAGGCGCTATCGTGCGCTTGCCGGTCAAAGGACGGGAAGGACTCGTCGAGATCAATTCGCTGAAGCTGCCGGGCAAAGTGACTGCCGGCGGCACGGCAGGCGTCAATCCCGCCGACTATGATCTCGTCGCATTGGCCATGCAGGAGCCCCAGTACCGTTCGCCCGGCGTGCGCGAGCTGCTGGACAAGGTGGCCCAATCCAAAGTGCCGTGCATGTCGATCATGAACATGCCGCCGCTGACGTATCTCAAGCGCATTCCCGGCATTAACGCCGACGGCCTGCGCGGCTGCTACACCGACGCGTCCGTGTGGGACAGCTTCGATCCGAAGACGCTCACCCTGTGCAGCCCCGACCCGCAGGCTTTCCGTCCCCCGGAGGACAAAGTCAACGTGCTGCAGGTGCGCCTGCCCACCAACTTCAAGTCGGCGCGCTTCGATTCCGAGGCACACACCGCCATCCTGCGCCAGCTCGAAGCCGACATCGAAGCGGTGCGCTTCGATGCAGGTGACGGCAAGAAAATCGAGTTGCCGGTCAAGCTCAAAGTGCATGATTCGGTATTCGTGCCGCTCGCCAAATGGGCGATGCTGATCGCCGGCAACTACCGCTGCGTGCAGAAAGATGCGATGCGCCCGATCAAGGATGCCGTGCACTCCGATATCGAAGCCTCGCGCGCGGCCTATAACTGGGTGGTGAAACTGTGCGTGTCGCTCGGCGCCAATGAGAAGGATCTGGTGCCGTTCGACAAGTATGCCAATGCCGCGCTGTCTTTAGGCAGCCCTTCTTCTGCAGCGCGGGCACTCGCCGCCGGCGCAAAGAACATCGAGCGCGTGGACCTGCTGGTGCAAGCCGTCGCCGCCCAGAAGGGCATGCGCTTAGCGGTCCTCGATGAAACCGTCATTCTGGTCAACGGCTGGCTGGAGAAGAACAGGAAGGTATCTTAGAGCGCGGTCCGGCCGGGTTCCGGGTATTTTTTGGAATGCCGTGGAAACCATCGAGTTTCAGCTGAGAGACGAGTCGATCAGGCTCTGTGATCTGCTCAAGGCCGCGGGTGTGGCCGAAAGCGGCGGACAGGGCAAGCACCTTGTCGCTGAGGGCGAAGTGACCGTGGATGGCCAGCCGGAAAGCCGCAAAACCGCGAAGATCCGCCCCGGGCAGACGGTGGAATGCCGCGGTATCAGCGTGGTCGTGCTTGCAAAATGACCCATCCCCGGGACCTGTGATGGAATCGCGCCTTGCCGAGATCGAAGTCAAGCTCAGCTTTGCCGAGGAGCTAATGGAAGAGCTGAATCGCACCGTAGTCCGCCAGCAGCAGCAGATCGATCAACTGCAGCAGGCGTTACGCACCCTGCACCAGCAGGTGCAAAGCGGCAATGCAGCGGAATCCTCGGGTCCGCACGACGAGGTCCCTCCGCACTATTAGGTTACGGGGTTCAGTAGGTCCTCGGGGTCCAGGTGCTGATCAGCGCCTCGGCACTCGCCAGCCGCTTGGGCTCGAGCTGCCTGCGTGCCGCGTCGCGTATCTGTTCCGCTTCCTTTTGCGCCGCATCGCTCAGGCTTTTTTCAGCGATACTGGACCAGATGAACGCGCGCTCGGGATTGGGCTTGCCGCCGGCAGTTTTGAAATCAATCTGGGCCAGGGCAAGTTGTGCCTGCGTGTGGCCCTGCTGCGCGGCCATTTCGAACCAGGAGGCTGCCGCCGCCAGGTCAGGCTTGCCGCCATGGCCGTCTCGCAGCATGCTTCCCAGAGCATATTGCGCATCAGCGATGCCGAGCTTGAACCAGAGGCGGATATCGCTGCGTTCCGCGGCCATTTTCAGAAATTTGCGCGCCTTGGCATCGTCCCGCGTGACCAGCTTGCCCTCGTGGTAGATCAGCCCCAGCTGGTAGGCGGCGGCGATGTTGCCGCGATAAATCTCTTTGTCCATCGCCTTCATTACGGCTGCGGGTTCGCCTGCGGCAAGCGCTTTGCTTGCGGCAATCTGCAATTCGTTCGCGTGCACGCTGTGTGACAGTATCAATGCGGCGAATGCCGCGACCAGGGTTCTCATCATCGCTCCTCAGGAATGTACCCGGCGGCTTTAATCAAGATGCGAGCCGCCCATCCAAAGAAGATAAATCAATCGGCTTACCGGAAACTTACAGCGGGGGGGGCAATACCCCCTTAATCATGTGCATGCCCATTGTTGACAATCCGGGGAGGGCTGAACACAATGCGCAACACCCGGGGAGGAAATCACAATGAAAACCGTACGCGTCATAAGCCGCATCACGTTCACTGCCGCCTCTTTATTCACAGCGCTGGCACTCAGTGCCGGCATCGCCTCCGCGCAGAACTACCCGGCCAAACCCGTGCGCATCCTCGTCGGTTTTGGCGCCGGCGGCAGCACTGACATCGTTTCGCGCATCCTCGCGCAGAATCTGACTGCGGAATGGAAGCAGAATGTGCTGGTGGAGAACCGCCCCGGCGCGAGCGGCATGATCGCTGCCGAGTTGACTGCGAAATCCGCGCCTGACGGTTACACGCTCCTGATCTCGCCGCAAACGAGCCTGGCTGTCGCGCCTGCGCTCTATGGCAAGGCCGCCTACGACACCATGCGCGATTTCACGCCGATCACGCTGACCGGCTACACGCCGCTGCTGATGGTGGTGCATCCGTCGTTCCCGCCGAAGACCTTCAAGGAATTCATAACTCTCGCCAAGCGCAGCAAAGAACCCATCACCTTCGGCTCGGGAGGCGTTGGATCCTCGCCGCACATGGCGGGCGAACTGATGAGCTCGCAACTTGGCATTCGCATTACCCACGTGCCGTACAAGGGCGAGAACCCGGCGCTCGCCGACACTATCGGCGGCCAGATCCCGGTCATGTTCGGCAACCTGCCGGTCGCCGTGCCGCATGTGAACAGCGGCAAGCTGCGCGGTCTGGCCAATACCTGGAGCACTCGCTCGCCGCTGGCGCCCGATGTCCCGACCGTTGCCGAGTCGGGCTTCAAGGGTTACGAGATCGCCACCTGGTTCGGCCTGCTCGGCCCGGCGAATATGCCGCCGGAACTCGTCGCGCGCATCCAGCGCGACACGGCGAAGGTACTCAACCAGGGCGCCACCAAGGACAAGCTCACCGGCATGGGCGTCGAACTCGTGCTCAATTCGCCTGATCAGTTCCGCGACTACCTGAAAAGCGAGATCGCCCGGTATTCCAAGGTGATCAAGGACGCCGGCATCAGGGCGCAATAAATGCCGCAACCGGACATGCGCGTTGGCGTCATCGGCTTGGGCGCGCTGGGCCGGCCGGTCGCAGAACTGCTGCTGAAGGCCGGCTATCGCACGGCGGTGTACGACGTGCGCAGCGAACCGGTGGCCGAACTCGCTGCGCTGGGCGCGACCGTCTGCGGCTCACCTGCGGCCGTAGCGCAGCACAGCGACCTGATCATCAGTCTGGTTTCGGACGCCGCGCAGACCAACGCCGTTGTTTCAGGTCAGGGCGGCATACTCGAAACACTGCAGCCCGGCACCATTTTCGCGACCGGCAGTACGCTGGGGCCGGCGCCGGTGCAACGCGTCGCGCGCGAGATAGCCGCAAAGGGCGGCGAGACGCTGGACATGCCGATCTCCGGCGGCATCATCGCTGCGCGCGAAGGCACGCTGAGCCTGATGGTGGGCGGCGCGCCCGCCGTGCTCGAACGCGCACGGCCGGTATTCAAAGTGTTCGCGCGCGACATCACTCACACCGGCGACATCGGCAGCGGACAGGCGGCGAAGCTGGCGCACCAGCTCGTGTTCAGCGTGAATGTCATGGCGTTGCTCGAAGGCCTGGCGCTGGGTGTGGCCGGGGGTGTTGCGCCGGAGGTCATGAAGAATGTATTGAAGCAGGGCCTTGCCAACAGCACGGTGCTGCAGGTGTGGCACGATCTCGGGCCGCGCTGGAAGGGCATGCTCAAGTCCGCCGCGCCCGGCGTGCCGCTGCCCAACATGCGCAAAGACCTGCACCTGGTGCTGGAACTGGCGCAGGAACTCGGCGTAGAGCTGCGCATCGGCGATAACGCCTCGCGCGTCGCTGATGCGGGGATTGCCACCGGGCATGACCATCCGTTGATTTGAACTCTACACGCCGTGCGGATAGCGGTGGATGGTGTTTCACGCGGCAAGCCGGATCAAGTTTTTCAACACACAGCGCTGATTTACTGCCATGACCGAAATCCAACGTGAAACAACGCCGCGGCTGCCCACGCCGCCGGGCGCCTGCGACACGCACATGCACATCTACCACCCGGAATACGCGCCGCGGCCCGGCACGAATTTCCCGGCGCTGCCGGCGACCGTCGGCGATTATCGCAAACTGCGCGCTCGGCTCGGCCTGACGCGATCGGTGGTGGTGCAGCCGACCGCCTACGGCAACGACCATCGCTGCACGCTGATGGCGATGCAGGCGCTGGGTCATGCGCGCGGCGTGGCGATCCTGCTGCCCAGCGATAGCGACACCGAAATCGGGCGGTTGCACCTGCTCGGCATGCGCGGTCTCAGATACCACATGCTGCCCGGCGGCGGTGTGACCTGGGAAACATTGCCCGCGATGGCGGCGCGTGTCGCCGCGTTTGGCTGGCATGTGCAGGTGCAGATGGAAGGGCGGGAGTTCGCAGCGCGCGAAGCGGTGCTCAACGCGCTGCCCTGCGACCTGGTGATCGACCACATCGGGCGCTTTGCGCCGCCGCTTGCCGTAAATGATGCCAACTGGGCGGCGTTGCTCAGGCTCATCGACAGCGGCCGCTGCTGGGTCAAACTTTCGGCGGCATACCACGGGTCGAAAAGCGGGCCGCCGCGTTATGAAGACGTCGCGCCGCTCGCCCGGGAACTCATCCGCGCCGCGCCCGAACGCATGCTGTGGGCCTCGAACTGGCCGCATCCGATGGTGAAGCGGAATTTCCCCGACGACGCGGCGCTGCTCGACCTCGTCTCCGACTGGGCCGGCAGCAACACCGCGCGCGAGCAGATCCTCGTGGCCAATCCGGCCAAGCTCTACGGCTTTTGAATATCTCGCCGGTGTAGCCTGGAAAGAAATCGTCGCGAAAAATCAGGGCCAGGCCTTGAGTCTTGAAGGTGCTCGCTGATCCCTGGTCACACTGCGCCTACTCGGGTTTTATTCCCGCGCTTTGCGCCACGCGCCGCCACTTCTCGATCTCGGATTTGATAAAGGCCGCATGTTCGGCCGGTGTGTTGCCGATCGGATCGGCGCCGCGCTCGATCAGCGATTTGCGGATCGCAGGGTCGCGCAAGGCCTGCACCAGCGCGGTGTTGAGCTTGTCCACAACGGGTTTTTGCATGCCTGCGGGGCCCAAGAAGCTGAAGCCGCTGCTCACCACAAAGCCGGGCACGCCCGACTCTACCATGGTGGGCAGATCGGGAAACGACTGGAAACGCGTGGCGCCGCATTGGGCGAGCATGCGCAGCCGGCCGTTCTGCACGTGACCGACGACGGCGGGGATGCTGACGAAGGACATTTGCACCTGGCCGGCTACGAGATCGATGACGGCTGGGCCCGCGCCCTTGTACGGCACGTGCACGATGTCGGTCCCCATGCTGTTGTTGAACAGCGCGCCCGCAAGGTGGGCCAGCGCGCCGCGCCCCGAACTGGAGAAGTTCATCTCGCCCGGGCGCGACTTGGCAAGCGCGACGAGCTGCTTCACGTTTTTCACCGGCAATGAAGGGTGCACCACCAGCGCCGCCGGGATGTCGACGATGAGACCGAGCGGCGTGAAGTCCTTGACCGCGTCAAACGGCAGATTCTTGAGGAGCGAGGGATTGATCAGGAAACTCGCGGCCGCGATCAGCGTCGTGTAGCCATCGGGCAAACTCTTGGAGACGATTTCCGCGCCGATGTTGCCGCCCGCGCCGGGCCGGTAATCGATGACCAGCTGCTGGCCCATGATCTCGCCCATTTTGGGTGAGAGCAGGCGGAACAGGATATCGCTGTTGCCGCCGGGCTGGTTGGGGTTGACCACGCGGATGATTTTATTGGGATACTGCTGGGCGGCAAGCGGCGGCATGAAGCCGATGAATGCAGCAGCCAAAACCATAATGGAACGTAATTTTCTGTTAAGCATGTTCACTCCTCCTCTGTTTGTCTGAAGGTACAATAAAAAGCCGGGTCTTGAAATATAAGTTTTCTGAGTGTCAGGCTGGCTCTGGGCATCAATCTGGAGTATTATCGTAACTAATTGTTTTTATTGTATTTATATAACTCAATAGAGAGCCGCAAAGTAAACCGGGGTGTCGGTTTTCTTTGTGCACTGCAAAACGAGGTGACAGGCATGGACCGGGGAATATGGGCGATCTGGTACGGACTTGCCGCCGAAAACAAAACCGAGTACCTGGCTTGGTTCCACCGGGTGCACATGCCCGAGAAGCTGTCGCGCCCGGGCTATTTATGGGCGGCGCACTATGAACTGGGATATGGCGGCAGGTGCAGCGGTTACCTTGCGTTATTTGGCGGCATCACGGCCCACACCTTTCTCAATCCGAGCCCCGGCCAACTTGCCCAGCGCCAGAGCCCGGAGACGAAGCGCATGATAGGCATGCGGCAACAACCCGCTGCGTGCATCCTGGCCGAGGAGACCCGGGTGAACGGGCCCGATGTGACGCAGCGCGGTCCGGGCATGACGCCAGGTCCTGTGATCCAGATCGGGAATTACAGCGCCGCGAGTCCCGCGGTCGAAGATGATCTCGGCGCGTGGTACGCGCAGCAAAGGTTGCCGTTGCTCACTGCGCTGCCCGGCTGTATCGGCGCGCGCAAACTGCTGGCCACGGTCGGCGTCTGGAAACACGCGATTTTCCACGAGTTCGTGTCGCTGGAACTGCGCGAGCGGCATTTCGCGCCGCACGAAGCCGAGGCGCATGATCCCGGCACCTGGATGGGGCGGGTGAGGCCGCAACTGACTCATGCGCCGTACTCGCCCGCAGTCGGACGCCGCATCTGGCCTGAAGTAAAGGCCGGTTGTTTTTTAATGAGAACTCGAGGCGGATTGTTATGAGCGAGACAGACATTATCCTGGGATTCGTCCGGGCGTGTGCCAGCGGTAATTTGGGATATTCAGAATGCAGCCCGGTGTTCGTGTTCGGGGGTATAGCGCTGGCTGCCATCATCATGGTGATAACGCTTGCGGTGCTGATGACAAGCCACGCAAAAACGCAGGCGGTGAGCGAAGGCTGATTGAACAGCGGGTCTTGCAAAGATACGCAAGCTAATGCAAGACTTCGTGCCTTGCGGTTATTCGTGGACGCGGAACGTCCGCCATACAGGAGCGGTGTTGTAATGGATTCCAGGGGAAACAAGAAAGTTAACACGACTACTACCGGCGCCCGCGCGCTGGTCGATGCGTTGCTGCGGGAAGGGGTTGACCACATCTTTGGCATCCCCGGCACGCAGAACCTCGCGATTATCGATATGCTGCGCGACACGCCGCAAATCCGTTTCATGCTGACGCGTCATGAGCAGGGCGCCGCGTTCATGGCGTATGGTTACGCGCGTGCATCCGGACGCCCGGCGGTGGTTACTGTGACGGAAGGCCCCGGCGTCACCAATCTGGCAACCGCCATCGGCGCCGCGCATCGCGGACTGGTGCCGGTGATCAGCGTGTGCGGCGTGCAGGAAAGCGCGATGCGCGAGCGCGATGCCACCCAGGACATGGACCAGATCACGTTCATGCGCCCGATCACCAAGTGGGCCTACAGCATACCCAATGTCCAGAAAGTACAGGAATCGGTGCGCAAGGCGTTTCGCGTGGCGCTGACTGAACCACAGGGGCCGACGCATATCGAGGCCGCGAGCGAAATCCTGCTCGAGCAGACCGCGGTTGAAGCCATTGCGCCGGCGGCCTACCGCAACACGGTGCTGCCTTCGTGCGACAGCGCGCAGCTCGATCAGGCGTTCGCGCTGCTTGCCCAGGCCGAGCGGCCCGTATTCGTGGTGGGGCGCGGCGTGCTGCGCGAGGAGGCCACCGGGGCGATGGCGGCACTGGCCGAGCTCACAGGCATCCCGGTCGCGGCGTTGCAGTATTCGCCCGACGCGTTTCCCTCGACTCACGCGCTGGCGCTCGGGCCGCTGGGCCGCAACGGCTGGAGCAGCGCCAATCGCATCGTGCCCCAGGCCGACGTCATCATCGCGATCGGCGCGCATTTCGACGTGTTCTCGACGATGTACAAGTATGGCATTTTCAGCGAGCGGGCCAGGATCATTCATCACAGCGCGGCGCCGGGCCAGATCGGCATCGTGTTTCCAGTGGCGCTCGGTGTGACCGGCTCGACGGCGAGCTTCATCGCAGGGCTGGCCGCGCGTGCTGCAACGGCCGGATTGAAAAAGCCGTGGACGGATGTGGCGAAAGCGCGCGCCGACAACGACGCCGAGCTGCAGGCCGCCTTGCGGCCTGACGCAGAGCCGATCCAGCCGCAGTTCGTCGCCCACATGATACGCAAGGTGTTGCCGGAGAACGGCATGCTGGTCGTCGATGCCGGCAACGGCGCCAAGCACGTGCGCAATTATTTCCGGAGCTATGAACCGGGAACCTTCATGTGCATAGATGACTGGGCTTCGGTCGGCGGTTCGCTGCCGATCGCGCTTGGCGCGAAACTGGCGCGTCCCGACCGTCCGGTGCTGTGCGCGTCAGGCGACATGGGGGCGATGTGCAATATCGGCGAACTCGAGACCGCGGTGCGGGAAAACATTCCGGTGGTGTATGTCGTATTTAACGATCAGGGTCTGGGCAACGAGCGCGCGTTCCAGCAGGAACATTACGGCGGGCGTCTGTATGCGGTGGATTATCAGAATCCCGACTTCGGGGCGCTGGCGCGTGTCTTCGGCGCGCACGGCGAACAGGTGAGCCAGCCGCGCGAGCTGGAGGGGGCGCTGCAGCGCGCATTCGCCAGCGGCAAGCCGGCCGTCGTCGACGTCATGATCGACCAGCACACGCTGGCGCCTGTCGTCTACAGGCCCTAGGGCCTGTTAACAATTACCGCGTGAGATGCGTTGTGGCCAAAATTGTCGATAACAAGGCGCTTGTCGCAGCCCATATCGCGAATATGGGCAAGACGAGCAACGATGGTAGCGGCGATTTTGGCCGCAACCCGAAGGG
>JAUXMZ010000022.1 GCA_030683105.1 Burkholderiales bacterium | reverse complement strand
ACCAAGCGCACCATTTTTCGGCGCGTTTGCTCAATGCGCGATTTTTAGACATGATTAATCCTTACAAAAAGCCAAAACCTTACTTCAACCGTTCGACGAACGCTGAGACATGAGTGTTCGACGAACGCTGAGACACGGCCGCTCACCCATTACCTATTTCCTATTCCCAATTCACCGTTCACGATTCACCAATCACTCAATCACTTTTTCCCATCACCCATCACTCATCACGGCCGTCAAAGCCGGATATCCGCTTCCTTGATGATGGCGGACCACTGCGCCGACTCCCTCTTGATGCGCGCGCGAAGCGCCTCCGGCGTGGAGAGGTCCTGCTGCATGCCCAGGTGGTCCATCGTAGCCTGCACGTCGGCGGATTTCAGCGCCTTGACAGTGTCGTCGTAAATGCGCTTCACGATGTAGTTCGGCGTCTTGCCCGGCACGACCAGCGCATACCACTGGACCGCTTCGAACCCGGGATAGCCGGACTCCGCCACTGTCGGCACGTCCGGCAGCGCTTTGTTGCGCTGGAGACCGGTGGTCGCGAGCGCGCGCAGCCGTCCGGACTTGACGAACCCGATCAGCGAGGCAACGGAGCTGACATTCATCTGGATCTCGCCCGAGAGTACGGCAGCGGCCGCGGGGCTCGCCCCTTTATACGGCACGTGCAGAATGTTGACCCCGGTGACCTTCTTGAACAGTTCGGCGGCGAGGTGGTTCGAGCTGCCCACGCCGGCCGATCCATGGCGGAGCGCACCGGGCTTCTGCTTGGCAAGAGCGATGAAGTCCTTCAGCGTTTTGGCCGGAACCTTGGGATTCACGACTATAGCCTGGTCGCTTACGGCAAGGATCACGACGGGCTTCAGGTCTTTTTCGACGCTGAACGGCAGCTTGTAAAGACTCGGATTTGCGGTGAGCTGGGTGTCGAGCGCCACCAACACCGTCTGGCCGTCCGGATTGGCGCGGGCGACGATGTCGCTCGCGAGGTTCCCGGCGGCACCCGCGCGATTGTCCACGACCCAGTACTGGCCCATGGAATCGCTCAGCTTCGGGGCGACGATCCGCGCGCTCGCGTCGACACCGCCGCCGGGCGCGAAGGAGACGATCATCCGGACCGGACGGGTCGGATACGCGGGATCGGCGGCCTGCGCGGCGCCGGCGGCGATGCACAAGCCAAACAGGATGATGGCACTCTTGATGCAACCCGGGCGGACGCGGTTCATCTTGTCGGTCTCCTCACTTTGATCCAATTACGACAGTTGACTTACGGTCACTTTATCGTGTGCCGCTGCGCGGATCAATCACCGGTCACTGGTCAGGGCAGAGCGCGTTGCAGCGCGTGGCGCTCGCGCGACTCGAGCAGCGGCACCGCCTCGACGAGATACTTCTTGAAGTGCGGCGTCTGCTGGTGGGCTTCGAACGCCTTGTCGTCGTCGTAGATTTCGAACAGCATCACCTTCGTGCGGTCCGCTTTGTCGACCAGCACCTCGAACTGCCGGCAGCCGGGTTCCTTGCGCGCCTCGCGCGCGTTGGCGAGCGCCTGCTCCATGAAGCGCTCCGCGTTCTCCGGCTTGATGCGGAGCATGACTGCCAGTACGAAGTTCATGTCATCTTCTCCTTTCCTTTACTGTCAAAAAGGCCAGTCCACAAAGTTTGCGAAACTTATCAGCGGAAAAGGCGTTTCGCGGCTTTCAGAAACAACGTGCGGTTTACACCGTCGGAATGCAGAAAAGCCGCCGCATCGCGCACGAGCTTCTCCACGCCGAGCTCTTTCATGTAGCCGTGGCCGCCATGAATCTCCAGGGTCCAGGTCGCGATCTTCCAGGCCGACTGCGACGCCATCGCCTTGGGCAGGATGCCGAGCGTCGCATCCCAGCCCTGATCGCGATGGTCGGCAAGCCACGCCGCGCGGTGGATGTAGGCGCGCGAAGCGTCGATCAGCATGCGCATCTCGCCCAGTTGCGCGCGAATGCCGTCATGCCCGACCAGCGTCTTGCCGCCCTGCACCCGCGTCTTCGCCCACGCCACGGCTTTCTCGTAGAGCGCGACCGCAACCCCGAGCACCGTGGCGCCGGCGTACGCATTGGACTGCGGCGAAAAATCTGCGAATACCGCCCCGGACTTGCCCACTTCGCCGACGATGTTCGCATCCGGAATGAAGCAGTCCTGGAACACGAGCTCGGCATTGTTGGCCAGCCGCTCGCCCATCTTGTCGTGCACGCGCCCGATGGTGAATCCCGGGCGCCCGCGCTCGACGAGAAAACAGGTCGCCCCGTCCTCCATTGTCTTGGTGCGGTCGGTCTGCACCATCAGGAGATAGTGGCTTGCGCGGTTGCCGTTGGAAATGAAATGCTTCATGCCGTTCACTACCCAGCCGCCCTCCGCACGCGTGGCATGGGTTGCGAAAGGCACCGGGATCGACAGATGCTTGTCCGAGCCGTTGCCCGGCTCCGACATCCCGATCGCAAGCACCCCGCGCGGATCCTTCGCAAAGCCGGGCAGCACGCGCGCCTTTTGCTCGGCATTCAACGCGCGTTGCATGATCTGGGCGATCTTGAAAGTCTGCGCCATCACCACAGACACGCCCATATCGGCCTTGGCCAGCTCCTCGACCACCATTGCCGTGGTGAGGGAATCCATCCCGAGCCCGCCCCACTCCTCATCGAGCGTCATCGTGCGGATGCCCAGCTCGTGCGCCTTCTCGACGATCTCGAACGAATAGCAGTCGAGCGGGTCCTGGTTGGCATCGAGCTTCGCTGCGCGCGGCGCTACTTCTTCGCGCGCAAACCGCCCAACGGTTTCCAGAATGGCGCGCTGATCGTCGTTCAGGACGAACATCCTTTCCATATCGGCTCACTCCTCCTTGGATTTTGTGTCGACCGCAGCAAGCGACGTCGGAGCATGCGGATCACCGGCGCCCCGGGGCGGCCGTGCCTTTCCGAATCTACACCCTTCTTCGCGAGGAAGCTTAGCGGCCCGATTTCGGTGCTAAAAACAGCGTTGTAAGCCCGCAAAGCGCCCGTTTTCGAGGCATTAATTTGGGAAGAACAACGGGTTGGACGGGTCCGACCCCGCTAGGGTACCAAAAACTCGTCGCCGCCGGCAAACCCAAGAAGGTCGCCTTGGTCGCTTGCATGCGTAAGCTCTTGGTCATCCTCAACGCCATGCTCAAGCACGATATGCCGTGGCAACATCAAGCTCAAACCGTGGCTTGAACATGCTCGAATTCAAGACAGTTGCTGTCCCCTAAGGTTCTGATACCCGCTTGACGGGTACGATTCCCGATTCCCGATTCACGATTCACGCCACACCAATCTTCGGCGACCAGCCATAGGCCTTGGCGCAGGCGCCGCCCATCAGCATCGCCCGTTCACTGTCGCTCAGGCGGTCGGTCCGGCGGAAAGGCTCGACGGCCTGTTCGTAGTTGACGACCGCGAAGGCGCGGGTCCAGTCGGTGCCCCACAGACAGCGGTCGAAACCCCAGGCGTCGAACACGCGGGCGAGCGGGTCCCAGATGTCCGGAAACGGATACGGCTCCCGGGACAGCGTGCAGGCGCCGCTGATCTTGATCACCGCGTTCGGGCGCTTGGCGAGTTCCAGCACCTTCGGCAGGTCGGCCCATGGCTGCGGCGGAGCGGGCGGCGTGCGGGGTTGCATGATGCCCAAATGGTCGATGATGAATCGTGTCTCGGGGTGGCGGTCGATCAGCGCCGTGCCCGCGTCCAGATTGTCCCAGCACAGGATGTTGACCGGAAAGTCGTGCCGGACGGCTGCGCGCAGAATGCGGTCGAGGCCGGGGTCGGTCGGGCCGCGGTCGCGCCCCGGCTCCTTCGTCATCATGATGCGGACGCCAACCGCGCCTGGTGTCTTTTTCCATTCGGCAATGACATCAGCGACTGCCGGATCGTCCGGGTCGACAGGTTTGACGATGGCGAACCTGTCGGGGTGTGCCTGCTGCACTTCTACCGCATAGCTCGCGTCGTATTGGTACATGGAAAATGATGAGATGAAAATGGCGCCGTCCACGGCAACCTTATCCATGGCCGCCACCATCTCGTCACCTGTAACGTGCGCGGGCCAATTTGGAACCTTATGCCATGGCCGCTTCGGCGTGTTTGCCTCATAGGCGTGGACCTGGGAATCGATGATCGCCATCGGGGAAGCTCCTCTGTGCTAAATGGTTTCATGGTATTGAAACAGGTTGCGCCCGCCGCGTCCATCCAGAAGGGGCAGGCGCCGTGAGGACAAAGGATCTTGCAATCACGCATGCCCTCGCTTAAGGGAGATGTTGGATTGCAAGACCTGAACATCCCGCTAGAAATTGCAAGCGAGGATTTAGTTCAACGCAACTCGTAATCACGCTGATGCTTGAGCATCGACCAGATCACCCGTGCAAGTTGCCGCCCGAGCGCGCGGACGGCTTGGTTGTGGGTTTTGCCCTGGGCGCGCTTCTTCTCGTAGTACGCGCGCGAGACGGGCACCTGTTCCATGTGACGCGCTACCGCAATCATCATCGCCGCCTTGGCCCGGGTATTGACGTGTCGCGGGCGCTTGGTTCCGGTGTGGATTCCCGAACTGCGGTCCAGGGTTGCCATGCCCAGATACAGGGCCAGACTGGCTTCGCCGCCAAAGCGTTCGATCACACCGATCTCGCCAGCCAACTCCCCGCTGCAAGTCGGTCCGAAGCCTGGGATGCTATGCAGCCGACGCGCCATCTCGCAATCCTCGGTCAGCGGCTCGATCAGATCATCGAGCGCGGCAATCTCGCGCTTGAGCGCCAACACGCGCCGCGCATCGGCCACGATCATCGGACCGGCCCACTCGGCCTCGTGCGAGAAGAGCGCCGTGCGCTGCCAGGCTTGAATCAGCATCGCGTATTTCTTGCCTACCCCTTCCAAGGCAAGCAGCGAGGCGAGGCGCAAGCCGGCGAGTCTACGAATGTCCTCCCGAGCGCCAAGCAGGCTCAGAAACCACAGGTTATCCGCTTCGGCAGTGATCTCCAGCAGCCCCGGACACACCGCCTGCAAATCGGCCTGCATGCGGTTCAATACCCGTACCTTCTCGTATCGCCACCGCCACCGGCATCTTGTGCTTGCCCCGCAAACCTTCGACGCGCTCAAAGAAACCGCTCAACCCCGCTGCGGTATGCGCCAGGTCAAACTCCTCAAGGAGCCGACCCGATGCGTCACCCACCGCCACGCGATGCGTGCGCGCGCCCACATCCACTGCAACCTGAAGCTCGTTGACTGTCATGCGTGTGCCTCCTCGTGTAAATCCGACGAACATATCCGCACGTCTCGTCTACTTACAGAGCCACATCGATTGAGGGCACCATCCCGGCAGACGTCACGGATGATGCGAGAAGACGGGGGCGGCATTTCAGAGCCGAGTGGTCGGCCAAGCCGCCACGGACCCCATGAGCCACACCCCCGTCAGAGACCTATACTACGCCTCTAACAGGACACCGTCAGCCGCATAATTCCGATGGTAGACCCTATCGACTTGTTCTCGCTTCGGCATGCGCATCATGACCGCCGTTTTTCCCGATTAACATGTCGTTTCCCATCACTAGCCCCTTTCATACCTTGCTCAGGATTTGGCGGGTTGCTTCCCGGCGGGCGTTCCCGGAACAGGCGGCTTCTGCGGCGCAGGCGGTTTCTTGCGCAAGATGGGCTTGTGGGGCGGCCCGTTCTGAATCACGCATTTTCCCGGATCGGCGTCGCGGCGCGCGCAGTATTCGGGATCGGGCAACGCCGGCCTGGTTGCATCTGCGGCGGTGGCAACGCCCGCAACGCCCCCCATCCAGATGAACAGCAGAATCGTGGCGATCTTCATTCCAATCCAGACCGGTAGCGGCGCATTTCGTTCCGGGACAAAATAAATGCAAATCAATCGGCGCGGACTCGCAGGCCAAAATCAGTTGAGCCTGAACATCCCCTTCTTTGCATTTATCCTGCGTTTCCCCGCTATTTTCAATACGCTGGCGAACAAAAGGTTTGATCCAAATCAATGGATGCGGCGAACGGGCTGGGTACATTCCAGTTGCAGGTTGATCTGGCAGCGCGCCTGGTTTGCATGAATCATTGTGGTCAGACTCGATTGATCACAGGCGGCGATGACAAGTCCGCTGATTTGCAGGCCAGAATCAATCGAGTCCGACACTATCGATTCCGGGACGCCGCAAAGCAACCATGTTGATTCAGGAACTTACTCGGCAGGAGAGTCTGGAGGTGCTGGCCCGTACGCACCTCGGTAGATTAGCGTGCGCCCGCGGGATGCAGCCTTATGTCGTACCCATCAATTTCACCTGCCAGAATAACTGGCTTTATAGTTTTTCCGTGCTTGGACAAAAGATCGACTGGATGCGCGTTAACCCGCTGGTATGCATCGAAGCCGACCAGATGAGGCGTGAACTATGGGCCACAGTTGTCGTCTTCGGTCGCTACGAAGAGCTTTGCGATACACCCGAATTTCAGAGCGAACGCAAGCTCGCCTTCGATCTATTGCAACACAGAGCGATGTGGTGGGAGCACGGGGGCGTGAAAAATATGCTAGGCGGCACGCCGGCGACGGTTCCCGTTTTCTACCGTATCAAAATCGAACAGATCACCGGGCGCTGGGCCGCCTCTGAACAGGAGGTGTCCGACATAAAGCAGGCCAAGGTCCACCCGGACGAGCAAGAGTGGCTGCATAAAATGTTTCGACGTGACCGGCAAACCTGAGCCGTCTGAAACCCCGGCGGATGCCATGCGGCGCGGGTTCAACCGCTATATCGAGTGCCGCCGACCGACACTTTCTGAAGGAAAACGGCGTGCGAACAATCCTGATCCCCTGCGACGGCTCGGACAATTCATTGCGGGCGGTGGGATATGCGGCATCACTGGCAAAAGAGCTCTCTGATGTGCACCTGGAATTGCTGAATGTGCAGGATCCTTTGCCGCAGAAGGTGCACACCGCCCTGACCGAGCCGGAAATCGCGAATTGGCAGGCCGGCGAGGCCGATATCATTCTGCAACCGGCCAGGCAGATTCTTGACGCCGAAGGAGTTCAATACCGGGTGCACACCCGCGTCGGCTCACCGGCCAACGAAATTGCGCGGCATGTCCACGAAGCGCAGTGCGACGCAATCATCATGGGTACCCGTGGCCTGGGTCAGGTAACCAACTTGATGATCGGCTCGGTCGCCACCAAGGTTATCCATCTGGTCGAGGTCCCGGTGACTCTGATCAAGTAAGCGCGGCGCGCACGACCGCACTCGAACTCGAGGAACTCGAGGGGTCAGTTCTTGACCTTGCACCTCTCCGCTTTTCATCAGGCTGGAGGCTGGTGAAGAGTAACGTGCTGCGTCCAAATTTCCTCTAGCCGCAACGCCGATTTCCGGACCCACAAGATCGGGGTCAGGTCTAGCTAAGTAGGATACGCCATGCTACTGCCGTCATCGTGTCGCGCCCTATTCGGCATACACCGTCACGACGGTGGGAGAATCGTGAGAGGGCGGGATGAATGCTACGATGCTAGACCTGACTCTGTTTTTGAACGTGATGGCGCTGCTCGAAGGCCTGTCGCTGGGCGTCGCCGGCGGCGTCGCGCCGGAGGTCATGAAGAACGTGCTGAAGCAGGGCCTCGCCAACAGCACCGTGCTGCAGGTGTGGCACGACCTCGGGCCGCGCTGGAAGGGCATGTTGCAGGCTGCTGCGCCCGGCGCGCCGCTGCCCAACATGAGAAAAGACCTGCACCTGGTGCTCGAACTGGCGAAAGAACTTGGCGTCCCGCTGAGCATCGCCGGCAACGCATCGCGCGTTGCCGATGCGGGCATCGCCACCGGGCACGACAATCCGCTGCTCTAAATTTTTCCCTCAGAGGGGGCAGGGTAGGGGCCGCGAACAGGCCGCATCCGATGGCGAAACAGAAATCCCATTGATTTCGGCGGCGACAGCCGGATAAAACTCCCGCCCGCCGCCGCGCCGGCGTCACGACCGCTGAAAGACCTTGGGTATGCCCAGAACCTTGACCGGATCGTCGTCGGTCTTGAGTTTCATGAGCTTGACGAGTTCGGGGCGGATCTCGCGCCACTTTTCCAGAGCCATCGCCTTGCCGGGTTTGGTCTTGGCCTCCTCGAACAGGCGGAAGAACACGTAATAGACGACGTGCGCCTCCTCCACCGGGCCCTTGGCGCCCCAGCGCTTGGCGGCGAGCACGCGCCACTTGCTGCCCTCGGGCACCACCGATTCGGGGACGAACTGCGAGATCAGATCCGCGTCGTGGGCAAACTGGGCGATCGCACCTTCGGGTTCGGGAAAGACGACCTTCCAGGCGTCCTGGCGCGCGATCGCGTCGTCGACCGACTGGCGGAAGTACCAATAGCCGGTGGAATGACCGACGATCGCCACCTGCACGCGGGCGATGTCCTGCGGCGAGAAGCCGCCGATCGCCTTCATCGTCGCGCCGGTGGTCAGCGCCCCGGTCAGATGGTGAACGAGCGCCCGGTTACCTCCAACCTTGGGGTTCTTCAATACAGCCTCGTCGCTCCAGAATCCGGGCGAGGCCTTGAAGTGGCCGGCCTTCCTGAGGCGCGCGACCATCGCCGCGACCTCCCCGAAGACCTTGGGGTCGGTCAGGGCCGCGCTCTTCTCCTCCTTGTCGATGTTGTGGAGGATGTCAGTGACGACGGCGAGCATCTGGTCGCGCTTGGGGAGTTTGGTGTCGACTGCCATCTTGTAGGCGAGCGCCGAGCAGATGCGGTTGTGGAGAATGTCCTGCTCCGGTTCCTTGATCTGGCGTACTGTCGTCTCGATCATGTGGTCCATCACCTTCTGGACCCCGGGAAACTGCTTGAGGTACGAACTCTCCCAGCCTAGGTAGGGCCCGGGCAGGTCGAACTTGTCCTGGCTGGCGGCAAAGGCCGTACCCGGCCCGACGAGGAGAAGCGAGACTGCAAAGCTGATCATGGCTTTCATCATGGGTTTCATGCTTGCCTCCATCCGAGCGCGCGCCTTTCCCCTCGACGAGCGAGATCCACGCACCCGTCCTCGGCGCAGGGAAGGAACGGGGAAAAAAGAATACGCGCTGGAAAAGAGCGCGGCCTTGACCCAGATCAGAGGTCCGCTGGATTTCCTGGATGCTTTGAACAGGGACATGGCCCCCTCCAAAAAGCTCGAGGGGTCAGTTTGAGCTGTACCGGGTTTCGTGGACACCAAATTGGGGGACAATTCAACCGATGGAGGTGTCGCATGAAGCGCAAGGTTTTTACCAAAGAATTCAAGCTTGAGGCGGTACGGCTACTGGAGAGCTCCGGGCGCGCGGGGTCTGAGATTGCGTAAAACTAACGGGGTCATAAAACTAACGATAAAACTAACGGGATCGGGTCTTGCAATCCAACATCTGATTTTTTCCCGCACATCTACAAAACAAAAAATGGGGTCGGCCATGCTCCATGCTCGGGTCGGACCACGCCAAGTTTAGACGGCGAGACCCTCGATGTCTTTCACAAATCCTTTCATAACGAATCATCCTTCGTGAGCTTGCCCCAAGGGGGCATTCGATGCCATTCATAACAGGCGCACTCTTTTTCCTGCCCAACGCTCCGGCTGTGGAGCGTGCCGCTTTTTGGCGCGGCTTCCTTCTTCGATCACATTGCCGCTGCGTGCGTTATTTCTGCTTGTCCGGCTCGCCCCCGCCTTTAAATGCAGGGCTTGACTGGTCGCCCGCCTGTCCCGGGTGTGGCAACGGGGGCTCAGCGCCTTTAGGCGGCGCATTGGGAGCGGGGAGCGGCGGCGTCGGAGCGACTTGGGGCAATGGATCTCCCGGTTTCATCAGGGATGGCTGAGGCGCAACCGGCCGCGGCACTTCTTTTTTTTCGCAACCTCCAGCCAGCAGGGCAGCGGCAACAACCAGCGGTATGTAATTTTTCATTTCATTTCTCCATTACTTGCAGTCTGGATGTCCGCACTTGCACCCACTTGTCTTGTCCTGAGGTTTGCTCTTCGCTGCACCCGCTGCGTGTTCGCAATGCTCGCTGCAATAACTTTCTCCCGGATCAACAAGGCATTTGCAGCCAACATGGCCGCACTTGTTGAGATGCTTGGAAGATAGAATATGCTTTTCCATGATGTTCTCCCCAGTCTAATGTGCAGTTATTTTCTGCTTCGCAATCCAAACGTTCTGTTCGATACCGTACAGACCGCAGCAGGTTCTAGCGGTGGCTTTGGCCCACGTCTTGGCCGACCGCTGGCCCCGTATGCACCAGATTGCATCGCCGGGCGCAGCGCTTTATGCAAGAGTTCGGGGAGCATTAAATACTGATCGTCCATTCCGTAACTAAGGCCGCTGAATCAAGGTGGAGTTCCCAAGAGCACCTTAGGGGGCAGACCACTAAGCCTGTCGTCCTTCTTAGTGGTCTGTTCCCTAAGGTTTCGCCTGCTGATGCCTCACGACGCCGGCGCGCACCATGTTGAGATCGATGTACACCAGGCAGCGATGCAGGTGCTCGTCACCCTCGACTGCTGTGGCGTGGTAACGGTCCTCTCAGAATGCGCCGTAGCGGACCCGGCGAAGGTTGTATTCCTGCGCGGTGCGCGCCGCCACGAGCTGGATGCTCGAGGCAATCACGCCCTCCACGGTGTCCTTCACCAGGAGGTGGATGTGGTTGGAGGTGACGACGTAGTTGAGCACGCACAGCCCGAAGCGCTTCTTTGCATCGAACAGCCAGCGCAAGTAGCGGCGCCGGTCGCGCGCGAACTTCAGCAGGAACGATTTCTCGTGGCAGCGGTGAGTGATGTGCCAGAGCTGGCCGGGTAGGAAGTGACGGTGGGCGCGGGGCATGGCGGCTCTCCTTAGAGCGGCACTTTTCTCCCTAATAACGCAGCTCTAAGCCCCCGGGATGACTCTTTTTTTGACTGTTACGCTCCGGATTCAATGCGTTGCGCTGGTCCGACCCGGTGATGCAGGGTCCAAATGGTCGAAAGTGGCGAAGGCCAGCGGCGCGAAGGCGGATTGAGGGGCAATCCGCTGAAGAAACAGGGTCAGAGTGAGCTAATTCTATTTATTGAAAGTAAAAACGCCGCGCAATTCTGCGCGGCGTTTTCATTTCTGCGAGTTTTCCTGGCGTACCGCTCAAGGCAACGGCAGTGTACGCCAGCGTACAGACGTGGCGTAGTGCGCATATTAATGTTGATCCGGGTCGTGCGAGAGCAAGCGGAATGCGTAATGTTCGCCGCTCGCCAGGGTGCGGCTATCAATCAACGACAAGGAAATCAACATGAACTGGGATCGCATTGAAGGTAACTGGAAGCAGTTAAAGGGCAGCGTCAAGGAAAAGTGGGGCAAGCTTACCGACGATCAGCTTGACGTGATTGCGGGCAAGCGCGATCAGCTCTCCGGCAAAATCCAGGAAACATACGGCATCAACAAGGACGAAGTGGAGAAGCAGATTTCCGATTGGCAGAAGCTTTTGAAATAAATGGTATCGCCTGAGGTGATGCGCCGTGGGCCGAACGCTTCCGGCTTTGCATCCCTCCCTAATCAACCCCGTAAAGGAACGACCATGAATAAACTTAACATCACTGCAATCGCAGCTGCGATTTCCCTCGCATTCAGCGCCGGCGCGCTGGCGGCGCAAGGCCTGTCGAAGGAAGAATACGAAGCCGGCAAGGACAAGATCGCGGCCGTATACAAATCAGCCAAAGCGGACTGCGACGCGCTGTCGGCCAATGCGAAAGACGTGTGCATGGCCGAAGCCAAAGGCAAGCAGAAGGTCGCAAAAGCCGAACTCGAAGCCCGCAACAAGCCCGGCGACAAGACCCGCTCCGCCGTGAGCATCGCCAAGGCGGAAGCCGATTATGCGGTAGCCAAGGAAAAGTGCGACGACTTGGCCGTCAACGACAAAAAAGTCTGCGTGAAGGAAGCCAAGGCCGCGGAAGCCCGCGCCAAGGCTGACGCAAGGGCGCAGATGAAGGCCTCGGATGCGAGCAAGCCCGCCAAGGAGAAATCCACCGCGGCGGCGTCCAAGAAATCAACCCCCGGGGAATATGTCGACGACGCCGTCATCACGACCAAAGTGAAGGCAGCCGTGTTGGAAGAGCCTTCGCTCAAGTCGGCCGAAATCAACGTCGAAACCTCCAAAGGCAGGGTTCAGTTGAGCGGCTTTGTCAGGTCCCGCGCCGATATCAACAAGGCCGTCGAAGTGGCCAAGGGCGTCAATGGCGTGAAGTCGGTCAAGAATGACATGATAGTCAAAGGCCAGCAGTAAAACCGCCCGTCTCGTGCGCGGCAGCCGGAGCGCGAAGCAAGGAGAAGCAAAATGAGTTTGGGAATGATACTTTTAATCGTGCTGGTTCTGATGCTGCTGGGTGTGATTCCGACCTGGCCCCACAGCAGGCAATGGGGCTATGGTCCCAGCGGCGGTATCGGACTGGTGCTGTTGATCATCGTGATATTGCTACTGATGGGCAAGATATAGCCTCCAACAAATGCAGGATTTACAGTTCAAATATCGTGCCCTCAATTCCGGGCGTGACCTGATAGGCAGGCTTCGTCTCTTCAATGGCCTGCGCAAGCAGACGGTCGAGGTCGGTGTCGGTGTGGTCGGGGTCGTGGTGAAACGGCACGAGCTGCTTCACCTCGGTCAGCGTTCCGAAGTCCAGGGTTTGATTGAGTGAGCTATGTCCCCAGCCGCAGTGTCCGGGATACTCGGCGGCGCTGTATTGGCCGTCGTGAATCAGCAAATCAGCCCCCGCAGCCAGCGTTCCACCCGAAGTCCACTCCCGCGGCAACGACGGAAAGCTTAGCGCGGCAAGCGCGGGTTCGTGGTCGGGCAGGTAGGTCAATACGCCTCCTTCCGGCGCTGTAATGCGGTACCCCAGGGTGGGGCCGGGATGACACACCAGTGCGGAACAGACGCGGAATTCCCCGATGTCAATGTCTCTGGAGGAGATATCGTGGAAGGTCAGCTTGCACGGCAGTTCAGACAGACTCACCGGAAACAGCGGGGGCGAAAGATAACGCATGAGGCGCGCTTGCAATCGCAGAGTGGCGCTGCCCGGGCCCCAGATATGCACTTCGAGGTCAGGCCGGTAGAGCGGGGCGAAAAATCCCAGCCCTTGAATGTGATCCATATGCAGATGCGTCAACAGTATGTCCACGCGGCGCATGGATTCGGGAATGGTCACCCCCAGACGGCGGATGCCCGTGCCTGCGTCCAGCACCAGCATCGTGCCCTCGCGCCCGACGACGCCCACGCACGAGGTGTTTCCCCCGTACCGCGCCATCTCCGGCCCTGGTGTGGCGAGCGAGCCGCGCGTGCCCCACAGGGTGACCTGCATTTCACACTTCCCAGAAAATCATCTGCGCGCCGAGGAACTGGCGTTCCTCGCCGATGAGCGGAAATGCCGTGATGTTCACATGCAGCCACTCTCGGCGCCCACATCGCATCCACACCGTTCTGGAGAAAGGCTTGCGCTCGGAGAGCGCCAGCATCATGGGCCGGTCTTCCTGTGCGATGGGCTTGCGCGCCTCGTCCTCGACCGCGAAGCGCCCGCTCCACGCGTCGGCGGGCATCTCCCCCGTTTCTTCAAAGCGTTGGTCCAAGATCACCTCCGCCGGCTCGTTGTAGAAAATGAGCGTTCCTTCGGTGTCCACGATGAGAATGGGCATGGCAAGGCTACTGGCCAGCTGCCGGGCCAGAATGATCTGTATGGGTTTGGGAGATGACATCGCGTTGCCTCTCAAAACAATGGAGTCTTGCGCCTGCGTCGCTGCACTACCATTCCATGGAAGATCTGCTGCTATCGAGCCTGGTCGCCATTTCCTGGCGTCGATTGACCGCTGGCGTTCGCACCAGTCAATGTGGCGGGTCGCCGCGGGTCAACAGCAAGCTGTTCCAGCTCGTCGAGCATGTGCCGACACTTTGCGTGGAAGCCTTATCCGCACGAAGACTACGGCAAACAATTTGCGACGTATGTGCGTCTGCGCACAGAGCGATCAGTCGCGAAGGCCAATAATTCAAATTCCTCTCCGCCAACAGTTTTTCCTCCTTGATCGATTGGCGGTTTCCGGCTCCCGGTTATGCTCATTTCCGGGGGCTGTTTTTCGTGACTGACAAAATGCCCGGTCCCGTTCCTGCAGCTGTCGCATCGCTCGAAACGCTTTTCGAAACGAAGCGCGGCAAAGTGCTGCCGCTGCCCCCTGGACTGGCGCGCCTGTACGGATGTCTGCGCATGCCGCTGCCGCGCTTGCATCCGCATGTTTTCAGCAATTTTGTGTCCACGCTGGACGGCGTCGTCTCGCTAAGCGTGCCGGGGCATGCGAGCGGCGGAGACATCAGCGGATCCAGCGCCCAGGATCGGGTGGTGATGGGCCTGCTGCGCGCCATTGCCGATGTGGTGATCATCGGTTCCGGTACGCTCGGCGTCGATCGCCGGCACGTCTGGACGGCCGAGGCGATTTTCCCTGCGCTCGCGAAAGAGTACAGGCAACTGGGGGAAGCGCTGGATAAGTGCAGCGTGCCGTTGAATGTGATCGTCAGCGGCGGTGGCGAGATCGATCTGAGCCTGCCTGTGTTCACATCTGGCAAGGTACAGGCACTGATCGTTACGACGACGGCGGGTGCGAAGCGCTTACTCAAGCAAAAGGTGCCCGATTCGGTCGAGATCCGCGCGATTCGCCGGAGCGCGAATGCGGATCGACACGGCGCGGGCGCGATTCCGGCGAAGGCCATCCTCGACGAGGTGTCTCGGGTGAGCCCCGGCAAGCTGATCCTGGTCGAGGGAGGGCCGCGATTGTTGGGCGACTTTTACACGGAGCGCCTCCTCGACGAGCAGTTTCTCACTCTAGCGCCGCAGATTGCCGGCCGCGAAATTGGCGACCGGCGGCTTAGCCTGGTCATGGGAAAGGCCTTCGCGCCGCGCGATCCTCTATGGGGGAAACTGATCGACCTGCGGCGCGGCGGCAGCCACCTGTTTCTGCGCTATTCGTTCCCTTAGGCGTTGCGCGAATTTCCGATCCCAATGCAAAACCCCATCGCATTCTCTTTATTTGCCGGTCTTCTGATGCTGAATCTCGCCGGCTGTGGCGAAGTGGCAACATTGCCGGAGAGCGCCGGGGTCGGCCCACGGCCGACCTTGCCGGCGCCGCACCCGACGCTGATACCGACGGTGCACATCGCCCCGGCCAAGGGCTGGCCAGCCGGGGCGATGCCGGTGGCTGCAGCCGGGCTTGCGGTGAACGCCTACGCGGCCGGCCTCGATCACCCCCGCTGGCTCTATGTCCTTCCCAACGGCGATGTACTCGTTGCCGAAAGCAATGGCCCGCCCCGGCCGGATGACTCGAGCGGCATCAAAGGCTGGGTGATGAGGCTGCTGATGAAACGTGTCGGTGCGGGAGTTCCAAGCGCCAACCGCATCACGCTGCTGCGCGACACGGACGGGGACGGTATCGCGGAGACGCGAACAGTCTTCCTGGCCGGACTGAATTCGCCCTTCGGCATGGCGCTCGTCGGCAGCGATCTCTATGTAGCCAACACCGATTCGATCATGCGCTTTCCTTACAAAGAGGGCGATACGCAGATCACCGCGCCCGGGGTAAAAGTCGTCGATCTGCCCGCAGGCACGATCAACCATCACTGGACCAGGAATGTCATTGCCAGTCGCGATGGTTCGCGCCTCTATGTGACGGTAGGCTCGAACAGCAATGTGGGCGAAAACGGCATGGAGAACGAGGTCAATCGCGCGGCCATCCTGGAGGTCGATCCCGCAACCGGCACTTCGCGGCTGTTCGCCTCGGGATTGCGCAATCCGAACGGGCTCGATTGGCAGCCGCAAAGCGGTGCGCTTTGGACCGCGGTCAATGAACGCGACGAGCTTGGCAGCGACCTGGTTCCCGACTTCATGACGTCGGTGCAGGATGGCGCTTTCTACGGCTGGCCTTACAGCTATTACGGCCAGCACGTCGATGCGCGGGTGCAGCCCCAGCGTCCCGATCTGGTCGCTCGTGCCATTGCGCCCGACTATGCGCTCGGCACGCATACCGCGTCACTCGGGCTGGTGTTCTATCGCGGGAGTCTTTTTCCGCAGCGCTACGCCGGCGGGGCGTTCATCGGCCAGCACGGCTCGTGGAATCGAAAACCGCGGAGTGGCTACAAAGTCATATTCGTAGCGTTTGCCGATGGACGCCCTGTTGGGGTTCCCGAGGACGTACTGACCGGCTTTGTCAACGCGCAGGGCGATGCTCTTGGCCGCCCCGTAGGCGTAGCGGTGGACCGGGCAGGCGCTTTGCTCGTAGCGGACGATGTTGGCAATGTCATCTGGCGCGTGAAGCTGGCCGAGAAGCAGCCCGCCAAATCCTGAACCCGACCCCATTTCTTGCAATGGGCGCCCATTGGGAAAGACTCAACATGAAAAGCATCAGCACTGCAAGAGGAGAAACTAGATGCCGTTGAAACCGGAAAAAGCGAAGCCGTAGTGAGCCAGAACATCGAAGAGTTCCATCGGGGCAAAACGTACCGGCGGACCAAGGCGAAGTTCGGCAAGGAGACGGCAAACAAGCAGGCGGTCGCGGTAGCCCTCAGCAAGGCGGGGAAAAGCAACAAACCGCAGGGACGATAGGGCACTAGTGGCCGAAAGGGGTCAAGCCTTGGTTGCGGCTGGGCAATGCTGCAAATTCTAGCGGGTGAGAACCCCGCGCCGGTAACCGCTAGCCACGGGCCGGGTATCGAGCCTTGCAGATGCGATGGTGACATTGCGTTTGATGCGTAGGCACGAAAGCAGGCGAGGA
>JAUXMZ010000018.1 GCA_030683105.1 Burkholderiales bacterium | reverse complement strand
CTTGTATGTCGGAAAATGGGGTTGTAGTAGGGTGGGAAGCATGAGATCGCATACCCCTGGTACTGTGCAGGGACTGGCAAGTACGCGGGAGAGCGAAGATCGGTGCTTCTCTTTTTTGGGGGCTGTGTTGTGCGAACCCGAACGGTTGGACGGTTGCACACCGGATTGAACACAAGGAAGGGTCATCAACATGGAAACCAAGTTTGTCGGTATTGATGTCAGCAAGTCAACACTGGATTTTGATTGTCTGCCGGTCAGTGCGCCGCAGCAGTTTGCCAACGATGCCGATGGCATTGTGGCGCTGGTCGATTTGCTCAAAGGCAGCGGGGTTGAACGTATTGTCATCGAGGCCACCGGTGGGTATGAAACCGCCGTAGCCAGTGCACTGGCGGTGGCCAAGCTACCGGTGGTCATCGTCAATCCCAGGCAGGTGCGCGATTTTGCCAAAGCCGCGGGCAGTTTTGCCAAGACGGATCGGCTGGATGCCAAGTTACTGGCGTTGTTTGGCGAACGGATCATGCCGCCGCTACGCACGCTCCCGGACGAAGCGCAACGGGCCTTGGCAGACCTGCTGGATCGGCGCTCGCAGTTGGTGGCCATGCGCGCCCAGGAGAAGGCGCGCTTAGCGACCGTGACAGCGATCGCCCGAAAGAACGTCCAACAGCACATCGTCTGGCTCGACAAGTGCATCGCCAAGCTCGACGGCGATCTGGAGGAGCGGCTGCGCAAATCCCCGGTATGGTGCGAGAAGGCTACGGTGCTCGATAGTGCGCCGGGGGTGGGGCAGGTGACCACTTTTGCGCTCCTGGCGAGACTGCCGGAGTTGGGCCAGCTCAACCGGCAAGCAATCGCGGCGTTGGTGGGCGTGGCGCCGTTCAACGACGATAGTGGTAAGCGGCGTGGGGCGCGGTACATTCGTGGAGGGCGTGCAGACGTTCGCTGCGCGCTGTACATGGCGACGCTGTCCGCCATCACCCACAATAAGCCGATCAAAGAGATGTATGAGCGCCTAACGGCCTCCGGCAAGCCGTTTAAGCTCGTCATGACCGCGTGCATGCGAAAGTTGCTGACCATCCTCAATGCAATGTTAAAAAAGAACCAAACATGGAAAATTCAGCCTTCCTCTTGACACGGTTGCTCTCCCCAGCCCTCTCCCCACTTTCGCGGGGCGAGGAAGCATTTTTGAGATCGCTTCTAAATCAACGACTTGTCTTAGTTGTCTGTCCCTGAAATGTTCTCTGGGTTCATTGGAGCAATCATGACCTCTCACCATTATCTGCATACCGGCCAACGCACCTGCCATGCCGACGATGGACGCGAGGTTCCATGCGAAGGTTCCGGCCAGGACGCGTCGTTTGCCGTTGGCACGTCCTGGCCGGAGCCGCGATTCGAGTTGCGCGACGACGAGGTCATGGATAGTCTGACCGGTCTGATCTGGTCGCGTAGTGCCAATCTCGCGGAATTTCCACTCACCTGGCAGGAAGCGCTGGATTTCGTCGCGACCATGAACCGCGAACAGCGTTTTGGCCGGCGCGATTGGCGCATGCCCAACCGCCGCGAAATGCGCAGCTTGCTCAGTCTGCAAACCAAATTGCCTGCGCTGCCTGAACGACACCCGTTCATCCATGTGTTCAACGGCTGGTACTGGACCGCGACGACGGCGGCGATCAGCCCAGCGCACGCCTGGTACGTGGCGCTCGATGGCGCGCGCATGTTTTACGGCGGCAAAGATCAATCCTTTATGCTATGGCCGGTGCGCGGCGCAGGTCTGAGTGTTGTCCCGCGCACGGGCCAAAGCCTGTGCTACGACGCCGCCGGCAAAGTCGTTTCATGCATCGGCTCCGGTCAGGACGGCGAATTTCGTTACGGCGCCCCGTGGCCTGAACCACGCTTCGAAATTCTTCACGCCAGCGTACTCGATCGTCTCACCCGCCTGCTCTGGCGCCGCAGCGCGAGCCTCACGCCGCAACCGGTGGTCTGGCGCGAGGCATTGGCAGCGGTGGCCGAGCTCAACCACGAAGGCGCGGGAAGTACCTGGCGGCTGCCAACGCTCAACGAACTCGAAGCGTTGGTCGATTGCGCCGCCCACAGCCCGGCCTTGCCGTCCGGGCATCCTTTCTCCGACGTGCAGGACATTTACTGGTCGTCTACCACCAGCCTGTTCGAGCCCGATTGGGCCTGGGCCCTGTACTTGGAAAAAGGCGCGACGGGCATCGGACAAAAGCGGTTCGCGCAATTTTCGGTATGGGCCGTGGCGACGTTCGATAGCATCATCTAGCAGGGGCAAGAGGGCCAGTTCTTGACTTTGCACCCCTACGCCTTTCATCAGACTGGTGACGTGAAACCCAAGGGTGGTAGGCAGTAAGCAGTAAGCGGTTGCGTAACTACAGTAACTCACCGCGCCTACATCACCCCTAGCAGCAACGCCGATTTGCGGACCCATGTGCGCCGCTGAGCAACGCCTAATTACCGTGATTAGTGATTAGTGATTGGGTGATTCGTACCCGTCAAGCGCACCCGTCTAGCCGCGCAAGAAAACGGAGTGAAGCGAAGTTTCGGTGAAGACTAACCTTCAGACAACACGCAAAGCTTGTTGCGGTGGAGACTGACCTTCAGGTCATGTCGGAGCCAATATGTCGGAGCCAAAAGGTAACCAGCTGCCGGGCTGCCCCCGACAAATTGAATTCAAGCGCTGGCTATCGACCGCTCCGCCCATGCGGCGTAGGTCCCGGTCTCGATCATCTTCGGGCGCACCACGCTGCGCAGCGCGCGCAACTCCCCGGCAGTGGGCGCCGGCGTGGCCGCAACGGGTCCCGTCACGCCCAGATCGAAGCCGGTGTTTTCCCGGATTTCATCCAGCGTGTACGAAGGATGGATCGAATCGAGCCGCAGGCGGGCTGCGTCCTTGTCGAAACGAAAGTTCGCCTTGGGCGTAATCACCTTGCTGGGATTCCCCAGGCGCAGCACGTAGTCCGGAGAGCTGCCGGCGGCCGAGATGAAGTCGACGCGCTCCACCAGCGAACGCCGGGTGTGCTCGGTGCGAAACACCACGGTGCGCCGCGCGCAGTAGTAGATCATGCCGCCGCCGTAGCCGCCGGGGAACCGCACCTCGGGCCGCTCCGGATCCGCGCCGATCTGGTGCAGGTTGTAATTGCCATGCCCGTCGATCTGCACGCCGCTCACGAAGAACAAGCCGAGTTCGCCGCGCTGCGCGAGAAAGTGAAACTGGCGCGACGTATGAAACGGCCTGAATACCGTGTTGAGGATAATCAGTTCGGCATTGGGCGCGTGCAGTTCCTTCGCGAGCAGCAGTCCTGTCGCCGGGATCTGCGAGAGGGCGCCGCAGGCGGACACCTCGCCGTCGCGCACTTCGCGCGACATGAGGACGGTCATCAACTCGGCCTCGCTGTACTCCAGACTGACCATCGTGTCGCCGGCAACCGTCATCGGATGACCTCCGTCAGCGGCTGCTGCCATTCCCGTGGTACAAACCGCTCGACGTACTCGGCATGGCTGCCGACGTCGAACACGTAGGTCTTCAGGTACTCCGCAAAGGCGGCATCGGATCGGGACGCCGCAACATACTGTTCCATGTGCACTTTGTCCGGAGCGTAGCGCCCGGTCATGCCCGCGGGATGCGAGCCGAACGGCGCATGCACCACGGCGTCGACGAGGATGGACGGAACGAACGTGCCGGTCGCATCCTTCTCGTCGAGCCGGTCCACGATTTCCTCGGCGGTGACGATCACGTGCCGCGAGGCTTCGGCGAGGATGACGGCTTCCACCGGATAGCCGCACGACACG
Source organism: Burkholderiales bacterium (assembly GCA_030683105.1). Lineage (GTDB taxonomy): Bacteria > Pseudomonadota > Gammaproteobacteria > Burkholderiales > SG8-41 > CAKKQX01. The sequence goes on along the minus strand of JAUXMZ010000018.1, from coordinate 36,603 downwards.
TTGCCGTGGCGGTCCGCCTTGTCGACATGGAATACCGCCACGTCCGGCCGCATCGCTTTTGCGACCACCGAGACCGTTTTGCCATCGAACGGATCGGGGGCGAGCACCATGTCATCGCGGCGCGTCAGCAGATCCGTCCCGACCAGTCCGAGCACGGGGACGTAAGGCACTCCCATAGACCCAGCCTGGGCCTGTGAATAGAGCACCCCTCAGGTATTGTCGAGTGCCCGCACGCGGCCCGCCGTGACGTAGCGGGCGAAGTTCGGACCGGTGCGTGCGTATCCGCCGAGGGTGACGCTGCACGTGTCCACGATGCCGACGGCACCGGCGCCGACCAGGAAATCGATATTGATTTCGCCGCCGACCACGCCGATCACGCGCAGATTGTCGGCGCCCTGGCGCACGACCTCGCGCAGGAAGGCCATCGGCGAGCGCTGCATATTGGAACTCATCACCAGGCGTGTGCCGCGCTTCACCTGGGCGGCCGCTTCTTTCAGGGTTTTCAGCTTGTCGGGCATGGGCGTCTCCGGGGTCTAGAACTGGAACAATAGCACGGCACAGAGGAGGTCCTGAATCCTGATAAATCAGGTTTTGAGAACTCACCTCAAAATACCCTCTCCCCGCCAGCGCGGGGCGAGGTAATGTTATTGAGTTATGCTCTAGATTGGACTCATACTCAGCAGCGTGGACGCGGAGTATGATCTTACTGAGCATTTCTTATTGAGCGTTTCATAATGGACGATAGTCGGAACGCTCAATCCCTCTCCCTAACCCTCTGGTGAAGCCCCTACCCTAGGGTATCCCCGCAGGAGAGGGTGAGAACGGCACTAATTCGCTGCCGCGAATTAGTGAATGATCAATAACTGGATACAGGAGACGAAATCATGACCAGGAATATCGGCAATATCGACCGCGCCATCCGCATCATCGTCGGCCTCGGGCTTCTCAGTCTGATCTATTTCCTTGAAGGCAACGCCCGCTGGTGGGGCCTGATCGGGATCGTGCCGATCGGGACCGCGGTGTTCGGCTACTGCCCGCCTTATGCATGGATGGGAATCAGCACCAGCGCTAAAGAGTAAATGGGGGCCACATTTACTCGTGATTAGTAATTAGTGATTGGTGAGTTGCGGCGTACCGGGCGGCCTTCTTTTCCATCCGGTCCGTCTGAGGTGCATCGTTGCTCACAGTAGGGTATTGTTGAGGCTGCAATCATAAAAAAGAGGAGGAAGTCATGCATATCATTTCCGCTTGCCTTAAAAAACTGCCTTTGCTGCTGGTTGCCTTGGGGCTGGCCATGCCGATGGCGCCCGCGCAGTCTGCGGACGATTATCCGAGTCGCCCGATCCGTATCATCACGCCGGCGAATCCAGGCGGCACTACGGATTTTCTCGCCCGGCTGCTCGCGGCGCATCTCACCAAGGCCTGGGGTCAGCAGGCCATCGTGGATAACCGCGGCAGTGCTTCCGGTGTGAATGGCGCGGAGATCACCAAAGAGGCTGCACCCGACGGCTACACCCTGTTCATTCCCTACCATCAGCACACGGTGAATGCAGCCCTCATTGCAAAGCTGCCGTATCACGCGGTGAACGACTTTACGCCGATTACCCAGATGACGGAGGCTGGCCTGCTGCTGGTCGTCAACCCGTCGCACCCGGCGAAAACCGCCAAGGAATTCGTGCAGTGGGCCAAGACCACCAGGGATCCGATCAACTTCGGCTCGGCCGGTATCGGCAGTGGCGGCCATCTGGCGGGAGAACTCCTCAAACTGATGCTCGGGATCAAGGGACAGCATATTCCTTACAGAGGAACGGGGCCGGCGATCGTGGGTCTCCTCGGGGGGGAATATCACTTCAACTTCATGGGGCTGACCGGCGCGTTCGGTCAGGTGCGCGCAGGCAAGCTGCGCGGCATTGCGGTGACCGCACCCAAGCGTCTCGAGACGGCGCCGGATATTCCGTCGATGAGCGAGGTGTTGCCCGGATTCGAGGTGCTGGGCTGGTATGGCGTGATGGCGCCGGCGAAGCTGCCCAAGCCGCTGCTTGCAAAGATCCACGCCGAAATCGTGTCCTATGTGAAGTCGCCCGAGTTCATCAAGATAGCAAGAAACAACGGCTCCGAGGCCGTCAGCAGCACGCCCGAAGCGTTCCGTCAGTTCATGCTCAACGATATGAAGAAATGGGCGGATGTGGTGAAAAGCGCCGGCATTCAAGTGCGGTGACACTCTGGTGATTGGTGATTGGTAAAAACCAAATACCTCGGTAAGTCGGATTGTTGAGCAGTGCCCGATATCTTCAGCGGTTCGTCTTCAGCATTCACGCACGTTGACCACCGCTGAAACGATCAGCGTATGGCCGCGCGTCACCTGGACCTGCACAGCTTCGTCCTTGTCGACCGGTCGGGCGCCGCGATCGAGCTCGGCGTGCCATAGCTCGCCGCGCACCTTTACGTACCCCGAGCGGTCGAGCCGTTCGGTCGCCACGCCGTGTTCGCCATCAAGGGAGTGCATTGTTGCCGGGTAGCCGTGATCGTAGGAACGCCACACTAACGGGTAAAGCGCAGCATCCTTTGCCACCCACAACCCCGTCAGGCTCCAGGTGAGCCATGCTGGAAACCCCAGCCATTCCTGAAACAGAAGCAGGATCGCAACGACCAGAGCGGCTTCCGGCAACTGCAGCGCCCAGTATTTGCCCAGGACGCTCGCAGACCACATACGCTTTTCGGCGGCGTCCAGGTTATGGCTTGCTTTGCGCATAGTCGCTGGTCGCTTCGACATCTTCGAAGATGACAGGGGCACAGTGCCATTTTCTCTTCTTTTGAGTGCGCCGCGTTTTCATGGCAGTGGCGCGATCGCTTCGATTTCCACCAGGAACGCGGGATCCGCCAGTCCTGCAACCACGAGAAGGGTATTCGCGGGCTGATAGGCGATGCGTTTCATGAACTCCTCCTGATCAACCTTCTGCACTGATTGCCCCTTCGCGGATCAGTATCTGAAAGCGCAGGTACTCCCGCTGCATGAGCCGCATGAAGCCATCCGGCGTGCTCTCCAGCATTGATTCCGCTCCCTGCTGAATGAATCGCTGGCGCAAAGCCGCCTTGCGCAGCCCGCGCACGATGTCGCCGTTCAACTGCTCGACGATGCGCCGCGGCGTGCCGCTGGGCACGACGATGCCGGCCCAGCGGTCGAACTGCGCCTCGGGCAGCCCGGCTTCGGCGATTGCGGGTACGTCCGGCAGCGCTGGGCTGCGGTGCTGCGTCATCACGGCGAGCGCGCGCAGGCGCCCCTCGCGCAGCGGCGCCAGCACCGCGGGCAGCGTGAGAACGGCGTAATGCACCCGTCCGAGCATCATCTCCACGAATGAGTCCTGCAGCCGCGTGAACGACACGTGCACCGCACGGATGCCGAGCGCGCGGGTGAAGATTTCACCGGCCAGATGCGATGCCGACCCGATGCCGAGCGAGGCGTAGTTGAGCTCGCCGACGTGCCGGCGCGCGTAGGCGGCAAACCCGGGCGCCGTGCGCACGTGAAGCGCTGGCGCCACAACCAGCACGTTGGTGATCGAGGCGACGTGTGCCACGCCGTCGATGTCGGCCAGCGCCCGGTAGGGCGGAGCGTCACGCACGAGCTCGCTGATGAGGCGCGTGACGCCGACCATGCCCAGCGTGTAACCGTCGGCATTCGACCTCGATACCAGCGTGTTGCCGATCAGCCCGCCCGCGCCCGAGCGGTTGTCGATGATGACCCGCTGCCGGTAGGCTGCCTCCAGCTCGATGGCAAGCGCGCGCGCAAAAAAATCATCCGCCGTGCCCGGAGAAGACGCGACGACGATGCGTATGGGCCGGACCGGATAGTCGGCAAACGTCGATGACTGCATCGCTGCGCTCGGCGCCCCAGCCAGGAATACGGCCGGCGCGCAGAGCACGGCCCGCAAGGCGCCGGTCGATACGAATCGCTGGATACAGGCTGCAACCATGCTTTGCCTCCAGTTTCACGATAGCGCGAGCGCAGGCGGGGAGCAAGTCGGCGTCTCACGGGCCAGGACCAATCGGGTTTGCTCCCGAATGTTTCAGGCTGGCCCTCTGCCGCAAGGCGCGCTAAGATGGATGTTCAGGCCTGATCGGCCCGGCCCGAACCAGGAGGCGGCATGGAAACCCTCATTCGTGGAATCGCCCTGGCAACGGTGCTTGCAGCCGCATGCGGGGTCGCTCAGGCGCAGCCGGCCGGATCCTATCCCTCGCGGCCCATACGCCTCGTCGTTGGCGTGCCGCCCGGGGGCAACGTGGACACGCTCGCGCGCGTGCTCGTGAAACAACTGGAAACGCAATTGCCTTATTCGGTCGTGGTCGACAATCGCGGCGGCATGAGCGGCATACTCGGCTACGACATCGTGGCCAAGGCGCGGCCAGACGGGTATACGCTGTTGAGCACGGCATTCCCGATTGCAGTCAACCCGAGTCTGTACAAGTCGCTGCCTTATGACACGGCGAAAGACTTCGCGCCGATCACCAATTTCGTCAGGGGCGCGGGTTACGTGCTCACCATCAACCCGTCGGTCCCGGCCAAGTCGGTGCAAGAACTGATCGCGCTGGCGAAGAACACCACGCTGCTCTTCAGTTCCCCCGGCATCGGCAACGGCCAGCATCTCGCCGCGGTGCTGTTCGCGATGAAGGCCGGCATTTCACTGCAGCACGTGCCTTATAAGGGCGGCGGCCCGGCGATCGTCGCGCTCATGGGCAACGAGGTGCAGATCAACTTCCCGTCGCCCGCGCCGGCGGTGCCGCTGATCCAGGCCGGCAAGATCAGGGCGCTCGCGTTCACCGGCGCCAAGCGCGTGGCCGTGCTGCCGGACATCCCGACGGTCGCCGAAGCGGGCCTGCCCGGCTTCGAGTTCGACGCGGGTTGGCACGGCTGGTTTGCCCCGGCAAAAACACCGCCGGCGATCCTCAACCGCATCCATGCCGAAATCGTGAAAGCGCTGCAGGTGACTAGCATGCGCGAGTTCTACGCCAAGAACGGCTACGAGCCCGTCGCGCAGCCGCCCGCCGAGTTTCGCAAGACCTTCATTGCCGACATCGCGCGCTACGCCGAGATCGTGCGTGCCGCAAACATCGAAAAGCAATAGCGGCGCTGTTGTCAGCCGCCGGCAGGTTCGAGTTTGATCAAAGCATTCCGCAAGCACCTGTCTATTCATGGCCATCGATACTAAAACGGTAGGCATCGTCGGCCTGGGCCTGATAGGCGCTTCTCTCGCGAAACGTCTGCGCAACGCCGGTTTTGTCGTTTTCGGTTACGACCTGGATCCCGGGCGAAACGCGGCGCTTGTCTCCCTTGGCGGAGCTGCAGTTGTTTCGCTCGGAGAGATGGGAACCAAGTGCGGCACCATCATCATCTCGGTGCTCAGCACGGATCAAGTCGAGGCGGTCGTGGAAGGCCCCGCCGCCGGTAATCCGATGAACCTGACGTCCGGGAATTTGGTGATCAGCACCAGCACCTGCGATCCCAACCGCATCGCCGCGCTGGCGCAGCGCATCGAAAGCAAAGGTTTGCGCTTTCTCGAGGTGCCACTGTCTGGCAACAGCGACCAGATCGCGCTGGGCAACGGCGTGGGTCTGGTCGGCGGCAACCAGGCGGATGCCGTCGCCGCGGCACCGGTGCTGGATGTGATCTGCCCGCAGCGCTACCACCTTGGCGCAGTCGGCGCCGGGGGGCGGGCCAAGCTGGCGGTCAATCTTGTTGGCGGACTTAACCGGGCGGCCATGGCTGAAGGACTCGCCTTTGCCGAGTCGATGGGGCTGGACCCGCTTCCATTCCTGGAAGTCTTGAAGGGGTCGGCCGCGTACTCGCGCACGATGGACAATCGCGGCAAAAAGATGGCGCTCAGCGATTTCACCCCCCACGCCAAGCTTTCCCAGTCGCGCAAGGACTTCCTGCTCATGCAGGAAGCCGCGAAACGCTCGGGACAGGCGTTACCCCTTGCAACGGTCTACCTGGAACTGATTGAAGGATGCCTGGCTCATGGCGAGGGCGAGTTCGATAATTCCGCCATCATCCAGGAAATCCGCAGGCGCAGGAATATCCAGAAGTGATTGAGTGATTGAGTGATTGGGGAATAGGGAGTGGAAAGCGGGGAGTAGGAAATCGTGGTGGTAAGCCGTGAATAGTAAATCGTTAATGGTAAATCGAAAGAACTCGCTTTGAAACGTAATTTACCGCGTAGCCGTATCCCCTAGCTGCTACCTTGATTTCGCGGACCCATGTGCGCCGCCGAGCAGCGCAGGCCAGCCCGGGAATTCGGTCGAGCACTGTGTGAGCCATGCGTATTTATCCAGCCCCACCGAGATATCACGCCCGATCATTAAGCAATCGTGTGGACGGTGCGCGAGTTGCGCAGGCCGCCGGGCTGGGCGAGCAGCACAGGGTATTCCTGAAGAGGTAATGATCAGGGACGGCGTACCTGGGCGGCCTTCTTTTCGGTTACATTTTCTTGGCCGCGCAAGAAAAGGTAACCAGCTACCGGGCTGCCCCCGGCGAAGTATGAGTCAGGTTTCAAATATCGCATTCTGTTTTGCGCCAGATCAATTCCCGAAATATTCGGGCGTCTATTCTTTGAAACCAGGCCTGCGCTGCGCCAATTGAATGCCGCGCGCCGGCACACGCAACAGTTCTTGTATACCGACAATCAACAGGCAACCCAGGAGAACCCATGACCAATCACGTTTACAAATCACTCGAACTCACCGGCACGTCCGGCACCAACATGGAAGACGCGATCAAAAACGCCGTGGGCCGGGCAGCGAAGACGGTGCACAACATGCGCTGGTTCGAGATGGTGGGGGTGCGCGGCCATATCGAAAAGGGCGCGGTCAGCCAATGGCAGGTCACGATCAAGATCGGGTTTGCCCTGGAGGAGTGACGCGGAAGTGCGCCTGATGCGGGTCCTGCACCGGCATGCGAATTCCGGAAGGGCCGGAGTCATTCTCCGTGATGCGTAACCCCTGGTCGCAACGCCGATTGCCTGAACCCATGTGCCGCCCTACTGCCCCCGGCACTTAATCGGGTGATACAGAGCCCATCCATTATTAAACGGGTCTATCGACTGGTTGGCACATAATCGTCCGGCGCGCCCGGAGGTATCGGCGGATTTTGTTTGAGGCTGGCCTGAAAGCCGTCGATCAGGCGCCGGAACGGACCCCGCACCCAACCGCATTCCGTGCCCACTTCGGTCTCTTCTTTGGGATCGCGCGTGACATTGAAAATCCACGGCGTCTCAAGATGGATCGGCCCGGTGTTCGGCTCCGGCTCCCAGATCATGTGCATTTTCCAGTCGCGCCACTTCGCCGCACGTAGTTCCTGCTTGATGTAGAACACGAAGCCCTCGCGGTTTGATTTCTCCTGCTTGCCAAGAAAGAAATCGAGCTGGTCGACGCCGTTGCAATCGGCGCGCTGTTGATCGGAAGTGATCAGGATGATATTGGGACGCTTCAGACTCATGCCATCTCCATCAAATTCACATTGCCTTGCCGGGATGCGGCCATCATAACCGCCATATCAGTTAATGAGACCGGTTGTTGGTGTTCTGGTTCGACTGCCACCAGCCGATGCAGGCATCAGCCAGGGCGATGGTCACGTCTATGCAATGTGCCGCAAGCTCGGGTTTGAGCCGATTCAGAACAACGGGTAATTCGGTACATGCCAACACTACCGAGGTGGCGCCCTGCTCCAGCAGGCGCTCTACTGCGCGCTCGATCAAAGGGGTCGCCCGAGCCAGGTCATTGGCCTTGATCGCCTTGATGGCCGGATCGACCAGATTTTGCTGGTCATCAGGCGGCGTAATCATGCAATCGACACGGCGCGCAGCAAATCGCTTCTGATAGAAGCCGGCTTTCAGCGTGCCGCGGGTGCCCATCAGCCCGAGACAGGCGCCGGACAGATTGCCGCTGTCGATTGCCGCCAGGGCGGTGTCCGCGATATGCAGGAACGGCACTTTGGCGGAAGGTTCGAATTCTTCGTACCAGTAGTGCGCCGTGTTGCACGGCATGGCGATGCACACAGCACCGGCGGCTTGCAGCGTTTCTATCGCCTCCATCAGCTTGGGCAACGGTGAGGCGCCGTTGTCGAAAATGGCCTGCATCCGGTCAGGGAGCTGAGGCACCGAATGAACGATGACGGGGATGTGCTCGTGGTCGGCCTGCGCCGGCGTTCGGTCGACGAGTTTATGCAAAAAGTCGACAGTGGCCATCGGCCCCATGCCGCCCAGGACGCCCAGCTTTGGACTCACGACATTTCCTCCTGATCAAATCACGGCACCATCCTAACAGCTAATGGATGCGCCCTTTGGCTGGCCGTGAGTCAAGCGGCAATGGAAGTCTATCGCTGTGAAGACGCGCAGATCCTGGAATCGACACCCGGCCTGTTGCTGTACATGGGCCCGGATATTTGGCGCAGCAGCTTGGGGAGAGATCAGCGCTGCAAATTATTCTTAAGACGACCGGCGGTTACGCGCCCGCTTGCCAGTCACAAGTCACCTGTCACGAATTACGATACACCGCTCTGCTGGCGGGGACTGGCCGCGATGTCCTCAGCGATGCCACCGGCGCATCGATGCGCTCGATGATCTTGTCGTTATTGGCTGCCCAGAAGCGGGCGGTCTCTTCGGTCATGGGCGTTCTGACCATGCGCCAGCGCATCCGGCCGCGCTTGTCTTTTTCCTGCACTCGCCACTTGTAGAGGGTTTCCATGCCGCCTCCTGGATATTGCCGGGCGGAAGCCAGCCCGACGAACATGCATCTTAGCGCCTCTCGCCGGATTCGACTATATAGCGCGAGTGCCATAGGAACCGGGCCTTGTAATCCCGGATTTCCTATGGCAAGTTAAATATCAATATATTCAAATACTTACAATATTTCTTGCGCCTGCGATTGGCCGGCTTTCGCGTCGAGGCAGTCGCGGGTGACGATGCCCGGTGCACACGAGGAGGTCCGGTCTGCAGTCCAATATTTCATAAGCGAGAGAATGTATGATTGCCAGACCTGCCCCGTCGTCCCGCAGACTCCGTCGCCCCGTGATACCTGAGTTTACGACTACCGGACCGGACCAGCGCGAGGCGTTAAATGATCACGTTTACCATTTTGATGGTACTCGGTGCTTACCTTCTAGCCGCGGTTTTGGTTACGTGGGTAGTCTTAACGCGGCAAAAAAACAGAAAAGCCAAATGGCTCGCAGGATTCTTCAGCGTGACGGTATTTGTGCTGATTCCGACGTGGGATTGGGCCTTGGGCAGCATTTACTTCAGCTATCTGTGCCAAGCGGAAGATACATTCGGAAAGTATATGCACACACTGTCTTCCCGGAATCCATGAACGTTAAAAAATTCCATTGGATCATCGAAGATAAACAGACGCAGTCAACGCTTGCGGTTCTGGTCAGGCCAGATCAGGGCCCGGGCTGGGTCGGGCGTCTAAGCGGGTCAGGAGAAGGCCCGGGACGCCACTGCGAAAACTAGGACTTCAAATCTGAATATTTGGAGATGATCAGAAAAGTTTTCGTTCCTGATTCGTCGCAAAATCAAGAAAAAACCAAAACACCATAGGGATCAGGTCCTGCCATCCGGCATTTCCCATAGTCAGTTTCGGGCGTGTGCCAACGCCCGAAAAAACTCCCCGGTTGATTTAGGTCAAGCTGCCGCCAGAGCGCAGGGCTTAGTCTAAGAGTCCCTAACATAATGAAACACGTGTGCGTTGCGAGTCAAAATTGGGGATGACGCGAAGGACGGCGTAGAGCATATCGCGAATATGGTCAAGGCGGCCGACAAAGTCAGCGCCGATTTTGGCCGCAACCCTTCGGGCTGGCACGAGTTTTGGCCCATGACATTGTCGCTCCCCTTGCCAATATTCGCGATATTGGCTGCGGGAAGCTTCGCGTCCTGAGCCAAAATCGTGCCAGCGCATCACGCGTTTCATTATGTTAGGGACTCTAAGTTGAACGACGGTCCGGGCACAGGACCGAAGCGCTGTTGTCGCCTTTGATGGGATACGACATGTCAATCGACAAAAACGGCCGGCACGAGGAGCATGCCGAGGCACGGGATCCGCCGGAGACGCCGCGGTTCGTCAGCGCGTTGACGCGCGATGCGTTCGCCCTGGTGCTGGCGGGCGGGCGCGGCAGCCGCCTGCACGAACTGACCAAATGGCGCGCGAAGCCGTCCGTGCCGTTCGGCGGCAAATTCCGCATCATCGATTTCACCCTCTCGAATTGCGTGAATTCGGGTATCCGCCGCATCGGCGTGGCGACTCAATACAAGGCGCACAGCCTGATCCGCCACATCCAGCGCGGCTGGAGCTTCCTCGACGGCCGCTTCGAGGAATTCATCGAGTTGCTGCCGGCGCAGCAGCAGTTGGGAGAGGCCTGGTATAGCGGCACCGCCGATGCGGTGTTCCAGAACCTCGGGGTGGTGCGCCGGCATTCGCCAAAATATGTGCTCGTACTCTCGGGCGACCACATCTACAAGATGGACTATGGCCGCATGATCGCTTTTCACGTGACCCGCCAGGCCGACATGACGGTGGGGTGCGTGGAAGTGCCGCTGCAGGACGCGCGCGCCTTCGGTGTCATGGGCGTCGACGGGGATGACCGCGTGACCAGCTTCACCGAAAAGCCTGAGCAGCCGCAGCCGATACCGGGGCAGCCGGACCAGGCTCTGGCCAGCATGGGCATTTACGTGTTCAATGCCGATTTCCTTTATGAACAACTGATACGCGATGCCGACGACCCGCGTTCGTCGCACGATTTCGGCAAGGACGTGATTCCCCACATTGCATCCCGCTACCGGGTGTTTGCGCATCGCTTCGGCGATAGCTGCGTCGGCACAAAAGCCGGCGACAGGCCGTATTGGCGCGATGTCGGCACGGTCGATGCCTATTGGGAAGCCAACACGGAGCTCACCAAGGTGGTGCCGGAGTTCAATATGTATGACCGTGACTGGCCGATCTGGACTTACCAGGACCAGTTGCCGCCGGCGAAATTCGTGTTCGACGACGACGACCGGCGCGGCATGGCCGTTGATACGCTGGTGTCCGGGGGCTGTATCGTCAGCGGAGCGACGGTGCGCCGTTCGCTGTTGTTCTCCGACGTCCGCATCGAGAGCGGCAGCCTGATCGAGGACTCGGTGATACTCCCGAATGTGCGGATAGGCCGCAAAGTGGTGCTGAAGCGGGTCGTGACGGACCGCGGCTGTGAAATCAGCGACGGCACCCAGATCGGCGTCGATCCGGCACGCGACCGGCAACGCTTTCACGTCACGGACAAAGGAATTACGCTGGTTACTCCGGAGATGCTGGGACAGAAGGTCTACTATGTCAGGTGACGCCGCCGGCGGCGGCTCGCCCGAAATGTTGGAGCCAGGTCTTGCAAGCCCTCATTTCCCATAGGCGAGAGTAGGTATGACTGCAAGACGCGCCCGTTCTTACTTCCGCTTTTTTCCGATATCCACAACGATTTCGTCGAACCGTTCGTAGAGGCGAGAATAGTCGGTTTCGGTCATGCCGTGGGCGATCGCCACGTCGAGGAAGTCGCTGGTGACGGTGCCCAGCGGCACTTTCGTGGCCAGCGCGCCGGCCAGGCCGACCGCCATCGATAAATCCTTGCGCAGATTGTAAACGCGCGAACGGGCATCCCACTTGCCCGACAGGATGTGTTTGGGGAAGCGCACTTCGCTGGCGTAGCTGCGGGCGTTCGCCACGTTGAAGACAGCGATCATGTCGGCGAGCTTGATGCCGGCGGCTTCGGCCATGCGGCCGCCCTCGCAGGTCGCCAGAAAGATCGTGTGGCAGACCATGTTGTGGATGAGCTTCAGGGTATGGCCGGCGCCGCTGCCGCCCAGGTGGAAAATCCGCTCGGCGATCGCGTCGAGCAGGGTGCGCGTGCGCTCGAATGCCGCCTTGTCGCCGCCGAGCATCAGCGTCAGCGTTCCGGCATCGGCGCCCGTGGCGCCGCCGCTCATGCCGGCGTCGAGATAGGCGATGCCGTGTTCCGCCGCGCGCGCGGCGAGTGCCTTGGTGGCAACCGGATCCGAGGTCGTGAAGTCGTAGACGACGAGCCCCTGGGCGGCGCGCGCCAGAACGCCATCCTTGCCTTCGAAGCACGACGCGATCTCCGGCGTCGCCGGAACGACGAAGATGATCATGGTGCAGACCGCCGCCATGTCGCCCGGCGGTGCAATCTCGACGCCGGCCAGTGCGCCAAATGCAGTGCGCGCCGCAGGCGCGACGTCCCACACCATGAGCGGTATGCCTGCTTTTTGAAAATTGCGGGCAATGCCGCCGCCCATATTGCCCAGTCCAACCACGCCAACTTTTTGTTCAGCCACGATTTCATCCCCCTGTTAATGAGCGGTCAGCAGTAAGCGGGAAACCCTCCGACCTGACTTTGACGGCTCACTCTTCACCCCTCACTCTTCACCCTTCACTCTTCACCCTTCACTCACTCCGGCCCCACGAACCCGATATACGCGCCGCAGGCCTCGGCAGGTGTCGCGAGCATTGCGTGCTCGCCGGTGTTGCGCACGCCGCGTGCGAGCGGCGGCATGCCTTGCTCCTGCATCCAGCGGGCGGCCGCACCCATGCTGGTGGTGCGATACAAGGCCTGGAACGGTCCGGGCCCGCGGCTTGCCAGCGCATCGGCACCCGGACCGGGCGCATAGGGCTGGGCGATGCCCAGGCCCGTGGGACCGACCTTGAACACCGTCATGTCCGACATGATCACCATGCCGCGTTCCATCGGCGGCTGGGGCAGGCCGAGCACGTTGGCGTATATTGCCGCGTCCTTCGCGGCATCGTGCGTCACGATGTAGGCGCGCTCGAGCTTGAAGACACCATTGGGGTGGGTGCCGGCGACCGGCGCCTGCTTGCGGCGCGCTTCAACCGGCGTCAGATGCTGGATAAAGAAAATCGGCAGCGGGTTCTTCGGGCCCAGCAGCGCGACTTTCCAGCGCAGCTCCTGTCCGGTCGGCGCGACTCTGCCGCCTTCGGTCGCATCGCCCACATCGACGCCGCGTTTGCGCATCGCGGCCACGTCCGCCGCCAGGTCGTCGCTCTGCAGCACGATGTAGCGTATGCCGCCGCCCGCCGCGATGAAGTCTGCCAGCCCGGCGCCCGGGTTGCGGGGGCCGCTCGCCGCCTGATGCTCGGCCGGATCGCGGATCGCCAGCAGCTCGACGTAATCGTCCTGCAGGAAGGCGATGGCGTTGTGGGTGCCCTTGCCGGGATGCGCGCCGCCCGGATAGATGTTGAATCCCAGCTTGTGGTATTGCTCGATGCCGCGCGCCAGGTCGGGCACGCAGATCATTACATGGTCGATACGGGTAAACATGCTCGCTCCGGTGTATGGGTCTTAAGTTCAGGGATACATCGCCCAGCCCACGCGCTTCGTCTGGGCCTTGAACAGATGGCCCTGCGTGGTGGTGACGAACAGCGTGCTGAGATCGGGGCCGCCGAAGCAGCAGTTGGTCGGCTGGATGGCGGGCACCGGATGCGTCTCAAGCACGCGACCGGCCGGCGAGAACACATAGATCATCGGGCCTGCGCCGCTCACATTCCAGCCGGCGGTGGCGACGATGTTGCCGTCCGCGTCGAGGCACATGCCGTCGATGCCGCGATGCACGCCCTTGTGGTCTTCGCCCCAGGTGAAAAGCGTGGTGTAAGTGCCCAGGCTGCCGTCGTCGCGGATCGGGTAGGCGCGCAGTTCACGGCCGATGCCCCGGGTAAAGCTGCTCTCGGCGACGTAGAGCGTGTTCTGATCCTGCGATACCAGAATGCCGTTGGGCTGTGTCGTATCGAAAGTGACGCGCATCGCGGTGTAAGTGCCGTCCGGCTGCGGATCGCAGCGGATCACCGAGCGGTTGTCGAGTTCTTCTTTCTCGGTCGCATCGACGTTGCCTTCGTTCCACGGATTGGTGAACCAGATGCGGCCCTTGCGGTCGATCGCGAGATCGTTGGGGGTGTTGAGCTTCTTGCCGTCGACGCGATCGACGAGCACGGTGTTCTTGCCGTCGGCATCAAAACGCAGCAGCGCGCGTCCGCCGGAGCAGCAACCGTAGAGCCGCCCCGCAGCGTCGAACGCCAGCCCGTTGGTGCGGTTGGTGCCGCCGCGCGCTTCGGTGATTGCGCCGGTTTTCAGGTCGTAGCGCTTGATGCAGTTGGCGTGAATGTGCGTGAACAGCAGGTGCTCGCCGTCCCACACCGGGCCTTCGGTGAGGCGTATGCCCATGGGCTTCAACAACAATTCGAATTTCCACTGCATGACGGCGCTGACTCCACAATGACACGAAAGGGAAAGCGGCATTTTAAGCGATAAGGCGCAGGACCGGGAATTCAATGACGGGATCGGCTCCGCGCGAAGATTTCTTGATCTGCATCATGGTTTGTTTTTCGGTGTCTGCGAGAGTATCGCGTTTCGCGGGGCGATAATGCCGCCTTGCCCAATACTGGAGCCGTGAAATGGAAGCCACCGACATGCTCATGGGGGAGCATCGCCTGATCGAGCGCATGCTCGACAGCCTCGATCTCGCCGCGGATAGCCTCGACTCCGGCAAGGCCGTGCGGCCCGGATTTTTCATCGAGGCCGCGGAGTTCATCAAGGGTTTTGCCGACGGCTGCCACCATCGCAAGGAAGAAGGTTACCTGTTTCCCGCGCTGATCGCCGCCGGCATGCCGCGCGATGGCGGGCCGGTCAACATGATGCTTTACGAACACGATCAGGGCAGGGCGTTCACCAAAGCCATGCGCGAGGCGGCAGAGGGTCTGCAAAGCGGAGACGATACGGCCAAGGCCGCGGTGACGCAAAACGCTCGCGGCTATGTGGCGCTGCTGCGGACGCACATCCACAAGGAGGACATGATCCTGTTCCGGATGGCGGACCAGGTGATCCAGGGCGAGGCCCGCGACCAACTGACTGCGGACTTCGAACGGGTCGAGCGCGAGGATACCGGCGCCGGCGTGCACGAAAAGTATCTCGCCATGCTCGAGGGTCTGGAGCGGGAGGCGCGGGGTTAAAGCTTGCTCACTGCTCGCTTTGCCGTGATTAGTGACTGGTGATGGGTAAAAACCGCAAAGACATTGATCCTGCAATATAAGATCGCAGCATAAAGGCGTCTCAGACGCTTGACGATGCGCTTGCCCTTCACAAGGCCAGGGCCGCGATCTTTAAATTTATCAAAATGTTTTATAATCGACGGCTGCTGCGCCAGGCACCCGGCTACCTGTTTAATGCCGGGCTCGAACAACGAGCCGGAAGCTCTTGAATCACAGCCCATGAATTCCGGTACACTTTATTCGCGCCCCGCACCACCTGCGCCGGTTTTTTAAGGAAACGTCGTGCGCATCCTGCTGGTTGAAGACGACATGATGCTGGCCGAGGCGGTGATGCGGGCGCTGACCCAGTCCGCCCACTCGGTCGATTGCGCGCGCGACGGCGCAGAGGCTGATCGCGCGCTGGCCACCGAGAAGTACGACCTGGTGCTGCTCGACGTGGGCCTGCCGCAGATCGATGGTTTCGAGGTGTTGCGGCGGCTGCGTGCGCGGCGCTCGACCGTGCCGGTGTTGATGCTGACGGTGAACGACGCGCTGGAGGATCTGGTGACCGGGCTCGACCTCGGCGCCGACGATTATCTGACCAAGCCCTTCCGCCTGTCCGAACTCGAGGCGCGGGTGCGCGCGCTGATCCGCCGCGCGCATTCGAGCGCGGGTTCCTCAGATCTGGTCCATGGCCGCCTGCGGCTCGACATGGCGGGCCGCAGGCTCTATCTCGACGACCAGCCGATGGACCTGTCGCTGCGCGAGCTGGCAGTAATCGAGCTGCTGCTGTTGCGCGAAGGCAAGGTCGTCACCAAACAGCAAATCGTCGATCATCTCTATGGCTGGGAGGATGTGTCCTCCAGCAACGTGGTCGAGGTATTCATCCACCGCCTGCGCAAGAAGCTCGAGTCTTCCGGCGTGACCATTACCACGGTGCGCGGCATGGGCTATCTGATCGAGAAGCCGAGTGGAAGCGGCGGCGACTAGGCATCCGCTGCTGCGCACGCAGCTGCTGGCATGGCTACTGGTGCCGCTGTTCGCTTTGCTGACGGCAAACACTTTCGTCAGCTACTGGGTGGCGCTGAATTTCTCGCAGCGTGCACACGACCGCACGCTGGTCGAGATTGCGCGCGAGGTGTCTTTGTACCTGCGCGGCGCGAATGGCGGCCTGGCGCTGGATATGCCGCAGGAAGCGCGGCGGGTACTGCTGGTCGATCCGGTCGACCGCATCCATTACGAGGTAACCACTGCCGATGGCCGGCGCATCGACGGTGAACCAATCAGGCCGGCTTATGACGAAGCCGCCGGACAACGCATGCCTCAAGTGCTTTACGACGGCATTATCGCCGGGGAGCCGGTGCGTATCGTTGAACTGCAGCATGAGCCTGACCTGGCCACAGGCCGCGGCGGCGCAGTCGTGCGCGTCGCAGAAACCAAGGTCAAACGCAATGAGCTGACACGCGAGATACTGCTGAGCGTGGTGTTGCCGCAGGTGTTGCTGATCGTGCTCGCTTGCATCGTGGTCTGGATCGGCGTGGTGCGTGGGCTCGCGCCGCTGCAGCGCCTGCAGCGCGCAGTGGCGTCACGCTCCGACCGTGACCACAGTCCGGTCGCCACCGACAATGTGCCCGGCGAGGTCAGCCCGCTGCTGCAGTCGATCAACGAACTGCTGGCCCGGCTCGACCGGGTGCTGACATTGGAAAGCCGCTTCGTATCGGATGCTGCGCACCAGTTGAAGACGCCGATGGCCGCGCTCAAAACCCAGTTCGAGGTGGCGCTGCGCGAAACCGACCCGCAGCGCATGCGCGAATCTCTGCAGCAGATTTATCCCAGGCTGGAACGCCTGTCGCGGCTGGTGTCGCAGTTGCTGTCGCTGGCGCGTAACGAGCCGGACGCGGTGCGCGCGGTAACGCTGGCGCCGCTGGATCTGAACGCGCTGGCGCTGGATGTCGCGATGGGCTGGGTGCCGGAGGCGCTGAAAAGACATATCGATCTCGGGTTCGAGGACGCGGGTCGCCCGGTAATGGTGTCGGGCGATGCGGTGCGGCTGCGCGAGTTGCTCGACAATCTGCTCGACAACGCAGTGCGCTACAGTCGCGACGGCGGACGTATCACGGTACACGTCAGTGCAACGCCGCCGGCCGTCGATGTCAATGACGACGGCCCCAGCATTCCGCCGGAAGAGCGCCTACGAGTGTTCGAACGTTTCCACCGGCTGCTCGGCAGCGGGCAGGACGGCAGCGGGTTGGGCCTGGCGATCGCACAGGAAATCGCCCGATTGCATCGCGGCCAAATCACGTTACGCGATGACACCACCGATGGCATCGGCAATACGTTCAGTGTGTTGCTGCCGCCGGCGCCGCCGGCCTGAGCCGCGTCCGTTCTTGTAAGCTTCCGTTCATCTTCGGGTAATCGGACCGTCATGCCGGCTAGGGGCGGCTGTAAGGTCGCGTCGGTATCCTCTCTCCCGTTAAAGTCTGCGGCGCAATGCCGCTCTCATGACAGGAGGAGTGCCGCATGGAGATGCTTTTCAGTTCGTTTTTCTGGGTGACGCTGGGTCAGATCATGATGATCAACATCGTGCTGAGCGGCGACAACGCCGTGGTCATCGCGATGGCCAGCCGCGCGCTGCCGCCGCGCCAGCAGAAACAAGCCATTTTCTTTGGCAGTTTCGGCGCGATTTTCCTGCGCATCGTGCTGACGTTTTTTGCGGTAATGCTGCTCGACCTGCCGTACCTGAAGCTGGTCGGCGCGGTGCTGCTGGGCTACATCGGCATCCAGATGCTGGTACCGGACGAGGCCGAAGAGGAGATCGACGGCCACGCCCATCTGTGGAAGGCGATCAAGACCATCGTCGTCGCCGACTTCATCATGAGCCTCGACAATGTGCTCGGTGTCGCCGCCGCGGCCAAGGGCGACGTTGTGTTGCTGATCATCGGGCTGGCGGTCAGCATCCCGCTGATCATCTACGGCAGCACGTTCATCCTGAAACTGATGAACCGCTTCCCGATCATCATCACTGCGGGTGGCGGCATACTGGGCTGGGTGGCCGCCGAGATGCTGATTTCCGATCCCGCCATCAGCGGCTGGGTAGACGGCCAGGCGCCGTTGCTGCATACCTTTGCTCCGGCGCTGGGCGCGGTGATGGTTGTTGCAATCGGCAAGTCCATGGCTGCGGCTAAATTCGCCAGGCTGAACAAACTGCCCAAAGGCCAGGTTGCCTTGCCCGAGGAGAAGGAGGAGCCGGCGCCTCCGGGCTACCACTGGGTGCACCGCCTCTGGCGCACACTGCCGGACGGCACCCGCGATTTCGCAGCGTCCTACGGCAAGACGGCGTTCCGGATCCTGCGGCCGATCAGCGGGCGGTTACGGCGGCGAAAGACCTGATGCTGTCAGTCTTTCAGGCAGGCTGCATCGGGCCGTGATGCCAAGGAGGGTTGCCATAACCTCCCTGGGTTCTTGCGGTAAGCAAGCGATCGTCGCAGAGAAAAGTGCAAGGTGAGCGCCTTGCACTTTCAGGCCGCAGGGCGGCGCCGGCGCAACCCTGCGAGGCGTTTTCCCGGATAAACCGCGAGCCTCAGGGACATCGGGTCGCCAATATGAATTCCGGAATAATCCCCAGCGCCGTGTAACCGGCGAGCACGCCGGCCGGCAGCCTGCTGACGTTGCGCACGACCCTGCGGCAATTCGGTTCCCCGCAAGCGCACTTCATTTTCCAGATGTCGTCCGCACCCAACAGCGTGGAATAGTCGTGCGTGATTTCGTCGCCGACTGCAATCGACCGGATGGCCTTGAGCATCAGCCTGTTCCCCGCCATGATCGCGCCGGAGTTGGGATGGCACGAATGATTGGCGTAGGCGCCGATCTCGCCTTCCGGATCGAGGTAGTGATCAGCATCATAGCGGAAGCAGTTGTCGCCGCGGCGGGGATCGCTGTCAAAATAGCGCCAGACGGTGTCGCCGGTGACGATTTTGCCGCGGATCCGGCATATGGCCTTGCCCGGCGCAAACGGCTTCAGCGCGATGATGCCCTGTCCGTTGCGCACGGGTCTGACGATCAGTGTGTTGGAATAGCGCATGAAGCGATCAAACAGGCCGGGTTCGGCAAACCCCTGCTCCTTCGGGTGACATGGACAAAGTCTATCTCAGGCGGCCCGGAAATGTACGCCCGGATAATTTTTCGGCACTATACTATGCGCATGACATGAAAACGGGGGTCCAGAAATGAACACGAGCGTACTGCGCGCGCCACGTCGTTTGATTGCAGCGGCCGCAGCCCTTGCGCTGCTCGCCGGCGGCCTCGCCGCGGCTCCCGCGGCGCAGGCCCAGGCCTACCCGGCCAAACCGGTGCGGCTGGTCGTCGCCTTTCCGGCGGGCGGCGGCATCGATACCATCACCCGCCTGCTTGCGCCGAAACTGGCCGAGGCGCTCGGCCAGCAGATGATCGTCGACAACCGCGTCGGCGCCAGCGGCAACATCGGAACGGATCACGTGGCCAAGAGCCCGCCCGACGGCTATACCGTGCTGATGGCTTATTCGAGCCACGCGAGCAACGCCGCGCTGTTCGCGAAGCTGCCTTACGACACGGTCAGGGATTTCCAGCCCGTGTCCCAGATCGGCGTGGTGCCGCACGTGATCCTGGTCAATCCTTCAATGCCCGTGAAAACCATTTCCGAACTGGTCAGGCTGGCGAAGGCGAGGCCGGGGGACATCACCTACTCGTCACCGGGCAACGGGACGCCACTGCACCTGGCCACCGAACTGCTGAAAGTGACCGCCGGCCTCGATATGCGGCACGTGCCATACAAGGGCGCCTCACCCGCGATGGTCTCGACGATGAGCGGCGAAACCCAGCTCACGATCACGACTACCGTGGTGGCCTCCCCGCTCGCGAAGGCCGGCCGCCTGCGCGCAATCGCCATAGCGAGCGAAAAACGGGTGTCCACGTTCCCGGCGCTGCCGACGGTGGCCGAATCCGGCATCAAAGGCACCGAATCGAACTCGTGGTACGGCATGCTCGTGCCGGCAGCCACGCCGCGCCCTATCGTTGACCGGTTGCACGCGGCGCTGCTCAAGGCGCTCGCCGCGCCTGACATCAGGGAAAAGTTTGCCGATCAGAGCGTGGAAATATCCGGGAACAGGCCGGAACAATTCGACAAGATAATCCGCGACGATATCGCCGTTTGGACGAAAGTGGTGAAGGCGAGCGGCGCGAAGGTGGATTGAACCGCCCCCGTAGCGCGGCGCCTGTGTTTCAGCCCGCGATTTTTTTCTTCAGCCGCTCGGTGTATTTGTCGACGTCGATGATGAAGCGTTCGTGCCCGACCTCGCCGACCTGCTCGACATCGTCAAACACGTTGATCCTGAAGGTGAGTTTGCGGCGGTCGATGCCGGTCAATTCGACTTCGGCGCGCACCTGTTTGCCGATGGGCGTCGGCGCCATGTGGCGAATATTGACGGTGAGTCCGACCTGGCCCTGGCCGTCCTTGAGATGCGGGGTCACCAGCCGGGCCGCCGCCATTTCCGCAAACAGGCACATCGACGGCGTGGAAAACACCTTGTAATCACCGCGCGTGGTGGTGAGTTTCTCCGTGACCTCCCACTCCAGCGTTTCCTTCATCCCGATTTTCAGCGCGTCCATGTGACCCCGTCTTTACTGTGTGCAAGGCCGCTATTCTAAACGAGGCCTGCGGACCGCCCAAAAAAATCGGCCACGCTAGCAGCCTGTCGGGCTTGGCTCCATTCGCCGGAACGCGTAGCGTTAATGGATCGCTGTTAATCGATGCTTGGGCGACAGGCTGCTTAATAATGAAGCTTTACGTATCGAAACCCTATGCTAACCAGATCAAACGTCACTTGCATGGCGTTCTTTTCACCCCGGTTTCTAATGCTTTTAATTTTAGGAGTTTGTCGTGGCTAAGTCCGACAAACTCCTAGGCGTGGCCGATGCCGTGCGGGTAATGCGTGCTTATTTCCGGGCTTGCTGGCGCTCCCGGTGCTCTTTCCGGTTCTGCTGATTCTGGACCGTTTGCTTGTCGTGCTTTTCGCGATAGATCTTCTTGTCCTGCTTGTCCTGCGCATGCTCGATGCGGTTGCGTTCTTTTTGCGTCAAAACGCCATCCTTCACTGCCCGGTCTTCCATTTTCTGCACTTTGGCCTGGCCTTTTTCAAGGTTCGCCGCCTCCCGGCTGGTGAGCTGGCCTGATTGCACGCCCTGCTCTATGCGCTTTTGCTGCATTTCCTGGCGCTGGTCGATGCGCGTCGTCAAGGGCTGGGCCAGCGCAACGGCGGGCAGCGTTGAAATCAGCAGCGCGGTGACAGTCAATTTCAGTTTCATTGTTAGTTCTCCTGAGAAGGGCAGGGGCAATTCCCATTTATCCAGTAACGCCGGCAGGTCCGGTTTGTTTACTCCCGATCGCTGTAAAAGTGTAAGCCTTTGTAAACCAGGCCTATCTGCCACGAGAGAAATATACTAATTAAAACAATTAGTTATACATTATTCGTGGCAGGGTGCGCAGCGCCCATCCGCGCAGAAACCGCCGGGATGCCGCCCGGCAGCTCATCCGCTTCGGTCGTGCAGGAAGCGTTCGTGCGCCTGCAAAGCCGCCAGCGCGCGGCCCGCATTCACCATCTCGTCGAAGACGGGGATGCCCAGCGCCACCGCGCGTGCGCGGAATTCCCGTTTGCGTTCTTCCAGCGAGGGCTCGCCGTCGGAACGCAGCACCAGCGCGAAATGCGCCTGGCCCGGGTAATGCGACTGCACGCGCAGCGCGGCAGCAACCAGGTTATCGAGCACTTCGGGCCTGGTGCGGCCGACGAACGCGGCCAGGTTGAGATGCATCACCAGCGCCTCGGGCCTGCCGCTGGCGTAAATCAGGTCGAGGATTTTTTCGGCGACGCGCCCGTCCTCCTGCTGCAGCGTGCCCACCGGGCAGTCGACGGGATTGGTGATGCTGGTGCCCGGCGGCAGTTTGAGCGCCGCGAGCGCCGCTACGGTGTCAGCGCCGAACGGCGTGACATCGAGCCCGAGCCGCGCGAAAAAATCCGTGGCGAGCACGCTGGTGCCGCCGCCGTTGCCGAACAGCACTGTGCGCCGCGTCGGACGCTGCGGCTGCGGCGTCAGCGTCTGGAACATGAGCAGCGCGTCGATGAACTGGTCCAAGGTGTCGACCAGAATGCAGCCGGTCTGGCGCGACAGCGCAACCCACGCGCGATCATCCCCACCCAGCGAACCGGTGTGCGACGCAGCCGCCATCAGGCCCAGCCGGGTGCGGCCGCCCTTGAGGATCACGACCGGCTTGCTCGCGTTCGCGGCGCGCAGGATCTCGAACAGGCGGCGGCCGTCTTGCGCGGTCTCGATGTACATGCCGATGACGCGTGTTTCGCTGTCGGCGAGATAAAATTCGAGCAGGTCGCTTGGACTGACGTCGGCACAATTGCCCACCGTCACCAGTCCCGAGAACCTGAGGCCGCGGCCCATGCCGCGGCGGATGATATCGGTGCCCAGCCCGCCGCTTTGAGAAATGATGCCGACCGGGCCGGTTTCTTTGGGACCGATTTCGGTGAAGGTGACGCGTCCGCGCGGCGTGTAGATGCCGAGGCAGTTCGGGCCGATCAGGCGCATGCCGCCGGCGCGGGCGGCTGCGGCCACCTCCTCCTGAAGACCCTTGCCTTCGTCGACTTCGCCAAAGCCGCTGGATATCACCTGCGCGAACCGCACCCGCCCGTTGGCGGCGGAGAGCAGCGCTGAAATCTGCCCCGCGGCGATTGCGATGTAGGCGTAGTCCACCGGCTGCGGCGTCTCGGCGAGGCTTTTATAGGCCTTGAGGCCGTCGATCTCTGCCGCTGACGGATGGATCGGATAAATGGCGCCGCTGAATCCGAATTCGCGGATGCGGCGGATGAAGGTATTGGGTAAAGCTCCGCCCTTGGTCGAGGCGCCGATCACCGCCACCGTTTTCGGCGTGAACAGCGGCATGAATCGCTCAATGATGCTGGGGCTCATCTAAAAACCTTGTAAAAGCGCAAATCATAAAATTTATTGGCCACAGAGGTCACAGAAGTCACAGAGGAAAGCAACAAAATCTAATTGTTAAGAAAGTATGTAATGGTTCTCTCTGTGTGCTCTGTGATCTCTGTGGCTAAAAGATTTTGTTTTTATCGCTGGTTACATTGATTATTAACGTTTTTGCCGCGCTTCAACTAAGAATAAAGCGCGCATCCACCGCCACCGCACCCGACTCAGACACGATCAGCGGATTGATGTCGGCTTCCGCGATGTCAGCGGCGTGCTGCATCAGCAATCCGTTCTCGCCGCCGACCTGGAGCAGCACCTCGATGATCGCCTCCTGCGACACGGCTTTCCTGCCGCGCGCGCCTTTCAGGATGGCTGCGCCCTTGAGCTCGGCGAGCATCTGCTGCGCATCGAGCCGCGTGATCGGGCAGATGCGGAACGACACGTCGGCCAGCACCTCGACGAATATGCCGCCCAGCCCCACCATCACCAGCGGCCCGAACTGCGGATCGCGCACGCCGCCGATCACCATTTCCAGTCCCGGCGGCGCCATCTCCTCAATGAGGAAACCGTCGATGCGCGCGGCCGCGATCGCCGGATGCTGCATCATAGTCCGGATCGCGCTCTCGACTTCGGCGGCGGATTTCAAGCCGATCTTCACGCCACCGGCGTCGCTTTTGTGCAGGATGTCGGGCGACATCACTTTCACCACCACCGGGAATGTCAGTGATTTCGTTTTCTGATCGACCTCGCCCACGCCCGCAACCATGGCGGATTGCGGAACCGCCACGCCAAATTCCGCGAGCAGCGCCTTGCCAGCCTGCTCATCGAGCGCGCGGCGGTTGTGTCTTCTAGCTTCGCTGATAACGTTCATTACTTAAATCCTATTAGCCTTGGCGGCTAAATTTTCTTTCCCAGCACTTCCGGAATCAGCCCCGTATGCACCCGCCCCGCGCGGAACGGTTCCGAGCGCAGGACGGCCAGCACCGCCTGGATGTTGTTTTTTATGCCCTGGATCTCGAACGCCTCGAGTGCGTCTATGAGTTGGTCTATCGCCGCATCGCGCGTGCCGCCATGCACAATCACCTTGGCCACCATCGGATCGTAATGCGGCGTCACGTCGCGCCCTTCGGCATAACCGGTCTCGACGCGCACGCCGGCATCGGTCGGCGGCCGGAACACCGTAAGTTTGCCGGGCGACGGATAGAAGTTTTTTGGGTCCTCGGCATAGACGCGCGCCTGGATCGCATGGCCTATGACTTCGATCTTCACCGGCAGGATCGCGGCGAGTTTCTCGCCGGCGGCGGAACGGATTTGCGCCTGCACCAGATCGACGCTGGTGACTTCCTCGGTGACGCCGTGCTCGACCTGCAGCCTCGTATTCATCTCGAGAAAACCAAACTCGCCATCGGCGCCCATCAGCATTTCCACCGTGCCGATATTGTCGTAACCCATTTTCTGCATGATGCCGGCGATCTGCCGGGCCACGGCATCGACTTTGTCGCGCTCGAGCGCCGGGCCCGGCGCTTCCTCGATCACTTTCTGGTTGCGCCGCTGCGTCGAGCAATCGCGCTCGAACAGGTGCGCCACGCTGCCGTGCGCATCGCCCAGCACCTGGAATTCGACGTGGCGGGGACGCTCGATCAGGCGCTCGAGATAGACTTCGGTCGAGCCGAACCCGCGGCCCGCCATGGAGCGCGAGCGCTCCACCGCCTCCAGCAGCTGCGATTCGTCCTTGGCCGGTAGCATGCCGATGCCGCCACCGCCACCCGCCGGTTTCACCAGCACCGGAAAACCGATCGCGCGCGCGGCAGCAAGCACCGCATCGTTGTCCATGGGCAGCACGCCCGAACCCTGCGACATCGGCATGCCGTGTTGCGCCGCCAGTTCGCGCGCCCGGGTTTTGTGGCCCATGGCGTCTATCCACTTCGGTGACGGGCCGATGAAACGCGCACCGGCATCGGCGACTTTCTGCGCGAAGGCCGCGTTCTCGGACAGGAAACCGTAGCCCGGATGCAGGCTATCGGCGTGCGACCTGCGCACGATGTCGAGCAGCAGGTCCTGATTCAGGTAGCTTTCACGCGCCGGCGCGGGGCCGATGGCGTAGGTCTCGCTCGCCATCTCCAAATAGGGCGCGCCGGCATCGGCTTCGGAATAGACCGCAACCGAGCGTATGCCCATTTCGTTGAGCGCGCGCAGCACGCGCGCCGCGACCGCCCCTCGATTTGCAACGATGACTTTGCTGAACATCAAAAAAATCCTTTTGCCACAGAGAACACAGAGGTCACAGAGAAAATCAAAATCGACAGGCGGGACAGAAATAGTAATTTTTCATACCGTGCCTCTGTTTTTTGTGATGCTGCTTTGTCGCCCTTCTCTGTGCTCTCTGTGTCCTCTGTGGCAATATATTTTCAGTAACTCGTCGGCCAGGCGCGCATCAGGTGCTGCCCCACGCCTTTGGTCATGCGCAGCTTGTAGATATCCAGCATGCGGATCAGGTGATCCCGCGTCTGCTCGGGCCGGATCACCGACTGCGCCGCATACACCGCGGCCAGACCCCACACGTCCGAGCCCTTGCGGATATTGGCCAGCGCCTCTTCGTAGCCGGGCTCGCCCGCGCCCACGCCATGCACGATTTTAGTCGCGAACTCGGGGCTCATGAAACTCACTTCGGCAGTGGGCCAGGCGGAGACGTCATCAGAGTGGCGCCCGCCGCCCATGCAGACATAGGCGCGGCCGTAGCTTTTGCGGATGATCACCGACAGCCGCGGGACAGTGAGCAGCGTCATCGCGTTCATGAAATTCATGATCTTGCCCGGCGCGCCGTTTTTTTCAGCCTCGGTGCCGATCTGGAAGCCCGGCGTGTCGGTCAGCAGCACGAGGGGCACGTTGAACGAATCGCACAGCACCAGAAAATCGACGATCTTGCGGCAGGCGTCGCCGTCGAGTGCGCCGCCGCGGTGCAGCGGGTTATTGGCGACGATGCCCACGCTTTTGCCACCGAGCCGCGCCAGCGCCGTCACCGCGCTTTTGCCGAAACGCGGCTTCAACTCGAACAGCGTGTCTTGGTCGACGATGCACTTGATGACCCGCTTCATGTCGTAAACCTGGGTGCGGCTCTCCGGCAGGATCGCAAACACCTTGTCCATGTCCGCACCCGAACCCGCAGGCACCGACGCATCCGGCGGCGCCTCCATGCAATGGCTGGGCAGGTACGACAGGAACCGCTTGATCGCATCGAGCGCCTCCTCCTCCTTGTCGGCCACCTGGTCGACGAGCCCCGTGACTTCGGCGTGCAGGCGCCAGCCGCCGAGGTCCGCCGCATCGACTTTTTCGCCCAGCGCCATCGACACCAGCCCCGGGCTCGACACCGCGACGGTCGCGCTTTTATGCATTACCGCGAAATCAGCCTGGCACATGAGCCAGGTCGAGGAACCGAACGACGGGCCGAACGCCGCCGCGCACATCGGCGTTTCGCGCAGGCGGCGGAACTGCGTGTTGTCGTTGCCGAGCAGCAGGCCCATGCCGCGCGAACCCATGGCGTCGGGCAGACGCGCGCCCGTCGATTCACCCAGGGTCACGAATGGCATGCCGCGCTCGGTTGCGGCGCGCTTCATGTGCGCGATTTTCTTGCTGTTGGTGGCCGAGGTCGACGCGCCCTTTACCGTGAAATCGTTGGCCACCAGGCACACATCGCGGCCGTCGATCTTGCCGAAACCGGCAAGCTTGCCGTCGGTCTGCGTCTCGTCTTCCTGCTCGGGGTAGACCCCGGAGGAGCCGAACAGCCCGGATTCGAGAAACGAGTCTTTATCCACCAGATAGGCGAGGCGCTCGCGCGCGTTCCATACGCCTGCCGCCTTGCGCTTCGCATACTTCTTTTCGCCGCCGCCGGCGAGCGCCTTCGCGCGCCGCGCCTCGTATTCGGCCAACAATGCTTCAAATGCCATGGTTACCTCAGATTATCGGCGGTTAATAATTACTCTTCGATGATCGCGACGACCTGGCCTTCGGCGACCGGGTCTTTTTCCTGCACCAGGATTTCCTTAACCGTGCCGGCGTCCTCGGTGAGCACCGGGATTTCCATTTTCATCGACTCGACGATGATCAGCGTGTCGCCCGCCTCCACCCGGTCGCCGGGTTTCGCTTTCAGTTTCCATACCGTGCCGGTGATTTCGGATTTAATTTCGATAATTGCCATGTTTCGGATCCTTGAATGAGCGGGTCGGCCTGCGGGGGCCCGAAAAGCGGACGGTCGTCCGGCCCGGGCGACCCTTCCCGGCATCCTACGGTTGCCATGGATTGTTGTCAAGAAGATTGTTGACAATCTTACAATGGGCGACTATCGTGGCACCATGCTGACCGCTCTCCCAGGTTTTCGCCATGCCGGATGACATGACCCGCTTGCCCGAGGCGGCGCCGCTCACGCAATCGCTGCCCGAGCAGATCGCGGCGCGGCTGTCCGAGCGCATCGTCGGCAGCACCTATCCGCCCGGCCAGCGCATCATGGAACAGGCGGTAGCCGCCGAGTTCGCGGTAAGCCGCGGCCCGGTGCGCGAGGCACTGCGCCTGCTGGAAAAGGACGGGCTGGTCACTATACTGCCGCGGCGCGGCGCGCAGGTCACCAATCTGAGCATCGCTGAGGTCAGGGAAATTTTCGACATCCGCGCCATGTTGAACGGACTGCGCGACCGCCTGATCGCCGAAGATCCCGACCGCCTCCGGGTTCTGCCGCTGCTGGAAGCGGAAGTGGCCACGCTCGCGCGCCTGTCGCGCGCCCCGGGCGCCGGCGAAGACTATGTGGAAGCCGTGTCCCGGTTAAACCGCATCCTGGCCAGCGCCACGAGCAGCCGGCGGCTGCGCGCCATGCTCGGCTCGCTGGGCCTGCAGACGCTGCGCTACTCCCAACTGGGGCTGTCCACGCCGCAACGCCGCAAGCAGTCGGTTCAGCATTGGCAGAGGCTGGTAAAAGCGATCCGCGATGGCGACGGCGCGGCAGCCGAGCGCGTCGCGCAGCAGCGCGTGCAGGATTCGCGTGACGCGGCA
The DNA here is from genome assembly GCA_030683105.1 of Burkholderiales bacterium. GTDB lineage: Bacteria > Pseudomonadota > Gammaproteobacteria > Burkholderiales > SG8-41 > CAKKQX01. The sequence continues at coordinate 8,481 of JAUXMZ010000018.1, read as the reverse complement.
ATCGCACAGTTGCAGCGCCTGCGCCTGGAAGCCGCCACGCCGAAAACGAAAACCGGCGGCGCGGCGTAAACCCCGTCCGGTTGTAAGCGCCGCAGCGAGCGCTTACCATAAGCGCCTTTACACACACCGCTCTCCGGAACGCCCATGACCGACCTGCCCCCGCTCAAGGATGCCACGCTCGAAATCGACGGCCGCGTCGCCGTGCTCACGTTCAATCGCGACGATGTGCGCAATGCGCTGACCAGCACCGAACTGGTTACGGAAATCCCGCGGGTGATTGCCTGGGCCAATGCCACGCCGGAAATATCGGTGCTGATCATGATCGGCGCCGGCAGCGCATTTTCCGCCGGCGGCAACATCAAGACCATGGGCGAACGCGCCAGGGCCGCGCCGCACGTGCTGGAGCAGAATTACCGCGGCGGCGTGCAGCGCATTCCACTCGCGCTCGAGCGCGCCGAAATCCCGGTGATCGCGGCGGTCAACGGGCCGGCGATCGGCGCCGGCTTCGACATGGCCAATATGTGCGATATCCGCATCGGCTCGACTCTTGCCCAGTTCGGCGAGACCTTCGCCAATCTCGGCATCATCGCCGGCGATGGCGGCAGCTGGTTCCTGCAGCGTCTGATCGGCTACCAGCGCGCGGCCGAGCTCACGTTCACCAGCCGCATCGTCAAGGCCGAGGAAGCGCTGCAACTGGGTATCCTGCTCGAAGTGACCGCGCCCGACGAACTGCTGCCGCGCGCCAAAGCGCTTGCCGCCCAGATCGCCGCCAAGCCGCCGCAGGCCATACGCTACGCCAAGCGCCTGCTCAAGCTCGCGCAGCGCCAGAACCTCGAGGAACACCTGGACGTATGCTCGGCGTTCCAGGCAATCTGCCACAAAACCGAGGACCATGCCGAAGCGCTGGCGGCATTCTTCGAAAAGCGGCAGGGCGTATTTAAAGGTAAATAAGCGCTCGTATCAAACAGAACTCAACCCCAGATAAACCGCCGATGGACGCCGATGGATTCTTTTTAATACCCACTCGACGGGTACGCAGATAAGATCAAGAGCAAAAAACCATAGACAGGATTAACAAGATTTACACGATTTATTTTTTATTCGATCCTGATGATCCTGTAAATCCTGTCGATTTGCTTTTTCATCGGCGTTCATCGGCGTTCATCGGCGGCTAGCTTTTCTTGATTTTCTTACGGACTCCAGTCATGCGGCTGCACCAAACCCTCATCTGCCTTTGCCTGCTTACCCTGTTCACCCTGCCGGCGGGAGCGCAGGACATGAAACTGCAACCGGTGGACGAGGGCGCCAAAGACGCCTCCTGGGTCAGTTTCAAGAACCGCCTGCTCGATGCGCTCGACAAAAAAGACCGCAAACTCGTGCTCGGCATCATCGACAAAAACATCCGCAACAGCTTCGACGGCACGCGGGGCATCTCGGAATTCAAAAAACTGTGGGATTTCGACGCCGAGGACAGTCCGTTGTGGCTGGAATTGAAAGCTGCTCTGTTTCTTGGCGGCGCGTACCGCAAGCGCGATAAAGCGCCCGACGAATTCTGCGCGCCCTACGTGCTGCCCAAGTGGCCCGACAACATCGATCCCCACACTCATGGCGCGATCATCGCCAGGGACGTGCTGGTCAAATCCGAACCCTCCTCCGCGTCGGCTACGCTGCAGACGCTGGCCTACGATATCGTCGCGGTCACCGACTGGGATGTTGCAGACCAAGTCGCGGACGTCAAGCAACGTTGGGTGAAAGTCAAAATCAAGGAAGGCGAGGGGTTTGTTCCGGAAGAGCAGATCCGCAGCCCGATCGAGCACACTGCGTGCTTTGTCAAAGAACCGAATGGCTGGCGCCTCATCGCGATGGGCGTAGGCGGCATCTAGCCCACAGCATGCGGCGCGTGCGGCCTTCGTTTGCGGTATGCTGGTATGCCATCGTTACAGTCATAAGCATCATGCCCGCACTGGCTATCGACCTGCAGGGACATCGCGGCGCGCGCGGACTGCTGCCTGAGAATACGCTGCCGGCCTTCGCGCACGCGCTGGCGATAGGCGTGACTACACTCGAACTGGATTGCGCGATCACTAAAGATGGCATCGTCGTCGTCAGCCACGATTCGATACTCAATCCCGACATCACGCGCGGCCCCGACGGCGCGTGGCTCGCGCAGGACGGGCCGCCGATCCGGCAACTGACTTACAACGAGTTGCAGCGTTACGACGTCGGCCGCATCAAGCCTGGCAGCGCGTATGCGGCGCGCTTTCCTCGGCAGCAGGCGGTCGCCGGCGCGCGCATACCGCGGCTGGCCGACGTGTTCGCGCTCGCGCGCAAAGCCGGCAACGACACCGTGCGCTTCAACATCGAAACCAAGCTCTCGCCTTTGCATCCGGAGCGCACGGCACCGCCCGGGGAATTCGCGCGTACACTTATTAAATTGATTATTAAAGAGAAAATGGAACGGCGCGCAACGATCCAGTCGTTCGACTGGCGCACCCTCGCCATCGTGCAACAGGAAGCGCCGGAAATATCCACGGCCTATCTGACGGCGCAGCAGAGCTTCACCGACAACATCCTCGCCAGCCAGACTGAATCGCCGTGGATGCCCGGCATGCACGTGAGCCAGTTCGGTGGCTCGATCCCGCGCCTGGTCAAAGCCGCGGGTGGTGCGGTGTGGTCGCCGTCGTACACCGAGGTTTCAGCGGAAAGCGTGAAAGAGGCGCAAGCCCTGGGACTAAAAGTGGTGGTGTGGACCGTCAACGACGAGGCCGACATGCGGCGCATGATCGCGTGGGGTGTGGACGGCATCATCAGCGACTATCCGGATCTGCTGCGAAAAGTCGCAGGCGGGCAGAGCATCGCGCTGCCGGCGGCGACTCCGGTCAACGACTGACATCGCGCTTGCGCAGCGGAATCTTCCCCCGATTCAGTTGATGACTAAACGCGCATATCAAAAAGGCCAGTACCAATGTAACCGCCCGGCTAATTTTCTGATTTTGTTACGGGCGCTTAGTACTCCAGACTGATAGTCAGATCCAGGTTTCGCCCGTCGTACGGGAAGCTGGCGGCAGAAAACGAAGGCGCGCCAAGCGTGGCCTTGGCGTCGTTTGAAAAACCGTAGCCTTCCGTCGGGATCCCCAGCCAGTTCGTGTCCAGTATGCCGTTCATGTTTTCATCATGAATGACGGCAAGCGCATACTTTCCCGGCGGAATGTCTTCGAAGTCGCAACGCGCCTGCGTAGCCCGGATTTTTATGACCATGATATTGGTTGCGGAGTGCAGAAACTCCGTAGGGAAACCGGCTTCCGATTCGAAAAGCGCGCAAGCCACGGTTCCGGTGCTGTTTCTGATGTTCAGAACCTTCACGTGAATTCCGGGGCAGGGTGATTGAGCAAAGGAGACGGCAGGAAGAATCGCAAACACCAGCGCTGCACACCATGCTACGCACCTCACTCTCATGAGAACCTCCTTTTCCGGGCTAACTAAAAAAGCCTAGATCGAATTATGGAATAAATCGTGCCTGGCCTCTTTGGTTTTTGGACGGCCCTATCGTCGCCATTCAGAGGCAGCGGCGGCTAGCCAGGCTCGCTGGCGGAGACCCGTCTTGAATGGCTTGTTAGCGCGTTTCAAAACCACACCGGCCAAAACTGTGCCCTTCCTGGGGTATGCACTGCATATCGGGGTGTGGTGAGCAATCCGAGATCTGGCGACACATACTGCCCCCGCCAAAGCTGCAAGTAACCTTTATCTGATGTGTTTCCCGCGCCTCTGCAGGTGACGTAACGCCAAGATCGAGCGATCCACTGTAGAAAGAAGGGCTGCTGTGTTTGGCCAGCAAACCAATGTCCGTTTTCAGGCTATGGGCGCTAATCCGGTAGACGTGGCCGGCGTTCACGTCGAGGTCGAAAGCACATACATCTGTCACCCCTCCGCCGCCTCCGAAGTAGCGTTCGAATGCAATCTCCAGCCAATGCCGGCCCGGGGTAACTTTGCTTGTGTTGCTGAAGAGTTGCGACAGGCCAGGTCTGCGTCCGTCGATGGCGGTTACACTACAACTCTCGAGATAAACGAAGTAATACCGTGAGTAACACTCGACTGTGGCGACTTCCGGGTCAGGCAACTCCGGACCTGAATATGCTACAAATGTGCTGCATGCCGACGCCATGCATGAAACGAGCGCGAGCATTACCGCCTTAGCTATGGATTTCAACTGTGCGACAGTACAGTCGATCGTCAGCGCAACCTTTCGCGCTAACGTGATATATGCGGCCGAAGACCGTGTTTAAATGGAACACTCTGTCCCTCCCGCTGACATCCTTCAAGCGCTTCAGGCGTTAGCGTAGATCAGAACTCGAGCCCGAGGTTGAGCGAGTAAAAGCTCTGCCTGCCGCCGCTGCTAAACGGCGTGGTGAATTCCTCGCTGCGTAAAATGCGGGTGAGCGAGAGCCGGTAGGTGTTGATGCGCGCGGACACGCCTGCGGTGAAATCATGGACCAGCTCGCGACTATCGACGCTGGGCCCGCCGCGGAACACCGTGCCGTCCAGAAAAATGTTGCGCGCGACGTAGCGCAGATCGGCGCCAACGAAGCCGTACCATTCAAACGATGCGCGCCCCGCGCCTTCGTGCTCGCGGCGCGTGTTCTGCAGCATGGCGCCGCCGGGTTCTATGCCGTCGGGCCCGAAGCCCGTCATGTTGCGGCCGATGCGCACGATGCCGCCGACCCGCGCCAGCGTCATCACCGTGCCGAGCGTGACGCCGGCGTGCGGCACGAACTCGATGTGCCGCGTGCCGTACTTGCGCTTCTGCAGATAGGACACCAGAAATCCCGGTTCGCCCGGCGTCTGATTGCCCCAGCCCTGAGGCTGCGCCGTGCCGATCACGCTGTGCCATTGGGACTGGACCTGTTCGCCCAGCGCCCATGGCCCGACCATGCCGATGTCGAGTTCCGCGGTGTCCATCCGGTTGCCCTTCACGCGCTGCGCCACGCCGCCGAGGTACAACCACGCCGCCCACGGCCGGTCGTACGGCTGGGGCGAGCCTATGGTGATGTTGCGCGGGGTGTACAGGTTCTGGCCCGCGAACAGGCCGAAATGATAATCGGCGCCAGGGTCGGTGAACAAATCGAGCGTGAACTTGGCGGGAATCTTGAACACCTGCTGCAGGGTGTCGAACGGCACGCCGATGCCGAATTTGATGCCGTTGGTGTAATAGTGGTCGGTGCCGGCCAGCATGTCGTTCTCGATGAACAGCTGGAACTCGCTGCCTTTGGGCGGCGTCGGCAGTTTTCCTGCCGGGGCATCGGCAGCATGCGCCGAGGCTGCCAGCAGCAGCCATGCGGCAACGGTCAGCACGGATGCGGCTTTGCGCGACAGAGTGGGAAAGTTGGTGGACATACAGATAATTGATTTTAAAGGGGAGATTAAACACCATGCTGCGGCGCAACACAAGGCGCGCTCCTTCGATGTAAGTGGTCACTTACCTTCGTGCTGACTCGTTTTTGCCCGGCGCTCAGAATAAATATCAATTAAATCATATAATTATTATCTATATCAAAAACTGGTCGGCCAGTTGGCCAGGCGGTGTTCGCCAACGCCGTTCCTGAGCCGCAGGCGGTGCACTTGCAGCGTGCGGATCAGAAAGTCGCGCGTGTCGCGCGGGTCGATGACGTTCTGCGCTTCGTACAATTCGGCGAGCCCCCAGGCCGACGTGTCGCGCTCGACCTCGGCTTTGAGTTGATCGAAGCGTTCGGGATCGTCCTCGCGTTTTACGCCGTGGAGCACGTTGACCGAAACCGCCGGGTCCATGAAGCCCAGGTCGGCGGTGGGCCAGCACGCCAGCTCATCGGTATTTTTCCCGCCGCCCATGTTGATATAGGCCTGGCCGTAGCTCTTCCTCATGATGATGGTGACTTTGGGCACCGTGACCTGCGACAGCGCATTCAACCAGTTGATGACCTTGCCCGGCATGCCGCGGATCTCGCCTTCGACCCCGATCAGAAAACCGGGCACGTCGACCAGGAACACGATGGGAATATTGAACGAGTCGCACAGCACCATGAAGCTGGTGACTTTCTGGCAGGCGTCGGCATCGAGCGCGCCGCCCTTGAACATCGGGTTGCTGGCGATAAAGCCGACGCTTTTGCCATCGAGCCGCGCCAGCACGGTGGCGATCGACTTGCCGTAGCGCGCCTTCAGTTCGAAGCTCGAATCCAGATCGGCGATGGCGGCGATGATCTTGCGCACGTCGTACACCTGGTTGCGTGATTCGGGCAGGATGTCGAATATTTTCCGGCATGCGTCATCGGAGCCTTGCGGCACCGGATACTCGGGCGGCGGCGCCATGTTGTGGCCCGGCAGATAGGACAGGAACAGCCGGATGGCGGCGAGCGCCTGCTCGTCGGTGTCGACCGCCAGATCGGCGAGGCCCGATATGCCCGTCAGCAGCTTCCAGCCGCCGAGTTCCTCGGGATCGATGGTCTTGTTGATCGCGATCGAAGTGACGCCGGGACTGGCGATCGCCATGATCGCGCCCTTGCGCATCACCACGAAATCCGACATCGCCGAATACCACGTCGAGGATCCGTAGCACTGGCCGAGGAGGGCGGATACCCACGGCGTTTCGCGCAGGCGCTGGTACTCGGCCGGGTCCTGGGCGATGATGGCACGGCCCGCGGCGCCCATGCGGTCGGGCATGCGCGCGCCGCTGGATTCGCCAAGCAGAACCAGCGGCAGCCCGCGCTTGCTGGCCGCCTGCTTCACATGCTTGATTTTTTTCATGTTGACGACGGAGGACGAGGCGCCCAGCACGGTGAAATCGTTGGAGACGATGCCGACCTCGCGGCCGTCGATGCGCGCGAAGCCCGCGATCTTGCCATCGGCCGGCGTCTTGTGTTTGACCTCGGGCCGGCTGCTGCGCGCGTAGCGCCCGGATTCGATGAAGCTGCCGGCGTCAGTCAGCTGCTCTATGCGCTCGCGCGCGTTGAGATGGCCTTCCGCTTTGCGCTTGGCCAGTTTCTCAGCACCGCCCATCGCCAGCGCTTCGGCCTCCCGGTGTTTCAGGTCCTCTATAAGTTTTTCGAATGCCACTGCGGTTCCTTGGTTTTCAATGCGCCATTTCTCTATATATAACACGCCTGCTGGCGCCGGGTGCAGGGCGCGGTGAGTGGCTTAGCGCCGGGCGCGCATCATCTGGCGCGCAATCACCAATTGCTGGATCTGGCTGGTGCCCTCGAACAGCCGGAACAGGCGCACGTCGCGATACAGGCGCTCTACCGCGTATTCCTGCATGTAACCGGCGCCGCCGTGGATCTGCACCGCGCGGTCGGCCACACGGCTCACCATCTCGGACGAGAACAGCTTGCAGCACGATGCTTCGAGCGTGATGGCGTCGCCGCCATCGCGCTGGCGCGCCGCCTCCAGCGTCATGCTCCGCGCGGCATAGAGCTCGGCCTGGCTGTCGGCGAGCATCGCCTGCACCAGTTGGAACTCGGCGATCGGCTGGCCGAACTGCTTGCGCTCGAGCGCGTAGCTGAGCGCTTCGTCGAGCAGGCGCTGTGCGGCGCCGACGCACACCGCGGCGATGTTGAGCCGCGCCTTGTCGAGCACTTTCATCGCGGTCTTGAATCCCATGCCTTCTTTACCGCCGATCAGGTTTTCCGCCGGCACGCGCGCGTTGTCGAACACTACATCGGCGGTATGCGCGCCGCGCTGGCCCATCTTGCGGTCGGGTTTGCCGACCGATAACCCGGGTGCATCGCGCTCGACGATAAAGGCCGAAACCCCGGCGGCGTCTTTGCTCTTCAGATCGGTGCGCGCCATCACGGTGAACACGCCGGCCTCCGGCGCGTTGGTGATGTAGCGCTTGGTGCCGTTGAGCACATAGTGATCGCCGTCACGCCTGGCAGTGGTGGTGAGCGAAGCCGCGTCGGAGCCTGCGCCGGGCTCGGTCAGCGCAAACGAGCCTATGAGTTCGCCCGACGCCAGCCGCGGCAAGTAGCGCTGCTTTTGCGCATCGCTGCCGTCAATCACGATGCCCATGGAACCGATGCCGTTGTTGGTGCCGACGATGGAGCGGAACGCAGGTGCGGCCCGGGTCAGCGTCATGGTCACCCGCACCTCTTCTTCCATCGTCAGGCCCAGCCCGCCGTAGCGCTCGGGGATGGTGAGGCCGAACAAACCCATGCCGCGCATCTCGTTCAGAATATCGGCGGGAATGTCGTCGTTGTCGACGACCTGCTGCTCGGCCGGAATCAACCGTTCGCGCACAAAGCGCGCAATGGTGTCGAGCAGGATGTTGAAGGATTCAGGATCGCGGATCATGTAGTGTGGTGATTAGTGATTGGTTGGCCGTGTCTCAGCGTTCGTCGAACACTCATGTCTCAGCGTTCGTCGAACGGTTGAAGTAAGGTTTTGGCTTTTTGTAAGGATTAATCATGTCTAAAAATCGCGCATTGAGCAAACGCGCCGAAAAATGGTGCGCTTGGT
>JAUXMZ010000019.1 GCA_030683105.1 Burkholderiales bacterium | reverse complement strand
TATTGCCGCCTGGTGTTCGGTTTTGGTACGGGCTTTTGCCTGCGCGGTGGCTTCGCGCTCAGCGGCTTCACGCGACTGGGCCGCGGCCAGGGCCTGCGCTTCGGCTGCAAGGCGTTCCTGCGCAGCGGCTTCATTCTGTTGTTCCTGTTTCGAGCGGGCCTGCGCCAGTTCGGCTGCGGCGCGCTCGGCCTCGGCGCGTGCGGCGGCTTGCGCGGCAGCATCGCGTTCCGCAGCCTCGCGCGCCTGGGCTGCGGCCAGGGCCTTCGCTTCGCTGGCCGCGCGGACCTGAGTCTGCTTGTCCGCTTCTTGTTCTGCTGCATGGCGTGACTGGGCCGCGGCCACTGCCTGGGCTTCGGCTGCCAGGCGTTCTTGCGCCGCGGTTTCGGCCATCTGTTCCTTGAGCGCACGCGCCTTCGCCAGTCCGGTTGCGGCGCGTTCAGCCTCGGTGCGCACGGCGGCTTGCGCGGCGGCATCGCGTTCTGCAACCTCGCGCGCCTGGGCTGCGGCCAGGGCCTGCGCTTCACTGGCGATGCGTGCCCGCACGGCGGCCTCGTCTGATGCGCGTGTCTCGGCTTGAGCGCGTCGTTCTGCATGTTCAGCCGCCGTCTGCTCGGCCTGGGTTCGGGCCTCGCTCAACGCTGTCAATGCAGTCTGGCGCTCTGCCAGTTCGCGTGCCATTTGTTCCGCGCCGGCATCAGCTTGCGCGCGGGCCAGTGCGGCCTTGAGCGCGGCGTCCTCTGCATGCTCGCGATCGCGTGCCGCTTTGATGGCGAGTTCATGCGCAACAACCGCGGTCTGCGCTGCGCGTCCGGCTTCCTTTTCAGCAGCGATGCGGCCTTGCGCTGCTTCCCGCGCTTCATTGTCTGCAGCGGCGCGCGCTTTTTCCTTGGACAGCAAGCCGGCTTCGGCTTCCATGCGCGCTTGTGCTGCGAGTTGTGCTTCGCGTTCCAGGCGGACGCGCGCCTGCGCCTGCTCCTGCGCAGCGTGTGCCGCTGCCGTGCTGGTTTGGGCCTGCTCGGCCAGGCGCGTTTCGGCAGCGATACGTTCCTCGGCAAGTTTTGCCGCCTGGTGTTCGGTTTTGGTACGGGCTTTTGCCTGCGCGGTGGCTTCGCGCTCAGCGGCTTCACGCGACTGGGCCGCGGCCAGGGCCTGCGCTTCGGCTGCAAGGCGTTCCTGCGCGGCGGTTTCCGCCTGTCGTTCCTGTTGGCCGCGGGCCTGCGCCAGTTCGGCTGCGGCGCGCTCGGCCTCGGCGCGTGCGGCGGCTTGCGCGGCGGCATCGCGTTCCGCAGCCTCGCGCGCCTGGGCTGTGGCCAGGGCCTTCGCTTCGCTGGCTGCGCGGACCTGAGCCTGCTTGTCCGCTTCTTGTTCTGCTGCATGGCGCGACTGGGCTGCGGCGAGCGCCTGGGTATCGGCGGCCAGGCGTTCCTGAGCAGCAGCTTCAGCCTGTTGTTCCTGTTTCGCGCGTGCCAGCGCCAGTTCGGCTGCGGCGCGTTCAGCCTCGGCGCGCGCTATGGCCTGAGAGGCGGCGTCGCGCTCCGCAACCTCGCGCGCCTGAGCCGCGGACAGGGCCTGCGCTTCGCTCGCGATGCGTGCCTGCGCAGCGGTATCGGCAAGGCGTTCCGTCTCTAAACGTTCAGCGGCGAGACCGGTGGCGTCCAACTGCGAGCGGGCAGCTTTCATTGCGCGGGTCGCTTCATCCGCGCGCTGATGGGCATCGCGAATTGCTTTTCTTTCGACTTCCGCTTGAGCTTCTCCGCTGTGCTGCAGTCCGTCGGTTGTGGCGCGCTTCAGGGCCTGTATAAGCACATTGTCGTTGTCGGTGCGCGCAGTTTTCTTGAGTCGGGCACTCGTTGACGCGGGGGGAGTGTTCGAACGGGGCTGGGCGGGGGCATCGGCGGTGTTGGCTGTGCGATCCGACCGGTCCAGCCGGTCTTTCGCGGCGCGCTTAAGGTCATCAAACGTCTTGCTCAACGCATGCCCCAGTCAGGAATGACAGGCAAGAGCATATAGGATTGCGAGCCCGGGTTCACCAGGTGGAATACATCAGCGCGCAGCACCAATCCGCCATCCATCGTGAACGCCATCTCCCGGTCTATGCACATTCCATCCCTTGGCTCGCTATTCGACAATGCCGTCCCTGTTATGTGTAGCCGCATCTTGTTTCAGGCTGTTATATTACGCCCGGATTTATAACGTCAGCGCGCGACACATGTCAACGCACTGAAATGAAACCGATAAACTGGGAAAAATGCATGAAAATTGGAATAGCGGGCCTGGGGCGGATGGGTTCGGCCATAGCGGTACGTCTAATAGGCCTGGGTCAGGATTTGGTGGTCTGGAACCGCAGCGCCGGGAAATCCGCAGCGCTTGAAGCTGCCGGAGCCAAGGTTGCTGCAACGCCGGCCCGGTTAGCGGTTGACGCGGACGTCATCATCACCATACTGACCGATGCAAACGCGGTCAGCGCAGTCTATCTGGGTAAAGACGGGTTGCTTGGCGGCCAGGTCGCAGGCAAGCTGTTCATAGAAATGAGCACGGTGCGGCCTGCAGAACAGCGTTCCCTTGCCCAGGAAGTACTGAAAAAAGGCGCAGCAATGATCGACTGCCCGGTCGGAGGCACCGTCGGTCCGGCACGGGACGGGCGCTTGTTCGGTTTTGCAGGCGGCGATGCGGCGGATGTGGCACGGGCAAAACCGGTGCTCGATCAGTTGTGCCGCCGCCTGGAGCATGTCGGTCCTGTGGGCGCTGGCGCCACCATGAAACTTGCCATCAACCTGCCACTGCTGGTGTACTGGCAGGCGCTGGGCGAGGCCCTGTCGTTGTGCGAATCTCTAAATATTGACCCGGCGCGGCAGATGGATATCTTCGCCGATACCTCTGGCGGCGCCAATGTGCTCAAGGTGCGCGGCGCATCGATCGCTGCGGCGCTCGGCGGGCAGGAGATCAGCCCGGTCACTTTTGACGTCGGTCTTATCCGCAAGGACCTGCAAACCATGGTTGAAGAAGCGCAGTCGCTGGGCCGCGTGCTCCCGCTTGCGGCACGCACGCTGCAATATTTCGAGCAGGCAGAGCGGGAAGGGATGGGCGCGCAGGATGGCGCAATGGTGCCCGTGCGCTGGGCGCGGCAGAGTGGGTTCAAGGATGAAGGATGAAGGGTGAAGGGTGAAGGGAGGCGGCAGAGGGGCGCTGACAGGTTTTTATGGCGAGGTTAAGCGGGGCGCCGGCTTTGAATGCCACTCATGATGCTTTACACTCGCAGTCAGACAGTAAACGCGAAATAACAGGCATGACTACGGATAACATCGTCGAGATCAAAGATCTCAGGTTCGCATACGGCTCGAACAAGATTTTTAAGAATGTAAGCCTCACGATTCCTCGCGGAAAAGTGGTCGGGATCATGGGGGCCAGCGGCAGCGGCAAGACCACGCTGATGCGCCTGATCGGCGGGCAGCTCCGGCCGTCTCACGGCCATGTGAAGGCCATGGGCCAGGTGGTGCACCAACTCAACCGCCAGGATCTGTACCAGTTACGGCGCAAAATGGGGATGCAGTTCCAGCAAGGCGGACTGTTCACCGACCTGTCTGTGTTCGAAAACATCGCGTTCCAGATGCGGGAAAAGACCAACCTGCCCGAGGATATGATCAACGATCTGGTGCTCATGAAATTGAATGCGGTGGGGTTGCGTGGCGCAGCATCGCTGATGCCTTCCGAATTATCGGGGGGGATGACGCGGCGGGTCGGCCTGGCGCGCGCCATTGCACTCGATCCAACGCTGATCATGTATGACGAGCCGTTCGCGGGTCTCGACCCGATTTCCTGCAACGTCATCGGCAACCTGATCCGCAGTCTCAATGACGCGCTGGGCGTGACGTCCATCGTGGTGTCGTACGATGCTGCGGAAGCATTGCGGGTCGTCGATTATGTCTATTTCCTGGCCGATGGCGAAGTCGCCGCTGAAGGCGCTACCGAGGACGTCAAGTCTTCGAAAGATCCATTCGTCGATCAGTTCATCGGCGGCAAGCCTGACGGACCAGTGCCGTTTCATTATCCCTCCGAACCCTACGAGGCCGATCTCGACATGCTGGACTCGCCCCGGTGAGGGCGCGCGGTGATTCATTGCGGCACGACGAGATAAATTAGTAATAAAAACAACATGTTGCAATGATATCGTCAGTAAGCGCTGAAGTGCCCGCAAGTCGTTCCGGAAGTTTCTTTCCCCGTATGCGGGTAGCACTGCTCATCGCCTTTCTGTCGGTAAGCGCCATGGCGTCGGCCGCTACACCCCAACCGCTGCGCCCGGAAGTCGAGGCCTTCATTGCCGACATGGTGCGCAAGCACGAATTCGAACGCGAAGCCTTGCGTCGGGTGTTTGCCAAGGTGCAGCCGCGGCCGGCGATCATCCGCGCCATGACGGCGCCATCGACGGCGCTGCCGTGGCACCAGTTCCGCGACCGCTTCATCGATGAGGCGCGTATCAGCGGCGGCGTCAGTTTCTGGGCGCAGCATGCGATTACCCTGGAGCGCGCCAGCCGGGTGCACGGTGTGCCGCCGGAAATTATCGTTGCGATTATCGGCATCGAGACCCGGTATGGCCGCGACACCGGATCGTTCAGGGTGATAGAAGCGCTCGCCACTCTGGCGTTCGATTATCCGCGGCGCGCCGAGTATTTCTTGAGCGAGCTGGAGCAGTATCTGCTGCTTGCGCGCGAGGCCGGGGTGGATGCGCTGAATCTCAAAGGCTCGTATGCCGGCGCCATGGGCATACCGCAATTCATGCCCGGCAGTTACCGCAAGTATGCCGTCGACTTCGACGGCGATGGGCGGCGCGACCTGTGGAACAATGCCGTGGATGCGATCGGCAGCGTTGCTAATTACCTGCAATCGTTCGGCTGGCAGGCGGGAGAGATTATCGTCGTCCCGGCCGAAACCGGGGACAGTGCGCTCGACACCGTGAGGGCGGCTGGCATCAAGCCGGTCATTACCATCGGCGATCTGAAACAACACGGCATCGTGCCGCAGTCGCCGGTGAGTGACGAGGCTGTAGCAGCATTGTTTTCGGTCGAAACGGAACTCGGGCTGCGATACTGGCTGGGTTTCCAGAATTTTTACGTCATTACGCGTTACAACCGCAGCATCAACTATGCGATGGCGGTCACCGAACTGGCGAGCGAACTGCGCGCGCGCGTGAGGCCGAATGGCAGTACGGTCCTGGAATAAACCGCTTTAGCAGAGCTCGCCAAATTGATCAAACGCCACCAGGTGGTCGACTTCAAGGCGTATGCCGATACGTTCGCCAAGCGCGTGGTTGTGATGGCTGGGCACCAGGGACATGATGCGGCCGCCGCCCGGCAGCTGCAGCGTATATAGGAACTCGGCACCGCGAAACGCTTTGTGTGTCACCTGGGCCTGCAGCGGGCTCGCATCGTCATGCAGTATGTCGTCGGGGCGCAGCAGCACGTCGACCACCGTGCCGCCCGGCCAGTCGCGTTGCAGGGTTCCGTGCAGGACACCCAGTTCCAGTTTGACGGTATGGTTGTCCACCACGGTACCCGGCAGGAATACGCCCTGGCCGATGAAATCCGCCACGAAACGGTTGGCCGGCTCATGGTACAGTTTGTACGGCGTATCCCACTGCGCGATGGAGCCTTGATCCATGAGGCCGATCTCGTCGGCGATATTGAAGGCTTCGTGCTGGTCGTGCGTGACCAGCACCGCCGTCGAGTTCTGCTGCTTCAGGATGTCACGCACTTCCAGGCTCAGGCGTTCGCGCATTTCCACGTCGAGGTTGGAGAAGGGTTCATCGAGCAGTAGCAGTGCGGGGCGCGGCGCCAGCGCGCGTGCCAGCGCGACGCGTTGTTGCTGGCCACCCGACAGCTCGTGCGGGTAAATGTCGCCGAGCTGCTCCAGGCCCACGGTCTCCAGCAGTTCAGCAACACGTGCGCTACGCTGCGCGGCGCTGTAAGAGTGCAGACCGAAGGCAATGTTGCGGGTGACCGTCAGATGCGGGAACAGCGCATAATCCTGAAACACCATGCCGATGCGCCTATTTTCCGCGGCGACCGTGAGTCCCTTGCGGCTCATCACCTGGCCGTCGAGCAGGATCTCACCTTCGGGTATGGCCTCGAATCCGGCGATGCACCGCAGGACCGTGGTCTTGCCGCATCCGCTGGCGCCAAGCAGGCAGGCGATGGAACCCGTTTCGACGCTAAAGCCGATGTTATTCAGCACCTGCTTGCGGTCATAAGCATGGCTGACGTTCCTGATCTCTAGCAAGGCTGACATGCAGGAATTATACCTTTTTGCCGATGAAAATGATTCTTGTTACAATGAAATTATCGCGCTCATTCCTTGGCTTACAATCTAATTTAAAAGACCTCGTTTATGTATCAACTTTCTGAGTATGAATCCCGCAACTCACAGTCTTGAGACGAGTCCGGCTGGCTACACGCTGCGAGGACCCGCCTGGCTGAGCGTGACCACAGTGGGCATAGCGTTGTTGATCGCGTTGCCGGTGGTGGTCGTACTACTCAATGTTTTTTTGCCGGGACAGGGCGCGTGGCGTCACCTGGTGGCGACGGTGCTGCCCGAGTATGTGGGTAACTCGCTGGCGCTGATGCTGGGCGTGGCGTTCGGTGTCATGGTGGGCGGGATCACCACGGCCTGGCTCACCACCATGTGCCGTTTTCCGGGCCGGCGCATATTCGAGTGGGCGCTGTTGCTGCCGATGGCGGTACCGGCCTATGTCATGGCCTACGCTTATACCGATCTGCTGCAGTTTGCGGGACCGGTGCAGTCCTGGCTGCGCGAGGCGATGGCGTGGGGGCCGCGTGATTACTGGTTTCCCGACGTGCGCTCTCTGGGCGGGGCGATGGTGATGCTGTCGCTGGTGCTCTATCCCTATGTGTATTTGCTGTCGCGGGCGGCCTTTCTCGAACAATCCGACAGCATGCTCGAAATGGCGCGGGTCTCGGGCTATGGTCCCTGGGGCACATTCCTGCATGTTGCGCTGCCGTTGGCGCGGCCGGGCATCGTCGCCGGCACTGCGCTGGCCCTGATGGAAACGCTCGCCGATTTCGGCACGGTCGCTTATTTTGGCGTGCAGACGTTCACCACCGGTATTTTCCACGCCTGGTTCTCGCTGGGCGATCATGTCGCAGCCGCGCAGTTGTCCGCGATGCTGCTCGGCTTCGTGGTAGTGGTGTTGCTGATCGAACGCGTGACGCGCGCCCGGGCGGGTTTCCAAAGCAGCTCGCACCGCAAACGCCTGCGCAACGTCTATCGCCTGCGCGGCTTCAGGGCGGTTGTCGCGGTAGTATTCTGCGCCGCGCCGCTGCTGTTCGGGTTTTTTCTGCCGGCCGGGGTCCTGCTGCACATGGCGCTGACCTCGGGCGATGCCCAGTTCGGCGCCCGCTATATCGAACTGACGTTCAACACCGTGACACTGGCTGCGATCACCGCCGCGCTTGCCGTGGTCCTGGCATTGCTGGTCGGCTACGCTGCCCGCTCGAGCAAGAGCCGCGCGGTCAGTATCGCCAGCCGCGTTTCGGGCCTGGGCTATGCCGTGCCCGGTGCGGTCATTGCGGTCGGGGTGCTGATACCGGTAACACGGCTCGACCATGTGCTGGCCGGGTGGATCGAAGCGATTTCCGGCGTGGCGCCGGGACTGATACTGACCGGCAGTATCGCGGCGCTGGTCTACGCCTATCTGGTGCGGTTTTTCGCGGTGGCGCTGCAGTCGGCAGAAGCCGGGCTGACCAAGATCACGACCAGCATGGATTATGCCGCGCGCTCCCTCGGCCTGGGACCGGGAGCGACGCTGGCGCGTGTGCATGCGCCGCTGTTATGGCGCAGTGCGCTGACTGCGGCATTGCTGGTATTCGTCGATGTGATGAAAGAACTGCCGGCGACGTTCGTGATGCGTCCGTTCAACTTCGACACGCTGGCGGTGCAGGCTTACAACCTGGCTTCGGACGAACGCCTGGCCGAAGCCTCGACTGCGGCGCTGACCATCGTCGCGGTAGGGCTGCTGCCGATCATTATCCTGTCCAGAATGATGCTGAAGCCGCGTAGCGGCTCGTAGAGCCGGTAACAATATCTAAATAATTAGCCGCCGATAAACGCCGATAAACGCCGATAAAAGTCAAAAATTCCAAGTTGAAATTGCACGAAGATACAATATAACCTATTGTTATTATTAATATTTGTCATCGATGATAAAAGCTTTTGACGTTGGTTCGATCGGTGTTCATCGGCGGCTTGATCTTAGTCTTTTTGATATGCGCTCTTAATAGAAATCACAAAGAACGGGGTTTAGTACGGCCGCAACATGCGGGGGCCGTCATGCGGTAAACAGTCTGGTGCCTTCCAGCAGCAGCCGCACGATGCCGCTCACCAGCAGCGCCACGCCCACAGACAGGGTGACGGATACCAGCGCGTCCCTGCGGCCTATGGTCTTCAGCATGACGGCAAAGGTGGAGATGCAGGGAATGTAGAAGGTCAGGAACAACAGCAGGGTCATGATCTGGATCCAGTCGAGCAGGGCGCCGACATCGAAGGTGCCCAGCGCCTGATAGATCATCAGCAGCGACAACTCCTTGCGCAGGACGCCGAACAGTATGGGCACGCCTAATACCACCGGCAGTCCCATCCACCACGATGTGACCGGAAGCAGCGCGGCGTTGATGATCCGGTCAGCACCTATGTGTTGCAGCAAGGCCAGCACCACGCTGCCGCCGATCAATAGAGGCGTCACTATGGTCAGCACATCTTTGGTGCGCGTCCAGGTTTCAGTCAGCAGCACGTCCCACTTGGGCAGGGCGTAGGGCGGAATCTCCTGTATCTGCCCCGGGCCGGATTCGCGATCACTGCGCACCAGAATACGGCCCATGGCGGCGATCACGACGAGGGTCAGCGCAAAAATGGCGAACACGCCCGCCCCCCCCAGGTATTTGCCGGCCAGGGCGAGAATAATGGCGGAACGCGCGGAGCACGGAACAAAGGTGATCAGTATCGACGCGATGACGCGCTCCCGGCCGCTGGTCGCCCTGCCTGCGCTGGAAATGGCCGGGACATTGCAGCCGAGGCCAAGCAGGAATGGCACGGCGATTCCGCCATGCAGGCCGATTTTGTGAAAACCACGGTCAACGACGAATGCAATGCGCTGCATGATGCCGGCCTCCTCCAGTGCCACCAGCAACAAAACACCAGCGGAATCATGTAGGGCACGACGATGCCGACCAATCCGATCAGGCCGTCCGCAACCGCGCGACTGACGATGCCAGCGGTTGAATCAGGCCGCCATTCAGAGACGGCGCTGACCAGGCGTGCTGCGGTCACCGAGTCGAGCCAGGCGCTGACTTCGAAGACGACGAAGAGCACCGCCGCAAATACGGCGAGGCTGCCGATCAGCCCCCACTGCGGATGCAAAAACAGTTCATCCAGCCAGAACCGCAGGCCGCGGCCGAGGTGGGGAGCGCCCATGCGCATGCCGGCTTCGTAGAGGGTGGCGGCCCGGTGATGGCGGTCGGCATGCAGTTCCTCCGGCAGCGGCCGCGGCAGTTTCAGTGCCGCTTCTTTGCGCAATTGCTCGAATTCGGGAAGCAACTGCGGGAAGTGCTGGCGCAGTTCGTCCTGGAAATAACGGTCGCCTGCCGCGAACTGTGTCAGAAGCATCAGGTGCGGCACGCGGAATGCCGCGAGTAAGTCCGGCCGGTTCATGGCCCGGCTCAAAGGCTGAAGGCTGTCGCGGATATGCTGGCTTGCAGGCTGGGGTGGAGGGCGGGTCCCGTCTCGCGCGGTTTCCATTGCGGCGGTAAACAACTCCGAGATGCCCTTGCCCATCAGCGCAACCGTCGGCACCAGGCGCATGCCCAGCATGGTGCTCAAGGCCTTGAGGTTGATGTACAGGCCCTTCTTCCAGGCCTCGTCCATCATGTTCAGCGCGATCACCATGGGCCGGCCCAGTTGGGCCAGTTCCAGAGTCAGTTCCAAATGCGATTCAAGGCGGGTGGCATCAACAACCTGGATGATCAGGTCCGGCGGGGCGAATGGCGCGGGCGGTCCGTCCTGTTCATGCGCGGATACGGGTGGACGTTCGTCACCCCACAGCAGATATTTGAGCGCTGTCTGGTCGTCCGGCGCCAAATGATGCAGGGAGCGGATGCTCGGCAGGTCGATCACGCTGGCTTCATCAAGGCCGATCTGAACGGTGCACTCGCCAAAAGTGCGGTGGGTGCCGGCCAGTTCACCGGTATGTGGCGAGGTGCTCGACACCGCGTTGAACAGCGTGCTCTTGCCGGCATTTGGCATGCCGACCAGGGCGATGCGCAGCCGCCGCTTGCCGCGAAGCAGGGGCGTGCGCAACGGGACGGTTGTTTCAATTATCGGCATGATTGCCTCTATTCTGACATGCCGTGACTATTCATTTGTATCCTGCGCGGTCGAATATCTTTTGCGCCAGGGGTTGGTTCCTGCCGAGCACGCTGATATTGAGATTATCCGTCTTGAAGTTGCCGAGCGTAGCCAGTTCGCGGTTATTGAGCGGCGCATTCTTCACCACCGGCCACTCGTTGTTGCCTTCGGCGAAATAGCCCTGTGCCTCGTCGCTCGCCAGATATTCGAGGAATTTGATCGCGGCCTCCTTGTGCGGCGCGTGCTTGAGCACCGCGGCGCCGGATATGTTCATGTGCGTGCCGAAGCTTTTCTGATTGGGCAGGATCATCCCGGTGGCTTCGATCACCTTGCGGTCTTCGGGCTTGTCGGATTTCATGAGCCGCACATAGTAATAGGTGTTGCTGATGGCAACGCCGCATTCGCCTGCGGCAACGGCGCGGATCTGGTCAGTATCTCCGCCTTTGGGCGCTCGTGCGAAATTGGCGACCACGCCGCGTGCCCATTCCTCCGCCTTTTTTTCACCCCAGTGCTCGATCAGTGCGCTCATCAGCGACAGGTTGTAGACGTGGCTGCCGGAGCGCGTGCAGATCTTGCCCTTGAGTCTGGGGTTGGCAAGATCCTCGTAATTCTGGACATTTTCGGGATTGACCGCAGCCTTGTTGTAAACGATGACTCGGCCGCGGGCAGAGAAGCCAAACCACTCATTGTTCGGCACGCGCATATTGGCGGGCAGCCGGCTTTCCAGCACTTTCGATGAGACCGGCTGAAACAGTCCGGCCTGCTCGGCGCGCCACAGCCGGCCGGCATCGACCGTTACCAGTACGTCGGCGGGGCTCTTGCTGCCTTCGTTCTTGAGCCGTTCGATCAGCGGGTCTTCGCCGGCTTCGATACGATTGATTTTGATCCCGGTGAGCTTGGTGAAATTGTTGTATAAAGCCTCGTCGGTCTGATAATGGCGCGAAGAATAGAGGTTGAGTATCTTTTCCTGTGCGGGAGCAAGTCCCGCGCCGACAAGCAGGGCGATCGCGAGGGCGAACTGAAAAAAACGTTTAAAAACAATAGACATGATCGTTGATCTCCGAGAAATCAAAATTCATTGCAATACAGGCAATCGGATGTTAACAAGAATGATTCCCAAAAGCAATACAAATAAGAATGACTCTTGTTTAGATTTATAGCCTGATGCCGAAACACGATATCTTGTGCGTTTTTCCCAGACTATGGCTGGATACCGGCAGGGTGCAAATGGGCGCAGTGCGCGCCGGGTTTTCTACGCTTGCCTATCGCGGCAAATTCAAAAGGAAACCTGACAGGGTGCTCATAATCGCTCGTGATCCAGAACTCGGCGCGCTGTTTGCTGTCGGTGAATAACATGATAATAAACGTTCGCTGGTCTGCCGCACGCTGTATGTCCGCTGCAATCCTGTCGCTGGTCGTCGCCGGCTGCGTCACGACCAAGCCCGATGCGCCGTTACCCGCTCCAGAAGTCAGGTCGGTGCCGCCGAAAATTGCGTTGGTGCTGGGCGGGGGTGCGGCACGCGGCTTTGCGCATGTCGGCGTGATCAAGGTGCTCGAAGCGCAGGGCATCGTTCCCGATTTCGTCGTGGGCACCAGCGCAGGCAGTCTGGTGGGCGCGCTGTACTCCGCGGGCTATAGCGCTGCGGATCTCGAACGTGTGGCGCTGCAGTTCGAGGAGCGGGCCATCGGCGACTGGTCGCTGCCCGATCGTGGATTTATCAGAGGGGAAGCGCTGCAGTCCTTCGTCAATCGCGCGGTGCAGAATCGTCCGCTGGAGAAACTGAACCGGGTGTTTGCAGTGGTGGCCACCGATCTCAAGTCCGGAGAGCAGATGGTGTTCCGCCGCGGCAATACCGGAATGGCGGTGCGCGCCTCGAGCAGCGTGCCCGGCGTGTTTCAGCCCGTAACCATCAACGGCAGGGAATACGTCGATGGCGGGCTGACCAGCCCGGTGCCGGTGCGCGCCGCAAAGGCATTGGGTGCCGGGCTGATCATCGCCGTGGATGTTTCCGGCAAACCGGGACATGGCAAAACCGGAGACACCATAGACATGCTGCTACAGACCTTCGCCATCATGGGGCAGGCGATAGCCAGCAACGAACTGGTGAGTGCCGATGTTGTAATCCGGCCCGATACGGCCGGTCTGGGGGCGGCTGATTTCGCCAATCGCCAGCTTGCGATACAAGCCGGGGAAAAGGCCGCGCTGGCTGTGCTGGCTGATATTCGCAGGGCCATCGCCGCCAATTCGGGGATAGCCGCGCGCTGATCTGGTGAGAGGCTACAGGCTGACGCGGCGCGCGCCGTTGTAACGGTTTTGCCAGTAGCGTTTGCTCATATCGACTATTTCGACCTGACCGCCGCGGCTGGGCGAGTGTATGAAACGCTGTTCGCCAAGGTAGATGCCGACGTGCGAGAACGGACGGCGCAAGGTGTTGAAGAAGACCAGATCCCCGGGTTGCAGTTCGTCGCGGGTGATTTTTTCCCCGACCCTGCTGATGGCCTGTGCGTTTCGCGGCAGCACCAGTCCCGCTGCCTGGCTGAACACGTAATTCACCAGGCCGCTGCAGTCGAAACCGGTCTCCGGCGTATCGCCGCCGTATTTGTAATTTATGCCCAGAAACCCCATCGCGTGCATAATCAGTTCACGCGCCGTGGTGAGATATCGATCTGTCGCTGCGTTCGCGAGCAATGTCGATCCTGCTGGCATGCTGACCTTGTCGTCAGCGATGGCCAGCCCGCAACCACCGGTCAACCAGGCCGCAAGCAATATGCTAGTTAATCTCATGGTTTAAATATACAATATAATGCAATGATTGTAAATGATATTATTATTCAACTCATTATGAGCCACTGCATTTTATGGCGCATCAGCAGGAGTAACCATGCCTGAATCAAAACAATTTTTCGACTTCGACGCCTATTCTCCGGCAGAAATCGCAGCCAAAGCCGAGTCGGTCGGCGTCACCAAAGCGCGCATGGCGCTGCTGCCGATGGCGATGCTGGGCTTACTGGCCGGCGGGTTTATCGGTCTGGGTGCCTTGTATTATACCGTGGTGGTGAGCGATGCCGGCCTGGGATTTGCAGCCAGCAGGGTGCTCGGCGGCTTGGTTTTTTCGCTCGGATTGATTCTAGTCATCGTCGGCGGGGCGGAACTGTTCACCGGCAACAACATGCTCGCCATGGCCTGGGCCGACAGGAAAATCAGCGCCAGGGAAGTCGCGCGTAACTGGGTGGTGGTGTATGTCGCCAATGCCGTCGGTGCAATCGGGTTTGCCGCGGTGGTGTACTGGTCCAACCACGGTGCGTTCAACGGCGGCGCGGTGGCGCAGTCATATTTGAAAATCGCCGCGGCGAAAACGGCGCTGCCTTTTGCTGAAGCATTTTTCAAGGGCGTGCTGTGCAACCTGCTGGTGTGCCTTGCGGTGTGGCTGTGCATGGCGGGGCGTAGCGTGACCGACAAGGTGCTGGCGATCATTTTTCCCATCTCCGCGTTTGTCGCCGCCGGCTTTGAGCACAGCGTTGCCAATATGTACTTCATTTCATTGGGTATTTTTATGAGCGGTAGTGTCGATGCCGCGGCTGGCACGAATCTGGCGACTCTGAACTGGTCAGGTTTTGTCTCCAATCTGGTGCCGGTTACGCTGGGCAACATCGTTGGCGGCAGTGCCCTGGTGGCGCTGGTCTACCACTTCATTTATCGTCGGGGTCTTCGGGCCTGATACCTGTGTACACATTCGTAAAATGATGACGTCAAGCCGCATATGACAGCCCGAGCTCATGAGAGGACGGATTTTCACTGGCGCCTGGCGTGCCTGGTTGTTGCGCTGGCCGCGGCGCTGCTGCTATGCGTGCCGCGCGCCTCGGCGCAGGCCACGGTGCTGGAGGTCATCTCCCTCAAATACCGCACCGCGGAGCAGGTGATCCCCATGATCCAGCCCATGCTCAGGCCCGGCGGTAGCATCAGCGGACTGCAGAACCAACTCATTGTGCGCACCACGCCCGATAATCACGAAGAAATCCGCCGCATTCTGGCCGGCGTGGACACCTTGCCCCGGCAGTTGGTGATCACGGTCAGGCAGGATGCTGACGGCGACAGCGGGCGGCGGGCGGCGGAGATCTCGGGCAGCGTGCGGATCGACGACAGTGTCAGGATCACCGTCCCGGGCACGATCGACAGCCGCGCCCCCCATATCGGCGCGGGAGCCGATCGTGACGGCGTGCGCGCCCGCATCATCGACACTCGGCGGGCGGAAAGCGACCGCAACCTGCAGACAGTGCAGGTGCTTGAAGGCAATGCCGCGTTCATCCGCATCGGCCAATCGGTGCCGGTGCCGCGTAGGGAAGTGGTGCAGACCGTCATCGGCGGGCAGGTGGTGTCGCGGGTGGTCGATAGCGTTGAATATCGCGATGTCGCCAGCGGGTTTAACGTCCTGCCCCGGATAACGGGTGACCGTGTGACTCTGGACATCAATCCCCAGCACGACACGCTCAACCGTCAGATGCCCGGCGCCGTCAACGTGCAGCGCGTCGCGACCACGGTGTCGGGACGGCTCGGGGAATGGATAGAGATCGCGGGGCTGGCCCAGCAGAACAGCCACGATCAGTCGGTGCTGCTTGGGCGCTCATCCGCCAGCGGCACCGATAACCGCCGCGTGCTGCTCAAGGTCGAAGAAGCGCGCTGAGCCTAGCAGCCTGTCGGACTTGGCTCCATTCATCGGAACGCGTAGCGTTAACGGCTCGCTGTTGATCGACGATTCGGCGACAGGCTGCTTAAGAAAGAAGCCTTGCGTGTCGATACGCCGTGCTTTTCATTTTAGGCGTTTGTCGAACCCAGGTCCGACAAACGCCTAACGCAGAAGATCGAACATTTCGTTACCGAAGCTCGCCCGCGCCTCGTCATGCAGCGGCCTGACCCGGTTCACGAACTGCTCGCGCTCGGCGGGGGTGAGTTCGACGATTTCACAGCCGGCTTCTGCCATGGCTTTTTGCGAAATGGCCTCTTCCGCGACCGCCTCTTCCCGTTGCCGAATGACGGCTGCGTGCACCGCTTCACGCATCGCGAAGCGTAATGCCTGCGGCCAGCTGTCGAATTGCGCGCGGTTCATGTAGAGCCCGCGCGACAGATAAAAATGCCCGCTCAGCGTGTGGTAGTGGTGCAGCTTGTGCGCGCCATAGGTCACCGTGTTGGCGAGCGGGTTTTCTTGCGCGTCGACCGCCCCCGACTTCATCGCCTCCAGCCCCGGCTTGAGGTCGCTGGGGACGGGGATGGCGCCGAGCA
Source organism: Burkholderiales bacterium (assembly GCA_030683105.1). GTDB lineage: Bacteria > Pseudomonadota > Gammaproteobacteria > Burkholderiales > SG8-41 > CAKKQX01. The sequence goes on along the minus strand of JAUXMZ010000019.1, from coordinate 5,953 downwards.
ATTCGAAGGTGCGGCAGTGCATGGCGCTCGGCAGCATGCGGATACGCATGCCCTCGAGATCAGCGGGTGTGCGTACCGCGCGCAGGCGGTTGGAGATGTGACGGTACCCGTTCTCGAGATAACCGAGCATGCGGTAGCCGGGAATGCGTTCCTCGATTTTGCGGCTGAGATAGTCGCCGAGCGCGCCGTCCATGGCGGCCCGGGCCTGATCCAGGCTGGCAAACAGGAAAGGCAGGTCGGCGAATTCCAGTTCCGGCACGCGGGCGGTCAGATAGCTCGTCGACTGATAGGCGAGAGAAAGGATGCCGTGCTCGGCCATCCACAGCACGTCATCGCCCTGATAGCCGAGATCCATGACGTTCCACACGTACTTGATGTCCACGGCATCGCCGAACTCGGCCGCCAGTGCATCGCCTATCATTTTCAGTGCGCGGCTGTGCGTCGTGGTCGGCGGGCCGTAGCCGCCCATGCGGATATGTATGGTTTGAGTCATGTATATGCTCTGTGATTATCGTTGCGCAAGTATTTGAGAGACTGAATCCCGGGTCACGGCGTCGGATTCGGCGCTGTTGGCCAGCACCAGCCCGAGGTCACGCAGCAACCCGTCATTGATGCCATAGATCCAGCTGTGAATCTCGAGCGGCTGTTTGCGCGCCCAGGCGTCCTGCACGACAGTGGTGCGCGCCACGTTGCGCGCCTGCTCCAGTGCATTAAGTTCGCACAGGCGGTCGAGGCGGTGCTGGGCGTCCAGTTTGTCCAGATCCAAACGGTATTTCTGGTGCACGTCCTGCACATGGCGCAGCCAGTTGTCGATGAGCCCATGCGGGCCCTTGTCGAGCGCGGTGTTGATGCCACCGCAGCCGTAATGGCCGCACACGATGACATGGCGCACGCGCAGCACCTCTATGGCGAATTGCAGCACCGACAGGCAGTTCAGATCGGTCTGGACCACAACGTTGGCGACGTTGCGGTGCACGAACATTTCTCCCGGCATCAGGCCAACGATCTCGTTGGCGGGCACGCGGCTGTCCGAGCAGCCTATCCACAGATACTCGGGTGCCTGCTGGCGCGACAGGCGTTCGAAGAATTCCGGGTCGTGCCGGGTCATTCTTTCTGCCCAGGCGCGATTGCTGATGAACAGTTCCGGCAGTGTTTTCATTGTTTTCTCGGGGTGAATCAGGGTTTTGCGGTGATCCAGGCGGCGATGCGGGAAATCACTTCAGGCTCGAGACCGTTGAAACCATGATAGGCCTGCGCCAGGCAGGGATCGCCCTTGTTGTTGCCGCCCTTGAAAGTGATCAGTTCCTTGCGTGTCACCGGCGCCAGTTTGTTCATCAACCGCGGCATGTCGCGGAACAGGCAGTAGCGGCAACCGTCTTCTTCGTGGTGGACCACCAGCACCGGAATTTTCAGCGCATCGACGTTCATGTCGGGAACGGACGTGTAGTTTCTGTCAGTGAGCATGGCGGCGGTGAGTACGATGCCATCGGGCCCGCCGCCATCGAGCAGACGGGTGGCGATGCTGCCGACCGACTGGGTGCCGCGGCTGGTGCCGATCAGCCACACCGGCAGCCTGGTGTTTTCCCTGAGCCAGGCGATCACCGCCTTGACGTCTGCTGCATGCTCCGGCGTTTCGCGGAATCCGCCAAGATGGGCGCGGTCGGAAGGCGCATCGATGACCGCGGTCACCATCCCCTGGTCGGCAAACAGCTGACGCGAACGAACCAGGAAGTTGCCGCCCTTGCCCGGCCTGCCGTTGTCGCCGATCTCTATGTCGCCGTTGCCGCCGGCAAACAGGACGACCGCGGCCTTGGGTGATTCGGGGGTAAGCAGCAAAAAGCGTTGTGTCACGCCCGGGCGCGTGGGAACGTCGATGACTTTCTGCGCCGCCGCGAACGGCGTGGTGATGACGCCAATTAGCAGGGCGAGAAATAGTCGGCGCATGATTTATTCGCGAGCGATGGTTTGCGGTCAGCGCTATATTAACTTTACCAGGCGCTGCCGCATATGTTCAGGGTGTGCCGAAGCCCGAGCCGGCTTTGCGGTACTCCTCGCGCGGCGGGCTGAAAATATCGAGTATGGACGCGCCGGTGGCGCCGGTGCGTACCGTGTGCATCACGCCGCCCGGCGTGCACCAAAAATCGCCTGCTTTCATGGCGATTTCCTCGCCGCCCTGGATGCGCACGCATTCACCTTTGAGTAACACGCCCCATTGTTCCTCGGGATGGCTATGGCTGGTGCCTTCGGTGTTCGGCGCGACATTCACCACCGACAGCATCACATTCTGCCCGGGGAAAATGCGGGTGGTGATGCCTTCGGCCAGCGTGCGTGGAATGCCCAGCGATTCGTCGTTCAGATTGAATGCCCAGGTTGCGGCCCGGACTGCGGGCTTGTTGCTCATGCAATGCTCCTCATCAAGATTGTGATTCGTCGGGCCGGTACACGACCGCGGGTTTGGGTTGTTCGTCGACCGTCAGCCGGAACACGTCCGGCCGCGCGTAATGTCCGGCGACATCGAAATCGAATTTGCCGCGCGCCACTTCCGCCATATCGAGTTCGGCAAAGAGCATGCCTTCCTCGCCGTAGAGCGGGCCGGCCAGCACTTCGCCCAGCGGTGAAATGATGGCGCTGCCGCCGCGGCACATGACTTCCGGCAACTCTGTGATGTCCTCGATGCCGGCGAGACCGGCCGGATACATGGACTTGGTCACGTACTGGTTGCAGCCGAGCACGAAGCAGCGGCCTTCGCTGGCCACATGGCGCAGCGTTGCCTGCCAGGTGTCGCGCGCATCGGCGGTGGGCGCGAGATAAATCTCCACGCCCTTGCCGTACATCGCCATGCGTGCGAGCGGCATGTAGTTCTCCCAGCAGATGAGGCCGCCGAGCTTGCCGTATTCGGTGTCGAGCACGGTGAGCGTGCTGCCGTCGCCTTCGCCCCAGATCAGGCGCTCGGAACCGGTGGGCTTTAACTTGCGGTGCTTGCCAAGCAGTTGCCCGTCGGGACCGAAGTAGAGCAGGGTGCAGTAGAGCGTGCCGCGGCTGGGCTGGTCATCGCGCTCGATGACGCCGATGGCGAGATAGACGCCTGCTTCGCGCGCCGCCTCGCCCAGTGCGGTGGTGGCGGCACTGGGCACGTCCACGGCGCAGGACCAGTAGGCTTCCCAGGTGAGCCGGCCGCGCGGATCGCGGTTGCCCACCACCGAGCCGAACGACAGGCCGCGCGGGTAGGCCGGCACGAAAGCTTCAGGGAACAGCACCAGTTTCGCGCCCTGCGCCGCGGCCTCACGCGTCAGGCGGCAGGCTTTTTCAATCGTGGCTTCGCGGTTGAACAATACAGGCGCTGCCTGCACGACGGCAACTTTGAGTTTGGGAAAAGAGGTCACGGTAACAATATTCCTGGTTCAAAGTTTAACGATCAACGATCAACGATCAAAGTTCAGGCCAAGCCCTGTGCTGATAATACCGGTTGCCACTTCTGTTCGGCGATTTTCCTGAAGTCAACGGGTTTGGGATGCAGCTCGTTGGCACAGTCAGTTTTCTTCAGCGTGCCGCCGGGGTACGGGTACCAGTACTACGAATCGCCGATGGCGAGGATGGATGCGGAGAGGTTGTCGCCCGTCATCAGGTTGGCATCCCGGTAAACGTTTTTGAATTTCATGGCAGCTTCTTGGTTGTTGCAGGAAAATACGTATCTATTTGTTTTATAACATTATTGTATAAACACTTCAGTGCAGGCAAACATCGCTACCTGGTCTGTGTCTTGAAAAAATCCCAGATCACATCGGTGGCGTTAATCGTTGTGCTGGGCTTGTCGCCCATGCGGCTTCCCGTCTGACCGCCCGGCCACGCATGGCCGTTGTCCTTGACCAGATAAAGCTCGACGGCGCGTCCGGCAGGGCAGCGGTAGCGCTGCACGATCACGGCGTCGCTTTCGTTTTTCACGGGTTCGCCGCAGTTGCCTGCGTCAGCCCAGAACTGCGCCTGCACCACAGCCGGCTTTGCCGGCGCGCCGTCCCAGGCGTCGGCGAAGCGTCCGCCGGGCGGGCCGCCGCGATGAGGCACGGACGCATCCAGCATGCCGTTGATCATGATGGCGGATACCGGGTGCGGCGGTTTGCGTTCATCGCCAAACAGTGTCGCGACCACCGGCGCAATCGCCGTGATACGGTGCGAGAGTTCGATGCCGAGCCGGTGGGACATCATGCCGCCGTTGGACATGCCCGTGGCGTAAATGCGTCTGGGATCGACGGGAAAATCCGCAATAAGCCTGTCGATCAGCGCATTGATGAATCCGGCATCGTTGACGCGGTTTTCCATCGCGTAGCCGCAGCAGTGCCCCGCATTCCAGGTCAGCAGCTTGTCCTTCATGCGGCCGCTGCCCTCCGGATACACCACGATGAAACCCTCTTGGCGCGCTTTTTCAGTAAAGCCCGTCATGGCTTCCGCGTTCCCGGCATTGCCGCCGCCGCCATGCAGCACCAGAACCAGCGGCACCCGCCTGTTGCCTTGTAACAGTTCATTCGGCGCGCGGACCACGTAACTGCGCGTCATGCCGTCGTGCGTCAGGAACTGTCTTTGGCCGGGAGCGGCTTCGCTCGTGTTTTTGCCGGTGGTGCTGCGCTCCTTGAGCGCCTCGCGCAGCGGTCCGGCGGCGGAGGTGGGCAGGGCGGGTGATGCAATCAGAAAGGCGAGGAGGGCGGCACAGATATTATGCATGCGCAATGGCGAGCAGATCGGCGGATTCACGACTGACATTTTATCGGGGTCCGTCCCTGTGATTTGTTTCGCAGCCTAACGTCCTTGTTCAGCCGCTCGCTTTGTTCGTCGGCTGCAACGCGCTGTTAGCGCGTACGCTAGTTAGGGGTACGCGATGAATTGGCATAGCAATCCTGAATTGCAATGTCTTTGCGTGGTCTCCAACGCTCATAATGCTCGTGGCGTCTTCCATATTCCACAATTTGCTGCACCCCTCGCTCGTCCAAAAGTCCTTTCATCGCTAGAACTTTAACAGCAGCGCATTCCTCCTCGTGGTATGACTGCGTTTGCCAACCTTGATAGACAATCTGCTTCATCGGGCGGGTGAGATGAGCTTGGCAAGCCCTTTCATACAAGAAGTATTGAACGGGCGCTGGATATGCCTTGATATCTTCCTTCAGCCAGATGGCTGGACCTTTGGGCGCTACCGAACCTACCCATGTTGTATAGAGTCCGGGCCACTTGCCAAACGCAACGTAAACCACGACCCCATTTCGCTTCGTGCATGTCATGGGGCGGCCTGCGATATTGATGACAGGCTTTGGTGACATGACTCTCCAAGCATAACTCTCCGTTATTCCCTCACACCCATTGATTTGCGCGACCTCCAGGAGATTGCCAAGTTGTTCCTCTTTCGGCACGGTGGTGGTTTCAGAAGAGGATCTTGCAGAGGAAGGATTTCCAAAAAAAGCTGCGAGCACGTCTTCGGCACTGATCTTCGGTTCTTTTTGGGCCTCTTCAATTTGGAACCTGATGCTATTGCACACAACAGCAGCCTCCTTGCCTGAAGGTTCAGCCACTGGGCTGACGGTGCAACTTGCCAGCAATAAGGACCCAATTGCAATGCCAGCTTTGTACATGAGCTCGGGAGTACGCCTAACGAGGCTGTGCAAAAACCCAATTTACGATCAGTGCCTTGTGTTGACTTGTCATGATCGTGGTCGGGGTGATGGCAATGGTTTGCATGACCTCAGTTTCAGCGATCTGATCGGAATTCGCAAGCGATGAGAGCACTGAGGCTGTTCCATCCCCATCTACTGCGCATAACCATGATGCGCCAGCTTCTCAATGTTGTGCACCATGCAGTAGAGCTTCCACTGCGTGTCGACTTTGGCCTGGCCTCGGAGCGTAATGCGATCAAGGCGCTTGTTGTAGCGCAGGTTGCCAAACACCGGTTCCACGGTGGCGATGCGTCTGC
>JAUXMZ010000014.1 GCA_030683105.1 Burkholderiales bacterium | reverse complement strand
GAAATACCGCCTTTGCCAAATCAATGCCCATTATCGTAATCTTCATATCGGACGCCCCTTTCTATTTTAGTAGTCATAAGAGAACCACTAATTTGGCACTCAGATGCCGTTTTAGGAAGTGGGCGTCCATTCCATTACGGGTGGCTTCATTGCGCGAAGCAGGACATACCCTTACCATGACACTCATTACACGGCGGAATCCCGCTCATAACAATCAGGAGGAGCACCCCATGACACATGCCGTGAAATGGCTGACCGCGGCCGCAGCTGCATTGTGCGTCTCCGGCGTCTCGGCACAGACGTTCCCCGACAAACCCGTAAGGCTGGTCGTCCCCTATGCACCGGGCGGCAATATCGACATCACCGCCCGTATCATCCAGCCCGGCCTGGGCGAGGTGCTCGGCCAGCAGATCATCGTCGACAACCGTGCAGGGGCAGGCGGCGCCATAGGGTCAGACCTGGTGGCCAAAGCGCCGGCCGACGGCTATTCCATCCTGGTCGGCTCGAGCGGCACGCTGACCGTCGCGCCCAGTCTGTACAGCAAACTCCCCTATCACCCGGTGCGTGACTTCGCGGCCGTGAGCTTCGTCTCCAGCGTGCCGCTGGTGCTGCTGCTACACCCCTCCGTGCCGGCGAAAACCGTGAAGGAATTCGTGGCCCTGGCGAAATCCCGGCCCGGCAAGCTGACCATGGCCTCGGCCGGCGCGGGCACCACCAACCACCTGGTGGGCGAACTGTTCCAGTCCATGACCGGCGCGCGCTTCGTGCACGTGCCGTACAAAGGCAGCGGCCCGGCCCTGGTTGAGTTGATGGGCGGCCAGGTCGATCTGCATTTCGACCAGCTGTCCTCGGCCACGCCCTACATCAAAGCAGGCAAAATGCGCGCGCTCGCGATGACAACCGAAAAACGCGCGTCGATCTTCCCCGATGTTCCGACGCTCGCCGAATCCGGCGTCACCGGTTTCGAAGCCAGCACCTTCACCGGCCTGGTGGTGCCCGCCGGCACGCCGCGCGCGGTCATCGACAAGCTCAACGCCGCCGTGGTCAAGGTCATGGCGCGCCAGGCGGTCAAGGAACGCTTCGCCGCGCTGGGCGCGGATTCCTTCAGCAGCACGCCGGAACAACTGGGGGATTTCATCAAGAAGGATTTCGCCAAGTGGACCAAGGTCGTCAAGGACGGCAACATTCGAGTCGAATGAGAGCGCATTTCAAAAAGACCAGGACAGATGAAGCCACAGAGGGCACAGAGAACACAGAGAAGATCGAAACAAGCGCCGCATTCAGAACAATGATCAACGCGTTGTTTTTATTTGTATTTTTGCATTTCTCTGTGAACTCTGTGTTCTCTGTGGCCAATTTATTTGATTTTGTAACGGGCTCTAAGAGATAACTCATGGACCTGCCCTGCCTGCCGCCCCTTACCCATCCCAAAAAACCGGACCTGCCGCTGCCGGCCGGCGCCTGCGACACGCATTTCCACCTGTTCGGCCCCGCCGCCCGTTTCCCGTTCGCGCCGGAGCGCGCCTACACCCCGGCTGACGCGCCGCTCGAAGCGCTGCTGCGCTTGCATGCCACGCTCGGCATCGCGCGCGGCGTGGTGGTGCAAGCAAACCCGCACGGGACCGACTGCTCGGCGCTGCTCGATGCGCTGCAGCGCGAGCCCAATCGCCTGCGCGGCACGGCCATCGTCAGGAACGACATCAGCGATGCCGAACTCCGGCGCATGATGGATGCCGGCGTGCGCGCGCTGCGCTTCCACCACATGCCGCACGGCAAGGGTTTCAGCGCTCACGGGCTCGATGCTTTCGCCGCGCTGGCGCCGCGCATGGCGGACCTCGGCCTGCACGTGCAGTTCATGATGGACGTCAGCGCGCTGGACGAAGCGCTGCCCTATTTCAAGAACTGGAAACTGCCAGTAATGATCGACCACATGGGCAACGTCGACGCCGCGAAGGGCGTGCAGCAGCCGGGATTCCAGTTGCTGTGCCGGCAACTCGCCGAAGGCAAGCTGTGGGTCAAGGTCTCGGGCGCGTACCGGATATCAAAGCAGTACCCCGACTACGCGGATGCCCGGCCGTTTCATGAGGCACTGGTGAGGGCCAATCCCGATCAGGTGGTGTGGGGTAGCGACTGGCCGCACCCGCGACTCGAAAAAAACATGCCGGATACCGGGCATCTGCTCGATCTGTTCAATGCCTGGACGCCGGATGCGGGGGTGCGGAGGAAGATACTGGTGGAGAATCCGGCTAGGCTGTACGGCTTCGCCTGAAAAAAAGATTTAACCGCCAAGGCTTCTTCATAATACCCGCTTGACGGGTGCGCCAAGCATTCTTTTTAATACCCCCTTGTATGTTTTCATGTGTTCTATTTTCGGGGATTTCTTTAAGATGATTATATGCTGTGGAGCTTGTAGGCAAGGGGACAAATCCACAGTCTTTTTTGGTTTCGGCGAGGCAGCTCGTAACCCCCTGGGGCTACCAAGCCCGTCCTCAAGCATAGAGCGCCGCGTCGATTTTTGTTCAGAACCCGAACGGTTGCCTGGGCTCATAAGCCCGCATTTTCGCAAGGACGGGTGAGGAGGAAGACCATGGATAAATTTGTTGGAATTGATATTGCCAAAGACAGTCTGGACCTTTGTATCGAACCGGGCGAGGAGGTTTTGCACCTCGCCTACGACGACCAGGGGATCGCCCAAGTCGTCAAACGTCTGGCGCAAGTTGCGCCCACCCTGATCGTGATGGAGGCCACCGGCGGCTTGGAAATGCGGCTGGCGAGCGAACTGGCGGCCAAGGGTTTGCCGGTCGCCGTCATCAATCCGCGTCAGGCCCGCGATTTCGCCAAAGCGACGGGGCAATTGGCGAAGACCGACTTGGTTGACGCCGCTGTCCTGGCGGCCTTCGCCCGCGCCATCCGGCCCGCCGTGCGCCCGCTCAAGGGCGCGGACACCCGCGACCTGGACGATCTGGTGACGCGGCGCCGTCAATTGATCGACATGCGCGTTCAAGAAACGCTCCGCTTGGGCACTGCGTCCAAGGTCCAACGCAAGAGCGTCACGGCACACATCGCTTGGCTCGATAAGCGGATCGGGGAACTCGATGATGATTTGACCAAACGTCTGCGTGCATCGGAGGCCTGGCGAACCAAGGACGATCTGCTGCAAGGCATTCCCGGCGTAGGCGCGGTAACCACCCTGACCATGCTGGCCAAGTGCCCGGAACTGGGAGACCTGAATCGGCGCGAGATCGCAGCCCTGGTGGGCGTGGCGCCGAGGGCAAACGACAGTGGCAAGCATCGCGGCAAGCGTTTCGTCTGGGGCGGTCGGGCCGATGTCCGCGCGGTCTTGTATATGGCCACCATCTCCGCTATTCGCTGCAACAGTGACATTAAAGCCTTCGCCGCACGGCTCGAACAGGCCGGGAAACCCGCCAAGGTGGTGATCGTTGCCTGTATGCGTAAGCTGTTAACCATCATGAACGCCATGATCAAAACAAATACCCAATGGCACCCGAAAACCACTTGACTCAGAACACGGTTGCTTGAGGGGTACGCCAAGAAAACCCGAACAAAGCATTGACACGAAGGGCACGAAGGACACGAAGGAAAATAATTAAAGGATATTAAATCCAAACCATAAAAATGAGGCCAATTTCACAATCAACGCAAGAGCTACTGAAATGTGAACCCGACCCCATTTCTCGCTTTATGATGGGAGATACGAATGCCAAATTACGAATGCCAAGAAGATACAGCTGCCGGACTAGTCCGCGTTCGTAAAGAAGACGACGGCTTGTGGTCAATCTATCTAGATGACCGTAAATGGGTATCTGATTTCCGCCAGCCGGAGTGGGCTGTAGATGCCATTGCATCCGTTGATTTCGCGTTTCCTGATGGCGTCAAGTTTTTTGGTAATTCGTCAGTGCTCGACCTTTCGGATAATATTTCGGACTGGAGACGGGTTCGAATCAAGTGAGTTCGCAATTCCCGCGCCAACGTATAAATTAGAAAATGCGCAGTACCAAAGGGGTGTTCAGGTCTTGAAATATCAGTTCTGCTGCGCATCAATTCGCTAATGGAAAATAATCGAGTTACGATAGTGAGGGAAGTGGGGCATATCAGAAAACTGATATTTCAAGACCCCTCCGTAGCAATGCTTCCGGGAAAAACATTCCGCCCATGACATTTCTCCGGAAATCCGGGATGCACCACGCCTGGATCATTCTTGCGGCGGCGTGTGTGCTGGGCGTCATCAGCCGCGCCGACTCAGCGTCGTTCGCCGTGCTCGTCGATCCGCTGGTCGAAAAATTCGACTGGAAACGCGGCGATATCGGTCTTGCCTACTCGCTGGCCTTCCTTTGCAGCATGCCCGCGATGCTGGTGTTCGGCTGGCTCGGTGACCGCTACAGCGCGCGCTCGCTCATGCTGGGCGCGTCACTAATGATTTCCGCGGGCACGGTCCTGCTCGGGATGATTCAGGAACTATGGCATCTCTATGTCATTTACGGTGTGTTCGTTGGCGCCCTGGGCAACGCGGCCTTCGTGGTGCTGCTGCCTGTCATCTTGACCCGCTGGTTCAACCGGAAAATGGGACTCGCGCTAGGCATCTATTGGGCCGGGCTTGGACTCGGGCCGGTGGTTTTTGCGCTGTTGTTCCGTTGGATGATCGAAAACCGCGGCTGGGAGTCGGCGTTCCTGGTGATCGGCCTCGCCTTCGGCGTGATTCTTCTGGTCTTTTCTTGGTTCATACGGACCAGTCCGGCCGAGATGGGGCTGACCGCCTACGGTGCCGAGGATGCGACGAAGGACAAGCAGGCGTTCGGCGCTGCCATGAGCCTGCGTTCGGTGCTTGCCCGCAAGCCCGTGTGGCTGCTGATGGGATGTCACCATCTCGGCTGCGCCGGGCATGCCGTGATCCTTGCGCACGGCGTTTCGATGGCCACCCACCACGGGATTCCGGGCCTGCAGGCGGCGGGCGTGCTGAGCACGATCGCCGGCGTATCGGTTTTCAGCCGCTTCAGTTTCTCGCTGCTCACCGAGCGCTTCGGCGGGCGAACCATTCTTTCGGGAGCGATCTTCGGCCAGAGCCTGTCGATCCTGCTGCTGCTGTTCGCCACCGAGGTATGGCACTTCTACGCCTTCGCGGTCTTTTTCGGCATTTGTTACGGCGGCGAGATGGTCGGGTTCCCGATCATCAACCGGCATATGTTCGGCCCGAAGGCGCCCCTGAGTTCTATTTTTTCGTTCCAGATGATCGGCGGCAGTACCGGCATGGCCCTTGGCGGCTGGATCGGCGGCGCGCTGTTTGACCACTCGGGCAACTACACCTCGGCCATACTCGTTGCCTCCGCGATCGGTTTCCTCGCCATTCCGTTGGCGCTCTGGCTGCCGCGCCATCAGCGGCCGGTGGCTGCCGCTCCTGTTGCCGGCGCGGCCTGAAATATACGCAGAGGTCTTTCTTGAAAGTCACCATCCTAAACCTTAGGGGACAGACCACTAAGCCTGCATTTCTCAGATCAAGAGGTAGTTGTCGGCATTGGTATCTTCATTAGCATTTGCACCATTGCGTTCCGGATAGTTCCCATTAATGCATCGACTTCTTCAATGTTCGATAAGGAATACTCTGGATGGAGAACAGGATTTCTATCCAAATCCTTAAGATCCCTTAGCGCGGCTTTAAGTTTCGGGGAACCTTTTCTTGATTTCGCTAAGGCTCTCAAATATTCGCCAATTGTCTTGTGTCCAGGATGTGCCCTTCCGGGCAAAATAGATTCCCAATATTTGCGAAGGACAGATTCAGTTGCTCTATGAAAATGAAATGCAGCCGAAGTCCACATCTCAAAGGCAAGACATTGCGTTCCAGAATGAATATCTAAAACTGCCGCTGGAACCTTTGCCGCTAAATCTCCAGGGAAAAGGGATGCCCCAGAATAGAGTAAGGTGATTAGATCGTAACCTTTTTTTGGCGTTATCAAGAATAGTGGCATTAGGCCAAATTCTGCACTCATTACGGCCTCGAATGACGTCAAAGAATTTGACAAGCGATAGGCTGGCCAAGCTCCTAGCTGGATCTGTTTAAGCTCGTCTTTTCCGCCCTCTACAGAAAACTCCTTTAGAACAGTAAGAAGCTCGTTTGCACTAGTTCTGCTAGTGCGAACGCTCTGGCTATAGACGCTATCGTTGATGAACCTTTCTAGCTCACCAGCGGCAATATATATCGGAAGCCAAGCATCGCCCCATGAAGTACTTTCTGAAATGTTTGACAGGGGACGAATTGCGCCCCCAAGCTTATATAAATAAGCTCCATCAATTCGTTGCACCTTGCCCCCCTTTCTGCGGTTTCCCTAGAGCTGACATCTTACGCTTCTACCGCCAAATGCAAAAAAAAGGGGGCAGGTCCACAATTCTGTAACTCCCTTACCTTCCAAAACAAAGGCCAGCTTCATCGCTCACGAGCTTAGGGGTCAAGTCTTTCGTTATCGTACGATATTGAAAGACTTGACCCCTTTCTTCTGAGACCCCGTAGATCCTGCCTGCTCAAGTGTTGTGTGAGCGCCAATATCAGTCACCAACGTATTAAGCACTCACTTGCCCACAGTGAAGCGCCCGTCTTCAATAGTTGCGCCCTGAGCATACAAGGCCTCTGAATACGAAATTTCCGAAAAGTAAAAACGGCCAGTTTTCTTTATTAGAACAATCGTAGCAATGCCGCTGTATAGGACGGGATAGTTAAACACCATCACGCTTACATCCTGTTTGATTAGCTCCAGCGGAAACACGTTCTCCTTGGATCCCTTGAGTGTCTTCAATATTTCTTTCCCATACCATTTCTCACCATTCCTGAATATGCCGAGGTCCTGCCCGGAAAAGGTGGGTTCCCTTTTGCACGAAAACTCGAGTCTTTCGCCGGTACTTGAACACTTCGATTCAAAAATGAGTGTGTACGATTCAGCAGACGACGCTATGGGAAATAGTGTTAACAATACCAGCGCGATCCATTTCATGGACATCTCCATTGGTGCCAACGTCCCGCATGACCCGCCGCAAAGCGGTCGGTGTCGATGCGGCGGTTAGGGTTAATTAATTGAGAATTGCGCGGTGGGAATCTGTCGACGACGAGCAAGGACTATTCAGTAGCTTCACGTTCGGTCCTCTCGTGCCAAGTGTAATGCCCACAGACATAGCACATAAAACACCCCGGTATCTCAGTCGGGGCGAAGAAGCGGTGGACGTTCTCTTTCGGCGTGTCCTCCTTCGGAAACATCCTCGTTGCGGAGGCATCCAGCAAGTGTCCGCAATTCGCACATTTGACGAATGGCGAGGGCTTTTTCCTTCGAGCCATGTGATATGAACCCTAACTACAATTGGTTGAAATTATTAGCGCGTTGCACTTGTCTGACCCAGATTCCAGTTCGCAGATGCGGTAGTAGTGACTTGTGAGATTGATGCGAATCTCTATAGTATTCACGAATTATTCAGTTACCCGGTAATGGTAAGGGATGTTGCCAAGTACCCCCCAACGTCGTGCTGCGCGGCGGGCCAACACAGACGGTTGAACTGGCGCGGCGCTGGCGTCCGCACCAGCAAGTGGTTAACTGTCCAATATTTAATTTGACGAGCGTCCAATCTGTTCAAGCGCCTTCAGCTGCGCCCTACACACCAACTCAATCCTATATAAGCTATAACCAATGCCAAAAAAGCCAACAAACAGTATCCATTCAATTGAATCCATGACTACTCCTCAAATGAAAGCGGCGTCATTGTCGTCATAAATTTCCCAGCTACGTCCTTGCACGCCGGCGCGCGGCTGCGATGGTAGGCCAAAGTGCGGCGCATCCCGCGCGGCGACCGGGTGGGGCGTGCTGTTAGAACGCAGCGCAAAATCAGAGTGCATCATGTAGGTTTCTGACTTCACAACCCAAGGAACCACCATATGAATGTACCGATTGCCCCAATAACGAAAAGAAGTACTGGGACCGGGTTCCTGTATATCGCCGACCCAATGTAGGAAAAGAATTGCGCGACGAGCGGCCTCTCGTAGTGCCCGTTGGCCTCGCCTTTTCCGAGGATGCTTTCAAGGCTTGCGGGGTTGTACACGCCACGCCACCAGCTACGGATTCGGGTAAGCATTGTTGGATGAACGGTAGGCCGTTTCATTCTTTGTCCATCGTTGCCAAAAACCATTGGGCGCCGAGGGCTCCAGAAATCCCAATCAGAAGAGACAACGCGGTACGAGACAGCTCACTGAGGTCCAAGAAACCTAGGATGAAATAAGTGATCCCGTAAAAGACGATGCTCGTGATCGCCACGATTCCGATCATGAACACGCAGCCCCATGCTTTGCCGGTCATTTCATCAGCGCCTTACGTCCAATGCGTTCTAAAGCGAATGAAAAATAGGGTCAGGTCCACATTTCCGTAACACCCCCCGCCTCCCAAAACAAAGGCCAGCTTCAACGCTGGCCTTTTTCATTCACCGAGGCAATTCATCAACCTCTGCTTTTCTCAGTGCGCTCCGTGTCCTCCGTGCGAACCGAGCGATGAATTGAGGACAGCGCCCTATTTCTCCAGATACTCATGCCGAGTCCCAGGCGGGGCTATGCGGCGGGTCGACAATTCGTTTTCCGCGGGCCAACGCCGAGATAGCGGCCATCTCTTCACTCGTGAGCGTGACTTCGAGGACCTTCAGGTTTTCGCGCAACTGTTCGACATTCTGGGCGCCGGGGATGGCGACGACCCGTTCCTGCTGCACGAGCCACCGCAGTGCGATTTGCGCGACGCTCAACCGCCGCCGCTTGGCGATCTCCTGCAGGACCGGGTCGTTCAAGACCGCCCCGCGGGCGAGCGGCGAATGGGCGATCAGCACAAGGCCCCGCTCGCGCATCAGCTCCAGGAGCGGGCGCTGGTTCAGGTAGGGGTGGTACTCGACCTGGTTGGCCGCCAGGTCGCCGACGATCTCCAGAGCCTGCCGCACCAGGGTCGCCGGGAAGTTGGACAGGCCGATCGCACGCGCCTTGCCTTGCTTGCGCAGCGCTGCAAACTCACCCAGGGCCCACTCCAACGACACGTCCGGGTTGGGCCAGTGGATCAGGAGTAGATCGACATAGTCCGTTTGCAGGAGGCGCAGGCTCTTGTCCAGCTCGACAGCGATGTCCGGCTGCGGCGGCGTCTTGGGATGCAGGAGCTTGGTTGTCACCCAGATGTCACTGCGCGGGACCGAAGACCGCGCCAATGCTCTCCCGACCGCCTCCTCGTTGCCGTAATACCTGGATGTGTCGATGTAGCGGTAGCCCTCAGCGAGCGCCGCCTCGACGAGGGCGCTGCCGGCATCGCCGGTGTTGCCCAGCGTCCCGAAGCCGATACCGGGCATCGTGTACTTCCCTGCGAGTTCTTTTTCCATGACGAGTTCTTTTTCCATGCGAGAGTATAGGTATAGGGTTTTTAAACACCAATTTTCACGAACCCGCAATCTATGCCTCGACGAGTGAATCGTCAATCGCGGCGAGGAAACGGGGTCTACCATCAAAGCTTGAGACCTCAGGGTCGGGTTCACATTTCCGGGCCGCCACAAAGCGCCCCCCATTCCGCGCCTCGATTTCCCGCGAACAATCGCGAATGTGCTCTCGTAAATTGAACCTGGTCGCTCTGATGTCCGGGTGAAGCGTTGCTCACCGGTTGCACTAAGCAGTGTCGCCCCCGATGTGATTACAAAAAAGAACAATTAAAACAACTTGTTACCATACATCTACCGATGCTACCGATGGCAGAAATGGGGTAATAGACTCAATGGAGCATCAATCTTATATTTATTTTTGCTCTTGTGAGCATCTTATTTGGCTTAATGTGCCTTCAAGAGCACTAATATTGCAATTAGAGTTGTTTAGAGATACGCTCTTGAGAGCTTTCTAAGCTGTTTAATGTGCTCTTGAGGGAATATGGTCGCTCGCAATCAACTACTCGAAGCCCCGCCCTACCCCGTCGAACAAGCCCTAAAGCGGCTGGGCGATAACCTTCGCACGGCCAGAATTCGGCGGAACTACACCATCGCCGAGGTTTCCGAAAAGATCGGAACGGGACCGCGCGCCGTAATGGACGCCGAAAAGGGCAAGGCCTCAACGAGCATCGGCGTCTACGCTGCTTTGCTTTGGGCCTACGATCTGCTTCAGCCGCTAGAGGGCGTGGCGAGTCCTTTTAAGGATGAACAAGGCCTGGCCTTGGCGGCGACGAAAGCGAGGATGCGCGCTCGCAAGCGCGGGGGCCTCGAAAGTGATTTCTAAGAACTCTGCGTCCGAGTGCTTTGTCTACATCACGCTACCCGGCGAGGTAGCCGCAGTAACAGCGGCCAGGTTTGTGCTCGCAAAAACCTCGAGGAGCGATCCACTCGGACGCCTTGTCTACGGCCGTTCCTATCTCAACAATCCTCGAGCAGTTCCGCTTGATCCAGTCGAACTCAAGCTCTCGACGAAAACCTACGAGACCGTTCAGTTGAACGGCATCTTCGGCGCCTTGCGCGATGCCGGGCCGGACTACTGGGGTCGCCGCGTTATAGATAGACATGCCGGCAAGACACAACTGGGTGAGCTGGATTATCTTCTGGAATCGCCGGATGATCGCGCCGGCGCTCTCGGGTTCGGCTTGAACGCGATCCCGCCTGCGCCCCGGCGAAAATTCAACAAGACTCTCGATCTCAAAAAAATCCAGGCCCTCGCAGACGCGCTGGTCAAGGATGAGATTCCGAACGATCCCGCAGCACCGCAAGTCCAGGACCTGATGCTGCTCGGAACGTCCATGGGTGGTGCGCGCCCAAAGGCAGTCGTTCAGAACACGGATGGACTCTGGATTGCGAAATTCAGCCGGCCCGATGACAAGTGGAACAACACGCGAATCGAGCATGCCATGCTCCGGCTGGCGCGCGAGTGTGAAATCACTACCGCCGAAAACCATATCGAAATCATAGGCGGCAGGGATGTCCTGCTGATCAAGCGCTTTGATCGTGAGAAGACCGCAAAGGGCTATACGCGCGCGCGGATGGTCAGCGGCCTGACGGTCTTGCGCGCGGACGAAGCGCCGGAAATGAGGAAGAACTGGTCCTACGTGCTCCTCGTCGAGGAACTGCGCAGAATCGTCGCTGAACCAAAAAAAGATGCGCGGGAGCTGTTTCGCCGGGTGTGTTTCAACGCGCTTATCTCAAATATCGATGATCATCCACGCAATCATGCCTTAATCGCCAGGGAGAATGACTGGAAGCTATCACCCGCTTATGATCTGACGCCGTCAGTGCCTATTAGCCTGGAGCGCCGGGACCTCGCCATGGACTGCGGCGATATGGGGCGCTTCGCTAATGCGAAGAACATCCTCTCCCAGCATGCACGTTTTCTGCTTGAGAAGGTTGAAGCGGAGAAGATCATCAGCGACATGAAGAGGCAGATTGACGCCACCTGGTACGACACCGTGCGTGCGTGCGGTGTTTCAGAAAAGGACGCTGAAACAATTCGTGGGGCTTTTGTCTATCCGGGGTTTTCATTGTGAGATCCTGCAGCCTGGTCTGTCCCCTAAGGGGACTCCTGGAGCGCAGATGCTGTTTGTACCCGACGTGCTACGGGCCGAGTGTGGGCTTCAACGCCGCCTTTTGTCATTCGTACTATGGCACCACCGGCAGTGCCGTGCCGGTTTTTCCCTTCAGAAAAGTATCTTTCAGCTTGCGCATGGCTTCCAGATAGTCTTCCATGCTGGTCTGGTTGTTCTCGTACTTGCCAGCGATTTTCTGGTAGGCGGCGATATATTCCGGTTCATTCATGATCGTGTCCTTGGTGAATCTGTCCACTATACGCGCTTGGTTGGAACAACGTGATATGGGCACGGAGCCCTATTTCCCATTTGTTTTCTTGGCGTGCTTGGCGCACCCGTCAAGCGGGTATTATGAAGAAGCCTTGGCGGTTCAATCTTTGCTGCGCCCCTGGAAATACCCGCGCTAGTGATTCTGATTGACCGCCGCTGCCGATCCGGCAGATACTCTAAAAAAACATTCAATTTCTTGTCCCTGGAGGGGAGTTCACCATGCCGTATCTCCGCGTCATTCTCACGCTGCTCGCACTGTGTGCCGCGCTGCCTGTCGCCGCGCAGGACTATCCGGCGAAGACCGTGCGCCTCGTGGCGCCGTTTCCTCCGGGCGGCAGCGTGGACGTCGTCGGGCGGCTTCTGGCCGCGAAGCTTACTGAGAATCTCGGCAAGCAGGTGATCGTGGATAATCGCTCCGGCGCGTCCGGCGTTATCGGCGCAGACCTGGTCGCAAAAGCGCCGCCTGATGGTTATACGCTGCTGATCAACACCCTCCCGCTCGTGACGAACCAGTACCTGATGCCCCAGGTGCCGTACGACCCGGTACGGGATTTCGAGACCATCTCGATGGTGACCTCCTCGCCGGCGATAGTCACGGTGCATCCGTCGGTGCCGGTGCACTCGATCAAGGAGTTGATCGCGTTCGCGCGTGCCAGGCCGGGGCAGCTCAACTATTCCTCGGCCGGCTTCGGGACCAACCCGCATATCGCGGGCGAGCTCTTCAACCTGCTCGCCCGCGTAAACATGGTCGCCGTGCAGTTCAAGGGCGGCGGCCCCGCGGACGTTGCCGCGATCTCCGGCGAAGTTGCCGGCACGTTCGGCAACATCTCCCAGGCCATCGGCTACGTGAAGGCCGGTCGGCTGCGCGCACTCGCCGTGACGAGTTTGACGCGCTCCCCGGCCCTGCCGGATCTGCCAACCGTCGCGGAGGCCGGCGTCCCGGGATATGAGTTCCTCACGTGGCACGGCATCCTCGCGCCCAAGGGAACGCCGAAGCCGATCGTGAACCTGCTCTACCAACAGTTGAGGAAAATCCTCACTGCGCCGGGCGCGGCGAAGGAATGGCAGGCGCGCGGCCTTGATATCATCGCCAACTCGCCCGAAGAATTCGCGGTGCGTCTCGCGAACGAACAGAAGAAGTGGGGGGAAGTGATCAAAAAGCGGGGGATCAAGCCCGAGTAAGCGTCATTTTCGATCAAATACAAAACGGGGGCAGGTCCACTTTTCTCTTGAACCCCGCCAGCGCTTCGGTGATCTTGAACCGCGACGGGAACGGAAACGACACGTGTTTCTGCACGTGCGCGTCGCGCACGTATTTCTCGATCGGCATGCCCTGGATCACGCCCGCGCCGCCGAACAGCTCGATCGCCTGCTCGGTGAGCCGCTGCACGGCGGTGCCCGTGAATGCGATGGCCATGTGCTCGTACGGCAGGCGCTCCACGCTGCCGTCCTCGATCGCTTCCGGGTGATCTTTCACCCACGCCGCCGTCCAGATGAGGCGCCGCGCCGCTTGCAGGTTCATCGCCATGTCCGCGATCGCGATGCCCACCGCCTGGTGCTGGATGATGGGCTTGCCGCCGGAGATGCGCTCCTGCGTGTACTTCAGCGTTTCCTCGAACGCCGCGCGGCCCAGCCCGAGCGTGAGCGCAGCGATCGTCGGATGCGTGCCCATATCGGTGCGTCCTTTCGGCGACGGTAACCCCGGGGTCAGACCCCTAAGACCGACGGGGTCCCACGGGGTCAGACCCCTAAGACCGGACCCCTAAGACAGCATGCCCGATACGGGGCGCCGCAGATTGCCCCAGTTGCCAACCTCGGTCAGCAAGAAGCAGCTAGTCACAAAAATCTCCATGCGAATTGCCCGCTGTAAGCTTGTTGTAAGGTAATTGCGTAATTATGCCTCCCCCAAAGGGGAGTAGCCACGGCGGCGCTGCAATAGCGTCGCTGCGGCAGGGTCGTCATTACGGGATATTGGAGCAATCTGAACCCCGGCCCTGCCGGCAACCACAGCGTTGCAAGCGAGACCTTTGCCCAGGAGAGCGCGGTACTGCGTCGCGCTGTCTGAGGTGAAGGCCGTTCTGCTGCGCGCGTTCGACGCTCTCTGCATACGGTCTTGGAAAGGTTTCATCCAAGGAGGAGCGTATGCACTGCCCCGGAACCAAAGACCACATGCATCAGCGCATGAACCCGGATTGCGCCCGGCGCAGCACGCCCGCGTTCATCGTCAACGCGGCGCAGCTGGTCGCATGGTCATCAACGTGAACAACCATTTCTGCCATAGCGACAGCCAACGCACCTGTTAAGTAATTAAAAGAAGAGAGAAACCATATGGAATTCATGCAATGGGTAACCCTGATCGTGTTCGCGATAACGATCGTGGTGGTGATCACCAATGTCATCGACAGCACGCTTGCCGCGCTGCTCGGCGTCGCAGCCATGTGCTGGCTCGGCATCATGACCGAGACCGACGCGTTCAAGTACGTCGACTGGAACGTAATGGCGATCCTGGTCGGCATCTGGATCATCGCCGGCTATTTCGGCAAAACCGGCGTGCCGAGCTGGCTCTCAATACAAGCGTTGAAGCTCTCCGGCGGCCGGCCTGGCCTGCTCGTCATCATCCTGACGTTCCTGGCGGGTTTCATCTCGATGTTCGTCGACAACGTGGTGACCATACTCATGATGGCGCC
Source organism: Burkholderiales bacterium (assembly GCA_030683105.1). GTDB lineage: Bacteria > Pseudomonadota > Gammaproteobacteria > Burkholderiales > SG8-41 > CAKKQX01. The sequence goes on along the minus strand of JAUXMZ010000014.1, from coordinate 1,836 downwards.
GGTGGCGCTGCCGCTGGCGCGGGCCCTCAAGCTGCCGGTGGTGCCGGTGATCCTGATGATCGGTTTCGGCGCAAACTTCATGGGCACCGCGCTCATCATCGGCGACCTGCCGCCGCAGATGCTGCATAGTGTGGCCGGCGCCGAGTTTTTCGATTTCATCTGGCAGCATGGCCGGCCGTCATCGTTTCCGATCCTGATGGTGACATTCCTGATCACGCTCGGCGCTATGTGGGCCTACGGTTTCCGCGGGCGCCAGCGGGTAACCGACTTGAGCAGCCTCGACGTGGAGGCGAAGATACCGAATCCCCTGTTCGCCACGATAGTCGTGGTCTGGTTCCTCGGCACGGTCGTCGCCATGTCGATGCGCGAGCATATCGGCGTGCAACTCGGCTTCATCGCCCTGACCGGGGCGATTACGCTGGTTCTGGCACTGACTTTGCTTGGCGACCGCGTCAAGGAGGCGTCGAGTTTCGAGGAGTGCGTGCTTGAACTCGACTGGCGCGCGATCTTTTTCTACATTGCGCTGTTCGCGCTGGTCGGGGGGCTGGAAAAGAGCCATATCCTTGACCTGGTGGCGAATTCCCTGAAACCGATATTTCTGGAAAATTACGCGCTGGGCGCGACATTGCTTTACTGGGTCACCGTGCCTATCGTCGGCATCGTCGAGCATGATGCATACATCCTGACCTTCCTTTACACCATCAGGGACATGGCGCAGGATGGCATCGAGCCGTGGCCGCTGTACTGGATGCTGTTGTGGTCGGGCACGCTCGGCAGCAACCTGACGGTGGCCGGCGCTCCGGCGTTGTACGTGGCGCTGTCCCTCGGCGAGAAGGAAGAGGGGCGCAAGGTCTCGTTGCGCGAATTTCTGGCGTGGAGCGTGCCGTTCACGCTGGTTTGTTCTGTAGTCTGTTATGTGCTCGGCATGCTGATCTGGGTGCTGCCCTACGTGAAATGAGGTGATGGAAATGTTTAAAAACATACTGATTCCGACCGATGGTTCCGCGCTGTCGCGTTCCGCGATTGCCGCGGGCGTCAAGCTGGCCAAAGCCGTGGGCGCCAAAGTCACCGCGGTGTATGCCGCGCCGCCGGCGACGCCGCTGGTCTACAAGGACCTGCTGCCGGTGGGCTATATGACGCCGGACAAGCACGCCGCCGCGATCAAGAAAGCGGTGGAGAATTTCCTGAGTCTCGTTGAAAGGAAGGCGAAAGCCGCGGGCGTGCGCTGCAAGACGCTGCATGTGACCAGTGACTTCCCGGCGGAGGTCATTCTGGCCACCGCCGCGAAGGAGAAGTGCGATCTGATTTTCATCGCATCGCACGGCAGACGCGGCTTGACGCGGCTTCTGCTGGGCAGCCAGACGCAGAAAGTGCTCGCGGGCTCGAAGGTTCCGGTGCTGGTGCATCGCTAAGGAAAATCCCCGGAGTCAGGCCACTAAGACCACCGCTTCCCTCAAGCCCGGGGCAAGTTTCGCCATTTATAATTCCTGTCTTCTTGGCGTCTTGGCGTCTTGGCGTCTTGGCGGTCTTGGCGGCTAAATCATTCGTTTTGATGTGCCGGACTAGCTTAGGGCCTGTTAACCATTACCGCATGAGTGCGACGGAGGTGATTTGGGCTCAGGGCTAGGAGCGCCGAGCGCGGTTTGCCCCGTGGCAAATAAGCGAAGGTGCGACAACGCCATGAGCCCCGAGCGGGCGCTACGCGCTCGCGGGCCTTATTCTCGCCCATAATGCGTCCCGTCCCTTCGGGTTGAGGCCAAAATCGCCGCTGGCTTCGTTGCTCGTCTTGCCAATATTCGCGATATTGACGGCGACAAGCGCCTCGCCATCGACAAT
>JAUXMZ010000013.1 GCA_030683105.1 Burkholderiales bacterium | reverse complement strand
TCTCCCGCGTACTTGCCAGTCCCTGCACAGTACCAGGGGTATGCGATCTCATGCTTCCCACCCTACTACAACCCCATTTTCCGACATACAAGGGGTCGGGGGAGAGGGTTCGAACGCCGCCGAACCGGCGTCAAAAATCTTTTACCACCCATGACAAATATTAGTAAATAAAAACAGCGAGTTATATCATTGCTCTGTGTAATTACAACTTGGAGTTTTAAATTTTCATCGGCGTTCATCGGCGTTTATCGGCGGCTGATTTATTTGATTTTGTTACGGGCTCTATAGTAAATCCGGCGAGATTACGGCGCGCAGCACCGTGACAGGGTCGCGTTCCCGCCGTTCCAGCCACCAGATCGCCCCTTTCCTGAGGCTCCACTGTTTGGCGCTGCCGGTCAAAGCCAGCGCTGCCGCAGCGCCCAGCGTCGGCTGGTGGCCGACCACCACTACCGCACCTTTGCGATCCGGCCAGCCAGCGGCCTCGAGCAGCGCCTCAGGCGTGGTCGCGGTGCCTATCGCCTGACTGGTTTCAAATTCCTTGCTCAGCGCCTGTGCCGTTTGCTGGGCGCGCCGCGCAGGACTCACCAGCACGGCCGTGTCCTCAGGCAATCTTTCCCGGAGCCAGGCGGCCATGACTTCCGCCTGCTTCGCCCCCTTTGCCGTCAGCTTGCGCCCCGCGTCCGGTCTCCCGTCCTCGGCATCGGCATGGCGCCACAAAATGAGTTCCATAGACTCTCGCAATTATTGCCGCGCAGCGCGCTGCTACCAGCATTTTTCGCAGTCGCGGAACGCTTTCCAGGCAGAGTAGAACTCGTATTTTAGCGCTTCGGCCCTGCCCTTGGTCCAGCCCAACACGATCCCGCGCGCTTCGCTCATGTCCTTGCCGGATTTTGCGCCCAAACGCTTCATCAGGCCAGCTACCGTCGCCGCGTCATTCATAGCACCCAGTATATTCTGCAGCCGTGCAAGTCGCGCCAGCATCCTGGCGATGCATTTTTCGTCATAGAGCGTGGCGAAGGAATCGGCGACATAACGCAGCTTCTTGACGGCAATACGCAACAGATGCAATTCGGCAGCCGACAGCTGCCGCAGCTTGCGGCCGCGTTTTCTGGCGCGGGCAAAACTCCGCTCGAGCGCAGCACCGGCGAACGAGGGCGCTGGCACGCGCAACGCGTCGGGCCCGGCCTCGTCGCCCGGGTTGAAGCGGAATTCGGCAACCAGCCAGGCAGGTAGCATCAGGTTCAGGCGCTGATAACGCACGGAGGCAATCGCATTCTGCGCTCGTCGCCGCGCTGCCGTTCTGGCCCGCGCACCCTGCTTGCTCAACTCGGCCAGCCCGGCCTGGCCGCCAAAATCCCTGAGGATAGGCGGCAGGGTCTCTGTCATGAATACATCCCAGTCGCGCGCCGGGCCCAGCGCGCGCGCGAGCCATTTGATTTCGGCCACGAAGAGGGCGGCCTCCTCCTGTGGCAGTGCGCCGGAGAAGGTGCTGAAGGCCGAGCGCATCCGGCGCAGCGCCACGCGCATCTGGTGCAGATACTCCGGATCACGGCCATCGAGCATGCCATGCTCGTTGGCCTGCAAGTGATTGAGCGAGGCCCACACTATCGCCTTGAACGCATCGTTAACCGACATGCCTGTATCCAGCGCCACGGCTTGCGCCTTGACAGGTGCGGGCGACTCGCCGCGCAGCAGCGCATAGCCGCGTTCGGCCTTGGAACGGTTCTCTATGCGCAGGGGCACGCTGTCGAGCAGTTGCAGCGCAAGCTCATACAGATGCCGCGGCGCCCCGGATTTGAGTTCAAGCTCGAGCTCGCAAATCGGCTCTATGCTGTCGCCGCATTTGATCATGCCGCGGTCGATGCAAACTTCCACCGTGACGTCCGGCGTAAGCGAGACGATCCGGCTGGTGCGGCTGAATTGGGTACTGAACACCGGCCGCAACTGCGCACACAACCGGGGCGACGAGAACAGGCCGGAAAACGCCTCGCTGTCGATTACGGAGCAGTCCGGTGCCGGTCCGGCCACCTCAGCCTCGAGTTCGACTCTGCGATGCAAGCCGCTTTTTACCTCGCCGCCGCCCTTTACCGCCTGCACCCAGCGCACGCCGTCTTTGCGCAACCGGAACGCAACGCCCTGGCGGCACAAATCAAGATCGGGCGTGTCGAGGTACACGCTGTAGAGTTTTTTTGTTGTCGGACGTCCCGCGCCCTTGAGCAGCGGGTGTGCGCCCAGCCGGCGCGATGCGCCCGGCGGCACCAGCAGCTTGAGTTCGGTCTCCGAATCGGTGCGGACAGTAGTCACGGCGCGGTCTTAATTGATAACGCGACGTCCCATGATAGCCGAGTCGACCCGCGCTGCCTGCGCATTCTGCGCCGCGGCAACGGCACTAAGCCGATGGCCGGCGCACTAAAAGATCGAGCAAATAATCCTGCGCAATCAACGGCTTGCCGCGTTGCGGCGATTTGGGTCGATATTGCCCCTGCTGGTCCATTTCCCATGCCTGCGAATTGTCCTCGAGATAAGGCTTCAGGCCCTCGTCGATCACGCGCTGCTTGAGCCCGGGGTCGAGCACCGGAAAGCTGATTTCGACGCGGCGAAAAAAATTGCGGTCCATCCAGTCGGCGCTGGCGAGGTGAACATCCTGAGCGCCGTCATTGTGGAAATAGAACACGCGGGTGTGCTCGAGAAAGCGGCCGATGATGGAACGCACGCGTATGTTGTCGGATACGCCGGGCACGCCCGGCCGCAGCGCGCACACCCCGCGCACGATGAGATCGATCTGGACGCCGGCCCGGGACGCGTCATAGAGCGCGGCAATGATTTCCGGCTCGAGCAGCGCATTCATCTTGGCGATGATCTGCGCCTTGCGCCCGGCCTGGGCATGCTGGGCTTCGTTCTGTATCGCACGCAAAGTCCGCTTGTGCAGCGTGAATGGCGACTGCCACAGATGTTTGAGTTTGCTCGCCTTGCCCAGACCGGTGAGCTGCATGAACACGTCGCTGACGTCGACGCCGATTTCCTCGTTGCAGGTAAAGAGACCGAAGTCCGTATAGAGCCTTGCGGTGCGAGGATGGTAATTGCCGGTCGACAAATGCACATAACGCCGCAGCCGATCCCCCTCGCGCCGCACCACCATCAGCATCTTGGCGTGCGTCTTGTGGCCAACAACGCCATAAACGACATGCGCGCCGACGTCTTCCAGGCGCTGCGCCCAGTTGATGTTCGCTTCCTCGTCAAAGCGCGCCAGCAATTCAAGCACCACCGTGACCTCCTTGCCGCTGCGCGCCGCGTTAATCAGGATCTCCATCAACTCCGATTCCGCGCCGGTGCGGTAGACCGTCTGCTTGATCGCCACCACATTTTTATCGCGCGCCGCCTGCTCGAGAAACAGAATCACCGGCTGGAACGACTGGAACGGCTGATGCAGCAGGATATCGCCCTCGCCAATGGCACTGAACATGTCGCCGGGCCGCGCCAGCTTCTTCGGCAATCCCGGCGTGAACAGAGGAAACTTGAGGTCAGCCCGGTCTATCCCGTCGGGCACGCTTAACAGGCGCGCCAGATTAACCGGGCCCTCGACGCGATAAAGATCGTCCTGTCCGAGCTTGAACTGGGCCAGCAGGAAATCGGAAATCGGCTGTGGGCAATTGTCCGCAACTTCCAGACGCACCTCGTCGCCAAAATGGCGATGCGGCAGCTCACCGCGCAATGCGGCGCGCAGGTCCGTAGCCTCTTCCTCGTCGACGAACAGATCGCTGTTGCGCGTGACACGGAATTGATAGCAGTCGACGACCTTCATGCCGGCAAACAGCTCCGAGACATGCGCGTGAAGCACCGACGACAGGAAAATAAAATCGTGGTCGACCGCAGCGATGCCGGTCGGCAGCCGGATCACGCGCGGCAACACGCGCGGCGCCTGGACTATGGCGATGCCGGAATTGCGGCCGAAGGCGTCCTTGCCCTCGAGTTCGACCACGAAATTCAGGCTTTTGTTGAGCACGCGCGGGAACGGGTGCGCCGGATCGAGCCCGATCGGGGTCAGCACCGGCATCACCTCCCGCAGAAAGTAGGCCTTGATCCATTCGGCCTGCCTGGCGGTGATATCCGAGCGGCGCACAAAGCGTATGCGCTCCTTCTCGAGCCCGGGCAGGATTTCCTGGTTCAGCAGCCGGTACTGGTCCGCCACCAGCTCGTGGGCCTCTTGCGCCACCTGCAGAAACACTTGATCGGCGCGCAAACGGTCGGGACCGGCCGGGGGCGAACCGGCTTCGATTTCCTCCTTGAGCCCCGAGACCCGGATTTCAAAAAATTCATCGAGATTGCTGCTGACGATACACAGGAACTTCAGCCGCTCGAGCAAAGGGTGGCCGGGGTTCTCCGCCTGGGCCAGCACACGGCGGTTGAACGCCAGCAGACCGAGTTCACGGTTAAGATACAGTTCGGGGTCGAGACGGGTTTTGCTCATGGTCAGCCGCCCGCACTACTGCTCGAGCCAGCTGCGCACCGGACGCCGCAGGGGTAAACTGCGTCGCGCTTATTTCGCTGGCGGTGGCACATATCCGGTAGCGGCGTCAGCGCCGCCGCCGAAGAAGTGCTTCTCCATTTGCTGGGCAAGGTAATCCCGCGCCTTCTTGTCCGCAAGGTTGAGCCGGTTTTCATTGACCAGCATTTTCTGTTGCTCAAGCCACTGCTTCCAGGCTTCCTTGGATACCTGCTCGTAAATACGCTTGCCGAGTTCGCCGGGATACGTAGGAAAATCCAGCCCTTCGGCTTCGCGTCCCAGCTTCACACACTTCACCATCCTTGCCATGACCCATGCTCCATATTAGCAGTCGAATATTGCAGAAGTATTACCCTGCCCTCAGGTAAACAGTGCCAGATTTGCGCGGATCCGGCTCGATTCCACCAGCAGCGGATTATCAACGCACGGCTTCTCCAGATAATAACCCTGCACACAGTCAACCTCAAAGTCCCTCAGCATCACGAGCGTTTCCTCGTCCTCGACACACTCGGCAACAGTGGTCTTGTGCAGCCCTCGTGCAACAGACACGATCGCTTTGACGAACAGCTGATTGTCGACATCCCTGGTCAGGTTGCGGATGAACAGCCCGTCGATCTTGACCGAATCGGCCTGCAGGTGCTTGAGATAGGCAAAGGATGAGAAGCCGGTGCCGAAATCGTCGAGGGCCACGCGGCACCCGGTCTGGCGCAACGCCTCGATGAACCGCTGCGCGTCATGCAGGTCCGATACCGCCGAGGTCTCGGTCAGTTCGACCAGCAGCCTCCTGGGCGATACGCCATGCCGTTTCAGTTGCTCGGCGATATACTGGGGTAGGGTCGGCTCATCGAAAGAGCGCCCGGAGATGTTGACCGCAAGCCCCGGGATGGACCCGAGCTCGGCGAGCATCTGTATGCTCTCGCGCAACACCCACCGGTCGATCTCCAGTATCTTGCCGGATTTCTCGGCGATGGGAATGAACTGCCCCGGCATCAGCAGCATCCCCGGATCGTTCTTGTCCCGCATGCGCACCAGGACTTCAAAATGCGAGAGAGACCGGTCGCTTGTCGCATAAATGCCCTGGAACTGCAGATCCATCAGATTGTTCTCGAGCGCGTGCAGGATGCGGTCGTTCCAGGACATCCTGGAGACCATCTCCTGCGATGTGTCGAGATCGCCGCGATAAACCCGCCACGCGCTCTTGCCAGCTTCCTTGGCCTGATACATTGCGGTATCGGCGCGCGCGATGAGATCTTCAGCATTGTCGGCGTGGTCCGGAAATACCGCGATCCCGAGGCTGGTGGTCAGCCGCAGGCTCTGACCTTCGAACTGGAAACGCACCATGGCGATCGAATGGATGATGCGCTCGGCGAGCACGCGCAGCATTTCGTTGGAAATATCCGGCACCAGGATCGCGAACTCGTCGCCGCCGATACGGCTGAATATTTCGTTCCGCCGCACCTGACCCTCGACTTCTCCCGAGACCCGGATCAGCATCGCGTCGCCTGCGCGGTGTCCGAAGGTGTCGTTGATGTACTTGAAATCATCGAGGTCGAAGAACAACAACGCCACGCGCGATTTGCTGCGCCCGGCATCCGCGATCATGCGTGTGAGCTCTTCGTTGAAACGGTGGCGATTGTAAAGCCCGGTCAGCGCATCACGCTCGGCAAGGTAGACCAGCTGATCCGCCGTCTGCCGCTCCCGCGTGACATCCTCAAACAGCCAGAGGTATCCGACGAGCCGCCCCAAATCGTCCTTGACCGCATGTCCCTGCTGAGTGACCAGACGTCCGTCGGCGATCTGGATTTCGAGCGCACCGAAAACCTCCCCTTCACGCGGTTGCCGCAGCAAGTGCTGCATTTGCTCCTCGGGGCGGGCCAGGACGCAAGCCGAGGCTTTCAGGGCTTCCTGCGGATTACAGCCGATGAGTTTCTCCCCGTGCGCGATCATCCAGATGCGCTTGAATGCCGGATTGCTGTACACCACCGTGTTGTCCTGGCTCACAAACAGGATGCCGACATCCATGGCCGCCAGCAGCGCTGAAAGGCGCGCGTGCTCATCCTGCTCGCGCGCCAGGTATTTCTGCTGCACGGCCTGCGCTTCGCGTAATTCCGCCATGCTCGCCTCCAGATGCAGTTCGGCTTCCTTGCGCTGTGTGATGTCGCGAATGCTGATACGGATACCGAGATAACCGCCGCCGCTGTCATAGATCGGCCGCCAGTCTGCCGCGGCCCAGAATTCGACGCCCTCCTTGGGCCGCGCCCGAAACTCGTAATCCTGGCCGCTGTTACCGCGCAACGCCCGCCGGACCTGGCGCACAGTGCGTCCGACATCGGAACCGCTGATGAATGGCGCGGGGAAATTTTCGATCCCGATGCATTCCTCCGGGGTATAGCCGAACATGTCGAACACGCGCGGATTGATCCAGATCAGCCGGCCTTCCGGGTTGATCCACAACTCGCAGTCATAACTGTAATCCGCGATAGCGCTGAATTTGGCCTCGCTTTCGGCGAGCGCCTTGACCCGGTCTTGTAACGCCGCGGCCATGATATTGAACGCATGGGTCAGCTTGCCGACCTCATCCCCTCCCTCCACCGGCAGGCGCACGTTCAGGTTGCCTGCGGCCAGACTCGCGCTGGCATCGGTGAGTTGGGTCAGGCTGCGCGTGAGCCAGTAGCCCAGCCCCATCATCGAGATAACTGACAGGATCAGCGCAATGCCGCCGATCAGCAGGTTGTCCTGAATCAGTTCGTCGCGGGCGTTCTTGATGAATGCAGTCGACAGTCCGAAGCGCAGATTGCCCAGCTTTTTGCGGGCGCTTTCAATCTGGACTTCGGCGTGAAAATATCCCTCATGCTTGGCAAACCGGGCGTTGCTGGCGGCATCAACCGGCGGCAGCGGTTGGTCTGCCTCCCAGCCTGAAGCGGCAACAACCTTGCCGTCAGGGTTGACGAGCACCAGGTAGGCAATGCTGTTGTCGTGGCGCACGTCATCGAGCACGTCCTGCAGACCCCGGTAGTCGCCCGTAGCCAGCGGCATGGTGAGCGCGGCGTTCAGCAGTTGCTTTTGTTCCTCCAGATGAACGCGCGTGCGCTCATTGAGCTTGTCGTCCATGATGCTGATGCTGTTGACAATCAGCAGCGCGAGCATTGCAATCTGCACAAAAGTGCTGGCAAGCAGCAGCCGGGATCGCAATGAAAGCGAGAACGGGGCGGCCTTCATGCAGATGCCATGTTCATGGGAACACGCGGATCAAAGCGCCCGTAACATCATGAAACGCGTTCTGAGCAAAATCGCGCCAGCGCATCACGCGTTTCATGATGACTCGGGCTCTTGGGAGGCAGATTAAAGGCGCTTGGACAGCACCACAGAGCGGCGCTGGTAATTGTAGAGTTCGCGTTTATGGCCCGGCAGCAGGTCGGGCGCGACCTCGGCGAACCCGCGCTCGACAAACCAGTGCTCGGCCCGGGTGGTAAGCACAAACAGGGTTTTGAGTTTGCGCCGGCGCGCCCGCGACTCGATCTCCTTCAACAGCCGTTCACCGGCGCCAACATTACGGAAATCCGGATGCACGGCAAGGCCGGCGAGTTCGCCGGCCCTGTCCTCGGAAAAAGGGTAGAGCGCGGCGCAACCTATCACCATGCGATCGTGCTCCAGGACGACAAAGCGCTCAACCTCCATTTCCAGGAGATCGCGATTGCGCTTTACCAGGATACCTTCGGCCTCCAGCGGTTCAAGCAGCTGCAAAATACCGCCGATGTCGTCGATCCTGGCTGGTCGCAGAATCTGCAATGCATCCGGGGTAATCATGGTGCCTACGCCCTGGTGCGTAAACAACTCGAGCAGCAGGCCGCCATCGGCACGGCGCGAGATCAGATGGGCCCGCGCCACGCCCTGCTGGCAGGCGCGCAGCGCGCAAGGCAGGTATAACCGCACGTCGCCATCCTGGTCGCCCCCTTTGGCAAGCTGGTTCTGCGCCTGTTGTGGCGTCAGTTCGCGCAGTAATTGCCCGCGCTTGCCCGTTACACCTGCAGCATCCATGAGGAAAACCAGTTTGTCGGCGCGTAGCGCGACTGCCGTTGCCTCCGCGATGTTTTCCAGCGCCAGATTGAAGATCTCCCCGGTCGGCGAATAGCCTACCGGGGAAATCAGCACGAGCTCGCCATGGTCCAGGCGATCCTTGATCGCGGCAGCGTGCACCTTGCGCACCTCACCCGTATGCTGAAGATCAACCCCATCAAGCACCCCGATAGGCCGGGCGGTCACGAAATTGCCGCTGGCCACCCGGATGTCGGCGCCTGCCATAGGCGAACTGGGCAACCCCATCGACAGCAGCGCTTCTATTTCTACGCGCAGACTGCCGCTCGCCTCCTTCACACACTGCAGCGCGACATCGTCGGTGATACGCAGGCCGCGCACATATTGGGTGCGGTGCTTCAGTTGCTTGAGCCGGGCATCGACCTGCGCCCGCGCGCCATGCACAAGCACCAGCCGCACACCCAGGCTGGCCAGCAGATTCAAATCATGTGTGAGGCCGACAAATTTTCCGTCAGCGACCACTTCGCCGCCAAATGCGATGACAAAAGTCCGGCCCCGGAAGGCATGGATGTACGGCGCCGCGGCGCGGAACCATTGCACGAATTTTTCGGGTGATGTCGGCGCCATCTCTGGATCAGTATCAGGGCCTGTTAACCATTACCGCATGAGTGCGACGGAGGCGATTTGGGCTCAGGGCTAGGAGCGCCGAGCGCGGTTTGCCCCGTGGCAAATAAGCGAAGGTGCGACAACGCCATGAGCCCCGAGCGAGCGCTACGCGCTCGCGGGCCTTATTCTCGCCCATAATGCGTCCCGTCCCTTCGGGTTGAGGCCAAAATCGCCGCTGGCTTCGTTGCTCGTCTTGCCAATATTCGCGATATTGACGGCGACAAGCGCCTCGCCATCGACAAT
>JAUXMZ010000008.1 GCA_030683105.1 Burkholderiales bacterium | reverse complement strand
ACGTTCCACCCAAAAAGATACCGTGCTCGGGCTAATACCCAACCGCTCGGCTACCGCGTGCATGCTCATACCCGCGCGCACCAAGCGCACCATTTTTCGGCGCGTTTGCTCAATGCGCGATTTTTAGACATGATTAATCCTTACAAAAAGCCAAAACCTTACTTCAACCGTTCGACGAACGCTGAGACATGAGTGTTCGACGAACGCTGAGACACGGCCCGTAAGCGGTGAGCGGTAGACCGGGCACGGCGCGAAGTACATAGTTCTTTTTTTACTGCTTACTGCTTTTCGTATCTTATTCAACCGGTATCCCAGCCGCCTTCACCAGTTTCTGCCATTTGGCGATCTCCGCCTTGATGATGGCGTCGAATTCCTTGGGCGAGTTGCCGACGGACTCCAGCCCATCCCGCAGAAATAACGCTTTCACCTCGGGGGACTGCACGATCTTGACGATCTCGCCATGAAGTTTATCGATCACCGGCCGGGGTGTTTTTGCCGGGGCGAGCACGCCGACCCAGGACGAGTGCTCGTAGCCTTTTACGCCTGCTTCCGCAATGGTCGGAAGATCGGGCGCGACTGACGAACGTTTCGCGCTGGTGACCGCCAGTGCGCGAAGTTTTCCTGCGTTGATGTGGGGCAGCGCCGTGGAGATCGTCGCAAAATAAGCCTGCACCTGCCCGCCCACCAGAGCGATGGTGCCCGGCGCACCGCCCTTGTAGGGCACGGTCAGCATCTTGGTGCCCGTCATATACATGAACTGCTCGGCCGCGAGGTGGGTGCTGGTGCCCACGCCGCTGGTGGCGCAGTTGAGTTCACCCGGTTTGGCCTTGGCGAGCGCGATCAGCTCTTTCACCGTTTTCGCCTGTACCGAGGGGTGCAGCACCAGCACGTGCGGCAAGACGGCGATTTGCGAGATCGGTGCAAAATCGCGGACTGGGTCGAAAGGCAGTTTTTTGCGCAGACTCGGTGTGATCGTGAACGATGCGGCCACCGCCAGCAGCGTATAGCCGTCCGCCGGCGCATTCGCCACCAGCTCGGTGCCGTTGATGCTGCCCGCGCCGGCGCGGTTGTCGACCACGATAGGCTGCTTGAGCGCGGTGTCCAGCCTTTGCGTGACGACGCGCGCGACCAGATCGGTCGACCCGCCCGCGCTCTGCGGCACGATGAACCGGATGGGCTTGGACGGATAACTCTGGGCTAAGGTGTTGGCGCATAAAAATGGCGCGGCCACCATCAGACTTAATGCCGCTGTGAATGCGGTTTTCCTGTGCCGGGCTCCAGACTTCATCTTGATTCCCCTCGTCAAAATTGTTGTTTTATCGTTGGTTTGAAACTAGCGTAGCGAAAAGTAATGGCTGTGTCACTTTTCTCTATCCTGTCCCGCAAGCGGAAGAGAAGTGGCAGCTGTATTGACTTGCTCGCGGCTGCCTACTCTGCATCGTAGCCGGGCTCAACGCGCATATCGATCACGCACACGCCGCCGGCGCGCACTGTCGCGATGCCTTTTTCGATGGCCGGCTGCACATCGGCTACTTGTGTGACAGGACCGATCGCGACCGCACCCTGGGCGCGCGCCATCGCCGCAAGATCGATGTCGGGGTCGGCTATGCGCTGGCCGATCCAGCGATTCTCTGCCGGCCGCCCGCGCGCGACCGCGACGCGCTCCTGGTGGCGTTCATCATTGAAGTACGAGCGGTTGTTACAGATGATCATCAGGCACGGAATCTGGTAGTGGGTGGCGGTCCACACCGCGGTGTTACCCATCAAAAAATCGCCATCGCCGAGCAGGCCGACTGTTATGCGTCCGCTGTCCTTCAACGCCAGCGCCGCGCCTACCGTGATCCCGGGACCGGCGCCTACGCCGCCGCCGCCATCGAAGCCGACGTAATCGAGCGGATGCCGGAACGGCACGTAGCCGCCGTTCCAGCCCAGCGGCAGGCGTGCGATACAGAAATCGCTGCCCTTGATGGCAACATTGAACGCTTCGGCCACGCTCTGCAACGTGACGGCATTCGAAGGTGCTGCCGGCTTGGCTTTCGTTACTGCCGGAGCTGGCGCAGCACGCGGCTTTACCGCTTTAAGCAGCAGTGGCACCGCCGCGTCGGGTTCGCACATCAGGTAAGTATCGACGGGAGGCAGCCCCTGGTAGTCCATGCTCCAGCCGCGATGCATATGCGCATCGCAGGAGACCTGGATGATTTTTGCCGTCACCGGATTCGCACCGCAAGCCTGTTTCAAGGCGCCGGCGAGATCGAGCCAGTCGAGCGACAGGATCACGTCGGCTTCGGCAATCGCTTTCTTCGCTTCCGGCGCGAGGCGGTTGGCGGGCGGCGCGGCGTGCAAATGATGATCGGTCGGAAACGCTGCCGCGAGTTTGATATGGGTGAGCACGCGCATGTTCAGCTTCTCGGCGAGCGCCACGCGCGCGTTCCAGCCTTCGATGCTGCGCGAGCAGCGCCCGGCGAGCATGACCGGGTTCTTGGCCGTTGACAGCAAATGCGCTGCTGCTGCGACGAGTTCGGCCGCCGGCTGCGCTGCCGGCGGCGCCAGGTAACGCGCCATGTCCGGCAGTACCGGCAGGGGCCCGATTTTTTCCTCCTGTATCGAAACGTCCAGGTTCACGTACACCGGCCCGCGCGGCGCGGTCTGCGCGATTTGCGCTGCGCGTAGCAGCGCTTCCACGGCTGCCGCTACCGATCCGGGCTGGTTGTCCCATTTGGTGTAGTTGCGCACCAGCGCGCCCTGGTCGGAGCAGGTGTGTATCCAGTCTATCCAGGGGCGGCGTTTTGCGGCGTCCCACGGCCCGCTGGCGCCGAGGATCAGCACCGGGGCGCGGTCGCACCAGGAGTTGAAAATCGGCATGGTGGCGTGCATCAGACCGACATTGGAATGCAGCGCCGCGGCCATCATGCGGTCCGAAGCCTTCCAGTAGCCCTGCGCGATGTGCACCGCGTGCTCGTCGTGCAGGCACAGCAGCATTTGCGGCGCGCGGTTGCCGAGGTGGTTGACGATGCTGTCGTGCAGGCCGCGGTAGCTGGCGCCCGGGTTGAGCGCGATGTAAGGGATATCGAGACCGCGCAATACCGAGGCGATCGCATCGCTGCCCCAGAACTCCGCGCCTTGCGCAGCGGGCACCGGCGCGTCATGAACTATGGTGCTGGTATGATTTTCCTTAGCTGTCATCGATCTTCCTTGAATGCGTGACCCGCCACCAATCACCAATCACCAATCACCGATTCTAATCCACTCGCGCGCCGGACTGCTCGATGACCTTTGCCCACTTCGCGAATTCTTCCTTGAGGAATTCGGCAAACGCTTCACGCGTGCCGCCCACCGCGACGCCGCCGCTGTCCGTCATGCGCTGCTTCATGTCCGGATGTTGCATGATTTTCGCAATGTGGGCGTTGAGCAGATTCAGTATGGCCGCCGGCGTACCGGCGGGCGCAAGCATCCCGTACCACTGGCTGGACTGATAGCCTTTGAGTCCCGATTCCGCGACGGTGGGCAGTGCCGGCATGGCGGGCAGGCGCTGCGAGCTGGTCACCGCAAGCGCCCGCAGTCGAGCGGACTGAATGAAAGGCGAGGCGGCGATGGCGGGCATAAACATGACGCTCACCTCGCCGGAGAGCAGCGCGGTGATCGCAGGGCCGGTGCCGCGGTATGGCACGTGCAGCATGTCGGTCCTGGTCATGGTCTTGAACAACTCGGCGGCGAGGTGCGGCGTGCTGCCGCTCCCTGATCCGGCGAATCCTACCTGGCCGGGCTTTGCTCTCGCGAACGCAATCAGTTCCTTCACCGACTTTACCGGCAGTGAAGGATGCACCACCAGCACGTTGGGTGCGAGCGCGATCAGACTGATCGCATCGAATTCGCGGATCGGATCGTAGGTGACTTTGCTGAAGAGGCTGGGCGTGGTGACGAAGTTGGCGCCGTTGACCAGAAGCGTATAACCGTCCTTGGGCGCTTTGGCGACGATCTCGCTGCCTATCATGCCGTTGGCGCCGGCGCGGTTGTCGATGACGATCTGCTTGCCGAGTGCTTCGGTGAGTTTCTGGGTAAGAATACGGGCCATGCCGTCGACGCCGCCACCGGCGGGGAAGGGCACGACGATGCGTATCGTGCCGGTGGGATAGGTCTGCGCCAGCGCGGAGCCGCCGGCAGCAATCAGCAGCGCGAAACCAGCCAGTCCATGGGCAAGGCCACGGTATGTCGTGTTCATGGTTATCTCCTCCAGCAGAATTATAAGTGCAGCAACGCGGCGCCTGTGTCCCAGCAGATCGTGCGTTCTTCGTTTGCCGTCAATTCCTCGATCCGCCGCACTGATTGCACCGGATCGGCGTCGCGCAGCGGAAATGGGTAATCGCTGCCCAGCGCCACGTGATTGGCGCCTGCCCTTTGTACCAGATAACGCAGTGCAGCATCGTCATGTAACACGGTATCGTAATAGAGATTGTCTGCATAGCGATCCAGGCTCATTTTGACCGCGCCGCGGGCAATCGGCGGCGCGGCGACGCGGCCGCGATCGATGCGGCCGAACTGATACGGCACGCAGCCGCCGCCGTGGACCAGCAACACTTTCAGTTTCGGAAAGCGGTCGAACACGCCGCCCAGCAGCAGCGCCGCTGCGGCGAAAGTTGTTTCGCTTGGATTGCCGACCAGGATATGGAGGAACAGCCGGCGCAGCCGCGGTGGAACGGCGAGGTCGGCGGGATGCACGATGACCGGCACGTCGAGTTCTTCGGCCGCTTTCCAGAACGGATCGAGAGCCGGCGCATCGAGCCCTTCCTCCTCGACGCGCGCGCCGATCTGCACAGCGCGGTGCGCGAGCTGCTTCACCGCATAGTGCAATTCCGCGGCTGCAAGTTCCGGCGCCTGCAGCGGTACCATGGCCGCGGCAGTGTACCGGTCGGGACGGCGCGCGACGATCTCCGCCAGCGCTTCGTTCTGCACGCGCGCGAGCCACTGCCCGGCCTCGGCGCCGAGGTGATAGCCCGCCAGGTCCATCCAGCCCGACAGCAGCTGAACGTCTATGCCCGCCTCGTCCATCCATTTCAGGCGCGCGCTATCGTCTATCAGAGCGGGCAGCAGCGGCATGCCGGTCAGGCGGCCGCCGACTTCGAGCCGGGTGGCGCCGTCATCGGCTTTTACCACCCGGACGCCATGGCGCGCGCCTTCGGCATTAATGCGGTCGACGACGGGTTGCCCGACGTGATGCGCGTGCATGTCAAGGCAGCGCTGATTGCGGTCGCTGGTCATCGCGCTTGCTCCCGGTTCGGGGACAGTAGATTCAGAATTTCCGTCGCAATATCTTCGGGGCATTCCACCGGCGTGATATGACGGCCGCCGGCGATGACCGTGAGCGTAGCGCCTTTGATGCCCTGGTGCATGGCTTCGGCCATGGCCACCGGCGCCGCGTAGTCCTCTTCCCCGACCACGACCGCGGTCGGCGCGATGATCGAGGCCAGTTGCGGCCGCAGGTCGGCGTCCCCGAGCATCTCGCAGGTGGCCTGGTAGCATTTGAGGTCGTTCGCGAGAAACACCTGGGTCAGCGCATTCACGGTGTCCGGATGCGCCGCGCGGAATGCATCGCCGAACCAGCGTGTAACCTGAAAGTCGATGAGCGCCGCCATGCCCTTGGCCTGTGCTGTGGCCGCACGCTCGCGCCATACCTTGGGCGCCTCGGCGCCGTACCACGCGGTGGTGTCGATCAGGCACAATCCGGTCGTGCGCTGCGGATACCCGGCGGCAAACGCCTGCGCCACGCAACCGCCCATGGAGCAGCCGGCAATGACTGCATCAGGCCACCGCACGTGATCGAGCAGTTGCGCGAGATCACGCGCAAACAGATCCGGGGTGTAGCGCATCGCAGGGTGACCGGAACTGCCGTGACCGCGGCAGTCATAGATCAGCACTGCGGCATGCGCGGCGAGCCTGGCGACGACGTCGTCCCAGATACTACGGTCGAGCGCCAGTGAATGGATAAGCGCAACGCGTGGCGCGCCGGGCGCGGGGCCCGCGTGCAGCGTGTAGGAAATGGCGCAGCCATCGGTGGTTTTGAACGTCCCGTTAACGGGATTCGACATGTCTGATCTCTCTTATAACTAATCCGAAAATCAAGGCATCAGCCACAGAGGACACAGAGATCACAGAGAAAAAATAAACAACGCAGAAACATGTATATCTATTTGTTTTAATTGATATTAATGGTTTTCTCTGTGATCTCTGTGATCTCTGTGATCTCTGTGATCTCTGTGGCTAAAATATTATTGTCGTTAATCTTGTTGGCGGTTAATTATTGGGTTTTAATTTTTGAGTCGCGCGTTGCCACGCCGTGATCAGCGCGCGCGCGGCAAACTCAACCGCCATCTCGCGCTTGTAAGCCACCGACCCGCGCACATCCGCCATCGGTTCGGCCTTCTCGCGCACGCCTTGCACGGCCTCGTACAGCATTTCTGCGGTCAGCCGCTGTCCGATGAGTTGCTGCAGGTCGAGGATGATGGGCTTCCAGCTGACCGATCCCACCACCACGCGCGCCTTGCTGCAGTTGCCGCCGGCATCGACGCCCACGGTGGCGGCCGTATTTACGGTGGGAATTTCCAACACGCCGCGCGCCATGTATTTGAAGAACGCCGAGCCGGTGCGCGCAGGCATCGGATCGACTTCGAAGTTGACAACCATCTCGTGCTTGGCAAAGCGGTTCTTGAACGCTTCTTCGAGCGACAGCGTGCGCCGGCCCCCGGGTCCAGCCACGGTTACGCGCGCATCGAGTGCGAGCAGCGCCACCGGCAGATCGAAGCCGCCGATCAGCGGACCGAGGCTGCCGCCGACCGTGATCATGCGGCGCACGCGGGTGTGGCCCACCGCATCGAGCGCGTCATCTATCGCCTGCCAGTCCTGCCGCAGACGCGCGTTATCGTAGAGGCGCTGTTGGTGCACCGCCGCGCCGGCGCTCAGCATGCCGCGCCCGTCTATCGCCAGCTGGTTGAGTTCGGGCACCCGCCCGATGGCGATCAGGCGTTTCGCAAAGGGAAAGCCGCTGCGCTCGCGGCGCAGGGCGTGCGCGGTTCCGCCTGACACGATCATGGCATCGCCCGCGGCGAGCTGCGCTACTGTGTCTTCGACGCTGGTGGCAAACACCAGTTCCGCTTCGGGCGGACGCGCGCCCGACGGTTTGCCGGCGCCCAGGCGCACCCAGGTCGAACCCTTGGGCGCCGCGGGAGGCGCGGTTTTTTCATTCGCGTACAGTTCGGGATGCAGCGCGCGATGTATTTTCTCCGAGGTGATCGGCAGTTCGGTAATGCGCACGCCGACCGCATCGGCAACCGCATTGGCAATCGCGGCGGGGATGGCATCGAGCCCGATCTCACCCAGGCCTTTGGCACCGTACGGGCCGCTGGGCTCATAAGAGTCGGCGAACGCCACGTGCATCTTCGGCATCATTGCCGCACCGGGCAGCGGATAGTCCTTGAGCTGCGGGTCGGTCGGCGCGCCGTTGTACCAGTCGAAGTATTCGATCATTGCCAGCCCTATGCCTTGCGTGACCGCGCCCTGCACCTGACCTTCGGCGGCGGCGGGATGAATCACCGTGCCGCAGTCCACGGTGGAGGCGACCTCGAGCAGCGTGACCTGGCCGGTGGCACGGTCGACTTCGACTTCCACCGCCTGCGCCGTGAAATTGTAGGCGC
Organism: Burkholderiales bacterium; assembly: GCA_030683105.1. Classification (GTDB taxonomy): domain Bacteria; phylum Pseudomonadota; class Gammaproteobacteria; order Burkholderiales; family SG8-41; genus CAKKQX01. The sequence goes on along the minus strand of JAUXMZ010000008.1, from coordinate 129,117 downwards.
CCGACTCGTTGCCGTAACGGCTGTGATCGGGGAAATCCGACGGGTTATCGAAGTTGCCAACACCGACGATGGGCTGTCCGTTGCGCTTGTAGATATTGGCGCGCACCACCGCGCTGACCGGTTTGAATGCGGTTTCCGAGCCGCGCACCGGTCCGATCTGGCGGTCGATGATGGTCAATTCTTCCGCGGGCAGTTCGAATTGTTCCGCGGCTGCGGCCATCAGTTGAGTGCGGGCCGCCTCTGCGGCATTTTTTACGGCGTTACCCGCAACGTAAGTCAGGCGGCTTGCCAGCGCACCCAGCGAATGCGAATGCACGTCCGTGTCGGGGCGCGTGATGTCCACGTCCTCGTAGGGCAGGCCGAGCTGCTCGGCGGCGATCTGACGCAACACCGTCAGGTTGCCCTGGCCGATTTCGCCTTCTCCGGTGATAACCGTGGCGCGTCCATCTTCGTTGATGCGAACGATGGCGGAGCTGCCGTCCCAGTCGCCGAAGCTGCGGCGGCCGTTGACATGCACGCTGCAGCCCATGCCCAGGCCGTGATCCGGTTTTTTGTCATTGCGTTTTTTCTTCCAGCCTATCATTTTCGCCGTCAGATCCAGGCACTGCTTCAATTCGCAGCTCGTGACCTTGTGATTGTGCGGCGAGGTGTGTCCCGGCTCCGCTGCATTCATGCGCAACAGGTCGAGAATGTCCATGTCCAGCTTGTCCGCGGCGAGGTCCCAGGCCTGTTCCACCGCCCAATCCGCCGAAGGGTTGCCGAAACCGCGGAAAGCCCCGGTCGGCACCAGGTTGGTGTAGACCAGGGTCGAGTGCGCGCGCGCGTTCGGATATTTGTAGAGCGCGTCGTGACGCACCGTGGCTGCGCCGAGTATGGCCTGCGACTTGCCGGTATAGGCGCCGTTGTCGGCCCACATTTTGATTTCTTTGGCGAGGATGTGGCCGTCTTTGGAAAAGCCGAGGCGCACCCAGTAGCGCATCGGCATGCGCGGGTGGCTGGCCAGGAATTCCTCCTCCCGGGTGTGTATCAGCTTTACCGCGCGGCCCGCCTTGCGCGCGAGGATGGCGCAGATCACCGATGCATTGTCGTCCCCTGACTTGCCGCCGAACCCGCCGCCGACCTCGGTCTGGATGACGCGCACCTGACCTTCCGGCACACCGAGCGCGGTTGCATAGCGACCGCGCGCGAGAAACGGCGTCTGGGTATTGCACCACATCGTCACGCGCCCGCTGGTCCACTGGGCAACGCAGCCTATGGTTTCGAGCGAGGTATGCCACTGGCGGGCGGATTCCCAGGTGCCCTCGACGATAACGTCGGAGGCCTTGAATCCGGCATCGACGTCGCCGCGCTCGAAATCGAACTGGTGCGCGATGTTACCGGGCGTGTCGTCGTGCACCAGCGGCGCGCCTTGCGCCAGCGCGGCGTCAAGCGAGAGCACGGCGGGCAATACCTCATACTGAACGACGATGCAGTCCACGGCAGCGCGTGCCGTCTCAGGGTCGCCCGCCGCGACCGCCGCGACCTCGTCACCGACGTAACGCACCCTGTCGATCGCCAGCGGATACAGGTCTGGGCGGAACGCGCCCCACTTGCGCCGCGCGGTATCGTTGCCCGTGACAACGGCTTTGACCCCCGGCATGGCTTCGGCGACTGAGGTGTCGATGGATACGATGCGGGCGTTGGGGTGGGGGCTGCGCAGTACCGCTGCATGCAGCATGCCCGGCAGATTGAGATCGGCTACATACAGCGCCGCTCCTGTGACTTTAGGCACCGCGTCGGTGCGCGGTACATCCTTGCCGACCACCAGCAGGCCGCCGCCGGCCGCGTTGGGATTTGGCCGGCTCATGCTTTCCCCGCTTTGCTCATGAGCGCCATGGCTTCCCTGTAGGCATCGAAGATGCGGGAGTATCCGGTGCAGCGGCAATAGACACTGTCGACACTGGCGCGGATCTCGGCGTCGGTCGGATGGGGTGTTTTTTCGAACAGCGCGCAGGCCGATATGACATGGCCCGGAATGCAGATGCCACACTGCAGCGCGGATTTGTCGACGAAGGCCTGCTGGATCGGGTGCAGCGCGGCCGCGCCGGCGACACCCTCTATGGTCTTGATTTCGGCGCCTTCACACAGCGCGGCAAGCTGCAGGCAGGAAGCGATGGGTTCGCCGTCGATGATCACGGTGCAGGTGCCGCAGGCGCCGATGCCGCAGCCGTGCTTGGTTCCCGTCAGCTTAAGGTCTTCGCGCAGCACATCGACCAGCAGGCGGTCGCCGGACTTCAGCCGAACTTCGACCGGGTCACCGTTGATTTTAAATTTGACAAGCATGGGTGGGAAATCCTTTGTAGCGGCGTGCCGGCATGATCCGGTAAGAGCGTTAAATTATATGTCATTCACGCGCTGGTCAGGCCGGGTTTGCTGTCACCTGAGGATCGAACGGTAATGCCATCAGTTGAGACCGAGGGGAACGGCGATCACCCGCACGAGAGCATCGGCGGCGTGATGGCGCAAGGCCTCGGAACGGCTGTCGCGCAGGGAGAAAAACCTCAAGCCACGCGGTCGTGGCTGACTACTTCCGAACCGATACGCCCGCGGCCCCGCTGGCAGCGCTTGAGCGAGGCCGGGATGCCTATTACTGAAGCGGTGAAAAGGAGGATGGCATCAGGATCTTGTTTTCCTGGGAGAAGAGCTGGTAATTCCGGCCGCCTTCTTTTTGGGCTTTTTTCCCTGGCGGCCATGAACCGGTGGCTTGGGCTTTCTTGCGTATGTCATCGCGCTGATCGAGGGATGCGTAAGGCCAGATATGGACAAATTTGTTGAGTGCGCCGATTTCCGAATACCAGACGGCGCACACCGGGCCGAACTGCAATCGAACCGGGATCGCGCTCTCCCAGTTTTTCTGGATGACCGGCAACTCACCGGGTAAATAAGTGTAAGTGCGCATCTCGAAATACGGGCCCATTTTTCCGGGTTTGATTTCGGGTGAAAAATTAAACGGGATCATGATGTCTGACTGCATCCTGACTATGAACTCGCCGGCATTGGGCGGCCAGATCTTGTCCTTGACCGCCGCGGCGCGGATCCTGTCGCGCTCTTCGATATTCTTGTACGGCCAGACGTGCACGATCTGGTTGAGCGGACCGATTTCGGTGTGCCAGAACGCGGCAAGTTCGGAATACTTTTTGCGCTTTTCGTAGGCTTCGCCGAAGCGTTTTTCGAATTCGGGCAGCGATTGGGGCTTGAGATCATAGGTCCTGACTTCGTAAATCATGGCGTTTCCTTGCTGTAAATAGGTGAAAAGCGGGGCCGGGGATGTGAAGCTTAGCCCTCGCGCCCGGCGTAGATACCCGCCGTCTCGGGGAACATGTTCTTGATGATCTTGAACTTGGAGATGTCGACGGTCGCATCCATGTGCAGGAACACCGCGGCATCGCGCAGCAGCTTCTCGATGCCGAATTCGAGCATGATGCCGTTGCCGCCATGCAGTTCCACGGCGTGCTGGCAGACCTTGAACACTTCCTCGGACGCGAACAGCTTGGCCATGTTGGTGAGTTGCTCCGCGTCCGGCGCGCCTTCATCGACCGCGCGCGAAGCTTCGTTCAGCAGTGAGCGCACGGCGCAGATCTTGGTGGCCATCTCTGCAAGACGAATGGCGACCGCCTGGTGCTTGATCAGGATGCGTCCGCCCTGCACGTAGTTCTGCACGTACTCGGCAGTGCGCTCGAATGCGGCGACGGCTATGCCCAGGTTCTTCGACGCCTGGATGATCTTGCCTGCGCGGAAATAGACGCCGGCCTTGGACAGCGCGGTGTTCTCGACCAGACAGTGGTCTTTGGGCACCGCGCAGTCCTCGAATACGATCTCGCCGTTGTTCATGAAGCGCCCGCCCAGCGTTTCGTTGCAGCGGGCGACGGACAGGCCCGGTGTGTCGCGCGGCACGAGGAAGCTCGAGGTGCCCTTGGTCATGCCCGCCCCCGGCGTGGTCGTGGCGTAGACGACGTAGAGCTTGGCATCGAAGCCGTTGCTGATGAACTGCTTGCGGCCGTTGATCACCCACTTGTCGCCCTTCAACTCGGCGCGGGTGTGCATCATCGCCTCGGGCACGTCGTAGGGCAGCCAGCGGTCGGAGGCGCCGCGCGGCTCGGTCAGGCAGTGCGATAGCAGGAAGGTCGGGTCTTCGGCGATACGCGGAAACCAGTATTCCTGGAGATGGCGCGGCGCGACGTTGCGCAGCAGCACCGAAACTTTCCAGATCTGCACCAGCTTGTCGGAGAGGCCCGCGTCGCCGCGCGAGATTTCCTCGGAGATCATGGCGAAGGTCTGCACCTCGGTTTTGGGATCGACCGGCGTGCCGCCGAATTCCTCGGGCACGCCGAAGGTGCGGATGCCGATTTTGTGGGCCTGTTCGAGGATTTCCCGCGGCAGGCGGTCCACCGGGTCCATGCTCCATTCGCGCTGCCAGTTCTTGCGGATAAACGGCGTGACAAAGTCGTCCACAAAGGCGCGGCAGGCGTCCCGCATCATGCGTTGTTCGTCAGACAGCCCGCGATCGTTCGTAATCATGCCCGTCTCCTCTGGTTTGCAATGTGGTGGCAATGTAACCGGACGACATGCATCACCGCGGCTGGCAAGCACCGCATGTCGTCGAGTGAATTCTCAATCATCAGGAAAGTCCGACCGACCCTCTTCATCAAGCAGCGCCGCTGGCGCACGGGATCCCGGGCGGCGCATGGCGCCCCGCCCGGCGTATCCCGCTAGACTGACTAATTCGCTTTCAACCCGACCGCCTTCACCACCTTGGCGTTCTTCGCCATCGAATCCTTGACCAGCTTGCGAAATTCTTCCGGCGTGCCGGTGACGACTTCTGTTGCCTGGACGTCGAGTGCTTTTTTCACTTCGGGCAGATTAACGGTCTTTATCACCGCGGCCCGCAGTTTCTCGATGATGGGTTTCGGCGTGCCCTTGGGCACAAAGAAACCCTGCCATCCGCTGTAGTCAAAGCCCGGTATGGTATCCGCGATCGGCGGCAGGCTGCTCAGCAGCGGCGAGGGTTTGGGCAGGCTGTGACCCAGTGCGCGCAGGCGTCCGGAGTTGACGTGCGACATCACGGCCGCGGCCGGCGTGATGGTCCACTGTGATTCGCCGGCGATGACCGAGGCGACCGAGGCGCCGCCGCCCTTGTACGGCACGTGCAGCGATTCGAAGTGACCCGCCTGCAGCAGGTAGGCGCCGGAAAGGTGGCTCTGGGAGCCGGCGCCCGCGGAGGCCATGTTGACGTTGCCGTTGCGCGCCTTGGTGTAGTCGATCAGCTCCTTTACCGATTTGATCGGCAGCGCCGGGTTGACCACCAGCACGTTGGGCGTCACCGCGAACTGCGTGACATAGTCATAGTCTGTTACCGGGTCGAAGGGCGGTTTTTTCTGGAGCAGCACGGCGATGGTCGAAGCCGCAGTGGTCGCGGCGATGAGCGTGTAGCCGTCGGGCGCGGCATCCTTGGCGATCTCCATGCCGATGATGCCGCCGGCGCCGGCGCGGTTGTCCACCACGATCTGCTGGCCTATGACTTCTCCCAGTTTGTTAGCGACGATGCGGGTCAGGGTGTCGACAGAGCTGCCCGGCGCATTCGGCACGATCAGTCGTATCGGCCGGTCGGGATAGTTCTTTGCCATGTCCGCGGCTACAACGGGAGCAGTCCAGGCAAGCGTAGTGAAAATAAGCGCAAGTGATGACAACCGGGTAATTTTCATCTGATCCTCCATCGTTTTGTTTGTGAATATTCGAGAATACACGCTAAGAACGTATAATTTTGGCCGGTTTGATTAGCAAACGCAATCAGCGATCTCGCTCCGGATCAGCCAAATTGGTTCGGTGCGGGGTTTCAGGCGCCGGATGCCGGCGCAAACCGGATGGAAACGCCGCCGACCGGATCAAGACTGAAAGCGATTTCCTCGCCGGGTTCGACCCACAGCGGTGCGATTACCGAGCCCGTGATGATGGCCTGCCCGGCACGCAAACGCTCGCCAAACGCGGCCAGCATGTCGGCAACATGGCGCACGATGTCGATCAGATCGCCGGTAAGCGCCTGCGGATCAGTCGTGTTGGCGAATTCTGTGCCGTTACGCGTGACGCTGGCCAGCAGACCGTCCAGAACGCAGCCTGCGCGTGAGGTGTCACGCGGGCCGAGTACGATGTGCCGCTGGTAAATGTTGCCGGCGAGTATGGCTTCGACGTCGTCTGGCGGAAATTCCAGATCGGCAAGTTCGATCGCGGGACCCAGGGCTGAAATGGCCGCTTTTGCGGCTTCGCGGCTCGCGCCGCCCGCCAGGTCCTTGCCCATATAGACGGCAATTTCGGGTTCGGCGACGGGTTTGACCCAGTTCGTGAGCGCCAGCGGCTTGGTGGAAGAGATCAGCGCCTGGTTGGTCAGGAAGCCGACGAGCGGCGCCTGAATTTTCAGCCGCTCCATCGCGGCGGGCGCGCCGAATCCAACCTTCCATCCCAGCGCTTTCTCCCCGGCCTTCAGGCGCTCATGCCAGTGTGTCAGTTGCTGCGCCATGCCGCGCGCGATGCGCGGGTCGTACCAGGCGGCGCTCATGGTGTTTCAGTCATCGTTACTGGAGTCCTAAATAAGATCTGAAAAATTAGCCGCCGATGAATTCATTTCAATACCCGCTTGACGGGTACGCCGATGAACACCGATTAAACCAACGTCAAAAGCTTTGGCCGACAGCGAACCAAAATAATATGTCGTTAGATAGGTTAGATAGCCCTGAGCATTTACAACATGGGTCTTCAGATTTTCATCGGCGTTCATCGGCGTTCATCGGCGGTTTCGATTTTGTCTTTTTTTGTCCGTTCTTAATGGGTACGACCGCCTTCCACGGATTCATAGCCCGCCGCCTCGAGCGAGCCCGCACCGCTCCAGCCCCAGATCAGCACGACGTCCTCGCTGGAGGTGTTTTTAAAGCCGTGCCAGTGGCCGCGCGGCGTGAACACGACATCGCCTTCGCCCGAGGGTTTCTCGCCGTCAGCGGTATACATCACGCCGTTGCCTTTGACGACTATCCAGAACTCGTCGCAATTGAAGTGACGGTGCCGGTCGTGCTGTGCGCCGGGCGGCAGCACGGTCCAGCCCACCAGCAGTTTGTCCGAGCCGGCGGTCTTCTGGTCGATCAGGAACTGCACCTGCATATTGACCCAGCCGTCTTTTTCTTTCAGCCCGCCGACCTTGGGCACATCCTTGAGGTTGGTCATGAAAGGTTTTAGCACGGAGTAGGCATCAGGTTTCATTTCGACATTCCTCCCAGACGGCGGTACGCTTCGTGTGCGACGACAAAATCGTGGTGGCCCAGCCCCAGACCGCGGCAGGCGTTCATCATCTCGTTCGCGGCAGCCGCGAGCGGCGCCGGGACGCCCATCTTGCGCGCGAGTTCCAGCACCAGCGTCATGTCCTTTTGCTGGAGGGTAACATCCGCCAGCGGTACTGCGGGCATTTTACCCTCGAGGATGAACGGACCCCGGTAGCCGAGCACCGGCGAGGCGACAACGCTTTTGAGCATGGCGTCGACCGCAACCTCGCGTGCAACGCCGCCCTTCTCGGCGAGCGCAACGCCTTCGCCGAACGCGATGACCTCGACCATCAGTACCAGGTTGATGGCAAGCTTCATCTGCACCGCCAGCCCGCTGCCGCCGATATAAGTAGCTTTGGGCCCGATCGCGAGCAGCACCGGCTTTACCCGTTCGAAAGCCGCCTGGTCGCCGCCGACCATGACCGAGGCTTTGCCTTCGATGAGCGTCACCGGGCTGCCGGAAACCGGCGCATCCAGCATGGTCAGTCCCGCTTTGGTGAATTCGGTGGCGATGGCACGGCTCGCGTCCGGCGCTATCGTGCTCATGTCCAGGTATACCCCGTCTTTGCCCAGGCCGGAGATGATTCCGTCCCCGCCGAGCGCCACCGACCTGACTGCGGCGGCATCAGTCACGATAGAGAACACCACCTCAGATGCGGCCGCAACTTCGCGCGGACTGTCCGCCCAGCGCATGCCGAGTTCAATCAACGGCGCTGCTTTGTCCTTGGTGCGGTTCCAGCCGGTGACGGTGTGCCCGCCTGCAATCAGGCGGGGAACGATGACCAGGCCCATGGCACCCAGGCCGACGAATCCGATGTTCACTCTGACCACTCCTTGTTCATGTAGCGCATGAAAGATGACGAGGACTTTAGCTGCGTGATTACCGCATGTCAAAGTCCTCCTGAAGCGGCATGCGCAGTCCGCAATGTGGCGCGGAGAGGTTGCGGCAGGAAACGGTTGCGCGGCCCATCGCGCAGCATAGGGTCAAAGTGGTAATGTAGACATCCTAGGGCCTGTTAACCATTACCGCGTGAGATGCGTTGTGGCCAAAATTGTCGATGGCAAGGCGCTTGTCGCAGCCCATATCGCGAATATGGGCAAGACGAGCAACGATGGTAGCGGCGATTTTGGCCGCAACCCGAAGGGACGGGACGCTGAGCAACGGCTTTGCCGTTGCGCGTCCCATAATGGGCGAGAATAAGGCCCGCGAGCGCGTAGCGCCCGCTCGGGGCCCATGGCGTTGTCGCACCTTCGCTTATTTGCCACGGGGCAAACCGCGCTCGGCGCTCCTAGCCCTGAGCCCAAATCGCCTCCGTCGCACTCATGTGGTAATGGTTAACAGGCCCTAAGGTAATGCCGGATTCGCCCTGAACGGAGAAACCGGCATGGGCATGTCAAAAACAATCAAAAAAGAACTCGATAAGTAAATCAACCGAGGAGGATGACGATGAGTCTGAGAAAGCGTTTCATCTTGGCCGGAGCCGCGTATCTGCTGGCTCCGCTCATGGGCCTGCTTCCGGCGCCGCAAACATGGGCGCAGAACTATCCTACACGGCCGATTCGAATGATTGTGCCGTTTGCCCCGGGCGGCAACACCGACATCATCGCGCGTGCGATCGTACCCAGGATGGTCCAGGATCTTGGCCAGCAGATTCTGATAGACAATCGTGGCGGCGCCGGCAGCACCATCGGCACCAACATGGCGGCAAAGTCGAGCCCCGATGGCTACACGCTGCTCATGGTCTCGAGCGCGCATGTGATCAACCCGGCTGCGCGAAAAAATATGCCGTACGATTCGGTAAAAGACTTTGCGGCGGTGACGCTCGTTGCCGACGTGCCCAACGTGCTGGCAGTTCACCCGTCGCTTCCAGTAAAAAACATCATGGGATTGACCGCGCTCGCCAGGACACGACCCGGCGAGCTTCTATACGCCACGCCGGGCCGCGGCACTTCCAGTCATCTTGCGATTGAAATGCTTGCTTCCTCAGCCAAGATCAATCTGACACAGGTGCCCTACAAAGGCGTAGGCCCAGCAACCATCGATCTGGTTGCAGGGCACGTCCACATGATGTTCGCGAGCATGCCGGCGTCCATTCAGCATGTCCGCAGCGGCAGGCTGCGCATGATCGCGCAAGCCGGCGCCGTGCGCTCGCCGGCGGCGCCCGAGGTACCGACGATGATCGAACAGGGCATGCACGATTTCGTGGTGTCCAGCGGATTCGGCATGTTTGCGCCGGCTGGGACACCGCGCGCCATCGTCGACCGCGTCAATGCCGCGGTGAGAAAGGCGCTCAATGACCCGGATGTGCGCAGCAGCCTGTCCAGCCAGGGCGCGGAGCCGGTCGGCAACTCGCCCGATGAATACGACAAGTACAACCGGACCGAGATCGAGAAATGGAGCAAAGTTGCGCGGCAAGCCGGCGTGCAGGCTGAGTAAGGTGGCTACTCAGGCCGTGAACTGTAGCCTCTGTGCTGGTGCCGCCGGTAGAATATCAGGATGATTTAATTGTGGCGGTAGTCCCGCCATCCATACAGGAGAGGAAAAAATAATGAGTGCCAAGTCCGCCAAAGTCTCGAAGCCGCGCGATTACAAAATGATCGTCGAGAAGGATGTGCAGATCCCGCTGCGGGACGGCTCGATGCTTTATGCCGATATTTTCCGGCCCGACACCGGCAAGGAAAAATTTCCGGCGATCATGAACATCAGCGTTTACCAGAAAGACAAACTGTGGGTGCCGCCGGCGGACCTGGAGGAAGAGGCCAATCCCCACATGAACTGGGAGACGGTCAATCCGATGTGGTGGGTGCCGCGCGGCTACGCCTGCGTGCGCGTCGATTCGCGCGGAACCGGAAAATCGCCTGGCAAGTCGGAGCCGAGTTCGAATCAGGAGGCCGTGGATTACTACGATGCCGTCGAATGGATCGCCAAGCGCTCATGGTGTTCCGGCAAAATCGGCACGCTGGGCATTTCGTATCACGCTTCTTCGCAGTGGCGACTGGCCAATCTGCAGCCGCCGTCGCTCAAGGCCATCATGCCGTGGGAGGGTCGCGCCGATCAGTACCGCGACCAGGCCTACCACGGCGGCATTTTTGCCCTCGGCTTCATCGGCAACTGGTGGCTGACGCACACGGCGCACCATCTGCTCGGCCGGCCGCGCGGCTACAACCCCGATGCTTTTCAGAACGACATGATGTGGAATTACATGCGCAACGATCTGGATTCCGAATACTGGCGCATGAACAGCGCGCGCTGGGACAAGATCACGGTGCCGGTGTACAGCGTCGGCAACTGGGGCGGATTTTCCATGCATCTTCGCGGCAACACCGAGGCCTTTATGAACGCGGCTTCCAAACACAAGAAGCTCAGAATTCACACCGGCACGCATTTCCATCCCTTCCACGCGGAGGAGGCGCGCATGGATCAACTGCGCTGGTTCGACCACTGGTTAAAGGGTATCGATACCGGCCTCATGAATGAGCCTCCCGTAAAACTGGAGATCCGCACCGGCGGCAGCACCGAGCGTTATGCATTCCGTGCCGAGAATGAATGGCCTCTGGCCCGGACGAAGTGGACCAGGATGTATCTTAAAGCCGAGCGCGCACCGTCGAGCGATGCCGATGCGGTTGAGGGTGTCCTCAGCAAGTCGGCACCCAAAAAAGAAACCAGGCTCAGTTACATGGCCAGCGGCGTCACCAAGGCCGGGGTGGCATCGGGGTCATCGCTGGCCACCACGCATGGCAACACCGGACGCACCGGAGTGTCGTTTGAGACTGAACCGATGGCGCAAGACACTGAAGTCACGGGTCCGCTCGTGCTCAAGCTGTGGGTGTCGAGCACTTCGGAAGACATGGATATTTTCGTCACCATCCGCAATATCGGCCCCGACGGCAAGGACGTATGCGAGGTCGGCCAGCATGGCCAGCCGGTGCCGTGCGTGACCAAGGGCTGGCTGCGCGCTTCGCATCGCAAGCTCGACCCCGAGCGCTCGCTGCCCTACCGTCCGTACCATGCGCACAATGAGCGGCTGTGGCTCAAGCCCAACAAACCGGTGGAATGCGACGTCGAAGTCTGGCCGACATCGATGGTGTTCAGAAAGGGGCACAAACTGCGCATCGACATCCAGCCGCGCGACGGTGCCGGCAGTGCGCCGTATACGCACTACCATGCGGATTACAACGCTGGAGCCGAAAACGCCATCTATACCGGGGGCGATAAGGCGTCGTATCTGATGCTGCCCATCATCCCGCCGAAAGCGGAATGATATTGCGGTATGAATCGCCGTTGATCAACGTGGGCGTTTGTCGAACCCAAGTCCAACTAACCCCTAAGAGCCCGTAACAAAAATAAATCAGCCACAGAGATCACAGAGAACACAGAGGAAAAACAGATAACGAGACATGCTTCGTATTCAGCTGTTTTAAATAAGTTTTTTGGTTCTCTCTGTGCACCCCTCAAGGGGGTATTGAAAAGAAAACTCTGTGCTCTCTGTGGCTGCATCTGTCTTGGTCTTTTTGAAATGCGCTCTAAGGGATCTGGATTTTACCGCCGGGCATCGCGCCCGGAACCACGATGGAGGAGGCGGCCTGGCGCCGCATTTCCTGGAGTTCCCTCACGGTGCGCTCGATCGCCACCTTTGCAGTATCGGCGAATTTCTGCGCCGCCTCGGCGAGCGATTCGGCATCGATCTCGAAGTTGATCGGCAGCGGCCCGGCGTTGGTCATGATCTGCGCTTCTCCGGCGTAGATGATCTTACGGGCGGAGTCCGGGGTGCCGTCGCTCTTGACCGGGGTCAGGGTGCGTATGGTGCCGACCTTGCGGTCGGTATAGGTATCTTCGCGGAACAGCGCCGAAGCATCCATCTTCGGATCGGCGTTTCTTTCATTCTGGCTGTCGGCCATGGCAGTCTCGCTTCAAATTGGGGACAAAGGCGAAAGCGTATCAGAAAATCCGGTAAAATCAGAGCATCTATCGTGACAAACCGATGTTTAGAGGTGGAATTTCCCATATGGCCGATATCGATGTTCATAACCAGACCGTAGTGCCGACGGAAGGCCTGGTCACGCTGACGCATGTCATTTATGCACTTCACGCCTTCAGCGCGATCACCGGCCTCACCAGTGCGGCATTCATCGTCACCGCGTTTCTCAGCGGCTGGCCTTCGATCATTGCGGTAATCCTCAACTATGTGAAGCGCAACGAAGTGCGCGGCACTTATCTCGACTCCCACTTTGGCTGGCAGATCCGCACGTTCTGGTATGCGGTGCTGTGGTTCGTGATCGGGGCGGGCCTGATCGCCACCGTGATCGGCGCGGTGATCGGGTTCCCGCTGCTGATCGTTACCGGGTTGTGGGTGCTCTATCGCATTATTCGCGGCTGGATCACCCTTGTCGATCGCAAGCCTATGCCTACGCCTAAGTGATATGACGAATCATCATCATGAGACGGTTTGATCCAAGAGAATTTGCGCGCAACGTGCTCGGCGAGCCGTTGCTGGACTGCAGTACGTCTCCCGTGACGGGGTTTTATCGCGACGGTTGCTGCAATACCGGTCCCGACGACCTGGGCGTGCACAGCGTATGCATACAGGTGACACAGGCGTTTCTCGAATTCAGCCGTGCAAGAGGCAATGACCTGACGACACCGATGCCCGAATTCGGCTTTCCGGGATTACAACCCGGCGACCGCTGGTGTCTGTGTGCGGCGCGCTGGAGGGAGGCGCTGGATGCGGGCGCAGCACCCCGGGTGGTGCTGACCGCCACGCACGAGGCCACGCTGGAATTCGTGTCGCTCGACGCTCTCAAAAAGCACGCAATCGACCTGAGCTAGATGCTCCGATGAAAGCCGGCAGCCCAACAGCGTCGGCGGTGCGCATCGACAAATGGCTGTGGGCGGCGCGCTTCTTCAAAACGCGGGCGGCCGCGCAGCAGGCAGTCGAGGGCGGCAAGGTCAAGCTCAACGGCGAGCGCACCAAACCCGCGAAAGATCTCAAGGTCGGCGATCAACTCGTCATTCACGCCGGCACGGCTGCGTGGACGATAGCCGTGGTATGTTTGTCCGACAAACGCGGCCCGGCGACGGTGGCGCGCACGCTCTATGAGGAAGATGAGGCCAGCCGCGCATTGCGCGAGGAGCAGGCTGCGCTGCGGCGTTTTGCCGCCAGCCCGGACCATGAGCGCAGTGGCCGGCCCACCAAGCGCGAGCGCCGGCAACTGGAACGCTGGCGCAGCGAAGGTGGGCAGTGAGCGAAGTGCGGAACCTTTGATTAAGCGCTGTAACAAAATCAAATACATATCAGCCGCCGATAAACGCCGATAAAAATCTAAAAATCCAATCAGAGGTTCCCTATATTTGCTGCGCACCGGGACTGCCATCCTCGACAGTGAATGCCGCAAGATCGCGGATGCGCGATTGCGGATCGGTGACGTTGTCCATTGCGCGCAGGCGCGCCAGGCAGTGTTGCGGCGTCAGTTCGATCAGCGTGTAGCCGCGCTTCGCGCCGTTAATAAATTTCATATGCGGATTTTCGGCAAGGATGGTCTCGACGCGCTGACGCGACGGGCCTTGCGAGGTGATCGAGGTGCCGACAAACTCCGTGGCCACTACTGGTGAGCGCATATCGTCAAAATCGGTCTTGAGGTCAGCCACCACCGACATGTGTATATCACCGCCGATGACGACGGGATTGGGGATTCGTTTGTCAGCGATGAAATTCAGCAGCCGCCTGCGCGCCTGCGGATAACCGTCCCAGCCATCGGTCCAGAACGCCTGCCCTTCGCCCGACATGCGGTCAGCCTGTGCCATCAGCGTCTGCTGCGCGATCACGTTCCAGCGGGAGGTCGAGGCCGAAAGCCCGTCCTGCAGCCATTTTTCCTGCGCTGTGCCGAGCAAAGTGAGATTGGGGTCGAGGCGCTCGGGGCACTCGCTGGCATCGACGACGTTGCTGCCGCCGCGCCCGGGCCTGGGGCAGACCTGGTGCGAACGGTACTGGCGCGTATCGAGCACGCTGAATTCCGCGAGCCGGCCGAATGCGGCACGTGTATACAACTTAAGCGACGGACCCTGTGGCCGCATGGCGGCGGGCAGCGGCATATGTTCGTAGAAAGCCTGGTATGCAGCGGCACGCCGCTGCAGGAACAACTCGGGCGGATCGAGGCGCTGCGACCGGTCATTGGCATAGTCATTCTGCACCTCATGATCGTCCCAGGTGACCAGCCACGGAAATGCGGCGTGCGCCGCCTGCAGGTCGGCATCGCTTTTGTAGAGCGCGTAGCGATTGCGGTATTCCTCCAGCGTCACCGGTTCCGGTGCGCCATGCGCGCGCACATGATTGCGGCCCCACGACGATTCGTAGATGTAATCGCCGAGGTGGACCACGAGTTCGAGGTCCTCGCCGGCCATGTGACGATAGGCTGCGTAGTAGCCCTGCTCATATTGCTGGCAGGAAGCGAAGGCGAAGCGCAGCCGGTCGACTGCTGCTCCGGTTGCAGGGGCGGTGCGCGTGCGGGCCGCAGGGCTGATTTCTCCTCCGGCGCGGAAGCGGTACCAATACCAACGTGATGGTTCCAGGCCCGCTACTTCGGCATGTACCGAGTGCGCATACCCGGGCATGGCGGTCTGCCTGCCGCGGCGGATGATTTTGCGGAAGGCTTCGTCGGCGGCGACTTCCCATTCGACTTCGACAGCGGCCCGGGGCATGCCGCCGCCGGCGAGCGGGTCGGGTGCGAGACGCGTCCACAGCACAAAACCGTCAGGCTGCGGGTAACCGGAAGCGACGCCGAGCGTGAAGGGATAGCCGGAGAACCTGGGCCGTGCCAGCACCCCTGAAAACGGAACGGCCAGCGCGACCGCAAGGCCACTGGAACTGGCAAGAAAGGCGCGGCGGGATAATGGCATGATCACTATAACGCGGCTGCGTTGCCTTGCGCTGACATCAATTCACGTTCACACAAAAGTTATCTGGCTGTACTCTTAAAGCGGCAGGCAGCAGCGTAAACTACAAAGATTATGCAGAACCGGATGCAGAAAACGCTCAACATCATCGGCGGCGGCCGAGTCGGCCGCACGCTCGGCTCGCTGTGGCTGACAAAGCATGCCTTCGCCATTCAGGATGTGCTGAGCGGCACGCCGCACAGCGCGCGCTCGGCGGTGGCGTTTATCGGCGGCGGACGCGCCGTGGGCTGGTTGGAAGAGATGCGGCCGGCCGCGGTGTGGATGCTGACCCCGCCCGACGGCAGGATCGTTCATAGTTGCGAGGCGCTGGCGCACAGTGGACTGCTGCGCAGCGGCGACATCGTTTTTCACTGCAGCGGCGCCATGACTTCGGCCGAACTCGCGTCAGCCAGTGCCGCCGGCGCGCAGACGGCGAGCGTGCATCCGCTCAAGACTTTTGCGGATCCGGATGCCGCCTTGCGCACCTTCGCCGGCACCTATTGTGGAGCCGAGGGCGACCGTGCCGCGCTCGATATGCTGCAGCCGGCATTCGAGGACATCGGCGCCCGGATCTGCGAAATCGACCCGCAGTTCAAGACGATTTACCACGCGGCGAGCGTGATGGTCTGCAATTACCTGGTGGCGTTGCTCGAGTCCGGCCTGCTGTCCTATGAGAAGTCCGGTCTCGATCGGGCGACTGCGTCGCGCGTGATGGAGCCGCTGGTGCGCGAAACCGTCGACAATGTATTCAGGCTGGGCACGATGCAGGCGCTCACCGGACCGGTTGCGCGCGGTGATCACGAGGTGGTGGCGCGCCAGATTGATGCGCTCGCGGTGTGGGACCCGCGTCTGGCCGCGATTTACCGGGCGCTGGGTGTCATGGCGCTGGATCTCGCGCGGGCGCAGGGAGGGGCAGGCGCCGCAGCGCTGGCGCAGATCGAACGCTTGCTCACGCCGCGGGAACAATGAGTTCGGTATTATAACCATATGATTATTAATGTATATTTATCATGAATCCGGATTGCCGCGTGCGCACCAGGATGCCCGGTTGCACTGTGCAGTTGGCGCTGTCATGAACCGGGTGCGCCGGAAGAGGAAAGGCGCATGACAGCCGATGTGCTGCTTTATGTCGGCGAGGCGTTGGGAAAATACGGCTTTCCCCACGGCCACCCGTTCGGCCCTGATCGCCAGGATGCATTCTGGCGGGAGGCGGTGAAACTGGGCCTGGACACCCGGGTAACGCTGTGCGAGCCGCGCCAGGCGGATCGTGAAGAGATCGCGCGTTTTCACACACAAGAATACCTGGACCGTGTGGTTGAGCTTTCGCATGCGGGCGAGGGATCTATCGATTACGGCGACACGCCGGCCTATCCCGGGGTCTACGAGGCAGCGGCCAACGTGGTCGGCGCGGCGCTCGATGGCCTGAAGCGCGTGATGACCGGCGAGTGCAGGTGCACCTTCCAGCCGATAGGCGGGCTGCATCATGCGCGGCGCGATACGGCGGCGGGATTCTGCGTCTTCAATGATTGCGGCGTGGTGATCGAAACCCTGCGCGGGGAATACGGCGTCAAACGCGTAGCCTACGTCGATATCGACGTGCACCACGGCGACGGTCTGTTTTACTCCTATGAGGACGATGCGAACCTCATTTATGCCGACATCCACGAGGACGGTAATTTTCTTTACCCCGGCACCGGTCACGATTTCGAGCGTGGCAAAGGCTTGGCCCAGGGCACGAAACTCAATATCCCGATGCAGCCGGGAGCAGGGGACCAGCAGTTTTTCCGGGCCTGGGAGCGCGTAGTGGATCACCTGCGGCGCTTCAGGCCGGAGTTCATCATCATGCAATGCGGCGCCGACAGCCTGGCGGGCGACCCGCTGGCGCACTTGCAGTACACGGCGGCGGCACACGCTCACGCGGCGAAAAGCCTGTGCGCTCTGGCGAACGAAATGGCCGGCGGCCGCATCATGGGTTTCGGCGGTGGTGGTTATGATCGTTACAATCTGGCGCAGGCGTGGTGCGCGGTGCTGAGCGAATTCATCCATGGATCAGACCAGTAAAAGATCTTAATCAGCCGCCAAGGCCGCCAAGGAAACCCTTAAAGCATTAACACGAAGGCCACTAAGGAAAGACGAAGGATTCTTTTTAATGCACGCTCGACGGGTACACCAAGTAAAGCATACAAAGGGCCGGAAACTTTGAGTCCGGTGGCCTGAATCAGGCCTTTGCAAAAGTTATCGATTTTCCTTCGTGTCCTCCGTGTCCTTCGTGTCTATGCTTTGGTTTACCTTCGTGTTACTTTGCGCCCTTTGCGTTCATGCTCTTTTTAATTTTGAGCGCGCGTTAAGCGCACTCCTCAAAGGGGTGTTAAGAAGAAGGTATTGATTGATATGAACAAACTCAAACTCAGCGTTCTCGATCAGTCGCCCATCATCAGCGGCCACACGCCGGCGCAGGCGGTGCACGAGACCATCCGGCTCGCCCAGGCCGCGGAGAAGCTCGGCTATCACCGCTACTGGATGGCCGAGCATCATTCGATAGCGGCGCTCGCCGATCCCTGCCCTGAAATCCTGGTGACCCGCGTCGCCGCAGCGACTTCGACGATACGCGTCGGCACCGGCGGCGTCCTGCTGCCGTATTACAGCCCGTTCAAGGTTGCGGAACAGTTTCGCATGCTTGAGGCGCTGTTTCCCGGCCGCATCGACCTGGGCATAGGGCGCGCGCCCGGCGGAGATCAGGTGACGGCGGCGGCGATGGGCGAAAGCCGGTATTCCGGCGCCGAGCATTTTCCGGAGCAGGTGCAGTATCTTGTCGCGTATCTCGATGATGCCTTGCCCGTGAGCCACCCCTTTGCCAGGGTAAAAGCCATGCCGGCCGGCCCCACGGCGCCGCAGATCTGGCTGCTCGGCTCCTCCGACTATAGCGGTGCGCTTGCCGCGCAGTTGGGACTGCGTTTTGCCTTCGCGCATTTCATCAGCGCGCAGGGCGGTGATGCGGTGATGCGTGATTACCGCGAGCGCTACCAGCCGTCGGGCCGGGAGCCGAAACCCCAGGCGTTGTTGTGCGTGTTCGTCATCTGCGCCAAGACCAGCGAGGAGGCCGGGCGTCTGGCGATGAGCATAGACCTGCGCAGGCTCAACATGGATTATGGTGTCAACGCGGCGGTGCCCAGCAATGAAGAGGCAGCGAATTATCCTTATACCGAGGCTGATCGCCGGCGCATCGCTGCCAAGCGCCGCCGCCTCGTGCTCGGCACGCCGGATACGGTGCGCGCGCGGTTGCTTGAGCTGAGCGAAGAATATGCGGCCGACGAGCTGATGGTGATCACCATTACCGGCGATTATGACAGCCGGCTCAGGTCATATGAGCTGTTGGCGGATGCCTGCGGGTTGTGTCAGCGCAACTAGCTCAAGACGCGTTATATGTGTGCCCGGCCTGTTGCCGGCACAACACGAGAAGATTCGCGTCAACGGCGTATCCGTTGTTTTATAACCTGATTCTGGAGGTTCAAATGAAAAAGTTGATTGCAGCACTGTGTTTCATGATGGCCGCCTCGCCGGTGGCTCTGGCGCAGGACAAGGCCAAGGACGTTGGTAAGAAAGCGGCGCCGGCGGCGGAAAAATCGGCCAAGAAGGAGCCGAGCGAGAAGCAGAAGGCGCAGCAGGACAAAATGAAAGCCTGCAGCAAGGAGGCCAGCGACAAAAAACTCAAAAGCGACGAGCGCAAGACGTTCATGAGCGGGTGCATGAAAGGGTGACCGGGCAGTAACCGGCCTACGGGCTGTTTGCATGCCGGCGGTCACGGGGGCATACTGGTTGCAACGGGTATGCCCCTTTTCTTATGAATTTCCTGCGCTGTTTCCGGCAGACGATGTTCGGCGGCCTGGTTCTGGCTTCAGGAGGGTTTATGACCGCCCACGCCCAGGATGGTTTTGAATCTGCGCGCGGCAGGTTGCTGGCAGACATCGCGCAGCTCACGCGCGAAACACGCCTCGAAACCGGTCGTGCCGCGCTGAGCGAGCAGACCATGGCGGCGATGCGCACAGTGCCGCGCCATCGTTTCGTGGTCCCCGGCGACGAGCGCTACGCCTACGACAACCGGCCTTTGCCGATCGGGCACGGCCAGACGATATCCCAGCCGTTCATCGTGGCGCTGATGACCGATTTCCTGGAGCTGAAACCCACAGACAAGGTGCTCGAGATCGGCACTGGTTGCGGTTATCAGGCCGCGGTGCTTTCCGAACTTGCCCGCGAAGTCTACTCGATAGAGATCGTCGAGCCGCTGGGACGGGAAGCCGCACAACGACTGAAGACCCTGGGTTATCGCAATGTGGTGGCGAAGGTCGGTGATGGCTATCAGGGCTGGGTCGAGCATGCGCCTTTCGACGCCATCATGGTCACCGCCGCGGCGCGCGATGTGCCGCAGCCCCTGGTTGACCAGTTGAAACCGGGTGGCCGGCTGGTGATTCCGGTCGGCAGCCAGGGGGGCGCTCAGACCCTTTATGTCATGGAAAAACAGCCTGATGGCAAGGTGGTGCAGCGTGCCGTGCTGGCTGTGCGTTTCGTGCCGCTTACCGACGGAAGAGGCCGTCAGCAGTAGAGCGGCTTAAGAATAAGTCATCCGATGCTCAGGACGGATCGGAGACGATTACGCAGTTCCGTCTTCTTGGCTGAATAGAGCGCGTGGTCAGCCCCAGCGAGCACCAGGGGCGCACTGCCAACGCCCGAAAATGCGGCAATGCCGCAGCTGAATGTGCAGGTGAATTCTCCCGTCACGGAATGATGGCGGGTTTTGCCGAAGATTTTTCAGATATCGTCGATGATTTCCCGCGCCCGCTCATCAATGGTCCCCCAGCATTTGCCGCACACTCTGCGCCAGCTTCATCGGATCAAACGGCTTGGGAATTACGCCGATCGCCCCGATTGCCGTGTACTGGGCGACCTCTGAGGACTGGACCTTGGCGGTCATGAAAATGACGGGGATATGCGCACAAGCCGGAATTTGTCTCAGCGCTTTGAGAACGCTGGGGCCGTCCATGCCGGGCATCATGACATCCAGCAGTATGCAGTCCGGCGCAAATTCTTCCACCTCGGCAAGGGCTTCCTTTCCCGAACTGCACATTTTCACCTGAAATTTGCCGACGGTTTCCAGCGCGATCCTGGCGATGGTCCGGATGTCAGGCTCGTCCTCCACGTACAGGATTTTATTCGGTGTGGTGTCTGCCATCACGGTTTCCGTGTAAGGGGTTTCTTCTAGTTAGCGATCAGGCCGGATTTATCGGTATTCGAGTCCTGCTGCCGGGTGAGGCGGCGTATCGTTTGCATCAGCTTGTCGTTGCTAGTCTGTGATTTTACCAAGGCAGCAGCGATCGTGTCCGGAAGTTTCTGCTGGGGATCGGTGGCGGAAAAGACCAGAACCGGCGGCGGATCTGTCAGCGCATTTACCATCGGCAACAGATCGGAACCGGAACCGTCGGGCAATATCATGTCCAGTACGATCAGGTCGAACGGTCGGTGTTGCAGGGCCTGCTTGGCTGCCGACAAAGTAAGCGCATATTCGACATCGCAGTGTGGTGCAAGCAGGGTTTGCATGACTTTGATGATATCCGGATCGTCTTCCACATGCAGCACGCGCGGCCGCGTCAAAGCGGGCCCGATGGTCTGCTTCAGCGCGAGAACAAGACGATCCTTATCAATTGGTTTCGCGATCCAGTCAACGATGGCTATGCCTCCGTTAAGCACCTGCTGGCCATGTTCTACGTTGGCCGACACCACTATGATAGGCAGTTCACGAGCGGCATCTGTAGCGCGTAATTCACGGATGAGATCGATGCCGTTCTGGCCCGGCAAGGCGATGTCGAGCGTCAGAGCAGCATAGTTCTTCTGCTTCAGCATTTGCTTGGCCTGCTCCGCATCGTGGCTGATGTCGGCAGGATATCCCGCCTCTTTCAGCATCAATTGCAACAGCAGGGCGATATCGTGATCGTCCTCGCATATGAGCACGCGTGCGCCATCAGGGAGGGGTGTTGCATCCGCCGGCGCAGCCGGGATTGACGCTGATGTTACATCCGGCAGATCGACATGAAAGGTAGTGCCCGCTCCGGGGTTGGAAGTAAAGCTGATCCGCCCTTCCATATGTTCAACAATGGCCTTGGTGATGTTAAGGCCGAGCCCGGTCCCGCTTTTTTGTCGGGTATCCGAAGAGTCAGCCTGGGAGAATTTCTGAAATATCCTGGATATAAATTCCACGGGAATGCCCGGCCCGCAGTCGCTGACTGAAATGCGGGCCCAGGTCTCATTTCGTGTGACAGTGACCATGACATCGGCGCCGCTTGGCGAAAATTTCGCGGCGTTGGACAATAAGTTGGCGAGCACCTGCGCCAGGCGATCACTATCCACTTTGACCTGCACTCCGGGCAATCCGTCCCCGAGGACGAGCTTGACGCCGTGCTGCGATGCATAATCCTGGTTGGAGTCGATGGCCTGGGTGATGAGCGGCATCAGTTCCCGGGAATGGAGGTCGAAGTGCATCATGCCGGATTCGATCTTGTCGATGTCCAGGATGTCGTTGATCAGCCTGACCAGGCGAGAGGCGTTTTTGCAGGCGATATCAACCAGCGGGGCAAGCGCAGGTGGAAGACTGCCGATGACGCCGCTGGTAACGAGTTCCAATGAACCCATGATTGAAGTCAGCGGGGTTCTGAGTTCGTGGCTGACCGTGGATACGAATTCTTTCTTGGCTTGTTCTATCTTCTTGCGTTCGGTGATATCGCGGACGATGCCAATGAACCGGCGCTTGTCACCAATGACAAGATCGCTGAAGGACACATCGAGCGGCAGTGCGGAACCATCTTTTCGTACCCCTGTTGTTTCGAAGGTATGGCGCGTCAAGGGGGTCGGGGCAGCGCGCAGCCGCGCCATGTAAGTACCATGCTCGGCATGCTGCGCCGGGGGGATCAGGCGGATGATATTGGAGTCGACCAGCTCATCCTGTGCGTAGCCGAATATTTTCGTGACCGCGGTATTTACCGATTCAATGTTGCCGTGACTGTCCGCAGTGATCACGCCTTCGACAAGGTTCTCCATGACTGATGCCAGGCGCAGCTTGTGCTCGAGGCGGATCGCCACCGTCTGATATTCGCTGGCGATGTCAAGTTCCCGCTCCGCCCACATTGCGAGGCCACGCAGCATTACACGGTCCCGTTCGCTAAACTGCCGGGGTTTCCGATCGATGATGCACAGGGTGCCGAGTTTGGTGCTGTTAGCGCCGGACAACGGCGCGCCCGCATAAAACCGGATCAAAGGCTGACCCTTGACCAGCGGATTGTCGCTGAAACGGGGGTCGGCGAGCGTATCTTCGATTACAAATACATGGTCTTGAAGTATGGCGTGGCCGCAAAAAGAGATGTCTCTGCCGGTCTGCTCAGCGACCAGACCCTGTCGGGACTTGAACCATTGCCGGTTTTCGTCAACGAGCGATACCACGGCAATAGGAAGATCGAACAATTCTGCAGCGATGCGGGTGATCCGGTCGAAGCGGTCCTCGGGCGGGGTGTCGAGAATATGCAGATCCCGCAATGCTGCGAGACGCGAAGTTTCGTTTGCGGGTTTTGCAGGGGCTTGCATAGTGATGATCTCGTTAGGGATTTTGTAATCCAGAATGATGATCAGTCTACACGAGCATCAAAACCAGGCAATAAAATCAGCCCGGTGCGGGTGCGGGCCCCGAGGTGATACTGGAGTGGGTATGGCAGTCCGGGGGTCGGCAGCGGGCACGCCCAACGGGTTACCGATAGGAACTGGTTTCAGTCGCGAACAGTCCCGGGCAATTCAACCTGCAAGGACAGTGAAGTTGCGGCCCATGCTTTTTGCCTTGCGCAGGGCCTGCTCCGCGGCCTCGAGCAACTGGGCAGGGGTACTGAATTCAGGGAACGAGGCAATGCCGCAGCTGAAAGAGGAAGTGAATTCTTCTTTCTTTGAGCGGTGGTTTACCGAATTGAAACTGGTGCGGATTTTGTCCATGATGCTGAGCGCCTGGTCGGCCTGGGTTCCGATCAGAATAGCCAGAAATTCCTTGCCGGCGTATCTGCCGATGATGTCTGTAGTCCGCAGTCGCTGCTGCAGCAGCCGCGCCAGGCCCTTGATTACCCGGTCTCCCGTAGTATTACCGTGGGTGCTGTTTATTTTCTTGAAGTGGTCGATGTCGATCATTGCGACCGCCAGATTGGTCTTGTGGCGTTTTGCACGGGCAACTTCGGCACCCAGATGTTCCCTTACGCGGTTATTGTTGAGCAGCCCGGTGAGGCCATCGCGCACCATATGCGAGCGCAGTATGCGTCCGCGTCCTGCGCGAACCTGGACCAGGGCCGCAAGCTGGCTGGGCTTGACCGGCTTAGTCAGAAAATCGTCCCCGCCGTTTTTCATGGCCGAAAGCTGGCGGTCACGATCGGTTTCCGCGGACAGAAATACGATAGGCGTGCCGACGTAGGCGCCCTCCTGGCGGATCACGGACGCGAGATCCACCCCATTACACTCCGGCATGTTCAGATCCATCAGGATCAGGTCGGGCGCGAATTCTGCGAGCTTTGTCGTCACGGCCATCGGATCGGTGACGACCAATGTCCTGAAACCGGCGTGCTGCAAGTGCAGGGCATGGGCGGCCGCATCAAGAGGGGAGTCGTCGACGATCAGAACCCGGTAAAGCTCGTCGGGCTGGGCCTTGGTCAGATAGTCGAGACAGTCGACAAGGGTCGGGATATCCAGGGGTTTGGTGAAATAACCACTGCAACCGGCGCGCGCGGCGCCTAGGCGGGCGACAAAATCATCCCGCACTGAAATGAAAATAAATGGCGGAATCTCCGGCATCCGGCCGCGCAGCTCTTGCATGACGGTAGTGCCAAGCACATCGCCATCAAACATGATGTCGACCAGGATTGCGGCAGGACGTTTCTGTCTCAAGCCCGCCTTCAACGTTTCCGGCCCGTTAAAAATTTGCACTTCATAACCGAACGCTCTGAGCTGCAATGAGGTATTGAGGGCGAAGCCCTCGTCATCGTCGACCAGATAGATCAGATTGCGTACCGCGTCGGTTGCTTTGGGGGGCAGGGTCAGGGGTTGCGACTTCTCTGTTGATGCCGTTACTCTGACCGTGCTTAGCAGCTCTGACATCTGAAGCAATTGCGCGCTGGCGGGGGGGCGGGCGGTCTCGATGATCGCGTGTAGCTTTACTTCCGCTTCCCTCGAGGCGCTGCTTACGTCGCTAAATCCGAATGTTCCGGCGGAACCTGTCAGGCTGTGCAGATGCAACCGCAGCCGGCGCGCCGCCTCGATGTCCCAGCCGGTTCTGGCCAGGCCGCGCCAAGCCTCATCCATCACCTGGATTCGTTCCGGCAGTTGTGAGCGAAAATTTTCGTGAAGCCGCTCCAGCTGCTCCAGTATCGAATTGTCGGACATATTCATAGCAGTCACGTCTGTGCCCTGTGTTTGTCCATATTCAAATTCATGGCTGCGCTTGAGGCTAGACTGAGTCTAATGCCAAACCTCATGACCAAGCAATACTGCATCAAGCAAGAAACACGCCTTGTAGCATGAATTTAGATTAATCCGCCCGAGGAATGATATAAAATATTGTTTATTATTATATATATTTTATCGTGACTGTTGCGGCGATGCCGGATTAGGACCCGAACTGCTGACGCTATTTCGTCGCAGTTGACTAGACGCCGTCTTAAACCGTGGGCAACTCGAAATAAAAGGTCGCGCCCTCGCCGGGCACGGAATCGAACCCGATGCGGCCGTCCATTTTTTCGATGATGGCCTTGCAGATGGAAAGACCGAGGCCGGTGCCGCTTTTCTGGCGTGTGTCCGAACTGTCGGCCTGCTCGAATCTGTGGAATATGCGTTCATGAAATTCGAGAGGAATGCCGGTACCGTGGTCGCTGACCGAAATGCGCAGCACGGATGCACGAAGTTCCGCTGCAATCTCGACCACCCCGTCCTTGGGGGAAAACTTGGCGGCATTGGACATCAGGTTGGTGATGACCTGCAGCAGGCGGTCCGCATCGGCCTTCACCTTGGTGTCGGGCAGGGGTCGCTTGAGATTAAAGCGCACACTGAATTTATCGCCATAAGCGGCGTTGATGCTGATCGCTTTTTCCAGGAATGCGCCGATATCCAGCGGTTCGAGTTCGATGATCATCTGCCCCGACTCGATTTTCTCCAGATCGAGGACATCGTTGATAAGGGAAGCCAGCCGTTCGCTGTTCTGATAAGCCATTTCCAGCAGCATGGCGGTTTCGTCCGGAGATTTATCCTGAGTCTCGCGCATCAGGCCCAGCGCGCCGATGATGGCGGTCAGCGGCGTGCGCAATTCATGGCTGACCGTGGATATGAACTCGTTTTTCAGCCGCTCGATTTCCTTGCTGTTGGTAATGTCGGCATTGGTACCGGTGATGCGCTGGGCATGCCCGCTGGCGTCGCGTTCAGATACCTTGGCCCGGCTCAGTATCCAGCGCCATTCACCGTGAATGTTGCGGACGCGATGTTCAACTTCATAAAAGCGGGCGCTGCCCTTGAGCACGGAGTAGAGCTTGCTTTGCAGGTGCTCCAGGTCCTGCGGGTGTACCAGTGCCTGAAGCTCGGCGATGGTGGTGTCGGTGGGCCGGCGTTCCCCGCCCAGAATTTCCTGCCAGGGTGCGCTCAGGTGGACCTTCCCTGAGTCTATATCCCAGTCGAAAATCGCGAGGTTGGAACCCTCCAGTGCCAGCCCCAGTTGTTCGCGGCTTTCGCGCAGGGCCGCTTCCTGGTTCCGGAGTTCCGAAATATCCTCGATGCTGCCGACGTATCCGGTGATGACGCCATCCACCAGTATCGGGGCGGCCTTGGCGCTGACCCAGATGACGCTCTGGTCGGGACGAAGAATGCGGTAGGTTGTTGATGCGAGCCTGATTTTCTTCTGTGTCGCTTTTTCCCAATCAGCGCTTACACGTTCGCGATCTTCGGGATGCAGGCTGTCCACCCAGCCTTTGCCCATGCATGCGGATGCCTGGATACCACATAACGATTCATACATGCGATTGACGTAGACGCAATTGCCGGCGGCATCAGTATGGAAAATGCCCAGGGGAGAAGCGTTGTTCATTGCTTCCAGTTCCGCCTGGCGTTGCCTGATCGCCCGGGTCATCGACTGAGCGAGCCGCAGCGCGCGCGCGCGCGTGGTCCATAGCGACCAGAGTACGGTGATGAGCAGCAGGCTGATGACCACGCCGCCCAGCAGCACCAGGCGCGGCTTGTCTTTTTCCACGGTGGCTTCGAAAGTCGGGAGGGAAAACTGACGCAGTGTCCAGGAATGATCGTGCAGCACGACCCTGCTGACGGTGGAAAACATCGGCATATGCCCGTCCGCCCCGCGGCTTTCATACAACAGTGATTCTTTGTTTTGCGTGGCCCCATCATAAATGGCAATGCCGATGTCGCTGCCATTTTCCAGAATGCCGTTGATCAGATCGCCTGCGCGAAATGCGGCGTAAACAAACCCCTGTGGAACGCCGTGCTTGCCCGGCAAGGTGGCAGAGGAGGGGCCTTCGCGATAGACAGGTTTGTACATGAGGAAGCCGGCCTGAACATCGGTTCCGGTTTCCTGCGCCAGTGTGACTTTCCCCGAGAGCGTGGTGCTGCCGGTGTGTATGGCCTGCTCCATGGCGGCACGCCGCACCGGCTCGGAAAACATGTCGTAGCCAAAGGCGCGCAGGTTGCGGCCGCTGAAGGGTTCCAGATACAGAACAGGGGAATAGTGCTTGCGCTGGCCGGGCGGTGTGATGGCAAAATCCGGAAACCCCTCTGCCCTGACCCGCGCCAAGAAATCCACATGGCCGTGATGCTCGAGATACGGGGCGTAGCCCATGCCTTGTATGCCGGGATAGTAGGCATCGAGCCGCAGCGCCTGGTAATAGCCCTGCCATTCGCTGCGCTCGACGCTGATCGAGGCGGCGAACAGCCCTGCCGCGCCGCGCAGCACCTGTTCATAATCGGCCATGCGTCCGGTGATGGATGCTTCGATCTGCGCGGCGCGAAACTCAAACCGCGATCGCGCTTCCGTTTCCGCGGCGTTGCGGGCAGTGTCCCAGGCCAAGATTGTCAGCGCTATCGGCAGCACGACAACAGTTGCCGCGGCCAGGACATTAACGAAACCTTCCCGGCCCGGCAATATGGAACGCAGCAGGGTGACGGGATTCATGGTGCGGGCGGCCTGTTCGCAGGTGCGGCTGGAGTCCCGGTCTGCCATTTGGCGGTTCTGGTCATCTCTCCCCATTTGCCCTTGCTGCGAGTCATCCATAGCAGCAATCCCCACAGCCGCCACAGCGAATTGAGCTGACGATAGCCGAAATTTTCGATGATGACCACCGCCAGCAGCACAGCCAGCTGCCGCGGCTTCGGATAGATGTGGAAAGAAAGTTCCTCGAGCAGCAGGGCGCTGACCGAGAGGATGAGGCCGAAGCCCAAAGCCACCAGCATAAATATGAAGAAGGCTTCCGCGGATACGATGCCCATTGCGAATGCCGAAATCATGAAGACATAACCCACGACCTCGATAAGGGGCCCAAGCCATTCGAAGAGCGCCATGAAAGGAAAAGCCAGCCAGCCCGGGGCGCCGCCGCGCGGGTGAAACAGCAGGCCGAGGTTCAGCGTCAGGCTTTCGCACAGGCCGCGCTGCCAGCGCACGCGCTGGTTCTTCAGCACCCTCAGGGATTCCGGCGCTTCCGTCCAGCAAATCGGATCGGGCACGAACACGATACGGTAGGGAATGCGCCGCATTCGGTGCCAGCGGTGCAGCCGCATAACCAGTTCCATGTCCTCGCCCACGGTGTCATGACGGTAGCCGCCGACGGCGACCACGCTATCCTTGCGAAACAGGCCGAATGCGCCGGAGATGATCAGCACGGCGTTAAGCGGCGACCAGCCGAGCCGTCCGAACAGGAACGCCCTCAGGTATTCGACGATCTGCAGCAGCGCCAGAAAGTTGGCGGGCAGGCCGACGCTGACCAGAAAGCCATTGTCCACCACGCAGCCGTTGGCGATGCGCACGGTGCCGCCGGAGGCTATGGTGTGCGGGTTTTCCAGGAACGGCTCGACCACGCGCTTCAGGCTGTCGCGTTCAAGTATGGAGTCCGCATCCACACCGCAGAACAGGGGATAGCGGGAAGCATTGATGCCGGCATTGAGCGCATCGGCCTTGCCGCCGTTGTCCTTGTCGATGACGCGCAGGCTGGGGTGGCGCGTAGAACGGTAGATGGCGCGTACCGGCTTCGTCTCTATGCGCTTCCAGTAGGCCTCAGGAAACGGCACCAGCGCGAACTCCCGGCGCAGCGCTTCCATGGTGCCGTCCTTCGAACCATCATTGATCACGATGACTTCGTAGTCCGGGTAATTCATTTGCAGCATGGAGCGCACCGAACTGGCGATAGTGGCTTCTTCATTATATGCAGGGACCAGCAGCGAGACCGGCGGCTCGAAGCCGGACAGGCTGCGCGGCAGATCATCCAGGCTGTGTTCCTCGACATAGCGCTTGAGGCTCTGGTATGAAAGCAGATTGAGTAGGATGTAGCCGCTGTTGAGGCCGATGAAGTAAAGCAGGAAAAACCACTGTGCGGCGATAATCCATTCCGGGGAGATCATGAGGCGCGCTTCTCGGCGATGGCCTCGGCCAGCATGTCCGCGGCGTAAGGGTCGGGGAGTATCGCGCGGATCATGTCCAGTTCCTGAATGGTGGTGAAGGGCAGCGCGATCAGCGCCCGCGCCGCGTGATAACGCACCCACCAGTGTTCATCGCTTAGCATGTCGGTCAGCAATTTGCGGTCTTCCGGCATGCCGATGCGCCCCAGCGCGCGCACCGCGTTGATGCGCACGATCCAGTTCTCATGTCCGGTGAAGGCGCGCAGCAAGGGCAGGTCGCGGGGATCCTGCAGCAGGCGCAGGGCAGCAGCGATGACTTCTGCATCCGAAGTCCTGACCAGAATGCGGTGCACGGCGGGAGCGGCGCGTTCAGTGTGCGCCAGGTCCATCAGGCGCAGCAGGCGCGGCACCTGGTGCACGGTGTCTTCCGACGCGGCCGCGGACTCAGCGGTGGCGATCAGCGGGAGTGTAAGACGGTCAGGGCCGATTTCTTTAAGTATGGCGGAGACTTTGGCCATCGGCCAATCCTCGCGCGCCGCGATCACCGTGATCAGCCATGCCAGTGTCGCCGCAGCATCGATTTCCAGCAGCGCGCGGGCCGCAGCCAGCGACAGCATCGGAGAAGCATCGGTCACCAGCATGCGCAGATCGTGCCAGCGGGTCTTGTCGCCTAAATATCCCAGCGCGACCACCGCGATGAGTTGTTTCCGTAAGTCGGTATGATGGATCATGTCGCGCACGATTTCGTGCACGCCCGCCGCGTTGGCGAGTTGCACCAGGTTGCGCCCTGCCGCGCCTTTCATGGATTCAAGATGATAGATCCACAGCTTGAGGAACGCGTACTGCATGGCAGTCGGGATGGCCGGCAGGATTTCGGGAGTGCGGTAGATGCATTCAGCGAGCAGCGGCTGCCATTGTCCGATGAAACGGCGTTCGCGCCGCTGTTTCAAAATCAGGTTGATGCGCAGCAGAAAGACCAAGGCAAGCATGAGCACAGATCCCGCAATGACGGCAACGGCGATCCAGAACACGATGGCCAGTGCCGGATCCTGGGGAATGTAGGCGGACATCGGGGTGCCGCCGGAGATGGCCGGCAGCGCGCGGTCCAGTTTCAGGGGTAGCTCAGAAGCTGTGGCGTATGCCAAGCCGCAGCCCCTGCCGGCGGTACAAGATACCCTGGTCCTGGTTGACTACATCGTAGGTCAGCGCCCAGGCCGGGGTGAACCAGTGCTGGCCGCTCAGGGTCCAGTTCTGCACATCGCTGGAAATCACGCCGCGCGCGGGGCCGATGTACTCGACTTCGCGCCCGGTGCTGTAAGAAAGCCCGACAACGCTGCGATCGGCATAGTAATAGCTCAACTGGAAGCGATGGCTGGAAGCCGAGGAGGCGCCTTCGGGGCGACCGGAGTAGAGTGTGTATGCACCGCGGAAATTTCCCCAGTAGCGTTCGCCCACCAGCGACAGAATGTTGACGCCGGTCAGGCTGTATTCACTGTGGCGCAGGCCCAGTCCCACGCCCCAGCCGCCGTGCAGATCCTTCAGCGCCTGACCATAGACGGAGTAACGCGGCAGCACTTCATGTGTGGGACTCATGCTGAGTTCGAACTGGGAGGTCCAGGTTTTGCCCAGCGGGAAATAAAAACCGGTGTGCGCTTCGCTGTCGGTCAGGCCAAAGCGGCGCGTCTCGCGCAGTCCCCCGTACAGCGTGTTGCGGTCGCCCATGCGATAGGAGACAAGGCTGTAGGTCTGTTTCCAGTCCGGCAGGTTGTTGGACAGGGTTTCGCGACCGTAACCGATTTCGATCTCGGCGCGCGGGGGCTTGAGCCCTGTTGCAGCGGGTGCGGACTTGAGCCCGGGGGCAGCGGGAGCCTGGGCCAACAGCAGCCCCTGGGCCAATACGGCGCCGGTCATGTGCAGCGTTCCACAAATGGCAAGCAGCATGCGGCAGGTCGTGAGGGTGGCGTGTCTCATGTCAGGGGCTCTTGGCGGGTTTGACCAGGCGTTTGATGCGCGCGCGCAACTCGTCCGGCTTGAAGGGTTTGACGATGTAATCACTGGCGCCGTTGTCGAGTGCGCGCACAATGTCCTTTTCCTGGGATTTAGCCGTCATCATCAGTATGGGTACATCCTGCCAGCCGGGGTGCGCGCGCATCATGCCGAGCAACTGGTAACCATCCACGTAAGGCAGCATTACGTCCAGCGTGACAAGAGCCGGCGGCGGCATGTCGCTGATCAATTGCTGGGCAGCGCGGCCATCCTGGGATAACTCGACCGAATAGCCCTCGCGCTCGAGGATGAAACGAAGAATGTAAGCGATTTGCTCATCATCCTCGACGATCAGAGCGGTGCCTAGGTTTGCGGTAGCCGTCACCATCTTGTATCTTCAGAAAATGAAACACACGAAGAACAGAAGCCATTGATTATTAAACATGATACCAGTTTCACACAGCTGCTGGCAGCTGTTGGCTGCCAGACCGTGCGACACTTGTCCCCGAATGCCGGGCGCACCCCATTAGACAAAGGAACAATTGAATGAGCCGTTTTCTGTTCCGGCTGTCCTGGGTATTGCTACTTGTCGCCCCGCAAGCGGCAGCCGCCTGGCTCGGGATGTGCGCGCCTGAGCCGGGGCAGGCGGGGGTCAGGGTGCTCGAGATCGTGCTCAAACCCGCAGGCACTGCGGTTGCGCTGGTGGCGTCCGATGAACCGCTACGGGATTGCGCGATGACTGAGATTGCGCTCGCAAAGGAACGCATCCAGTGGACGAAAGTCATCACGCGGGTCGCAGCTCATGAACTCGCCGGAGGCGTGATACTCAAGGGCGTCGACCGCGATGGCCGTTTTGCCGCCAACGAAGTCATCCCGCTCAAGGACAAGGCGCGCGCGACGGTGTCGCATCCACACGGAGCCGAATCCGTGTCGCCGGGACCGATCCGGGCGACACCGCATCGTGCACTGTGGATCTGGCGCCCCGAAGCGTGGCAGGCGCAGCCGGACAAATTGTTCGCGCTGCTCGCAGCCTACGCCGCAGATTCCGTGTTCGTCACGATTCCCGTGACTGCAGACCGCACGCGGGTGGCCGAGCCCGGCGCACTCGAGCATTTCGTGAAACAGGCATCCGGGCGTGGCGTTCGCGTCTGGGCGGTCGCTGGTGATGCGCGCGCGGTGCTGCCGGCGGAACGTGCCCGCTACGCCGAGCGCGCGAGCGCTTATGCTGAGTACAATCGCAGCGTAGTTGCCGAAGCGCGCCTTGCCGGTTTGCAACTCGACATCGAACCTTATCTGAATCCTGGCTACGACATCGATACCGAGGGCTGGTTATCCGCCTACCTGGACACCCTTGCACAGGTGCGGGCGCAGGCCGAAATGCCGCTCGACGTGGCGCTGCCGTACTGGTGGGGCGCGCAGGCGTATCGTGGCGGACTGTTTCTCGATCATCTTGCGCCGCTCGTCGATGTCGTGACGGTGATGAATTACCGGACCAACCGCCAGCAAATCCTCGATTTTGCCGAACCCTTCCTGGCGTGGGCTGCGCGTTCCCGGCGCAATGTCCGGATCGGACTCGAGACCGGGCCGATTCCTGATGAGTCGATGCGCGTATTCCGCAGCAGCCGGGACGGAGAATTGTGGCTCCTGCCTCTGGGAGAGTACGCATTGGTGCTGTTGCTCGACGCACCACTGACCCCTTCCGCGGGCGGCGCTTTCGCTTATTCGCACACGACGCGCTGGCGTGGCAGCAGCATCACCTTTCGCGACAATCTGTCCGCCTTGCGCGAAATGTTGCCGCTACTTGAGACGGAATGGCGAGGATGGAAGTCATTTTCCGGCGTTGCGCTACACGGTCTGGATATACCATGACCGGCATCGACCAGTGCTGCACCAACATGGCGCGGCGATGCACCGCGGGCAGGCACTGGTATTCAGAGATAATTCATAACTAGTTGATATATAATGATATTTATCTCTGGCACGGTGGTTGCTAGATTGGCAACATGAGCAAAACACCACCGATATGCTGTTGCCGCGGCGACTATGTGCGGATTCTGGCCGTCGCTTAGAAGCGTCGGTATGACATCATGAATTACGCGCACTACATCAAGGAAATCGGGCGCGGCGCCCACGGTTCGCGCGATTTGTCGATTGAGGATGCGGATCAGCTCTACGCGGCCATGCTCGATGGCGGCGTGCCCGATCTCGAACTCGGCGCCATTTCCCTCGCGCTGCGCATGAAGACCGAATCGGTGACGGAGCTGATTGGTTTTTACAACGCTGTCAGCATGCGACTGCATCGTCTCGAAGTACCTGACGGCAAACCGCGGCCGGTGGTGATCCCGACCTATAACGGCACCCGCCAGCAGCCCAATCTGATGCCGCTGATCGCGCTCGAGCTCGAACGATTCGGCGTGCCGGTGTTAATGCATGGTGCGCTAGATGGCGGCGGACGCAGCGCCAGCGCCTACGTGCTGCGCGAGCTCGGCGTGCTGCCGTGCGCCACGCTGGGACAGGCCCAGCAGGCGCTCGATGCCGGACGCGTCACTTTCGTGCCGACTGCAGTTCTGTCGCCGGGCCTGGCGGAGCTGCTGGCGTTGCGTAGCCGCCTGGGCGTGCGTAACAGCGCACATACGCTCGCCAAGCTCATCGATCCGTTCGGCGGCGCCGGTGTGCGCATGGTCGGCGTCACCCATCCTGATTATCTGCAGAAGCTGCGCGAATTTTTTGCCGCCACCGGCGAGCGCGCGCTGTTGATGCGCGGCACCGAGGGTGAAGCGTTTGCCAATCCACGCAAGCGGCCGCGCATCGAATTCCATGAAGCAGGAGAGTGCACGGTGTTGTTCGAAGAAGAGCGCATGGCAACTGCGGTCGATACCTGCGACATGGATGTCAAGGCGACCGCGGCGTGGATAGGAAAAGCGCTCAGAGGTGCGGTGCCGTTGCCGATGCCCATCGTCAATCAGCTCGCATGCTGCCTGTACTGCTCGCGTTATGCCGAGGATTTCAATCAGGCCAAGGCCATCGTCGCTCTGGAGACTTGCGGCGCCGCGACGGCGTGACGAGGGCGCTATTAAAATTAGCCCTGGCGACGGAATTGTTTGCTGGCTAGCCGGAAACCCGGACAGATGAACGTATCTCGACACTGATTGTCGAAAAACGATCAGGCCAGCGTGGGTGTTTGTGTCGTAATTATTTGGCTGCGCTGGTTAACGCCACCATCTTTCTGTAACATCACGTTTTTTTCAACAACCCCGAGGAGAATACAGAGTGCAACACCAGCTTCCCGCTCTTCCCTATGCATTGGATGCGCTGCAGCCGCATATTTCGAAGGAAACGCTCGAATTCCATCACGGCAAGCACCATCAGACTTATGTGACCAATCTCAACAATCTGGTCAAAGGCACCGAGTTCGAAAACATGTCGCTCGAGGACATCGTCAGGAAATCATCTGGTGGAATGTTCAACAACGCGGCGCAGATCTGGAACCATACCTTCTACTGGAACAGCTTGTCGCCCAAGGGTGGCGGCAATCCCGCAGGCGACCTCGCCAAGGCAATTGACGCCAAATTCGGTTCGTTCGACGAATTCAAGAAGCAGTTTTCTGCGGCAGCGGTAGGCACGTTTGGTTCGGGCTGGGCATGGCTGGTCAAGAACAAGGATGGCACCCTGGCGATTGAATCCACCTCGAACGCGGCAACGCCGCTCACCACCGACAGGAAGCCGCTGCTGACCTGCGACGTGTGGGAGCATGCCTATTACGTCGACTACCGCAATCGCCGTCCCGATTACGTGGCGGCATTCTGGAACCTGGTGAACTGGGAGTTTGCAGCGAAAAACTTTGCCGGCTGATTTTTGGCATGAAATGAGCCAAAAAGGGCGCTTCGGCGCCCTTTTTTCTGGGTCGGGGCGGGCGATGGCCTTGAAAAACCGATTAATTTACTCAACTATTGCCACTCATGTTCTCTTTGGTTAATCTAACACGCAGCTTCATTCGAAAATAACCGTGTGCCAAAGGAGGCTGTCATGAAAAATCCGCTCGATTCGCTGTGGGGTACGGTAATTAGCGGCTTGGTGCTTACGCTGATCCTGTTCAACATCATTAAATTCGCGCTGCAGTAAGGGAGGCGATATGGAATTCATACTACTCGGATTGGGCCGGTGGTTGCATATCATGGCCGGCGTGATGTGGATCGGCCTGCTGTATTACTTCAACTTCGTGCAGGTCGGCGCGCTCAAGGCGGCTGCGGCAGATAACACTGGTGCCGGCATTACCAAGCATGTTGCGCCGCGCGCGTTGTTCTGGTTCCGCTGGGCGGCATTGGTGACATGGCTGGCCGGGGCCATGATGCTCGGCAAGCACTTTCTTGACGCGTTCCTGTTCCTGAATCCTGCTTACTACCCGATCGGCATCGGCGCCTGGCTCGGCACCATCATGTTCATCAATGTCTGGGTGATCATATGGCCTAACCAGAAGAAGATCCTGGGGATAGTGACGGCAACCGACGAAGAGAAGAACAAGGCGCGCCGTCTTGCGTTTCTGGCCTCGCGCACCAACACCATGCTGTCGATCCCGCTGCTGTTTTTCATGTCGGCGAGCGGGGGCGTGTTCAGAACCGCGATGTTCGGCTAGAAGTTTGCCGGGGCCAAGCCCGGCAAACTTTAAAAATGAAAAAACCAAAAAACAGAGCGAAAAGAACGCCATACAAGTGACGTTTGTTCCGGTCAACGCGGCGATGCAACACGTAAAGCTTTTTGCAGGACCGCAGTTGTAGCATCATTAAAAAAACGTACGGCGCGCTGTGCGTTTTTTTGCGCTATCGCCCGGCGGGCGCGCGGGCGAGGCCTTCGATTTTCGCGCCGGACCCGATCCCGCGCTTGGCGAACCAGCCCTTGTTCATTTCGAGCGCATACCTTGCCGGCCTTGATGAGTGATGGGTATCGGTGGTGAGCGGCTTCATGTCGGTGATGTTGATGATGGTGCCCGCATCATCGACGAACGCGATGCTGAGCGGCAGGTAGGTGTTCATCATCCAGAAGCCGAGCGGCGCGGTCTGCGGAAACACGAACAGCATGCCGCGATTCTCCGGCATCATGCGCCGGTGCATCAGGCCCTGTGCGCGATCGGTGTCGGTAGAGGCAACCTCGGCTATTAATTGATGCCCGCCGATGGTGAGCGCAATTTCCGGCATGTCGGCGCGCGCGGCAACGGCCAGCAGGCATAGCGAGAAGACGGCAACTGCATGTTTCAGGTATTTTTTAGCCATGGGGTTTTAACGTTCAGCACGGCGTGCTGTTGACCAGCCAGTCGCCGATGGCGTCGAGAATGACATCAACGTCACCGACTGCCGGCAACAGGGTGAGCGTGACGCCGGGAAAACGCCGGCGCAAGTCGTCGAGTATCAGCGGCAGGTCATGTTTAAGATGCCCGCCCTGTGCCATGAACAGCGGTGCAACCGTGATGGTGCCGTGCCCAGCCCCGGCCAGATTTTCTACTGCATCAGGCAGCGCAGGCGCCATGAACTCGAGAAAGGCAAGCTCGACCTTGAGCTCGGGGCGGCGCTTGGCAACATTGCGCTGGATTTTCCGGAACGGCACCGCCCATTCAGGATCGCGCGCACCGTGAGCAAATAAGATCAGTGCTGAGTGTTTAGTGTTAAGTGTTGAGTTAACAGCTTTGGTCATTTTCGCCCCGTCACTAAAAATTTAAAACTCAACACTCAACACTCGAGTCTACCCCTTCCCCGTGCTGCCAAAACCGCCCGCGCCGCGGCCGCTGGCGTCGAAATCGTCGACTATGTTGAACCCGACCTGCAGCACGGGCACGATCACGAGTTGGGCGAGGCGTTCCATGGGGTTGAGCACGAATGGCGTGTTGCCGCGGTTCCAGGTCGAGACGAAAATCTGCCCCTGATAATCGGAGTCGATCAGGCCGACCAGATTGCCGAGCACGATGCCGTGCTTGTGACCGAGACCCGAACGCGGCAGTACCACCGCGGCGAAGCCGGGATCGGCAAGATGGATGGCCATACCCGTGGGCACCAGTTCGGCCTGCCCCGGCTGCAACGTAATGGGCGCGTCTATGCAGGCGCGCAAGTCGAGACCCGCCGAACCCGGTGTCGCGTAGTGAGGCAACTGGTCGCGCAGCCGCGCATCGAGAATCTTGACGTCGATTTTTTTCATTTGGGTAAATTAAAAGGAGCATGAACGCGAAGGAAGAACGAAAAAATCAAAAGCATTAACACGAAGGACACAAAGGACACGAAGAAATACAAATAACGCCAATAAAGGGGTCCTTGTCCATGCGGCAGGAGGCTAAGTCTTACCCCTTTATATCTTTACATCGTGTTCTTTGCTTTTCCTTGGTGTCCTTTGTGTTAATGCTTTAGGGTTTTGCTTTGCGCTTTTTTGTTGAGTCGTAAAGCTTGGCGATGTGGGCGATGATCTGTTGCGCGACGACATCCTTGGGCGCGCGGTCGAGCTGGTGCGTGCCGGTATCGTCGAGCAGCATGACCTCGTTGTCGTCGGCCCCTATGGCATGCTGCGCCAGGTTGGCGACCATCAGCGGTATGTTCTTCCGGCGCCGCTTCTGCTCGGCATAGGTATCGAGGTTGCGGCTCTCAGCAGCGAACCCAACGCAAAACGGCGGCTTGGGCCGCGCCGCCACCCAGCCCAGAATGTCGGGATTGGGCACCAGCTGGAGACTCAATTGCGCCTCGTCGGATTTCTTGACCTTGTGTTCGCGCGGTTGGTCCACCTGATAGTCCGCCACTGCAGCGACGCTGATGAAAATGTCGGCGTTTGCCACCTGCTTCTTGACCGCCTCGAACATCTGCGCAGCAGTTTCAATGTGCGTGATGTCGACGCCAGCCGGTGCCGACAGGCTGACCGGACCCGAGATCAGGGCGACTTTGGCTCCGGCGCCCAATGCCGCGCGCGCCACGGCATAGCCCATTTTTCCCGAACTCCTGTTGGTAATGCCGCGCACGGCGTCTATGGCCTCGAAAGTCGGCCCCGCCGTGATCAGCACCCGCGCGCCTTTCAACAGCTTGGGGGCCAGAAAAGCGATCGTGGCATCGGCGATTTCCTGGGCTTCGAGCATGCGGCCCATGCCGGTTTCGCCGCAGGCCTGATCCCCGCTGGCCGGGCCGAGCAGGGTGAGGCCGTCGCGCTCGAGTTGCGCGGCATTGCGCCGGGTGGCCGGGTTATCCCACATCTGGCGGTTCATCGCGGGCGCGACGAGCAGCGGGCATTCCCGTGCCAGACACAGGGTGGAGAGCAAATCATCGGCCAGGCCGTTGGCAAGCTTGGCCATGAAATCAGCCGTGGCCGGCGCAACCACGATGGCTGCCTTGTCGCGCGTGAGATCGATGTGGGCCATGTTGTTCGCAATGCGCGCATCCCACATGTCGGTGAATACCGGGTTGCCCGAGAGCGCCTGCAGCGTGGCGGGCGTAATGAAACCGCAGGCGGCTGACGTCATGACCACCTGCACCTCGATACCGCTGCGCACCAGCAGGCGCACCAGTTCGGCCGACTTGTAGGCGGCGACCCCGCCGGTTACGCCGAGCAGGACTTTTTTTCTAGAACTATCAGTCATATAGCGCTTTCCGCTGGCAAGAAGAAAGAGTGTAACTTTAAATGCGGTGAATGGTAAATGGTGAATAGTAAATGGAAAAAACGCTCATGCAGCCGTAAACGCAGTGATGTATCAGGCCGTTTAACCAATTACCATTCACTCATCACCAATCACCGCTTCATGGCTATAACAGACTGGCCCGCAGATGACCGGCCCCGGGAGAAGCTCCTGTCGAAAGGCGCGGACAGCTTGTCCGACGCCGAACTGGTGGCCATATTTCTGCGCACCGGAGTCAGGGGAAAAAGCGCGGTCGATCTTGCGCGCGACGTGCTCAAACAGTGCGGTTCGCTTTCAGCCCTGTTCAGCGCGGGCGACCGGGAATTCTGCGCGGTCCCGGGTCTGGGCATGGCCAAGTATGTCCAGCTGCAGGCCGTGAGCGAAATGGCGCGGCGGGCGCTGCGCGAGAAAATCAGCAATGGCGATGCACTGGGTTCGCCGGGTTCGGTGCGCGACTATCTGCGTCTTACGCTTCAGGGCCGGCCTTATGAAGTGTTCATCGGGGTTTTCCTGGATGCGCAGAATCGCGTGATCGCGGTAGAGCAACTGTTTCGCGGCACGCTGACCCAGACCAGCGTTTATCCGCGCGAAGTGGTAAAGCGGGCGCTGCATTACAACGCCGCGGCCATGATTTTCGCCCATAACCATCCTTCAGGCATCGCCGAGCCCAGCCGGGCCGACGAAATGCTGACCGTGGCGCTGGCGCAGGCGCTGGCCCTGGTCGAGGTGAAAGTGCTGGATCATTTCGTGGTCGGCAGCGACGCCGCGATGTC
Source organism: Burkholderiales bacterium (assembly GCA_030683105.1). Classification (GTDB taxonomy): domain Bacteria; phylum Pseudomonadota; class Gammaproteobacteria; order Burkholderiales; family SG8-41; genus CAKKQX01. The sequence goes on along the minus strand of JAUXMZ010000008.1, from coordinate 89,778 downwards.
GTTCGCCGAGCGGGGTTTATTGTAACTTTTTGTTTTTGAAATGTTATTTATGGGGCCGGTGGAGGGATGATCCGGGCCGTCGCGCCCCCGCGGCAGGCAGGTAAAGCTTGAGCAAGCTGCAGAATCTGGTGTATTATCGCGGGCTGTCTGATGATTCTGGAGCAGTGCCATGTCCCGCGTATGTCAAGTCACCGGTAAAAAACCGATGCGGGGAAACCACGTTTCCCATGCGAACAATAAAACGCTCCGGCGTTTCCTGCCCAATCTGCATTACCGCAGGTTCTGGGTTGAGGGTGAAAATCGCTGGATCAGCCTGCGTGTGTCACAGGCGGGGCTGCGCACCATCGACAAGAAAGGCATCGACGTTGTGCTGGCGGAATTGCGCGCACGCGGCGAGCAGGTTTAACGGGAGCCATCATGAGAGAGAAAATCAAGCTCGAATCGAGCGCCGGCACTGGCCACTTCTACACCACCACCAAGAACAAGCGCACCAAGCCGGAAAAAATTGAAATAAAGAAATTCGATCCGGTGGCGCGCAAGCACGTGATTTACAAAGAAACCAAGATCAAATAAGCCGGACGGCGTTCGCCGCCGGTTTATATCCACACGTTGGAACGGACGGTAAACCGCCGCTCATCGCGTGGCGCAAAAAAAGCCCGCATCAAGCGGGCTTTTTTTATGGGTTCAGGGGGTTACGCTGGATCCCGAATCCTGCCGTTACGCGTAACAGCGCAGCCTGCGGGAGAACTCCTGCAAGGCAACGATGCCGCTCGCCTCGGCGCGCAGACACCAGTCTTCGAGTTGCTGGAGCAGTTGTTCCTTGGACGCGTTCGAGCGTTGCCATACCGCAGCCAGTTCGTCGCGCATGGTGTAAATCGTGTTCAGCACTTTGCTGTGATTCAGCACTTCTTCACGCACGGCGCGTTCCTTGACGGGCAGTGCGCTGGCATCGAAGCGCAGCCAGCGCTTGAGCGCGGCGAGATCGACGTTGATCGCGCGTGCTTTGAGTTCTTGCATTTCGCCCGCGCAGGTCCGGCGCAGTGTTTTCGTGTATTTGGCGAGCACATCGTAACGATGCGTGATCACTGCCTGCAGCGTGGCAAAGTCGCAGTGCGTCTTGGCGGTATCGAGCTTAATTGGCGGCGCGACTTTCTTGACCTGCGCCAGCCCGAGTATTTCGAGTATGCGGATATAGAACCAGCCAAGGTCGAACTCGTACCAGCGGTTTGAGAGTCGCGCCGAGGTTGGGTAGGCGTGGTGGTTGTTGTGCAGTTCCTCGCCGCCGATCAGGATGCCCCACGGCAGCACATTGGCGCTGGCATCGTCAGGCTGGAAATTGCGGTAGCCCCAGTAGTGACCGATGCCGTTGATGATGCCCGCAGCCGTCAGCGGGATCCACAGCATCTGCACGGCCCAGATCGACACGCCGATGGGGCCGAACAGCAAAACGTTGATCGCCATCATCGACCAGATGCCGATGCGGTCGTGGTTATAGATGTGGTGCTCGAGCCAGTCGTCCGGCGTGCCGTGACCGTAGCGCTCGAGCGTTTCCTTGTTCTGGCCTTCCTTGCGATAAAGTTCCGCGCCTTCCAGCAGTACTTTCTTGATGCCGAGAATCTGCGGGCTGTGCGGGTCTTCCGCAGATTCGCACTTGGCGTGGTGTTTGCGGTGGATCGCCGCCCAGGTACGGGTCAGCATGCCTGTAGTCAGCCACAGCCAGAAGCGGAAGAAATGACTGGGCAAAGGATGCAGTTCGAGCGCGCGATGGGCTTGATGGCGGTGCAGGAAAATGGTCACGGCAGCAATCGTGATATGGGTAACAGCCAGTGTGTAAACGATATACCCCCACCACGGCAGATCAAAAAACCCTGTAAACATAACGCTCCTCGATTAAAACTACTCTGTTTGACGCGGCCAGTGTACTGAAGTTCATTGGTACGGCAAAGCTTTTTCTACCCCGCAGATGATACGAGACCGGCCCGATGATCTTCTATAAAACCATGATTACAATACTGTTTATCAATTCCCGGGCTGCGGCTTACCGGTGGGTGTGTTGGCGCCGCCAAGTATGCGCACTTCGCGCTGAGGGTAGGGGATTTCGATGTGGTGCCGTTTAAACTCGTGCCATATCTCGAGGTAGATATCGGAGCGCAGGCCCCACCAGCCTTCCTGCGGATCCTCGATCCAGACGCCGAGCTCCAGATCAATGCCGCTTTCGCCAAACTGCAGGATCAGCGCCTTGGGCTCGGGATCGCGGACGACCCGCTTATGTTTCTTCGCCGCATCTACCATGATTTTCATCGCAACATCGAGGTCGGACTGGTAGCTGATCTGCACCGGGAGCTTTACCCGCACCTTCGGATCGGTATAGGAATGATTGACCACCGTCGACGCAACGATGGTTTCATTGGGAATGATGGCTTCCAGTCCGCTCAGGCTGCGCACCACGACATAGCGCGCCGTCATCTTGGTGAGCTGTCCGGTATGCTGGTCTATCGTGACCAGGTCGCCGATGCTCACCGAACGATCCACCAGGATGATGAAGCCGCTGATGTAGTTGCTGGCGATTTTCTGCAGGCCGAAACCGATGCCGACTCCGAGCATGCCGCCGAATACCGACAACACGGTGAGGTCGATGCCGACTGCAGGCAGCACGATGATAATTGCGGCCAGGATCAGCAACGCCTGGACGAGTTTTGAGAACATCACGCGCAGACTGATGTCCAGGTTGTCAGCGCTCATCAGCCGTGTTTCAAGGAAGCGCCCGAGCCACAGCGCGAGCAGCAGCGTGACCAGCACTGACAGCGCTCCCTGCAGCACCAGCAACAGCGTAATTCGCTGCTTGCCGATGGTGATATCTAGGCTGTCGAGAAAGCCCGCGACCTCCGGCCACAGCCCGGTAATGTAAATCGCGAGGCCCGCCCAGACCGTCCACGCGATGAAGCGTTCCCATACGCGCAGCTGGCCACCGGGCGCAAACGTGTGCCGCAGCATGTAGAAGGTGATCCGGATCAAAGCGAAGGAAAACAGCAGCGGCACGATGATGTTGAGCAGATTGACGGGCTGCCACTGTCCGAGGACAGCCCTGCCGGCCAGCACCAGAAGCAGCGCCGACAGCGGGAAGATCAGACGCTGACCGCTGCCTACACTCAGCGACAGCGTGCCGTCGACGCTGGCCTTGCGTATCACGCGGCGCTGGTAGAGCCGCATCATCTGCCATGCGCCCGCGAAACAAATCGCCAGCAGGCCGAGTTGCCACAGCAAATAGACGTGCTGCAGGTTGCCAATCAAATCAGATACTAAGTTTTTCATTTGACGGGTTTATTTTCGGATCTGCTATTAATCTTTTTACTTTTTAAGCATGGCATGTGGACGACCATCAGGCCGTGCGCTCCAGCGCCGCGGCGAAAAAGCCGTCAGTGCCGTGTATCTGCGGCCAGAGCTGCAGATAGGTGCCGGTTTCGAGCGCGATCTGCTGTTGCTTGAGTATTTCACCGCAGTCCAGAGGAGCGAACTGGGGGTGGCTGGCCAGAAAAGCGGTCACGATGTCCTGATTTTCTTCGGCGAGAAGGCTGCAGGTGGCATAGACCAGGCGTCCTCCCGGTTTAAGCAGCCGGGCCGCAGAGTCGAGGATGGCCGCCTGTTTGACTTTGAGTTCAGCTACGGCCTGCGGCGACTGCCGCCATTTCAGATCGGGATTGCGGCGCAGCGTGCCGAGTCCGCTGCACGGCGCATCGACCAGCACGCGGTCGATTTTGCCGGCGAGGCGCTTGATCCGGGTGTCGTTTTCGCTATGGATCAATTGCGGATGCAGATTGGACAGTCCCGAGCGCTTGAGTCGCGGCTTCAGACGCGCCAGCCGTTTTTCCGACACGTCGAACGCATAAATGCGTCCCTGCGACTGCATCATGGCGCCGAGCATCAGCGTCTTGCCGCCGGCGCCGGCGCAGAAATCGACGATCAGTTCATGGCGCCTGGGCGCGACCAGAAAGCCCAGCAACTGGCTGCCTTCGTCCTGAACCTCGATGCTGCCGTCCAGAAACAGCGGATGACGATTGAGCGCGGGTTTGCCTTTGACCCGTATGCCCAGCGGTGAAAAGGGCGTGGCTGCACCCTCGATGCCGGTTGCAGCAAGCTGGCGCAGCACCGTGCTGCGGTCGGCGCGCAGCGTGTTGACCCGCAAATCGAGCGGCGCCGGCTGCTGCAGCGCGCGACCCAGCGCGAGGATATCCGCCTCGGGCATCTGCAATACCAGGCGTTCGATGAGCCAATCCGGCAAGTCGGCCTGCACCGCAAGCGGCAGCTCCCCGGTTGCAGTGGCTTTGAGGCGGGCCACCCATTCGGCCTCATCCCCGGTGAGCGCCGCACTCAGCTCGCGCATGCTCACGCCCGCTGCGCGGGTCAGATAGGCGAGCAGCGCGCGCCGCGGCGAGCCGTCCGTGCACAGGTGATCGACCAGCCGCTTGCGCCGCAACAGGCCGAAAATAGACTCGGCGATGAAGGCGCGGTCAAGCTGGCTGAGTTTGCGATGACCGCGGAAAAAGTTGCTCAGCACCGAATCCGCCGGTTGCTCGAATTTCAGTACGATGCGCAGCGCTTCGGCCGCGGCGTCCAGTTGGCCGGAATGTATGATCATGAACAGCTTCTTAAAAGGCCGAGAATATCAGGGATCGGTGCCGCTGCACCAAGAGATCGTTCCAAATCCGGTTAAACCTGAACAGGCCCTGGTTATTCCTCGCTGACGTGAATTTCGCTCATCCGTTGTTCGCCGGAGGGTTCTCCCTCGCGATTGATGAAGCGTATCCTCACCGGCAGATGGCGGTATTCCGTGGCCAGCCAGATTTCGATGCTCTCCTCACCAGGGCGCCGCAACTGTCGTATCGGCAGAGATTTGAGGGTGCCGAGCGCGGTCTCCAGGTTTTCCTCGGGCAGCACCTCGAGCTCGTAAATTTCGAGGCTGGCGCCATTGGTGATCGGCAGCCGCAGCCGCCCAGGTGATGGCGGCGCGAGCGCCAGCTGATAGATGAAGCTCAGCATGTCCTGGCTGCCTGCGGGCAGCTGGTCTATGCGCTGAACCGGCACTCTGCCCAGGGTGATCTGTTCCCTGTCCCAGTGAAAATCCGCTTTCGCCGCCTCGATTTCGCCGCGCCGCTTGCGGCTCATCAAAAAAGTTTCAGGGCGCAGCCCGCTGGCCGTGATTTTGCCCGTGCTCAGTGAATTGAGGTGTTGCGAGGCAAAGAGGTCCGCGAGGCCTGTGGTTTCCGAGACACTGCCGAGCTTGTATGTGCCGGCCTCGATTTCCCACGACTGTATGGTTTTTCCGACGATGAACAGGTTGCTGCCGAGGAGCAGAGTGTAAGTGATGCTGCCCTTTTTGGGCAGACTGCGCGGCGGCGGTGCTTCCGGTTGCGGTGCTGCTGATGCCGGTTGCGTCGGCGGCGCCAGCGTTGCCACGGGCTCCACCGGCAGCGGAAGCGGCGCAGGTGCTGCCGGCGGTGGCAGTGCGATCGGCGTGGAGGCGGTTGTCGCGGGCACAGCCGGCGCTGCGCGGCGCGGTGTAGCCGGTCTGGGCTTGCGCTGCGGCTCGGGAGCGGGGGGTGCCGGCGCGGCCTCCGGTGGTGCCCTGACGAGCCGTGCTTCCAGCGGCGGCGCCGGGGGGGTGGGCTGCGGGATCACCAGCCACGCGCCGGACAGGGCGACAATATGCAGCAGCAGCGACAGGACTATGGCGGCGACGCAACTGCGTGTCGAAGCGGCAGTCACGGCTTCAGCTGCTGCGGCCCCAACTCGAGTTTCGTGATGACCTGTTCATAGCGTGTGCCGTCTTTTTCGACGATCAGCACTTTGACCGGGAAAAAATGGTGCTGCGGCGCGAGCCAGACCTCCGCAGCGCTTTCGTCGGGTTGGCGCTGCTTGGCGAGGTGCAGCGTTTTCATCCGGCCCAGCGGTGTGTCGATCTCGACGTTGCGCGTGATCAGATAGCGGTACTGGTCCAGCTTGCGGCCATTGGTCATTGCCACGTCAAGATGCCCGAGCTCCTCGAATGCAACGAACATGAACTGATACAGGAGGGATATCCGGTCCTGTGTGCCGGGAGGAAGCGGCGCCGTTTCAGTCCTGCCCTCATGACTGAACGTCAGGCGCTTGCCCGCCCAGTCGAAGCGGGCGGATACCGAACGCGATTCGTCATTATTGTTCCTGCCCTCGAAATATTCCGGGCGCAGACCGGTGCCGAGCAGCCGGCCGCTGCTCACGAGCGTGGCCGAATTCCTGCGGAACAGTGCTAACAGGCCGACCGCATGGCTTTCGCTCACGATGCGATAGGCATTGTTGGCTGTCTCGAATTGTTCCCGGATTTCCCCGAATTGCAGGCCGTTGTAACTGACATCGTAGCTTGCAACTATGGCGGCGGGTACCGCTGCGTGAGTCAGGGGTTGGGAACCCAACAGCTGAGCGCCCAGTGCGGCGCCCAGCAGGAGGGTCCGAAAACGCGTCATTTCAGGCGTCCAGCGGCGGCGCGAGCAGTGTTCCTGATGCGGTGCGCGCCTGTCCGACATCGACCCTGTCGTCGGCCGTCAGCACCAGCCGGTCCTCTGCGAACCAGCGTAATGCCTGCGGGTAGATGCGATGCTCCTCGCTCAGCACGCGCTCGGCCAGCGTGTCCTCGGTATCGTCGGCCAGCACCGGCACCGCAGCCTGAATGACGATGGGGCCGTAATCGAGTTCCGGGGTCACGAAGTGCACGGTACAACCGTGTATGCGCGCGCCTGTCGCGAGCGCGCGGCGGTGGGTGTGCAGTCCGGGGAACGCCGGCAGCAGCGAAGGGTGGATGTTCAGCATGCGCCCTTTGTAATGCGTGACACAGGCAGTGCCGAGGATGCGCATGAAACCGGCAAGCACCACCAGGTCGGGGTGATAGCTGTCGATGGCGGCCATCAGCGCTGCGTCGAATTCCTCGCGGTCGGAAAACTGGCGTTGATCGACCACCGCGGTCGCGAGCTTGCGTGTGCGCGCCGTCTGCAATCCCGGAGCGTCCGGATTGTTGCTGATAACGGCGGCAATCCGCAGCGGGAGTTTCGCCCTGAAGATCGCCTCCATGTTGCTGCCGCGGCCGGAGATCAGGATGACGATGCGTTTTTCGCTCAAACTTGTTTCCTCAAGAGCCGTAACAAAATCAAGAAATGGACAGGATTTACAAGATAGACATGATTAATCTGGCGTTATTGATTCAATCCTGATCATCCTGTTAATCCTGTCTATTTTTTTCTGATTCCGGCAACGGCGCTAAAATACCTGCGTTTGTGGCTCGCCGTCACCGCGGCGCCGTATGGTGCCGATGCGCGATACCGTTTCGCCCGCGTCGCGCAGCAGCGCTTCGGCCGCCGCCGCCTCGCCGGGACTGACGATCACCACCATGCCGATGCCGCAGTTGAACACGCGGTGCATCTCCTGACTGGACACATTGCCTTCTTTTTGGAGCCAGCCGAACAGCGGCGGCATGGTCCATGACGCAGCGTCGAGGCGCGCGGTGAGCGCTTCCGGCAGCACGCGCGGAATGTTTTCCAGCAGACCGCCGCCGGTGATATGCGCGAGCCCCTTGACCTTCACTTCCCCTATCAGTTTGAGCAGCGGTTTCACGTATATGCGCGTAGGCTCAAGTATTAATTCACCTAACGTCTTGCCGTCGAGTTTCGCCGACAGGTCCACGTCGCGGGCGCTGATGATTTTTCTGATCAGCGAATAGCCGTTGGAGTGCGCGCCGCTGCTGGCCAGCCCCAGCACGATGTCGCCTTCCACAATCGTCGAGCCATCGATGATTTTGCTCTTTTCCACGATGCCGACGGCGAATCCGGCAAGGTCGTATTCCCCGGGGGGGTACATGCCGGGCATCTCGGCGGTCTCGCCGCCGATCAGCGCGCAGCCGGCCTGCTCGCAGCCGGCGGCGATGCCCTTGACGACTTGGGTGGCGGTGGCGACGTCGAGCTTGCCGCAGCCGAAGTAATCGAGGAAAAACAGCGGTTCCGCACCCTGTACCAGGATGTCGTTGACGCTCATCGCCACCAGGTCTATGCCTATGGTGTCGTGACGGTCGAGCTCAAAAGCCAGTTTCAGCTTGGTGCCCACGCCATCGGTGCCCGACACCAGCACCGGTTCGCGGTAATTGCGCGAAATTTCAAACAGTGCACCGAAGCCGCCGATGCCGGCGAGCACGCCGGGGCGCTGCGTGCGCCGGGCGTAGGGTTTGATGTTTTCCACCAGCTGATCGCCGGCGTCCATGTCGACGCCGGCATCGCGGTAAGTCAGGGGTTGCGGTTGATTCGATTCAGACAAGTCGTGTACTCCGGAACGTAGATGCATCGGCCACAGGGATTATCGCGAAAAAATACGGATGCATCGTTGAATTGGGCTAAGATACATGGGGATAGGGGTATTGAAAATAACCCTCCTTGCTTGATTGAATTGGATTTTACCGTAAATGGAACCACCGCGTTCTGGCGATCTGAACTATCTGTGGTGGCTCGCGCTGGCCGGCGCCGGCGGCTTGCTGCTCTACCTGCTGGCCCCGATCCTGACGCCGTTTCTGCTGGCGGCCATCCTTGCCTATGTCTGCAACCCGCTGGTCGTGCGCATGCACAAAAGAAAGGTGGGGCGTGCGTTTGCCGCGGCGCTGGTGCTGCTGCTGCTGTTCATCGCATTTATCGTGATGCTGCTGATCCTGCTGCCGTTGCTCGTCAAGCAGGTGCGGACCATGGCCGAGCAGGCGCCGCTTTATATCGACTGGCTGAAAAACATCGTCGGTCCCTGGGTCGAGCGCGTGTTCGGCATCCAGCTCGAAGTCGGGTTCGTTCGCGACTGGGTTGCGGAACATATGGCTGAGATCCGGGGCCTGGCCGCGAAGCTGCTGCCTTCGCTCAAAAGCGGCGGGCTGGCGCTGGTTGCGTTTTTCGTCAATCTGGTGCTGGTGCCAATGGTGCTGTTCTATTTTCTTCGCGACTGGGACAAGCTGGTCGTGCTCATCGATGAAGCCATTCCGCGCCGGTGGCACGACCAGGCGGTGACCATTTTGCGCGAGATCGACGAAGTGCTCGGCCAGTTTCTGCGGGGCCAGTTGCTGGTCATGCTGTTGATGGGCGTGTTCTATACGCTCGGCCTGTGGCTCGCGGGGCTCGATTATGCGCTGTCGGTGGGCATGATCGCGGGGCTGGTCACGTTTGTCCCTTACCTTGGTTTCATCATCGGCGTGTCGCTGGCCACGCTCACCGGCCTGCTGCAGTTCCACGAGTTTACCCCGTTGATCTGGGTATGGGTGGTATTCGTCAGCGGCAATCTGCTCGAGGGCTATGTATTGGTGCCGGGGGTGGTGGGCGAGCGCATCGGGCTGCATCCGGTGGCGGTGATCTTCGCGTTGCTCGCGTTCGGCCAGTTGTTCGGCTTCTTCGGCGTGCTGCTGGCGTTGCCGGCCAGCGCGGCGTTGCTGGTGTGGCTGCGCCTTGTGCGCAACAAATACCTGGTGAGCGACGTCTACAAGAGCGGCTGATTCCGCATCCCGTGTAATGAAACAGCTGGCACTTGATATCGTTGCAGCACTATCGCCGACGCTCGACAACTTCGTGCCGGGGCGCAACGCCGAATTGCTGCACAACCTGGAGCGAATGGTTGCCGGCGAGGCGGACGAGCGCTTCATTTACATCTGGGGGGCGGCGGGCAGCGGCCGCAGCCATCTGCTCATGGGCGCGGTGGCTGCCGCGCGCGATGCCGGTGCGAGCGCGGCCTGTATCGCCTGCGCCGCCGAGACGCAGTTCGGCGAAGGCATCGAGCGCATGGATTGCGTCGCCGTGGACAATGCCGACCGCCTGGGCGAAGCGGCGCAGGTTGCGTTGTTCAATCTCTACAATTTGTTGCGCGAAGGGCGTGGCGCACTCATCGTGAGCGGCGATGCGCCGCCGATGCAACTGAAACTGCGGCAGGACCTGGTGACGCGGCTCGGTTGGGGGCTGGTTTATCAGGTGCACGCGCTCACTGACGAGGAAAAAACCCGGGCGCTGATGGTCCATGCCGAAGGCCGCGGCTTTCGTCTGTCGGGCGAAGTCTGCAATTATCTGCTGCACCATGTGCGGCGCGACCTGCCCACGCTGCTGGCGATGCTCGATGCGCTGGACCGTCATTCGCTGGAAACCAAGCGCCAGATCACGGTGCCGCTGGTGCGGGAGCTGCTGCAGGCTGCGCCGTCCCCGGGTTCAGCAAACGCTGATAAAAAATAGCCACAGAGATCACAGAGGTCACAGAGAGACCATCAAAAGACTGATCAAAAGGAAAAATTTACGTGTTACCTGATCTGCTGTGAGCAGGCGATCGGATGCCCTGTTTTTCCTCTGTGGACTCTGTGTTCTCTGTGGCTATATCTTTAGATTTTTTTCTTAATGAGTATTTTTCGTGAATCTCGCATTATTTGATCTGGACAATACGCTGCTCGCCGGCGACAGTGATTTCGAATGGGCGCAGTTCTTGATCGAGCAGGGCGTGCTCGACCGCGAGGTGTACGAAGCGCGCAACCAGGACTTCTACGACCAGTACAAGGCCGGCACGCTCGATATCCTGGAGTTCCTCGACTTTCAGCTGAAGCCCCTGTCGCGCCATCCGCGCGCAGTGCTCGATGCCTGGCACCGCGAGTTCATGGCCAGCAAGATTGCGCCCATGATCCGCGACAGCGCTCGCTCGCTCGTTGCGCGCCACCACGACGATCTGCAGGTGGTGATTACCGCGACCAACAGTTTTGTGACGGCGCCGATCGCGCGCGAGTTCGGCATCGAGCATCTGATCGCCACCGAACCCGAGCAGCACGCCGGCGAGTTCACCGGCAACGTACTCGGGGTGCCGTGTTTTCGCGAGGGCAAGGTCAGGCGTCTTGAGGACTGGCTCGCCGCGCAGGGCCGGCCGCTGGCGTCGTTCAGCGAATCCTGGTTCTACAGCGATTCGCACAATGATTTACCCTTGCTGGAGCGCGTCACGAACCCGGTGGCGGTCGATCCCGATGAGACGCTGCGCGCGCACGCGACGCGATGCGGCTGGCCGATCATCAGCCTCGATTAAGGCTGATGATGAGTGTTGAATTTTGAGTGTTGAATTTTGAGTTTCCAGCTGCTTCTGACATCACCGCGCTTTACTGAATTTAAAACTCAACACTCAAAACTAAGCACTCATCACTCAACACTGATTCCATGTCCCGTTCCTTGCCACTGATACTCGCATTCTTCGCGGCCGCCGCGGCCAGCCTGTTCGCCGCGCTGCTGTTCGGCACCTTCCCGATTCCGGCGCTGCAGGTGCTCGACAGCGTGTTGTTTCCCGCGCCCGGCGTCGTGCACGACGTGATCTGGCAGTTGCGCATGCCGCGCGCGCTGGCTGCTTTCGCCTGCGGCGGACTGCTCGCGTTGTCCGGCACGCTGCTGCAGGTGTTGCTGCGCAATCCGCTCGCGGATCCCTATATCCTGGGCGTATCGGGCGGCGCCTCGTTGGGCGCGCTCACCGCACTGACGCTGGGGGCTGGTGCCGCGATGATGAACTCGGCCGCACTCGCCGGCGCGCTTGCCGCGATTGCCGTGGTCTTCGGCCTGAGTTTTCGCCGCGGCGACTGGAATGTTTACCGGATACTGCTGACCGGTGTCGTGCTGTCCACGGGTTTGTCGGCATTGATCAGCCTGACGCTGGTGCTCGCCCCCCAGGCCCAGGTGCAGGGCATGTTGTTCTGGCTGATGGGCGATCTGTCTTATGCCGGGGATCCGTCGTGGGCATTCCTCGTGCTGGCAGGACTGACGGCGCTGGGCATCGCGCACTCGACCCGGCTCGACCTGCTCGGCCTGGGAGAACTCAAGGCGCAGTCGCTGGGCGTTGCAGCAGTGCCGCTGCAACTCGGGATTTTTCTGAGCGCGGCGTTGGCCACGGTCGCCGCGGTCGTGCTGGGTGGTGCGATCGGGTTTGTTGGATTGCTGATCCCGCATGCGGTACGGTTGCTGGGTGTTGCGAATCACCGCCAATTGCTGCCGCTGGCGGTATTGCTGGGCGGCACTTTCCTGACGGTGGCCGACACACTGGCCCGCACCGTGATCGCCCCGCAGCAGTTGCCGGTGGGTGTGCTGACCGCGCTGCTTGGCGTGCCGGGCATGCTGCTCTTGCTCGGCAGGCGCCGCTGATGTTAGGGATTCTAAGCACCAATGCAATCACGCTGAGCGTTCCCGGCCGCGTACTGTGCTGCGACTTGAGTTTCACCGTCGCGCCCGGGCAGATATGGGCGATATTGGGTGCAAACGGCAGCGGCAAGACCACTCTCATTCACGCCCTGAGCGGCCTGGGCCCGTGCGAGCGCGGCACGGTGTTGCTCAACGGCGAACCCCTGGCTTCCGGTAACAGCAGGCAGCGTGCGCGCGAGATCGGCGTACTGCTGCAGCAGGAAGATGCCGTATTCTGGGGCAGCGTGCTGGAATATGTGCTGCTCGGCCGATTTCCGCATGCGCGGTCGTGGCTGGGCTGGAGCAGCGAGGATGAGCAGGCCGCGAGTGCGGCCATAGACGAAGTCGGGCTTGCCGGGTTTGCGTCGCGGCGCTACACGACGCTTTCGGGCGGCGAACGGCAACGCGCGCGCATCGCCCAGATCCTGGCGCAGGCGCCGCGCCTGTTTCTGCTCGATGAGCCGCTGCAGCACCTTGACCTGCGCCATCAGAGCGCGGTGCTGAACCTGTTCCAGCGCCTCGCGCGGGATCAGGGCAGGGCGGTGATGATGGTGCTGCACGATACGCTGTGGCCCGGGCGTTTTTGCACCCATGCGCTGCTGATCCATGACGATGGCACGGTGCGCGCCGGCGCCGCATCCGAGGTGCTCGACCGCGATAGCCTGGAGCGGCTCTATGGCTGCCGTCTGCAGGAGTTTGCCCAGGGTGCGGGCCGTTATTTCCTGCCCGATGTATAATTCACCGCCTGCAAATCGGGGTGGACGCCCCACCCGGTTCGTTTCGGCACTCAACCCGGAACCAGATGATTAAAAAATTCTTCGGCAGGGTGTTCTCCGGCCGGATGTTCAAGGCCGTGCAGCCAAAGATCGTCGCCTTCAAAACGCACGGCGTTGCCCGCGAGCGCATCAGCTCGTGCGCGCTCAAGACCACGCAGACGCTGCAGCAACACCATTTCGCCGCGTTCATCGTCGGCGGCGCGGTGCGGGACCTGCTGCTCGGTCGCGAGCCCAAGGATTTCGACATCGCCACCAACGCCACGCCCGAAGACGTGCGCCGCCTGTTCCGCCGATCGCGTATCATCGGCCGGCGGTTCCGGCTGGTTCATGTCATGTGCGGCGCGGATACGATAGAAGTCTCGACGTTTCGCGGTGGCGATGGCGCCGAAGATGTGGCCGCGCGCGTCTCTGACGAGCACGGACGCATCCTGCGCGATAACGTGTTCGGCAACCAGGAGCAGGACGCGACGCGGCGCGATTTTTCCATCAACGCGCTGTTCTATGATCCGGCAACGCAGGAGATCTGGGATTATCACGGCGGCGTGGCCGATCTCAAAAAACGGCGGCTGCGCATGATAGGCGATCCCGTGCAACGATTCCGAGAAGATCCGGTGCGCATGCTGCGCGCGGTGCGTTTCGCGGCCAGCTACGGGCTCGAAATCGAAGCCGGGACCCACAAGCCGATACGCGCGCTGGCCGACTTGCTGCAAAATGTGCCGCCGTCGCGTCTGTTCGACGAGATGCTGAAACTGCTGCTCTCGGGTTACGCCAGCGAGTGCGTCACCAAACTGCGCAAGGAAGGACTGCATCACGGCCTGTTGCCGCTGCTGGACGTGATACTGGAGCAGCCGCTGGGCAAGCGTTTTGTGATGCTGGCGCTGAAAAACACCGACGATCGCGTGCGCGCCGGCAAGCCGGTTTCTCCCGCTTTCCTGTTTGCCTCCCTGTTGTGGCACGAAGTGCTGGCGGCGTGGAAAATCATAGAAGCCAAGGGCGTGCGTGGTATCCCCGCGCTCTACCAGGCGATGGAGCAGGTCAGCGAAGTGCAGGCCGAAAAACTCGCGATTCCGCGCCGTTTCGGCACCGACATGAAGGAAATCTGGGCGCTGCAACCGCGCCTGCTGCAGCGTTCCGGGCGCCGCCCGTACCGGCTGCTCGAACATCCGCGGTTTCGCGCTGCCTACGATTTTCTGCTGCTGCGCTGCGAGAGCGGCGAAGTCGAGCCGGCAGTCGGCGAGTGGTGGACCCGCTTCCAGGATGCGGACGAGACCGTGCGTGAGAACCTGCTGACTTCGGACGTTGAGACCAAGCCGCGCCGCAAACGCCGCCGCCGCAAGCCTGGCGGCGGAGCGAAGGCGGAGAATGAATGAAACCGGCGCTGAATTCTTTTTAGAGCCGTAATAAAAATCTAAAAAATTAGCCGCCGATACACGCCGATAAACGCCGATGAAAATCTAAAACTCCAAGTTGTAATTGCATAGAGAAATAATATAACCCGCTGTTTTTATTAATTTATATTTGCCATTGATAGAAAAAGATTTTTACCGTTGGTTCGATCGGCGTTCATCGGCGGTTACATTGGTCTTGGTCTTTTTGAAATGCGCTCTTAATACCCGTCAAGCGGGAATTGAAAAGAATTCATCTGCGGCCGAACAACTTGAAACTGGAAACTGCATTCATTGCGCTTGGCGCCAATCTCGACCAACCCGAACTGCAGGTCGAGGCGGGTATCCGCGACCTCGCAGGCCTGCCGCAGACGCGCCTTGTCAGACGGTCTTCCCTGTATTCCAGCGCGCCTGTAGGCTATCGCGATCAACCCGATTTCATCAATGCCGTGGCGCAGATTGAAACCGGCCTCAAACCGCGTGAATTGCTCGAGGCGTTGCTCGCGATCGAGTTGCGCCACGGGCGGGTGCGCGATTTTCCCAATGCGCCGCGCACCCTCGATCTCGACATTGCGCTCTACTGCAGCCTCACGCTGCACGAGCCGGGCCTGACCATCCCGCATCCACGCATGCATGAACGCGCGTTTGTCATCCTGCCCCTTGCCGAGATCGCTCCCGACACGGTGGTCCCGGGTCACGGCCGCATTGCCGACCTCGTTCGGAATGTGGATGTGACGGGGATGGTGAAGTTCGCAGGTGTCCAAAAAAGCGAATAGACAGGATTTACAGGATTAGCAGGATCAGTTCTAAAACACCCGATAAATGGATCTTGTAAATCTTGTTAATCCTGTCCATTAAGGTTTTAGGTTTTTAAGATGACGGCTAAGCTTCCGGACAAGTACCGCTACATCGTGATCGAGGGCCCGATCGGCGCCGGCAAAACCAGTCTCGCGCGCATCATGAGCGAACGCTGCGGCGGCGCCTCTTTGCTCGAGGATCCCGCGGCCAATCCGTTTCTGGCGGGCTTTTATCAGGACACGACGCGCTATGCGCTGCCGACCCAACTCTACTTCCTGTTCCAGCGCGCGAACCAGGTGCAGGATCTCAACCAGTCCGACTTGTTCGAGCAGCGGACCATATCCGATTTCATGCTCGACAAGGATCCGCTGTTCGCGCGCCTGACCCTGAACGATGACGAACTGCGTCTTTATCAGCAGATTTACGATCATCTCAAGCCGCAGGCGCCGTTGCCTGACCTGGTCATCTATCTGCAGGCGACATCCGAGACGCTGATCGAGCGCGTGCAGCGCCGGGGCGCCAGCTACGAAAAGAACATATCGGACGATTACCTGGTGCGGTTGGCGGACGCCTACACTCGGTATTTTTATCAGTACACGGCGGCGCCGCTGCTGATCGTGAATTCGGAAAATCTGAACTTTGTTGATTCGGAAGCTGATTTTGCTTTATTGTTGCAGCGCATCGACGCGATGCGCGGTCCGCGCGAGTTTTTCAGTCTGGGAAATTAGAGCCTAAAGACTTAAGCCACAGAGAACACAGAGAACACAGAGAACACAGAGAACACAGAGTTCTTGTGGTCTGGACAGGCCGTCAGATTTTTGATGGCGATGCAGGCAGTGAACGACTACGACAGCGTAATTTTGAATTTGAGGTTCTCTGTGACCTCTGTGACCTCTGTGGCTAAAAGGGTTTAATATATGCGTATCACATTGAATACATTGCAAAAGATGGCGCAGGAAGGCAACCGGATCGCGATGCTGACCGCCTATGACGCCAGTTTTGCCGCACTGCTCGAGGCGGCCGGCGTAGAGTCGCTGCTGATCGGGGATTCGCTGGGCATGGTGCTGCAGGGCCACGACACGACGTTGCCGGTGGCACAGCGGGACATGGTCTACCACACCGCGTGTGTGGCGCGCGGCGCCAAGCGCGCGTTCATCATCGGCGACCTGCCGTTCGGCACGTTCCAGATCTCGCCGCAGGACACTTTCCGCAACGCCGCGGAAATCATGGCGGCCGGCGCGCAGATGGTGAAGCTGGAGGGCGGCAGGCCGATGCTGGAGACCATAGAATTTCTCACGGCGCGCGGCATCCCGGTCTGCGGCCACATCGGGCTTACGCCGCAGTCGGTCAACCAGTTTGGCGGTTATAAAGTTCAGGGCCGGGGTCAGAGCGACGCCGAGCGGTTGCTCGAAGAGGCGAAGCTGCTGGAGCAGGCGGGCGCCGGCATGATCGTGCTCGAAGCGATACCGGCGGCACTGGCGAGCGAGATCACGGCTGCCACGAACAACATGCCGACGATAGGCATAGGCGCCGGCCCGGATTGCCACGGCCAGGTGCTGGTGCTGCACGACATGCTCGATGTCTATCCCGGCAAGAAGGCGAAATTCGTGAAGAACTTCATGCGCGCCGCGGGCAGCATCCACGGCGCAGTCGAAACGTATGTGAAGGAAGTGAAAGCCCGGACGTTTCCCGGACCCGAGCACTCTTTTTAAAACAGCATGACAGATGCGCAACCTCTGACGCAGGTCAAGGAGGGGGTTTTCTCATCCTTCATACTTCATCCCTCATCCCTGATCTTTATGGACATCATTCATTCCGTCGCTGCACTGCGCGAGCGCCTGCAGCGCGTGCCCAACAACGTGTTCGTGCCGACCATGGGCAACCTCCATGACGGGCATATCCAGCTGATCAATGTCGCCAAGCCGCGTGCCGCCTGCACTGTGGTCAGCATATTCGTCAACCGTCTGCAATTCGGGCCGCGCGAGGATTTCGACCGTTATCCGCGCACGCTCGAAGCGGATTGCGCCAAGCTCAAGGCGGCGGGTGTGGATGTGGTGTTCGCGCCCGACGAGCGCGAGATCTATCCCGAGCCGCAGACTTACGTGGTCGAACCTTCCGACCTGCAGCACATTCTCGACGGCGCGGCGCGCCCCGGGCATTTTCGCGGCGTGGCGACGGTGGTGCTCAAGCTCTTCAACATGGTGTCGCCGCACTCGGCCATCTTCGGCAAGAAGGACTACCAGCAGTACATCGTGTTGCGCGACATGGTGCGGCAGTTCGCGCTGCCGATCGAAATCATTCCGGCCGAAACAGTGCGCGCGCCCGATGGGCTGGCGCTGTCGTCGCGCAACAACTATCTTGCGCCGGAAGATCGGCGCGAGGCGCCGCGGCTGCACCAGGTGCTCGCCCGCGCGCACGATGAGATCATGGGCGGTGCGCGCGATTATCAGCGCATCGAACTGCACGGCATGTCGGAGCTTGCGGACCGCGGCTGGAAACCCGATTACGTCACGGTGCGCCGCCAGGCCGATTTGCAGCCGCCGCAGGCCGGAGATCGCGAGATCGTAGTGCTCGCTGCGGCCCGCCTGGGCGCAACCCGGCTCATCGACAATATCGAAGTATTTATCCGTTAATCATTAAAGAAGGAAATGCAATGAATACCGAAATCATCGCAGAAACCTGGTATGCCCTGGGCAATCGGCAGGCAGAGTTCGTCGAAGCTTTTTACGGTCGGTTTTTCGAGCGGTTCCCCGGTTACCGCAAATTCTTTCCGCAGACGCTGCGTCCCGCGCACCTCGAAAAAATGGTGCAAACCCTGGCGCTGATGGCCAAGCTGTCCGAGGACCAGACCGTCATCGCGCCGCACATGCACAGGCTGGGTGCCGAGCATACGGCCTACGATCTGAAGCCGCATGACTTCGACAATTTCAAGGCGGTGTTTCTCGAGGTGCTCGGCGAACATCTCGGGATACGCTGGGTGCCGGCGGCCATCCAGGCCTGGAGCGAGGCTTTTGACCAGGTGCTGGTGCCGATGATGAGCGAGGGAATGGGCAAAAAATAAAGCGGCGCGTCAGCTGAGCACCCGCACTTTGGCGCGGCCGAGCTTCTCGTAGATGTGGCGCCGCCGTCTCAGCGGCCACCAGTCGTACAGAAAAATCTGCAGCGGGCGCCACATCGCCACCCAGCCGCCGATGGTGAGACTTTCACGCATAATGGAGACAAAGGTGCCGCCGTCGTTTTTGGCCAGGGCGTCCGCCAGCAGCAGACAGCTGGCGAGGAACGCGAGCCCGATCAGCAGGCTGGTGCGCCCGCGCTGCATGAGCAGACGGAACTCGCGCTGCGCTTGCTCTGCGCGGTAGGCGAAATAATTGTGTATGGCCTCGCGCGTCAGCTCCCCGGGGTCGCCCTCGGCCGGGCGCATTTCCAGATGGATCACGATCTCGAATTCCGCATCGCGCGGATGTTCCAGCGCCCAGCCCACGATGAATTCCTCGGCATCGGGGTCGAGGTCCTTGTGGTGAAAGGGCGCCGGATCCATAGAATTGAACAGCTGCGTCAATTCGCGGATGCGGATTTCGATCAGATGAACCGCGGCGTTGGACATGGCGGGTCGCAGCCTGGTTGAGGAAGACGGGGCCTGGATTAAGCCTGTGAGACTGGTTCGACCATCCCGCATCCGGGTCCGAAAAGGTGGTGCCGGGAGGGGGAATCGAACCCCCATGGTGTTGCCACCGCGGGATTTTGAGTCCCGTGCGTCTACCAATTCCGCCATCCCGGCAGGAAATGCGGATTATCCTGCATTCCTTTACACCCATCAATAAGATTAAACCCCAAGAACATTTGCCACAGAAATCTCTGTGTTCTCTGTGCCAAATGCTTTGATCTGCGTTCCTTTGTCAGGACAGACGGCAGCGATTCCATTAACGGTTTTCTGCGATAATTCGTGTGCCTAATCCCTGTGGCTGGAAGCTTTTAGTGAAACTCGACGATTTCGATTTTGAACTGCCGCAGGAGCTGATTGCGCAGACCCCCGCAGCGGAACGCGCCGCGAGCCGGCTGTTGCACCTCGATAGCGCAAGCGGTGAGTTGACCGACCGCATGTTCCGCGACATCCTTGATCTGGCCGCGCCCGGGGATGTCATGGTGTTCAACAATACGCGTGTCATCAAGGCGCGGCTCACCGGCCGCAAGCAGACCGGCGGCAGCATCGAAGTGCTGATCGAGCGCGTGCTGAGCGGCGACCATGTCTATGCGCAGGTGCGCGCGAGCCATCCGCCGCGCGAGGGCAGCGTGCTTGCGCTGGGCGAGGGTGCGCGGGCGACGGTGCTCGGACGCAGCGGTGAATTTTTCAGATTGCGCTTCGAGGACTGTGACGACGTGTTCCGGTTGCTGGAGCGCAGCGGCAGCGTGCCTCTGCCGCCGTACATCACGCATGCGCCTCAGGCCGAGGACGAGGCGCGCTACCAGACGGTGTATGCGTGCGAGCCGGGCGCGGTGGCGGCGCCCACTGCGGGGCTGCATTTCGACGGGCCGCTGCTCGCAGCCCTGCGCGAGCGCGGCGTGAATCTCGCTTATCTCACGCTGCACGTAGGTGCGGGCACCTTCCAGCCGGTGCGGGTGCAGAATCTGGCCGAGCACGAGATGCACAGCGAATGGTACGAGGTGCCGCAGGAAACGGTGGATGCCATAAACAGTGCAAAGCGCAGCGGAGGGCGCGTGCTTGCAGTGGGCACCACCAGCCTGCGCGCGCTGGAGACCGCAGGCGCTGCCGGCGAGTTGCGCGCGGGGTATGGCGATACCCGGCTGTTCATCATGCCCGGATATCGCTTTCGCATTGTTGATCGGCTGCTCACGAATTTCCATTTGCCGAAATCCACGCTGATGATGCTGGTGTCGGCGTTCGGCGGCATGGATAATATCCGGCGCGCTTACCGCCATGCGGTCGAGCAACGCTACCGCTTCTTCAGTTATGGCGACGCGATGTTAATTGAAAGACAAGGGGATGAAAGACAAGGGCAGTAACCGCCGATGAACGCAGATAAACATTAATGCACTTCACAATCACTTCAACCGATGGCGCCGCGCGCCGCGGGCGGCTCAAACTCGCGCATGGCGAGGTCGAGACCCCGGCGTTCATGCCGGTGGGCACCTACGGCACCGTCAAGGCAATGAGCCCGGCGGAGCTTGTCGAAATCGGCGCGCAGATCGTGCTCGGCAACACTTTCCATCTGTGGCTGCGGCCGGGGCTGGATGTCATCGCAGCGCACGGCGGGCTGCATCGCTTCATGGGCTGGGACGGTCCCATTCTGACCGATTCCGGCGGGTTCCAGGTGTTCAGTCTGGGCGAGCTGCGCAAGATCAGCGAAGAGGGCGTCAAATTCCAGTCGCCGGTCAATGGTGATCCGTGTTTTCTGTCGCCCGAAGAATCGATGCGTATCCAGAAGGTGCTCAATTCCGACATCGTCATGGTGTTCGACGAGTGCACGCCCTATCCGGCGACCGAGAAAGAGGCGCGCGACTCTATGGAACTGTCGCTGCGCTGGGCCGATCGCTCCAAACGCGCCCATGAAGGCAACGCGAATGCATTGTTCGGCATCGTGCAGGGCGGCATGTATGAAAATCTGCGCGACGAGTCTCTGGCGGGATTGATCGATATCGGTTTCGACGGTTATGCCATCGGCGGGTTGTCCGTGGGCGAGACCAAGTCCGAAATGCAGCGCATCCTCGCCCACACCGCGCCGCGGCTGCCCGCGGACCAGCCGCGTTACCTGATGGGCGTAGGCACACCGCAGGACCTCGTCGAGGCCGTCGCAGCCGGCATCGACATGTTCGACTGCGTGCTGCCGACCCGCAACGCGCGCAATGGCTGGGTATACACCCGTCGCGGCATCATCAAGCTGCGCAACGCACGGTATCGCGACGAGGTAAGGCCGCTGGATGAGCAGTGTGCCTGCTATACCTGCCGCCATTTCACCCGCGCATATCTGCACCACCTGCAGCGGGCGAACGAAATACTGGGCGCGCGGCTCAATACCCTGCATAACCTGCACTATTACCAGGAGCTTATGCGCGGGCTGCGGCAGGCGATCGCAGCGGGCCGGTTGTCCGGTTTCGTTGCAGAATTCAGCCAGATGCAGGAAAAATCGTGTTAAAATACAATGCTTTTTAAGGGGCCATGCGCCCTGTTCAACCCCTAACAATGGAGGTTTTTTCATGCTAATCAGTCCAGCGTGGGCACAGGCCGCGGGCGGTTCCCAGGGCGGCGGCATCGAGAGCATGCTGTTGATCGTGCTGATGTTCGTGGTGCTCTATTTCCTGATGATCCGCCCGCAGATGAAGCGCGCCAAGGAGCACAAGACCATGATCGACGCCCTGCAAAAAGGCGACGAGGTGATTACATCGGGCGGCGTGCTGGGTCGACTCAGCAAAATCAATGAAAACTACGTGACGCTCGAAATCGCCAACGGCGTGGAGATCCATGTGCAGCGCCCGGCGGTACAGACGCTGCTGCCCAAGGGCACCATCAAGAATATCGATTAAAGGAGTGAAGGGTGAAGGGTGAATGCGTGAAGGGCAGGGAATGATGCTTTCGGTTTGTTCCCTTCACCCTTGACCCTTCTCCCTTCACGCGCCAGCCTATGAACCGTTACCCGCTCTGGAAAAACATACTCATCGTCGTTGCGCTGGTGGTGGGACTGCTCTATACCCTGCCCAATTTCTATGGCGAGGCGCCGGCGGTGCAGGTCTCTCCGATCAAGCACGGCCTCAAAGCCGATGCCGCGCTCATGGGCCGCGTCGAGGAGGCGCTCAAGCAGGGTAATCTGGTGGCTGACAGGATTTTCATCGATCCGAGCAGCGTCAAGGCGCGCTTGCGCGACACCGATGCCCAGATCAAGGCCAAAGACCTGTTGCAGGCCAAGCTGGGCGAAGATTACGTGGTGGCGCTCAACCTGTTGTCCAACAGCCCGAACTGGCTGACTGCGATCGGCGCGCTGCCGATGTACCTGGGCCTGGATTTGCGCGGCGGCGTGCATTTCCTGCTGCAGGTCGACATGAAGGCCGCGCTGACCAAGCGGCTGGAGTCTTTCGTCGGAGACATCCGCAGCGCGCTGCGCGACAAGCGCATCCAGTACAGCGGCATCAACCGCGACGGCCAGAGCATCACCGTCCGGTTCCGCGATCGTGAAATGCGCGACAAGGGGCAGGCGGAAATCGGCAAAATAATGCCCGATCTCGACCTCAAGACCCAGGATGCCGGCGGTGAGTACCTGATCGTTGCGGCGCTCAAACTCGATGCAAAAACCCAGGCCGAGAAATTCGCGCTGGACCAGAATATCACCACCTTGAGAAACCGCGTCAACGAACTGGGCGTGGCCGAACCCATCATTCAGCAGCAGGGCTCGGACCGCGTGGTGGTGCAATTGCCGGGCGTGCAGGATACCGCCAAGGCCAAGGATATACTCGGGCGCACCGCGACGCTCGAAGTGCGCATGGTCGATGCGCACGCGGGCGATGCGTCCTCAAAAAATTACGATCCCCAGAAAATTGAGCTCGCCATCAACGGCCAGGTGCCCTTCGGCACCGAGCTGTTTTACGTGCAGCGCGATGGCGGCAAGGAGCCGCTGCTGCTGAACAAGCAGGTCATCATCACCGGCGACCGTCTCACGGATTCGTCCCCGGGTTTCGACCAGCAGGACCAGCGCCCTATCGTCAGCGTCACGCTCGACGCCCAGGGCGCGCGCATTTTCACGCAGGTCACGCGCGAATCGGTCAAGCGCCGCATGGCGATCCTGCTGATCGACCGCGGCAAGCCCGAGGTGCTGACCGCGCCCGTGATCCAGTCCGAGCTGGGTGCGCGCTTCCAGATCAGCGGTTTCAAGAGCACCGAGGAAACCAAGGACTTGTCGCTGCTGCTGCGAGCAGGCGCCCTGGCGGCGCCGATGGACATCATCGAGGAGCGCACGGTGGGCCCCTCGCTCGGCGCCGAGAACATCCGCATCGGTTTCAATTCCGCGCTTTATGGCTTTTCCGCCATCATGGTGTTCATGATTTTCTATTACGCCTTGTTCGGCGTGTTTTCGGTGATCGCGCTCGCCGCCAACGTGTTTTTCCTGGTGGCGCTGCTGTCGATGCTGCAGGCGACGCTGACCTTGCCCGGCATGGCCGGCATTGCGCTTACCATCGGCATGGCGATTGATGCCAACGTGCTGATCAACGAGCGCATACGCGAGGAATTGCGCAACGGCAATACGCCTCAGGCGGCGATACACACCGGTTATGAGCGCGCCTGGGGCACGATTCTCGATTCCAACATCACCACGTTGATCGCCGGGCTGGCGTTGTTCGCCTTCGGTTCGGGGCCGGTCAAGGGTTTCGCGGTGGTGCTGTGTCTGGGCATCCTGACCTCGATTTTCAGCGCGGTGATGTTTTCGCGCGCCATCGCCAATTTCTACTACGGCAGGCAACGCAAGATCGATCACATTTCAATCGGCCAGGTATGGAAGCCGGGCGCCGAAAAGACAGAGTAAGCGGCAGGCAGCAGGCAAAGAGGACTTACGACAAATGATTTTTACAGCTCACTGCTCACCGCTCCCGCCTTACGCATTCTAGGAATAGTCATGGAATTTTTCAGAATAAAGCGTGACATCCCGTTCATGCGCTACGCGCTGATCTTCAACGTGATTTCCATACTCACGTTCTTGGTCGCGGTGATAGCGCTGTCCACCAAGGGGCTGCATTTCGGCGTTGATTTCACCGGCGGCACGGTGATGGAAGTATCTTATTCGCAACCCGCCGATTTGAACAAGGTCCGCGACGCCGTCGCGCGCCTGGGCTTCACCGATGCCGCGGTGCAGAATTTCGGCTCGTCGCGCGACGTGCTGATCCGGCTGCCGGTGAAGCAGGGCGTGACCAGCGCCATGCTCTCGGAAACCGTGCTGCAGGAGCTCAGGAAGGACGAGCCGAAGGTTGATGTGCGCCGTGTCGAGTTCGTGGGACCCCAGGTCGGCAAGGAGCTGTTTGAAGCGGGCGCGCTCGCCCTGCTGTTCGTGTCGCTCGGCATCGTGGCTTATCTGGCGCTGCGTTTCGAGTGGAAATTCGGCGTGGCCGCGATCGTCGCCAACCTGCACGACGTGGTGATCATCCTCGGGTTTTTCTCGATATTTCAATGGGAATTCTCGTTGCCGGTGCTGGCAGCAGTGCTCGCCATCCTCGGCTATTCGGTCAACGAATCGGTGGTGGTGTTCGACCGCGTGCGCGAGAATTTCCGCAAGATGCGCAAGGCGAGCGTGCAGCAGGTGATCGACAATGCCATCACCCGCACCATGTCGCGCACCATCATTACCCACTTCTCGACCCAGTTGATGGTGCTGGCCATGCTGGTGTTCGGCGGCGAAACGCTGTTCTACTTTGCGCTGGCGCTGACCATAGGCATTTTGTTCGGCATCTATTCCTCGGTGCTGGTGGCGAGTCCCCTGGTGATGTGGCTCGGGGTGTCGCGCGAGGACCTGGTCAAGACCGAGAAGAAACCCGCGGCTGAAACCGTATAGGCGGCCGGCCGCTTGGAATTAATCGCCACCTTCTTCGATATCGTGCTGCATCTGGACCGCCACCTGCAATGGCTGGTGAGCAATTACGGTGTCTGGATCTACCTGATCCTGTTTCTGATCATTTTCTGCGAGACCGGACTGGTCGTCACGCCGTTCCTTCCCGGGGATTCGCTGCTGTTCGTGGCCGGCACTGTCGCCGCCGCCGGCGGCATGGATGTGCATCTGCTGGCGCTGCTGCTGATCATCGCCGCCATTCTCGGCGATACCGTCAATTACTGGGTGGGGCAGTACCTCGGGCCGAAGGTGTTTCACTACGAAAACTCGGTCTGGCTCAACCGCAGGCATCTCGACCGCGCGCACG
Source organism: Burkholderiales bacterium (assembly GCA_030683105.1). Classification (GTDB taxonomy): domain Bacteria; phylum Pseudomonadota; class Gammaproteobacteria; order Burkholderiales; family SG8-41; genus CAKKQX01. The sequence goes on along the minus strand of JAUXMZ010000008.1, from coordinate 64,686 downwards.
AGTTCTACGAGCGCCACGGCGGCAAGACCATCATCATTGCGCGCTTCGTGCCCATCATCCGCACTTATGCGCCGTTCGTCGCGGGCATGGGCAGCATGACCTACCGTCATTTCCTCGGCTACAACATCAGCGGTGCCGTGCTGTGGGTGGTGTCGTTGCTCTATGCCGGGTTTTTCTTCGGCAATATCCCCATCATCAAGCAGAACCTGACGCTGGTGATCATCGGCATCATCATTCTGTCCATCATGCCGGGTGTGGTGGAGTACCTGAGGCACCGCGCCAAGTCGTCCTAGGCGCCTCGCCATGAATCTTTATCTGCGGCTGTTCCTGCTGCTGTTCCGGATCATGGGGCTGGCGCGGGGCGGGCTGTTCGATGCTTCGCGCGTGGCGTTTCGCGTGCTGCCCAACGACTGCGACCTCAACCTGCACATGAACAACGGGCGCTACCTGTCGTTCATGGATCTGGGGCGCGTGCATCTCACGGCGCAACTCGGACTGTCGCGCGTGTTCATGAAGCGGCGCTGGATGCCGGTGCTGGCGGCAGCGGAGATCAACTTCATACGGCCGCTGGCGCCGCTCCAAAAGTTTACCCTCGTCACGCGCATCGTGACCTGGGACGAGAAATACCTCTATATCGAACAGAAGTTCGAGGTCGGCGGCGTGCTCCATGCCCACGCCTTCGTCAAAGCCCTGGTACTGAGCAAACAGGGCCGGGTGAGCAATTTGGAATTGACCGCGTTGCTGGGTTATGAAGGCGCGCCGCCGCCCATGCCTGAAGAGCTCAGCCTGTGGGTGGAAGCAGGCAGCGCCAAGAAGCAGCGCGCAGACAAAAATATCAATACTAACAAATAGTTACAGTATTTCCATGGGCGAGGCTCAGTGTAGCGCACTGGCCAGCTCGCGGGCCCCGTTTCAGATTTTCTTGGCCAGTTCCGCGGCCTTGCCGATGTAGGAGGCGGGCGTCATCGCGAGCAGGCGTTTTTTCTCCGCTTCCGGAATCACGGCGATGCTCCTGATTAACGCGTGCAGCGCCTCGCGCGTGATGCCTTCCTTGCCGCGCGTGAGATCCTTGAGTTTCTCGTAGGCGCCGGGCACGCCGTAGCGGCGCATCACGGTCTGGATCGGTTCGGCGAGCACTTCCCAGTTGGCGTCGAGATCCGCCGCCAGCTGCTCGCGGTTGGCTTCAAGCTTGTTGAGGCCCTTGAGGCAGGAGTCGTAGGCGAGCAGGGTGTAGCCGAACGCCACGCCCATGTTGCGCAGGACCGTGGAGTCGGTGAGATCGCGCTGCAGGCGGGAGACCGGCAGTTTTTCGCTCATGTGCCTGAGCAGCGCATTGGCGACGCCGAGATTGCCTTCCGAGTTCTCGAAATCGATGGGGTTGACCTTGTGCGGCATGGTCGATGAGCCGACCTCGCCCTCCTTCAATTTCTGCCTGAAGTAGCCGAGTGAGACATAGCCCCACGCATCGCGGTCAAGATCGATCAGGATGGTGTTGACGCGCGCACAGGCATCGAACAGTTCAGCGATCGCATCGTGCGGCTCGATCTGTATGGTGTAGGGATTGAATTCGAGCCCCAGCTTTTCGACGAAAGCGCGCGCGAACTGTTCCCAGTCCACATTCGGGTAGGCGGCGAGGTGGGCGTTGTAATTGCCAACCGCGCCGTTGATCTTGCCGAGAAGGCTGACGCCTGCCATGCGCTTGCGGGCACGGTCCAGGCGCCAGGCGACGTTTGCCATCTCCTTGCCCAGCGTGGTGGGCGAGGCCGGCTGGCCGTGGGTGTGGGCGAGCATGGACGCATCGGCAAGTTCATGAGCCAGTGCTGCCAGCCTTTCAATGATCCGTTCGAGTGCCGGCAGCATGACCTCGTCGCGCGCGCGCTTGAGCATCAGCGCGTGGCACAGGTTGTTGATGTCCTCGGAGGTGCAGGCGAAGTGGATGAATTCAGCGACCTTGGAGATTTCCGCATTGCCGGCGAACTTGACCTTGAGGCAATACTCGATCGCCTTGACGTCGTGATTGGTCTTGGCCTCGATCGCTTTCACCGCCTCGCCGTCGGCTTCCGAGAAACCGGCGGCCAGCGCATCGAGCGCCGCCGTGGTGGCCGCTGAAAACGGCGGCACCTCGGCAATGGCCTTCTCGTTCGCCAGCGCCTTGAGCCACTCCACTTCCACCAGCACGCGGTAGCGGATCAGCGCGAATTCGCTGAAATAATCGCGCAGCGCGGCAACCTTGCCGTGATAGCGCCCGTCGAGGGGGGAGAGGGCGGTGAGTGGGGTGAGCGCCATGATGACCCGATAAAGAAACAGGCGGCTATTTTAACATATCGGTTTTAGGCTGCCTTTGCCGGATGATGCAATAATGCGAAGATGAATAAACCGCAATCTGTCTCCTCCGGCCCCGCCGGATTGGCGCCGTCCCGCTTATGAGCAAGCCAGTCTGTGTGCTGTGGATGAACGAAGCGGCCATCTATGAGCAGGCATTGGCGCGTGCCGGTCTTGCCGACCGGTTCGAACTGCATGGCGTGCGCGCCGACCAGGTTATCCCCGCCGCTGTCGCGACGCGCTGCGAAGTGCTGCTCGGCTGGCGGCCGGCGCCCGGGCTGTTCGCCGGCATGCCGCGGTTGCGCTGGATCCAGAGCGTGACAGCCGGCATGGACCAGTGGCTGGCGAGCCCCGGTCTGAATCATGACGTCGTCCTGACCTGTGCGCGTGGCTCGCATCGCGTGCAGATGCCGGAAAACATTCTGGCTGCGCTGTTTTTTCTGACCAAACCGCTGTTGCAGTGCGCGCTCGATCAGCGTGATAGCCGCTGGACCCGGCGCATCTCGGAGCCGCTCGCCGGCAAGACCCTGGGCATTCTCGGTCTGGGCGCGATCGGGCAGGAACTGGCGCGCAAGGCCGCGGCGCTTGAGATGACGGTCATCGGCACCAAGCGCTCGCCCGGGCCCATCGCGCACGTGGCCACCGTTTATCCGCAGGAGGCGACCGACGAGGTGCTCGGCGCATCCGATTTTGTCCTGCTGCTGCTGCCGTCGACGACCGAGACCGAGAACTTCATGGATGCGCGGCGCTTTCGTGTCATGCGGTCCAGTGCTTATCTTTTGAATTTCGCGCGCGGCGCGCTGATCGTCGATGCCGATCTCATCGGGGCAGTGCGCTCGAAAACCATCGCCGGCGCCGTGCTCGACGTGTTCCGCAAGGAGCCTTTGCCGGCCGACCATCCGTTCTGGACGACCGAGGGTATTACGGTATTGCCGCATATCGGCGGGTTGCACCCGGCGCGCGACGCAAGCGTCGCTGAGATATTTGTGGAAAATGCGCGGCTCTTTCTGGCGGGGATGCCGTTGGCGACCGTGGTCGACCGCAACCGCGGTTACTGAGCGCGCCTCGCAGGGTGCGCGAATTCTGATTTACTTTGATGCCGGACATGAAAGCGAGGCCATCATGAAAACATTGTCGATAGTCTGGCAGCGGTTGATCGACTCCGGGGGGCGGACGTGTGACCGGTGCGGCGCCACGCACGAGGGATTGCGACAAGCCGTCGCGAAGCTGGAACAGGTCCTTCAACCCCTGGGGATCAAGCCTGCCCTCGAAACCAGGGAAATGGACGCGGACACATTCAAAGCGGATCCGTCCCAATCGAACCGCGTTTGGATTGCCGGCAAGCCCATCGAGGAGTGGCTGGGCGCGCGGGTGGCAAGCAGTCCCTGCTGTTCGGTTTGCGGCGATTCCGAATGCCGGACGATAGAGATGGGAAACGCGGTATTCGAGGCTATTCCCCCGGAGCTCATCCTGGAGGCAGCGCTGATTGCCGCGTCCCGGTCAATCGGGCCCGGCACGCCGGACGGCGACTGCGGATGCAAACCGAAGTGTTGTGCTGACAGACGCTGATGATGACCGCGGTGGATGCCGCCGCGCAGCATGCTATCCTCCCCGGCTGTCATGAGAATCTTGCGCCGAACCGTCCTGAAAACCCTCGCCGCGGCGCCGCTGTTGCCGCTGATTACGCATAAGGCGGCCGCCGCGCCGCGCGCCGTCACGCTTACTGCGGCGCCGGCAAAGCAGCGCCTGGTTCCCGACTATCCCGAAACTGAAATCTGGGGTTTCAACGGCGCGGTGCCGGGGCCCGAACTGCGCTTCAGGCAGTGCGAGACCGCGCGCATCATCGTCGAGAACCGGCTCACCGAGGAAACCACGGTGCACTGGCACGGGCTGCGCGTGCCCAACGCCATGGACGGCGTGCCGCACCTGACGCAGCCGCCGGTTGCGAAAGGCGGGCGCTTCGTCTACGAATTTTCGCTGCCCGATGCCGGCACCTACTGGTATCACCCGCACCTGCGCGGCCACGAGCAGGTGGCGCGCGGCCTCTATGGCGCTTTTATCGTCGAAGAGCGCGAACCGATACGCGTGGACCGCGACGTGACCTGGGTGCTGTCGGACTGGCAGCTGATGCCCGATGCGCAGCAGCGCGGGGATTTCGACAACCTCATGGAGATGGCCCACGCCGGGCGCATCGGCAATACGGTGACGGTGAACGGCAAATTCACCGCCGCCGACGGCACGTTCGCGGTGCGCAGCGGCGAGCGCATCCGTCTGCGCCTGATCAATGCCGCGGTGGCGCGCATTTTCCTGCTGCGATTTCCGGGGCACGAGCCGAGAGTGATCGCCTGCGACGGCCAGGCGGTGGAGCCGCACAGCGCGCCGGCAGACGGCCTTGAACTGGGCCCGGGCATGCGCGTCGATCTGGTGCTCGACTGCATGCAGGCACAGGGCAGCCGCCACGACATCAACGACGATGCCAACCCGCGCCGCGTGCAGCGCGTAATCGCGCTGGCTTACAATGATGAAGCGCCGCTGCGCTCGAAACCGTTGGATGCGCCGGTGCTGCTCGCGCCCAATCCGCTGCCGGAGCCGGATCTTGCGCGCGCCGTACGTCATGACATTCTGTTCCAGGGCGGCGCCATGGGCACCCTGCGCGAGGCGGAGCTGGAGGGCAAGCGTCTGCCATTGTCCACGCTCGCGCGTCAGCACGGGCTCGCGTGGGCCATCAACGGCATCACCGTCAAGGAACACGCACATGCGCCGCTGCTGACCTTCAAGCGCGGCGCAAGCGTTGTGCTGGCAATGAACAACGAAACCTCCTGGCCGCATCCGATACATCTGCACGGTCACGTGTTCCGGGTGATCGCGCGCGACGGCCGGCCGACGCGCTACCGTGAATGGGCCGACACCGTGCTGATGGGGCCGCGCGAGCGCGTCGATATCGCGTTTGTCGCCGACAATCCCGGCGACTGGATGTTCCACTGTCACATTCTGGCGCACCAGCATGGCGGCATGATGACCGTTTTTCGGGTTACGTAAGATTACCCCCACACATATTAGCCACAGAGAACACAGAGATCACAGAGAAAATATGAAAAATAGTATTAAAAAGCAGGTGCGAGTCGCATTTCGTTGTTTGTTCTCCTCTGTGTTCTCTGTGTTCTCTGTGTTCTCTGTGGCTTAAAGGTTTTGATTCATTACTGAATTAATATAAAAACAATGAATTACCGTGGGATAAAAGACTGGGCGCTGCTCGCCGCACTGGTGGTGCTGTGGGGTTCGAACTTCATGTTCATCAAGCTGGGGGTGGCCACCGTGCCGCCGGCGACGCTGGTCGCGGCTCGGCTCGTGATCGGCGCGCTGATACTCGTCGCCGTGGTGCTCGCCCTCGGTTACCGCTTTCCCCCGCCCGGACGCATCTGGCTCATGTATGCGGCGGTCGCCGTGGTCGGAAATTCGCTGCCGTTCATGCTCATCGCGTGGGGACAGCGGGCCATAGACAGCGCGCTCGCGGGGATACTGATGGCGATCATGCCGCTCACGACACTGGTGCTGGCCCATTTTTTCGTTACCGGCGAGCGGATGACCCGCAACCGCGTTGCGGGTTTCGTGCTGGGGTTCGTGGGGATCGTGGTGCTGATGGAGCCGGCAGCGCTGACCGGGCTGGGCGGATCGGGGCGTCACATCCTGGCCCAGCTGGCGGTGCTGGCGGGTGCGATGTGCTTCGCGGCGCAGAGCGTGCTGGTGCGCGTCAAGCTTGCGGGCAACGTGATGGTGGCATCCGCCGCCATCATTACCATCGCGGCGGCGATCAGTCTGCCGATTGCGCTCGTGGTCGATCAGCCGTGGCAGCTTGCGCCGAGCCCGGCTTCGTTCTGGGCCGTGATCTGGATCGGGATCGGCCCCACCGCAATAGCGACGCTGGTCTATCTGAAGCTCATCGATTCCGCGGGACCCACCTTCATGTCGATGGTGAATTACTGTGTCCCGGTCGTGGCCGTGTTCCTGGGGGTGGCGCTGCTGGGCGAGACGCCCGGTGTCAATGCCTATACCGGGCTCATCCTGATCCTTTCCGGAATCGCCCTGAGCCGGTTGCGCCGGCGCTTGATATTCCCGTAATCCGCCCCATATTGGTTTGGCGAACCGTTATTGCGGCAGCGTAAACAGGCTGTCAGCGAAAGTGGGTGCGGCGCGTTAATCGATACAGGCGGAAATTTATATGAACATAGTCTACAACAGCGACAACTACTGGGTCGCCGAATATGCGGCAGGGCAGGGCCTGGAGTTGGTCGATAAACTGGCCTCGCGCGGCACCTTCTTTTCCGGAGACATGGCAGAGAAGTTTGCGCAATCGATGAATGCGGTGATCGCCGAAGATCCGTCCGTCGAACATATCGACGAGTTTCTCGGCAGTTTCGACGTCCTGCTCACGGTGCCGGTGGTCTATCACTGACGCGCGGGTCGAAAGAACAAGACCAGTATATCGGCGTACCCGTCAAGCGCACCCGTCGAGCGGGTGTTGAAAAGAAGGTATTGAAAAGAATTCATCGGTGGTTAATGTGTTTGGTCTTGTTGCAAGCATTTAATTACTCGCGCCGGACATCCACTCCGGCATGGCCGGCGATCAGGTCGCGAACCTGCGCCATCATGGCTTCTCCCGCCAGGTTTTCGGCGACCACCACGCTCAATTTGGGCTGCGTGGCGTGGCGCGCGATAAGCTGGAACTGCGGTGCGGCGCTGAACAGGCTCTGATATTTGGCCGCAATCCGGTCTTCGATAGCGGCGATATCTTCGCGCTTGATTTCGCGCCGGCGCAGGCAGATGCCGAATATGCTGCGCACACTGCGGATTGCCGCGGGGCTGGCGGTGACTGTCAGTGAGTTGGCCAGCAAGTACACGGCGAGTGCAACGAACACGGCGCCAAAAACCGGAAACGGCGCCACAAAGCTGCCCGCCAAAGCGATGGTCAGCAGCCCGTAGGCTACGCTGCCGCCGGACGACATCAGAGCGGAGACCGCCAGCAGCGGCAGCAGAATGCATACGCCGCCGAACATTCCCAGCAAGACTGCAACTTCAGGTGCGCGCAGCGGCGGGAAATACAGTTCGATGCCGTCGGGGCGCTGCGTAACGCGGACAATTTGCTTCGGTAGTTCCAGGATGACGCTCTCCTTAGAGCTCTAACAAAATGAAATAAATCAGCCGCTGATAAACGCCGATAAACGCCGATAAACGCGGATAAGATCAAGAGCGAAAACTATAGACAGAATTAACAATATTTACATGATTTATATAATGTTTTTTGTTAAATCCTGATAATCCTGTCTATTTGCTTTTTCATCGGCGTTTATCGGCGTTCGATCCCTCTCTCCCGACCTCTCTCCCAAAGGGAGAGAGGAGGCAATTGTTCCCCTTCTCCTTCCGGGAGAAGGGTCAGGGATGAGGGCCGGGCGGTTACATCGGTCTGGGTCTTTTTGAAATGTGCTCTTAGGGCTTTGCCGGGGCAAACCCCGGCGCCGTGCGCTGTCAAGCGGCGAGTTCGGCCGCGCTGGCGATGGTGGCGGCATCCAGTTCGCGGTGCCAGCATTGCGTGAGCTGCCACAGCACCCGTGCGTCACCCAGCGCGCGGTGTCGCGCATCGCAGGTGATGCCATGGCGTTCTATCAGGATATCGAGATTGTGGCGCTGGTGGTGGGGGAACAGCCGGCGCGAGAGCTTGACCGTGCACAGCACGCGCGAGATGTAGTGTATGCCGATGCGCTCGAATTCGTTGCGCAGGAAGCCATAGTCAAAACGGGCGTTGTGTGCGACCAGCAGCTTGCCGTCGATGCGTTTGAGCAGTTCGCCGCTGATATCAGAAAAGCGCGGTGCGCGCGCCACCATCTTGTCGGTGATGCCGGTCAGGGACTGGATCATGGGGGGGATATCCACTCCGGGGTTGACCAGCGTAGCCCACTCACCGAGTACGCGCCCCTGCCTGACTTCAACTATACCGATTTCGGTGATGCGGTCGCGGATGGCGCTGGAGCCGGTGGTTTCGAGATCGAGAAAGACGAGATGTTCGTTCAGCACCCGCGATACCCGATCGCATGCGAGATGTTTTCAGCGGTTTGCTTGACCTGTGCCGCCCACGCCTTTTTCAACCGGTCCGACGGCGCGGATACCGATAATCCCGCAACCAGGCGGCCTTCGTCATTGTAGATGCCGGCGCCGATGCACGACACGCCTTTTTCGGCTTCCTCATTGTCGCAGGCATAGCCTTGTTCGCGGATGCGTTCGAGTTCGCCAGTCAGGCTTGCGGCATCCGTCAGCGAGTGCTCGGTGAACCTGGGGAGCCCGGTGCGTTTGATGTAATCGGTGATGTTTTGCGGCAGGTCCATCGCAAGAAATATCTTGCCGACAGCGGTGATGTGCAGCGGGGCGCGGGCGCCTATGATCTGCACCACGCGCATCATAGAGCTGCCGGCGGCAGTGCGCTCGATGTAAACCATTTCATCGGCGTGCCGCACCGACAGGTTGATGGTTTCGCCCAGGGACTGGTGCAGAATCTGCATATGGGGCAGGGCCTCCTGGCGCACGCTGATGCGCGATTTGACCAGGGAGCCGAGTTCGAGCAGTCGTATTCCCAGACGGTAGGTGCCGGGCTCGATGCGGTCGACCAGCCGGTTGTCCACCATCACGCCCAGAATACGGTGGGCGGTTGACGGGTGCAGCCCGGTCTCGAGCGCGAGTTGCTTCAGGTTGACCGGCGCACTGTGCTGGGCGAGCGTATCGAGCAGGTGCATCATGCGTTCGATGACCTGGATGGAGGATTTTGTTGTTTTTTCTTTCACTAAGCGGATGTTGTAGGCTTTATGTTGTGGACTGGATTTTATATGATGAAATTTTCCGCAACAATGTATAAATGGGGGTAGTCGATCAGAGTGCGGTGCGGTTGTCGTTACATAAGTATATGATTATAAAGGAATATAAGGACTGTGACTCGAGCAAGATCAGGCGTGGTTTCAACTGGCAAGGCCAAGTTGCACGAGCCGCCGGCTGCCAGGGATAAAAATTACATCACCCCGACCGGCCATGCGCGGCTCAAGCATGAACTCACGCATCTGCTCAATGTCGAGCGCCCGGAATTGGTCAAGGTGATTTCGTGGGCGGCGTCCAACGGCGACCGCTCGGAGAACGGCGACTATATTTACGGCAAGAAACGCCTGCGTGAAATCGATCGCCGGATACATTTTCTGGGCAAGCGTCTGGAGCTTGCGGTGGTGGTCGATCCTGCGGCACAGGGCGAGAGCGACCGGGTCTATTTCGGCGCGACCGTGACCTGGGCCGATGGTGCGGGAGAGGAGCATACGGTCACCATCGTCGGCACCGACGAGGTCGACACCGGCCGCGGCCACGTCAGCTGGGTATCGCCGATTGCGCGGGCGCTGCTCGGCAAGCGAGAAGCGGATACGGTGATCCTGCACACACCGGCAGGCGAGCAGGAAATTGAAATCATCAGTGTGCGCTACCAGACTCCGGATAAAATAATTCCGTAGCAGACCAGTGCCGAGCCCGTGAGCGACCGATCTCAACACTCAACACTCAACACTCAACACTCAACACTCAACACTGAATCTACCCATGACCGTGTCTTTTTTTAATGCGGCGTTATCAGCGTGGCGCGCCACCTACAGCCCGACGCCGGGCGGGGAGGTGGATGACGCGCAGCTGGATGCAGTGGTGAAGCTCAGCATCAAGGCGGTAGCGGGCGCGCGCACGGCGGCTACCCTGGGCGCGGAGCGCGAGGGCACGGGTGTGGTGATCGGCGCTGACGGGCTCATCCTTACCATCGGGTATTTGATCCTTGAAGCGGCATCGATTCTGGTGGTGACGCGCGACGGCCGCGTGTTTCCGGCGACCGTGGCCGGATTCGATCATGCCACGGGGTTCGGCCTGCTCAGAAGCCAGCCGCAGGTGGCGAGCCAACCGTTGGTCTTGGGCGATTCGTCTGCAGTCGAGGAATTGCACAGCGTGTCGGTCGCCACGCATCCGGGCGCCGGTGGTTGCTCGCGTGCCTGCGTCGTGTCCCGGCGGCGCTTCACCGGTTGGTGGGAATACATGCTCGAGGATGCGATTTTTGCAGCCCCACCGCGCGGCGAGCACAGTGGCGCGGCGCTGATCGATGCCACAGGCGGGTTGGCCGGCATCGGCTCGCTGTGGGTGGGCGACTCAGTCGACGCGGGCGTTGCCTTTCCCGGCAACATGTTCGTGCCCATCGACCTGCTCAAACCGGTGCTCGACGATCTTGTCGCGACCGGGCGCCGCCGTGGGCCGGCGCGTCCCTGGCTGGGCGTGTATTCCGAAGCGATCGAAGGACATCTTGCCGTGACCGGCGTCCTGCCGGAGTCGCCGGCTGAGCTGGCAGGACTGCACCGGGGTGATGTCATCCTGGGCGTGGGCGGTCAGGCCATAGGTGATCAGGGCGAGTTCTATCAGAGGCTATGGGCAAGCGGCGAGGCGGGCGCCGATATCACATTGCATGTGCTGCACGATAAAACCGTGAAGCACGTCATCGTGCATTCCGCCGACCGGCTCGATTACCTGCGGCCGTGGAAAGTAAGCTGAGCAGTCAGGCGAGCGGCAGCGCCGTCTTGTATTTGACCTGCTTCAGCGAAAAGCTCGATTTGATGCTGGCGATGCCGGGAATTTTCGACAGATAGTTGACGATGAAGCGCTCTAGCGACTGCACGTCGGGCACCACGACGCGCAGCAGATAATCCGCGTCTCCCGTCATCAGGTAGCATTCCATCACTTCAGGCCGCGACTGGATCGCTTTCTCGAACACTTCGAGCGCGCGCTCGACCTGCTTTTCCAGGCTGACCTGAATGAACACGCTGACCGTGAGCCCGAGCGCCAGCGGGTTAAGCAGCGTCACGTAGCGGCTGATCAGGCCGCTTTTTTCCAGCGCACGCACGCGCTGCAGGCAGGGCGAGGGTGACAGCCCCGCCTTTTTCGCGAGTTCGACGTTGGTGATGCGGGCATCGTTCTGCAGTGAATCGAGGATTTTATGATCTATCCGGTCAAGCTTTAAATCAGGCATATTATTTTTATAAAATATAAAAAACAGCATGATCTGTTGATTTAACGGCCTATTCTACCCAAAAACAAAATCCCGTGCGTCCGCGAACTGCCTATCATGATCTCTTGAACCTGTCTTAAAAACCAAAGCATTAACCGCCGATGAACGCCGATAAATCCGCTTGGCACCGTGACCGTAGACAATAAATATTATATAAAACAATGCATTATGTTTATAAACTGTGCTGTGTATTTTTTGGTCTTGATGGTCATCGGCATTCATCGGCGTCTATCGGCGGTTTCATTAGGTTTTAAATATTGTTGAGACAACTTCTATGGATCAGGAAAGAAATGCCATGACCGATATGTCGCAATATCAGCAGACCCCGAGGGAGCCGGCCTCGCGCGCCGCCGATCCCGATCCCATCGAAACCCGCGAGTGGCTGGACGCGCTCGATGCCATAGTCGAGAGTGAAGGCCGCGAGCGCGCCACCTTCGTGTTGAAGCGGCTGCTCGATCACGCGCGCCAGCAGCGCGTGCCGCTGCCTTCGGTGGTCAATACGCCGTACCGCAACACCGTTTCACTCGAAGACCAGCCGCAGTTTCCCGGCAATGCCGACCTTGAAGCGCGGCTGATCGCGCTGGTGCGCTGGAATGCGCTGGCCATGGTGGCGCGCGCCAACCGTGAGCATCCCGATCTGGGCGGGCATATTGCCACCTACGCGTCGATCGCTGATCTGTTTGAAGTCGGCTTCAATCATTTTTTCCGCGCGGCGCATGGTGACCGTGCCGCCGAGCGCGGCGGGGACGTGATCTATTTCCAGCCGCACGCGGCGACCGGCGTCTACGCGCGAGCGTTTCTCGAAGGCAGGCTGGACGAGGCGCATCTCGCCCACTACCGGCGCGAGACCGGCGGCAGGGGGTTGAGCTCCTATCCGCATCCGTGGCTGCTGCCGGACTTCTGGCAGTTTGCGTGCGCCTCCATGGGGCTGGGTCCGATCAACGCGATCTATCAGGCGCGTTTCATGCGCTATCTCGAAAACCGCAGCATCCTTGAGACTGCGGGCCGCAAAGTGTGGGCGTTCGTCGGCGACGGCGAGATGGACGAGCCCGAGGCACTCGCGGGCCTCGCGTTCGCGGCGCGCGAGCGGCTCGACAACCTGATTTTCGTCGTCAACTGCAATCTGCAGCGGCTGGACGGCCCGGTGCGCGGCAACAGTTCGGTGATCCAGGAACTCGAAGGGCTGTTTGCCGGCGCCGGCTGGAACGTGATCAAGCTGTTGTGGGGCTCGGACTGGGACCCGTTGTTCGCGCGCGATCACGACGGCGTGTTGCTCGAGCGCCTGCACGAGACGGTGGATGGGGAGTTCCAGAAGTATGCGGCGACCGACGGCCGCTTCAACCGCGAGAATTTCTTCAACAAGTATCCCGAACTGCAGCAGCTGGTGGCGCATCTCTCGGACGAGGACATCGACCGCCTGCGCCGCGGCGGGCATGACCCGGTCAAGATTTACTCCGCCTATAATGCCGCGCTGAACCACAAGGGCCAGCCCACGGTGATTCTGGCGCAGACCAAGAAAGGCTATGGCATGGGGCACTGGGGGCAGGGCAAAATGACCTCGCACCAGGCGAAGAAGTTCGAAGACGAGGCGCTGATCGCCTTCCGTGACCGCTTCTCGCTGCCGCTGTCTGATCAGGACGTGTGCGCGCTGCGTTTCTACAAGCCCGACGACAGCAGTGCTGAAATCAAGTACCTGCATGCACGCCGCAAGGCGTTGGGCGGTCATCTGCCGGTGCGCCTGACTACGGCGCCGAAACTGAAAGTGCCGGCGCTGTCGAGTTTTACGAAAACGCTGCAGGGCTCGGGCGCTCGCCAGCAGTCGACCACCATGGTGTTCGTCAGTCTGCTGTCGCAACTGCTGAAGGATCCGGCCATAGGCAGGCGCATCGTGCCTATCGTCGCCGACGAGGCGCGCACCTTCGGCATGCAGGCGTTGTTCCGCCAGGTTGCGATCTACTCCGCGGTCGGCCAGCTCTATGAACCCGAGGACCGCGACGAACTGCTGTACTACAAGGAGGCGAAGGACGGCCAGATACTCGAGGAGGGCATCACCGAAGCCGGCGCGATTTCATCGTGGCTCGCGGCGGCGACCGCCTACTCGGCGCATGGCACGCCCATGCTGCCGTTCTATATTTTTTATTCGATCTTCGGCTTTCAGCGCATCGGCGACCTGATCTGGGCGGCGGCCGATATGCGCTCGCGCGGCTTTTTGCTGGGCGCGACCGCCGGCCGCACCACGCTCTCGGGCGAGGGTCTGCAGCACCAGGATGGCTCGAGCCACCTGATCGCGTCCACGATTCCGACCTGCCGCGCTTACGATCCGTGTTTCGGCTATGAGCTGGTGGTGATCGTGCAGGACGGCATGCGCCGCATGCTGGAAGAACAGGAGGACGCGTTCTATTACATAACGGTGATGAACGAGAACTACGTCCATCCGGCACTGCCCGGCGAGCCCTCTCCCCCGAGCCCGCGGAGGGCGGAGCAGGTTCCGTCGGCCTTGGGCGATGGATGCGACCCCGCAGAGGGATGCAGCGCGCCGGATCCCCGCGTGCTTATGCGCACCTCTGCGGTCGCATCCCCAAAGGAGGGGCCCCTGCTCCACGCTCCGGCGCGCCTCTCCCACGCTAATGCGCAGGAGAGGGGAGATTCGTCGCGCGAGGCTTCACAGACGCGCCAACATGTGATCGAAGGCATTCTGCGCGGCATGTATCCGTATAGGGAGGCGGGAGGCGGGAGGCGGGAGGCGGGCGTGCAGCTATTGGGCAGCGGCACCATCCTGCGCGAAGTCATCGCCGCGGCCGAAATGCTGGAAAAGGATTGGGGCGTGGCGGCGGATGTGTGGAGCGTCACCAGTTTCACCGAACTCAGGCGCGACGGCATGGCGGTCGAGCACCACAATCGCCGCAGTCCCGCAGCCAAACCGCGTACGAGCTATGTAGGACAATGCCTTGCAGATACGGCCGGGCCCGTCATCGCCGCCAGCGATTATGTGAGCGCCGTGCCGGACCTGATCCGGCCTTATGTGCCGCGCCGTTATGTGACGTTGGGCACCGACGGCTTCGGCCGCAGCGATACGCGCGCGGCATTGCGCGATTTCTTCGCGGTCAGCGCCGCGCACGTGGTCATCGCCGCGTTGAGCGCGCTTGCAGATGAAAGCAGTGTGCCGCGGACTACCGTGTCCAAAGCGATGAAGCAATACGGCATCGAACCCGGCGGCGCGCCTGCCTGGGAGCGCTGAGGCCTGGGATTCAGATCCGCCACCCCCCCAAACCTTTTTAGCCACAGAGGTCACAGAGGACACAGAGAAACAACAAAAAACGGGAAAGATTTTCCTTTTCTCTGTGACCTCTGTGCTCTCTGTGGCAAATGCTTTTGATCTGCGTCCCTTTGTCAGGACCGGCATCAGCGGTTCCATTACCTGTTTTCTGGGATAATGATCTTCTGTGGCTAATAATGGTTTTGAATAATGCGCGTCGGCCTCTTCGTCACCTGTCTCGTCGATCTGTTCCGCCCCAGCATCGGTTTTGCAGCCTTGAAGCTGCTGGAAGCCGCCGGTTGCGAGGTCGTCGTGCCGCAAACGCAGACCTGCTGCGGCCAGCCCGGTTACAACTCGGGCGACCGCGCCTCTGCACAGGCGCTGGCGCGCAAGGTGCTGAATGAGTTTGAGGCCTGCGATTATCTGGTCGCGCCTTCGGGCTCCTGCGCCGGCATGATACGCGCGCACTACCCGGATCTGTTCTCCGACCAGCCCGAAGAACTCGAACGCATCAAGCGGTTATGCGGGCGCACCTACGAACTGACTGATTTTCTGGTCAATGTCGCCAGGCTTGAGCAGGTGCCGGGGCGCTTTGATGGAACCGTGACCTATCATGACTCCTGTTCGGGCCTGCGCGAAGCGGGCGTGAAGTCGCAGCCGCGCCAGTTGCTCGCGAAGATGCAGGGATTGAAGCTCAAGGAAATGGAGGAGGCGGAAGTGTGCTGCGGCTTTGGGGGCACCTTCGCCGTCAAGTTCGGCGAGATATCGACGCGGTTGGCAGACAACAAGTGCAACAATGTCGCGGCGAGCGGCGCCGATGCGCTGGTGCTTGGCGACCTGGGGTGCATGCTCAATATCGAAGGCCGGCTGCGCCGGCGCGGCGACATGAAAACGCAGGTGCTGCATGTTGCCGAGGTCCTCGCAGGAACAGATGGCAATGATTAGCCACAGAGAACACAGAGATCACAGAGTATGTGCGTGGTCTGATTCGGGTCGTTCTCTGTGTACCCGTCAAGCGGGTATTGAAAAGAATCCTCTGTGACCTCTGTGGCTTAAGGTTTTTATGCAAGTTACGTCCATGAATTTCAAAGCGCGCGCCGGCGAGAAGCTCGCCGACGTCAAGCTGCAGGCCGCGCTCAGGAAGCTGCAGGGCAATTTCGTCAAGGGGCGTGCTGACCGCGTCGCCGAGCTCGACAACTTCGAGGCCATCCGCACCGCCGCCGCCGAGATTCGCGATCGCGCGCTTGCCAACCTCGACGTCTATCTCGAAGAATTCGAAACAAACGCCACGGCGCGCGGCGCGGTGGTGCACTGGGCGGAAACCGCCGAAGAAGCCAATCGCATCGTGTGCGAACTCGCGGTGCGCTACGGCGTGCGCAAGGCCGCAAAATCGAAATCGATGGTGAGCGAGGAGTGCGCGCTCAACGATGCGCTGGAGGCGGCGGGCATCGAAGTCATCGAAACCGATCTCGGCGAATACATCCTGCAGCTCGCGCACGAACCGCCGTCTCACATCGTTGCCCCGGTGGTGCACAAGAGCAAGGAGGATGTATCGGATCTTTTCGAGGAAAAACATAAGCTTACGCGCAAAACCCGGATACCTGATTTGTGCCGCGAGGCGCGTGAGATTCTGCGGCCGCATTTCCTGTCGGCGGACATGGGCATCTCCGGCGCCAACTTCATCGTCGCCGAGACCGGGTCGACGCTGATCGTCACCAACGAGGGCAACGGGCGCATGGTAACGACGCTGCCGCGCGTGCATGTGGCGATCACGGGCATAGAGAAAGTGGTGCCCACACTGGAGGATGCGACGACACTGCTGCGGCTGCTGCCGCGCCATGGCACCGGCCAGACGATCACCAATTACATCTCGGTCAACACCGGCGTCAAAGACGCCGCCGACCTCGATGGTCCGGAGCATTTCCATATCATCCTGGTCGACGCCGGCCGCACTAAACTCATCGGCGGCGACATGCAGGCTATGCTGCGCTGCATCCGCTGCGGCGCATGCATGAACCATTGCCCGGTCTACCAGAGCGTCGGCGGCCATGCTTACGGCTGGGTGTACCCGGGGCCGATGGGCTCGATTCTTACTCCGTCCTATGTCGGCATCGAGAATGCGCTCGATCTGCCCAATGCCTCTACACTGTGCAACCAGTGCGGAGTGGTCTGTCCGGTCAAGATTCCGCTGCCGGACCTGATGCGCAAGCTGCGCGAACGGCAGTTCGAGCGGGGCCTGAAGCCGTGGCCGGAAAAACTGGGCCTGGCTCTGTGGGGATGGACCGCCCGTCATCCAGCGCTTTACGCGGTCCTGTCGCGTATAGGCGCGCGCATGCTGGCGTACATGGGCGGCGCGGAAAAACGGATACACCATTTACCACTGGGTGGCGGCTGGACCGCCGGCCGCGACATGCCGGCGCCGCAGGGCAAAACGTTTCGTGAACTGTATAGTCAGAAAATACGCAAAGGGTAAACTGCAAAGTAAAAATTAGCCGCCGATGAACGCCGATGAAAATTCAAAATTCCAAGTTGTAATTACCCGGAGATGGAGTATAACCGGTTGTTTTATATATTAATATTTATCATTGGCTGCAGAAGCTTTTGACGTGGTTCGATCGACGTACCCGTCGAGCGGGTATAAAAGTGAATCCATCGGCGTTTGATCCCTCTCTCCCGACCTCTCTCCCAAAGGGAGAGAGGAGGCAATTGTTTCCCTTCTCCACCAGGGGAGAAGGGTCAGGGATGAGGGCCGGGCGGTTACATCGGTCTTGATCTTTTTGATATGCGCTCTTAGGAGATGGCGATGAATAAACCAGCGGACATACACAGCACTGAAACCATTGCGCTGTGGATCGACGGCAAAAAACAGGCGGCCACCAGCAAGCGCTTCGGTGACGTGACCAATCCGGCGAACGGAACAACGGTGCGCCGCGTACCGTTGTGCAACAGCGCCGACATCAACGCCGCAGTGGCGGCGGCCCAAGCCGCTTTTCCGGAATGGCGCGCCACGCCGTCGATACGGCGCGCGCGTATCCTGACGCGTTTTCGTGAACTGCTCGAGGCGCATCGCCAGGATTTCACGCGGCTCATCACTGAGGAGCACGGCAAGACGCTCGCCGATGCGGCGGGCTCGCTGCAGCGGGGCATAGAGGTGGTCGAGTTCGCAAGCGGCGTGCCGCATTTGCTCAAGGGCGAGCATGCCGAGGACGTCGGGCGCGGCATCGACTGCCATTCCATGCTACAGCCGATAGGCGTGTGCGCCGGCATCACCCCGTTCAATTTTCCGGTGATGGTGCCGCTGTGGATGTTTCCGGTGGCGATCGCCTGCGGCAACACGTTCGTGCTGAAACCTTCCGAAAAGGTGCCGTCGGCTTCGATGCTCATGGCGGAACTGTTCAAAGAAGCGGGACTGCCCGACGGCGTATTCAACGTCGTGCACGGCGACAAGGAGGCGGTGGACGCAATACTCACTCATGCCGATATCAAGGCGTTGTCGTTCGTGGGTTCGACGCCGATCGCCAAGTACGTATACGAGACCGCGGCGCGGCACGGCAAGCGGGTGCAGGCGCTGGGCGGCGCGAAGAATCACGCCGTGGTGTTGCCCGATGCCGATCTCGATTTCACGGCGGATGCGCTGATCGGTGCGGGTTACGTTTCCGCCGGCGAGCGCTGCATGGCGATTTCCGCAGTGGTGGCCGTGGGCGATGCGGGTGATGCGCTGGTGGAAAAAATCCGCATGAAAGCGGCGAAGCTGCCGATCGGGCCGGGCGACCAGCACGGCGTCGAGATGGGCCCGCTCATCACGCGGGTTCACCGCGACAAGGTCGCGAGCTACATCGACAAGGGTGTGAGCGAAGGCGCCAAACTCGTTCTCGATGGCCGCGGCGCCAAGGTTGCCGGCCACGAGCAGGGTTTTTTTCTGGGCGCATCGCTGTTCGACCACGTCACCCCCGAGATGACGATATACAAGGACGAGATCTTCGGCCCGGTGCTGGTGGTGTTGCGCGTGAATACCTTCGATGAAGCGATCGAACTCGTCAACAGCAACCCCTACGGCAACGGCACCGCGATTTTCACGCGCTCGGGCGGCGCGGCACGCCGCTTTCAGAACGAGATCGAAGTGGGGATGGTCGGCGTCAATGTCCCGATCCCCGTGCCGATGGCGTTTTTCTCGTTTGGCGGCTGGAAGAATTCGCTGTTCGGCGACCTGCACGTGCACGGCATGGAAGGCGTCACCTTCTATACCCGCACCAAGGTCGTGACCACGCGCTGGCCGGCGGGCGATGTCGCCGCACCCGGCCTCAACATGCCCACTCTTGGGTGAAGGGTGAAGGGTGAAGGGTGAAGAGTGAAGAAAACAGCGCCGCGCGCAAGGCGATTCTTTCGCGCATTCGTGCGGCGCAAGGCAGAAGCGGCGTGCCGGATGATGCGGAGCGCGAAGCCGTGCGCGCGCATATTCGCGCGCACCCGCAGAGCCCGCGTCCCGCATCTGACGGGGAGCTGGTCACGCGCTTTCGCGAGCGCGCCCTGGATCTTGCCAGCACCTGGCATGAGATCGGATCGGACAGCGCAATACCGGCGGCAACCGCCGTCTATCTGCGTGAGAATAATCTGCCGCTGCGCGCCGTGTGCTGGCAGGAATTCACCGGCCTCGACTGGGCGGGCAGCGGGATGGAGGTCGAGGCGCGCAACGCGCGCGGTGACGACCTGGTGGGCATCACCGGAG
Organism: Burkholderiales bacterium; assembly: GCA_030683105.1. GTDB lineage: Bacteria > Pseudomonadota > Gammaproteobacteria > Burkholderiales > SG8-41 > CAKKQX01. Next base: position 45,264 of record JAUXMZ010000008.1, on the reverse strand, counting down.
CTTTTTGCGCCATCGCCGAGACCGGCACGTTGATGACGCTTTCCGGGCCGCACACGCCCGCTGCGGTGAGCCTGCTGCCGGAGACCCATATCGCCGTTGTGCACAAAACGCGCATCGTGCGCGGCATGGAAGACGCCTGGGAACTGCTGCGCGCTGAATTTGAGCACTTGCCGCGCGCGGTCAATTTCATTTCCGGTCCCTCGCGCACCGCCGATATCGAACAGACTGTCACCCTCGGCGCGCACGGCCCGTATCGCGTGCACATCATTCTTGCGCCCTGACTAGTGCCTGTTTACCATTGCTGCCGTGGATCGCGGCCGGGCGGGAACTTTTCCTGCATGCGCGGTCTGATTAAAATAACTTTAACAAATAATGCCCAGTGCTTTGCGTCTGATATCGAGGATCGACGCAGGCATCGCTCGGCAAGCAGACGTTGACAGGAGGCGGCACGCCCAAGTGCCGAACAACGTGGATCGCCCGCTATGACGTATCTCGATTTTCTGCCGCAGCTTCCGTTTCCCGCCAACCCGCTTGCGCTGTTTGGATTGCTGCTGCTCGCCGGTCTGATCGGCGGCGAACTCGTCAAGCGCTTGCTTCATTTGCCGCGCATCACCGGCTACGTGCTGATGGGCATGCTGCTTGGCGCCAGCGGCTCCGGGCTGCTCGACGATAAACTGATCGCCGAGGCAAGGATCTTTGTCGATATTGCGCTGGGTCTCGTTCTGTTCGAACTCGGCCGCCGGCTCGATGTCACCTGGCTTAAAAAAGACCGCTGGCTGCTGGCTACCGGCGTGCTGGAAAGCGCGCTGTCGTTCGCTTTTATGTATTTCGCGCTGGTTTATTTCGACGTCAAACCGTTATTTGCCGCGGTGGCCGCCGCGATCGGCGTTTCCACTTCGCCGGCCGTGGTGATGCTGGTATCCCAGGAACTGCGCGCCGAAGGCCAGGTCACCGAACGCGCGCTCAACCTGGTTGCGATCAACAGCGTGATTGCTTTCGTGTTGATGACCATGCTGCTGTCGGGGGTCCACCACGAATACCAGGCCGGATGGATCACGGTGGCGCTGCATCCGATGTACATGCTGGCCGGCTCGCTGGCCCTGGGCTATGCCGCCTGCATGCTTGCGCTGCTGCTGGCGCGCTGGCTGTGCAAAAGCGCGGAGCGTCACCTCGTGCTGTTGCTGGCGCTGGTTGCCGTTACGGTAGGGGCAGCCCGAATGCTCGAGCTGTCGGTGCTGCTGGCGCTGCTTGCCTTGGGCGTGATGGTTCGCAATCTCGACCGGCGCCATGACCTGATGGCGGTAGACACCGGCCGCGTCGGGCAGCTGTTCTTCGTGGTGCTGTTCGTGATCGGCGGGGCCAGTCTGCAGCTCTCCGAGATGGCCGCCGGCGGCGGTCTGGCGCTGGTCTACATCCTGGCGCGCTTCGCCGGCAAGTCGATCGGCGTGCTGAGCCTCACTCATTTTTCCGGCGTGCGCGCGGGCAGCGCCGGGTTGCTGTGCATCGCGCTCACGCCGATGTCGAGCACGGCGCTGGTCATGGTGCAGGGCACGGCGGATCTGTATCCGGAATTCGGCGTCAAGCTCTCGGCGATCGTGCTCTCCGCGGTGCTGATCCTGGAACTGCTCGGCCCGATCGCCGTGCAGTTTGCGTTGAAACAGGCGGGTGAAACCAACGAAGAAAAGCAGCAATGAGCGAAAGTCAGATGGAGTTCAAATCTTCCCATGAATGCAGCGTCGGCGTCGAACTCGAACTGCAGATACTCAATTCGCGCGACTTTAACCTGGCCCGCGATGCGGCAGATCTTATTGGGCTGCTGGAGAAAAATTCTCATCCGGGATTAATCAAACCGGAAATTACCGAGAGCATGGTTGAGCTGAACACTTCTGTGCATCGGAATCACGACTCGATGGTGAGTGAACTGCGGCAGATCCGCGATGCGATGGTAACGGCGGCGGAGCGGCTCAATGTGCGCATAGCCGGCGGCGGCTCCCATCCGTTCCACAACTGGAGCGACCGGCGCATTTATCCCACGGAACGCTTCAAGCGCCTGCTCGACGTCTACGGCTACCTAGCCAAACAGTTCACCATTTTCGGGCAGCACGTGCACGTCGGTTGTCCCGGTGGCGATGACGCGATGTATCTGATCCACATGCTGGCGCGCTACGTGCCGCATTTCATCGCGTTGTCGGCTTCCTCGCCGTTTCAGGAGGGGCAGGACACGGCCTATCAGTCGTCACGCCTGAACACGGTGAATGCCTTCCCGTTGTCCGGGCATGCGCCCTTCGTGCAGTCCTGGAGCGAGTTCGTTGCGTACATCGACAAGATGCGCGGTTTTGGCATCATCGAAAGCCTGAAAGATATCTACTGGGACATTCGTCCCAAGCCCGAATATGGAACAGTCGAGGTCCGGGTGTTCGACACGCCGCTCACGGTGGAACGCGCGGCGTTGCTGGCGGCTTATGTCCAGTCGTTGGCCTGCTACCTGCTCGCCGAGCGGCCACATATGCCGTCACCTGACATCTATTTAGTCTACAGTCACAACCGCTTCCAGGCGTGCCGTTACGGGCTGGCCGGCAATCTGGTCGATGCCCACACCCAGCATAGCGTAGGTCTGCGCGAGGACGTGCTCGCCACGCTTCGGCGTATCGAGCGCCACGCCGCCGAACTGGGCAATGGCGCTGCGTTGCAGGCGCTTGCCGCCGATATCGAAACCGGTCGCAGCGATGCCCGCTGGCTGCGCGAGACGTATAAGCGCTACAATTCTTTTAATGACGTCGTGCGCCTGCAGAGCGATTTGTGGATGGGGCGTGCGGCCGAGAGCCCGTAACATCGGGACTCTAAGAGCGCATATCAAAAAGATCAAAACCGATGAAACCGCCGGTTAATTTTTTGTTGGCTAAGTAGATGGCCATGACCCAACCGCTGAAAATCGGATTGTCGCCGCGTTTTTTGCACAAGGTGCCCCAGGAACTGGGTTTCCGCGGCAAGACTTTGCAGTATCTGGAGCAGTCGATTGCGCACTGGCTGATGACGGCCAATGCGCTGGTCTTCATGATTCCGTCTATCGAGGGCGGCGGGCTGCTGCGCCGCGGCAACATTCGTGTCGCGGATTATGTCGCGTCGCTGGACGGGCTGGTGCTGCAGGGCGGCGCCGACATCAGCCCGATCACTTACGGCGAGACGTCGCTCAAGACAGAATGGGACGGCGATCGCATACGCGACATGTACGAAATGGACCTGGTGCAGGCGTTCGTTGCTGCCAGAAAACCGGTGCTGGGCATCTGCCGCGGGCTGCAGTTGATCAATGTCGCTTACGGCGGCACGCTCTACCAGGACATCATGCACCAGCATGGCGATGAGCTGGAGCATCACAACGTCGCTGCCTATGACCAGAACTATCATGAGATTTCCCTGGTTGAAGGCTCCGGGTTGGCGCGACTCTACCCGGGCCGGCAAACCGTGCGCGTCAACAGCATCCACCATCAGGCGGTGAAAGATCTTGGGCGCGATTTCGCCGTCGAGGCGCTGGCGGTGCCGGATAATATCGTCGAGGCGATCCGCTGGCGCGGTCCCGGCTACGTGGTGGGCCTGCAGTGGCACCCCGAATTCCATGACCCGAATAATCCGGGTCAGCTCGACGGCACACCGATACTGCACGAATTCCTGGCCGCTGCGCAGTGTGCCCGCGAATATAAGCCAGCAACTGCCTACCAGACGCTGATCGGGCGCTGGGCGTCATTTAAAAAGTAATTACAAAACAATCAGTTATATCCGATTCTCGCCGTTGCGGTGCGCGCCGTCCGCGGCTGGTTGGAGGCACAGGAGACAGGCATGGATACGCTGATGCAGTGGCTGGGCAAGATCAAGGACATTCTCGCCGTCCCGCTTTTCTCCATCGGGCAGACCCAGGTGACGCTGTGGACCCTGGTCTACCTGCTGATCCTGGTCGTGTTGCTGTTTTATGTGGCGGGCTGGATTCGCTACTGGCTGTCCGAGCGTATCCTGACCAATACGGGTCTCGATCTCGGTGCCCGCCATGCGGTGGGTACGATCACGCGTTATATAGTGCTGATCATCGGTTTCGTGGTGATCATTCAGACCGTCGGCATCAACCTCACCACGCTCAACGTGCTGGCCGGCGCGGTCGGCATCGGCGTCGGTTTCGGCCTGCAGAATATCGTCGGCAATTTCATCAGCGGGCTGGTCATCATGTTCGAGCGGCCGATCAAAGTTGGTGACCGCATCGAGGTCGGTGACGTTTCGGGGGACGTAATGGAAATCGGCGCGCGCAGCACCAAGGTGCTGACCAATGACGACATCACCGTGATCGTGCCAAATTCGAAGTTCATAACTGAAAATGTCGTCAACTGGAAATACAACGACGACAAGCTGCGCTTCAAGATCCCGGTGGGTGTGGCGTATGGCAGCGATGCGCGGCTGGTCGAAAAAGTGCTGCTCGAAGTGGCGAAGGAAAACGTGGACGTGCTCAGCCAGCCGGAACCGGCGGTGCGTTTCCTGGGCTTTGGAGACAGTTCGCTCAGTTTTGAACTGCGCTGCTGGAGCCGGACCCTCGTCACCAAACCGAACAAGCTGATCAGTGCCTTGAACTTCGCGATTTACGACAAGTTCGCGGAGCATAAAATCCAGATTCCGTTCCCGCAGCGTGATTTGCATATCCGCAGCGGCGTTCTCGAGGTCAAAAACGTTACGCCTCCCGTTTCCTAAGAGCGCATTTCAAAAAGACCAGGACCAATGTAACCGCCCGGCCCTCATCCCTGACCCTTCTGATGAAGCCCCTACCCTTCGGTATCCAGGAAGGAGAAGGGAAACAATTGCCTCCTCTCTCCCTTTGGGAGAGAGGTCGGGAGAGAGGGATCGAACGCCGATCAAGCCAACTTCAATAATCAGTTACCACTAATGCCCATTAATAACAAATAAAAACAGTTGGTTATATTCTTTCCCGGTGTAATGACAACTTGGAATTTTAGATTTTCATCGGCGTCTATCGACGTTCATCGGCGGCAAATTTATTTGATTTCCTAACGGGTTCTAAGCGCAGCGGGCATGGTCAGTATGTGATATGAGGAGAAACTTGTGGCTGTAAACCCTGTCCTATAACCATGAAAGCTCCGATTCCAATGTGGCCATATCTTTACCGAAGCCTTGCTGCCAAGTCCAGGCGGGAGGGGTGGATCGGTGTGTTCCTCGGCATTGTGTTATGGGCGGCGGGGCAAGCCGCGCAAGCAGCGCCGGTAGTGGTCTTGACGCTCGAAGGCGCGGTGAGTCCGGCCACCGCAGACTACACGGTACGCGGCATACGCCAGGCCGCCGAGCAGGGGGCGGAACTCGTGATCCTGAAGATCGACACCCCGGGCGGTCTCGATACGGCGATGCGCAAGATCATCAAGGAGATCCTGGCATCGCCGGTACCGGTGGCGACCTTTGTCGCGCCCGGCGGCGCGCGAGCCGCAAGCGCCGGGACCTACATCCTTTATGCCAGCCACATTGCGGCGATGGCGCCGGCAACCAATCTGGGCGCAGCAACCCCCGTGGCGATCGGCATCATGCCCGGCTCCGAACCCGGCAAGGAGGCGCCGCGCGACGACAAGCTCAAGGACGGAAAGGAAAAGGCTGATAAAAAAGATGCCGAATCCAAGCCGGGAGCGGCGCCCAAAAGCACCATGACTGAGAAACAGATACACGATGCCGCCGCCTATATCCGCAGCCTGGCGCAATTGCGCGGCCGCAACGCCGAATGGGGCGAGCGCGCGGTGCGCGAAGCGGTGAGCCTGTCGGCGGCCGAGGCGCATAAACTCAAGGTGACCGATATCGTCGCGCACGACATCAGTGATCTGCTCAAGCAGGTGCACGGCAGAAAAGTCACGATACAGGGCGTGGAGCGAACCCTCAAGACCGAGGGGGCCGCAGTGGTTGCCATCGAGCCCGACTGGCGCAGCCGGCTGCTGGCGGTGATCGCCGATCCCAGCCTGGCGATGATACTGATGATGATCGGCATTTACGGCCTGATCTACGAGTTCATGAGCCCGGGCTTTATTCTGCCGGGCGTGGTCGGCGCGATCTGCCTGCTGCTGGCGCTGTACGCATTCCAGATGCTGCCGATCAACTATGCGGGACTCGGACTGATACTGCTGGGGCTGGCGTTCATCATAGCCGAAGCGTTTTTACCGAGTTTCGGCGCGCTCGGAATCGGCGGCGCCATCGCTTTGGTCTTCGGCTCGGTAATCCTGATCGAGCCGCAGGCGGGCGGTTACGCGGTGCCGCTGTCCTTCACGGTGACCCTGGCGCTGGCCAGCGCGCTGATCGTGTTCGCCATCGTGGCGATGGCGGCCAGGGCGCGCAAGCGGCCTGTGGTCAGCGGCAGCGAGGATATGATCGGTGCCCGCGGCGAGGTGCTCGACGACATGCAGGGCGAAGGCTGGGCGCGGGTTCATGGCGAGAACTGGCGCATCGTGAGCCGCGTGCCGCTCGCGCGGGGGCAGAAAATCCGCGTCACCGCTATCGACGGGCTGACGCTCAGCGTCGAACCTGAATCGGATCAAACTGCGGGACATCGCAATAATCCGTGATGATGCGCAACCCTCATCCCCGGCCCTTCTCCCGAGGGGAGAAAGGTGCAAATGTGCTTCCATGCATATGCACGAATACTAGAGCCTGTCTCAAAAACCAAATTATTAGCCGCCGATGAACGCCGATGACTACCGGAACCGAAAATCCACAGAGGGCGCCTTGAACATAACGCATTTGTTTTTATTATCTGATTTATTACCCGTAGTCACCGTGCCAGGTGGGTTTTATCGGCGTACCCGTCAAGCGCACCCGTCGAGCGGGTGTTGAAAAGAAGGTATTAAAAAGAATTCATCGGCGTCCATCGGCGGTTTCATCAGGTTTTAAATGTTTTTGAGACAACTTCTAATATTGGAGGCAAATCATGTTCTGGGATTTTGGCATAGGCGGTATTCTGTTCCTGCTCGCGCTGCTGGTCGTCGCATCGTTCCGCATCCTGCGCGAATACGAGCGCGGCGTGGTGTTCATGCTTGGCCGTTTCTGGAAGGTCAAGGGCCCGGGTCTGATCCTGGTCATTCCGGCGATCCAGCAGATGGTGCGCGTCGATCTGCGCACGATCGTGATGGACGTGCCGAGCCAGGACGTGATTTCGCGCGACAACGTTTCGGTGAAGGTCAACGCGGTGATTTATTTCCGCGTCCTCGACCCGGAGAGGGCGATCATCCAGGTGGAAAATTTCTTCGAGGCCACCAGCCAGCTGGCGCAGACCACGCTGCGCGCCGTGCTCGGCAAGCACGAACTCGATGAGATGCTGGCCGAGCGCGACAAGCTCAATCTCGATATCCAGAAAATTCTGGACGCTCAGACCGACGCCTGGGGTATCAAGGTGGCCAATGTCGAGATCAAACATATCGACATCGATGCCTCCATGGTGCGTGCAATCGCGCAACAGGCCGAAGCGGAGCGCGCGCGGCGCGCCAAGGTGATTCATGCCGAGGGTGAACTGCAGGCGGCGGAGAAACTTCTCGAAGCGGCGCAAATGCTGGCGCGCGAACCCCAGGCCATGCAGCTGCGTTACCTGCAGACTCTGGGCAGCATCGCCGGCGACAAGAGTTCGACCATCGTTTTTCCCGTGCCCATGGATCTGCTCTCGCAGTTTCTCGACCTGGCGAAGAAAAAAACCGGCTAGGAGTTTGTCGGGCTTGGCTCCGACAAACTGTTTGTTGATTTGCGTCAAACAATGTTTCGCGCGGCAGGACTAAGTTGGAACCATCAGATGTGCCTTTTGTCCTTTAATGCGGGAAGTCAACGAGCAAAGGAGAACAATAATGCGACATATCAGATGGTTCGGATTGACGGTGATGATTTTTGCAACCCTGGCGATGGCGCAGGGGTTCCCGGAAAAAGTCTTCGAGAAAAACGGCGTGTCGTACGTCTCCGGCGGTGTCGGCGTGGATTCGGAGGAACGTCTCAAGGCGCGCGAGAAGGAATTCAATCTCAAACTGGTGTTCACCCTGGTCGAAGGCAATTACCTGGCTGACGTCGCCGTGGCGATCAAGGATGGCGGCGGGAAGACCGTGATCGAGCATGTCGCCGACGGCCCGTTCTTCATGGCGAAACTGCCTGCAGGAACTTATGCGGTGAGCGCGGTCTACGAGGGCAAGACACAAACCCGCAAGGTTGCGGTCCGGGACGGGCGGTTGCGCACCGAGTACCTGCACTGGCCGAGCAATCCCAAGCAGGATCTGCCGGTGTCGCGCTGGCTCGAGCCCGAAGAGCAGCAAAAGGAGAAGGCCGGTCCCAAGCCGCGCGGCTGAACCTTCGTACCGGGTGTGGCTGCATGCCTTTCAAACTTCTCATCGACTGAGCGTAAATCTCATGCCGAAACCAAGCGCGCTTGGAATGTGCGCAGACATTCTCGTGGCTATTGACGGGTCTGCGGCGGGAGTGCGGGCGGTACGCCACGCGATCGCGCGGCTGAAATCCGGCTACGATGGCACCATACATCTGCTGCACGTGCAGCCACCGTTCAAAAGCGGCGAGGTCTCGGCGCTGGTGACTGCGGAAATGTCGCAGGAGGCGCGTCGATGCGAGGCGGAACACGCAGTGAATGAAGCACGCGAGGTGCTGGTCGGGGCGCTGGTGCCACACAAGGTGCTCGTCGTGACGGGCGCTGTGGCGGATACCATCGTCAACCAGGCGGCGGGCCTGGGTTGCGGCGAAATCGTGATGGGTACGCGCGGCCTGGGCGCGGTGGGTAATCTCGTGCTGGGTTCGGTTGCGGCCAGAGTAGTGCGCCTGTCCAGCGTACCCGTGACACTGGTGAAGTAATATCCAATGAGCCCGCTGCTGTCGGCGATATCCTGGCTCCTCGCCTATCTGGCGGTGGTGACGGCGCCGCTTTTCGCACTACTCCTCGGCCCGGTGCCGCCGCCCGGCGGGTTCTGGTGGGATTTTGCGATGGCGCTGGGGTTCGCGGCGCTCGCGATGATGGGCGTGCAGTTCATTCTTACCGCGCGGTTCCGCCGCGCGACGATGCCGTTCGGGATCGACATCATCTACTACTTTCACCGTTTTCTTGCGATTTTCGCGCTTGCGATCGCGGCCCTGCACTATTTCATTATCCGCTTCGATAATCCGGCAGTGCTGGGCAGCGCGAACCCTCTGGATGCGCCGGCGCACATGTCCGCGGGCCGGGCGGCGCTGGCGCTGTTCGCGCTCCTTATCGCGAGTTCGCTCGCCCGGCGGCGTTTCGGAATCGATTACGACCTGTGGCGCTGGACACACGCGCTGGTTGCGACCGTCGCGTTAGGCCTCGCGCTCTGGCATGTGGTCGGCACCGGGTACTATATCGACACGGACTGGAAGCAGGCGCTGTGGACCGGCTATGGTCTGTTCTGGATCGCGCTCATCGGCCATGTGCGGCTGGTCCGGCCCTGGCTGACGCTGCGCAAGCCGTACCGCGTGGCCGAGGTGCGGCGCGAACGGGGCGATGCCTATACCCTGGTCCTCGAGCCGGAAGGCCACGGTGGCATGCGGTTTCAGCCCGGGCAGTTCGCGTGGCTGACGCTGGGCGCCTCGCCGTTTGCGCTCAGGGAACACCCGTTTTCCATCGCCTCGAGCGCCGCGCGCGCCGGAACCATCGAATTCGGCATCAAGGCTGTCGGCGATTTCACCCGTTCGGGGATGAACGCGGCGCCGGGACAGCAGGCTTTTCTCGACGGCCCTTACGGCGCTTTCTCGACAGACCGGCATCCCCGGGCGCCGGGCTGCGTGTTCGTTGCGGGCGGCATCGGCATCGCGCCGATCATGGGCATGCTGCGCACGCTGGCCGACCGCGGCGACCGGCGGCCGCTGGTGTTGTTCTACGGCAACCGGCGTTGGGACCGGACACTGTATCGCGAGGAACTGGATGCGCTCACCGGGCGGCTGAATCTGCGCGTAGTCCACATTCTGGGCGAGCCATCTGAAGGCTGGGACGGTGAACGCGGCCTGCTCACGCAGGCGATGCTGGAGCGGCACCTGCCCGCGGACCGCGGCAAGATGCACTACTTCCTCTGCGGACCCACCGCGATGACGCAATCAGCCGAAAAATGGCTTGCGGCGCTCGGCATCCGGTCCGCGCAGATTCACAGCGAACTTTTCGAGTGGGTCTAGCGCGATGCGTGAACTGCTTGCTAAAAGTCTGGCGGCGCTGACCGCGCTGATCGTCGTGGGACTCGCGGCGGTTTTCAGCCTTGTGCATAACGCGCCGGGGCCGCAGGAAGTTCGGCCTGAGGTGCAAGAGCCTGTGCCGCAATTCCAGTCGCCGGCCGTTGCGGCCGGACGGGCTGCGTATGACAGAAACGGTTGCGCCGGCTGCCATGCCATCGGCGGCCAGGGCAATCCGCGCAGCCCGCTCGACGGCGTGGGCCGGCGGCTGGCGCCGGACGCCATTCGCGACTGGATGGTCGCGTCGGACAGGGTGCGGCCGCGCCTTTCCGCGGCCGTTGCCAGGATGAAGCAGTCGTACGCGGCACTGCCCGAGCAGGAGTTGCAGGCCATGGTGGATTACCTCGCGAGCCTGCATGCGCCGCCCGGTTCCCGATAGGCAGCGCCTACGGGGAGTGGGTGCGTCTTAAAAAATGTTTATTATCAACAACTTAATAATATACGGTTTTGCAAATGAATACCCGCTCCGTTACCAGGATGGATGAACGACAACAGGCCGTGGCGTGGCATGCGCTGCCCCGAAACGAAATTCTGGACAGGCTCGATGTCACGGAAAGCGGCCTGGGCGAACCCGAGGTACGGCGCCGTCTCGAAGTCTACGGACCAAACCGCCTCAAGCCGCCACAGCGGCGCGGGCCGCTGGCGCGATTTCTGCTGCAATTCCACAACGCATTGATCTACGTGCTGCTTGCCGCGGCGCTGGTTACCGCCGCGCTCGGGCATTGGGTCGACACGGGTGTGATTGCAGGCGTGGTGATCATCAACGCGGTGATCGGCTTTATCCAGGAGGGCAAGGCCGAAAAAGCCCTCGAAGCCATCCGTAGCATGCTGTCACCGCACGCGCTGGTAATGCGTGACGGCGCGCGACACGAGATCGCGGCAGAGGAACTGGTGCCGGGAGATATCGTGCTGCTCGCATCCGGAGACAAGGTGCCAGCCGATGTGCGGCTGCTGGAAACCAAATCGTTGCGTGTGGAGGAGGCGGCGCTGACCGGCGAATCACAGCCGGTGGAGAAAACGCCGGCGCCGGTCGCGGCCGAAGCCGTGCTGGGCGACCGTTTTTGCATGGCTTACTCCGGCACCCTGGTCACCTATGGCCAGGGGCGGGGTGTGGTGGCGGCGACCGGGCAGGCGACCGAGATCGGGCGCATCAGCACGCTGATCGGACAAGTCGAGCAGGTAACGACCCCGCTGCTGCGCAAAATGGAGCAGTTCGGGCGCTGGCTGACGCTCGCAGTCATCGGTTTTTCGGCGGCGACCTTCGCTTTCGGCGTGCTGCTGCGCGACTATTCCGCCACCGAGATGTTCATGGCGGTGGTCGGGCTGGCGGTGGCAGCGATACCCGAAGGGTTGCCGGCGATCATGACCATCACACTAGCGATCGGCGTGCAGCGCATGGCGCAACGCAGCGCCATCATCCGGCGCCTGCCGGCGGTGGAAACGCTGGGCTCGGTAACGGTGATCTGCTCCGACAAGACCGGCACGCTGACCCGCAACGAGATGACCGTGCAGAGCGTGGTGACGGGGGACGATGCCTGCGAGGTGAGCGGCGCAGGCTACGCGCCTGAAGGCGGTTTCAGCCGCGGCGGTTCCGACGTGCTGCCCCAGGAGGATGCCGCTCTCGCCGAGGTCGCGCGCGCAGCGCTTTTGTGCAACGATGCCACCTTGCGCGAGCAGGGTGGTGTCTGGCACATGGAAGGAGATCCCACCGAAGGCGCGCTGCTCACCCTCGCGCTCAAGGCGGGCCTGGACGCGGAATCCGAGTCCAAAGCGCTGCCGAGAATCGATTCCATCCCGTTCGAGTCCGAGCATCGCTTCATGGCCACGCTGCACCACGACCATGCCGGCCACGGGTTTGTGTACGTCAAGGGCGCGCCGGAACGCGTGCTCGACATGTGCAGCCGGGAACGCCGCGGCGGCAGCGATCATCCGCTCAATCTGGCAAACTGGCACAAGCACATCGAGCGGCTGGCGGCGGCGGGGCAACGCGTGCTGGCCCTCGCGTTCCGGGCCTGCGAGGACGGGCGGCGCGAACTGCGTTTTGCCGACGTTGAGCAGGGCCTGACGCTGCTCGGCGTGGTCGGCATCATCGATCCGCCGCGCGAGGAGGCGATCAGGGCGATCGGACTGTGCCGCGCCGCCGGCATTCGCGTCAAGATGATCACCGGGGATCATGTGATCACGGCGCGCGCGATCGGCGCGCAACTCGGCATCGGCGACGGCGCGGCCGCGCTCTCCGGCGCCGACCTCGAGCACATGGACGATGCGCAGTTGAGGGATGCGGCGGCACGTACCGACGTGTTCGCGCGCGCCAGCCCCGAGCACAAGCTGCGCCTGGTGCAGGCGCTGCAGGCGCAAGGTGAAATCGTGGCGATGACCGGGGATGGCGTCAACGACGCGCCGGCGCTCAAGCGTGCCGATGTCGGCGTGGCGATGGGATTGAAGGGAACCGAGGCGGCGAAGGAGGCGGCGGAAATGGTGCTCGCCGACGACAATTTCGCCTCCATCGCGCATGCCGTCGAAGAGGGCCGCACCATCTACGACAACCTGAAGAAGGCGATCCTGTTCATCCTGCCGACCAACGGCGGCGAGGCGGGGGTGATCCTCATCGCGATTCTCCTGGGTCTGGCGCTGCCGATTACGGCTGTGCAGATCCTGTGGGTCAACATGGTTACCGCGGTAACGCTGTCGCTCGCCATTGCCTTCGAGCCGCCTGAGGGGGAGGTGATGCGGCGTCCTCCGCGCGCGCCCGGCGAGCCGCTGTTGTCCGGCTTCCTGGTCTGGCGCATCGTCCTCGTTTCGGTGCTGCTGGTGGCCGCGTGCTTCGGGTTGTTCCTGTGGGAGCTGGAGCGGGGAATGACGATCGAGGCGGCGCGCACCGTCGCCGTCAACATGCTGGTAGTAGGGGAAATGGTCTATCTGTTCAACAGCCGCTACATATATGCCTCGGTGCTTTCCCGGCAGGGATTCTTCGGCAACCGCTATGTGTTGATTGCGATCGCGGTGCTGCTGCCGCTGCAATTGCTGTTCAGCTACGCCGGCATCATGCAGGCGTGGTTCGGCACCGGAGACATCGACGCTGCCGCGTGGCTGCGCGTCATCCTGTGTGCAATATTGATCTTCTTTATAGTGGAAGGCGAAAAATGGCTGTTGCGCAGGCGGCTTGGACACGCCTAGGAGTTTGCTGGACTTAGCCCCGACAAACTCCTGAAATGAAAAGCACTGAAGGACGGAGTGAAGTGGAGGAAGAGCGATGGGGGTCAATAATAATGTGAACCCGCAGGATCACGTGTATGCCGATGATGATAACTATGGGCGGGAATCGGCCGAATGTAAACGTAGTGATCCAACCAATCAAGAAAGGCAACGATGAACACTGGAAGGGGAAAAAAAGATACTCCGCCGGGCAATGCACCGGGCAAGCGCCATTTCGCGCGCCACATTCTGATTGGGTTCTTCACGGTCGCCCCCCTGTGGGTGACCTGGCTGGTATTTGATTTTCTGCTTGGCATTCTCGCCGGCGCCGGCACGACGTTGTTGCGCGCCGCCGCCCGTCTGGTCGCGCCGGTCTCCGAAACCCTGTCGTCCTGGCTGTTGGATTCGGCTTTCCAGACAGTTTTCCGACGCCGGAAATGAAGGCGGTCGGCTTTGTCACCAAGATCATGCATGACGAGACGACCGGGCGGGAACTCGCCGTCGTCTATGTGCCGACCTCGCCGAATCCGACTTCGGGCTACATCGAGATCGTGCCGCTTTCCGATGTCGTGCAAACCGACTGGACCATAGAGGAAGCGATGAGTTTCGTCATGACAGGGGGGAACCAGCGCGCCCGAACGCATCCGGTTCAGTCACGGGCCGGACGGTATGAAAGAGCAGAGTTAGCGGCAGGCGGCTTACATTGAGCATCGGCATTATTTTCGCCATCGGCGCCAGCGGGACAGGGCAATGACCGCTGCGCTTCTGAGGCGCGGCATCCTGTTCGCGCTGCTGTGGTGGATCTTGTCCGAGGGTCGCGCGGGAAGTTGGGGGCTCGGCGCGATCGCGGTCGCCGTTGCGCTATGGGCAAGCGTCCGCCTGTTGCTGCCGGCATCGGGGCGGATCAGCGTAGCCGGCCTGTTCGCTTTTATGGGGTATTTCATCTGGAATTCGGTGCGCGGCGGGGCGCAAGTGGCGCTGATCGCATTGCGCGGACGCCAGGCGCTGCAGCCGGATATGCTGGAGATGCAGTTGTCCCTCCGGTCCGGCGCAGCGCGCATCCTCATGGTCAACGCGCTCGGGCTGATGCCCGGCTCTCTCGGCGTGCGGCTCGAAGGGGATCGGCTGCGCCTGCACGTCCTCGATGCGCGCATGCCCATTGCGGTGGCGGTTCGGGCGCTGGAAGCCCGGATTGAGGTGATATTCAGAGAGCAGCCATGACCGGTATCGAATTTCCGCTCGCCCTGTTTCTGCTGGTCAATCTGATCGTCGCGCTGCTGGCCGCCGCGCGCGGGCCAACCGCCGCCGACCGCATGCTGGTGGCGCTGCTGTTCGGCAGCACGGGCGTGGGCATCCTCGTGCTGCTGGCCCATGCCGGCGCCGGACATGAACTCGTCGATGTCGCGCTGGTTCTCGCGTTGCTCGCCGCAATCACCGGCGTCGCCTTTGCCGGGCGTGCCTGGCATGCCGGGGAGAAGAAGCCACATGATTGAGATCGCCAGCATCGTGCTGCTTTGCATGGGCGCTTTTTTCTATTTTTCCGGCACCGTCGGGCTGCTGCGCTTTCCTGATGTCTACAGCCGGCTGCATGCCCTGGCAAAAGCCGACAACCTGGGGCTCGGCTGCATAGTGCTGGGATTGGCCCTGCAGGCGGAAAGTTTGGCCGTAGCCTTGAAACTGTTGTTGATCTGGCCGCTGGCGCTGGCGGCCAGCGCCGGCATCAGCTATGCCATCGCCCGCCGCGCGGACGCGCTGGGCATCCGACCCTGGCGGCGGGAAGATACATGAATGTAGGCCTCGCTTTCGACCTGTTGCTCGCCGCAAGCCTGCTGTGGAGTTGCTGGGGCGCGCTCACGACACCCCGGCTCGACCGGGCCATTGTGCTGTTCATCGCTTTCGGCCTGCTGATGGCCCTGGCGTGGGCGCGGCTCTCGGCGCCGGACCTCGGCCTGGCCGAGGCCGCCATCGGCGCCGGGTTGACCGGCGCCCTGCTGCTCGATGCCTACGGCGCGCTGCGACGACGCGGTGCGGGAACGGAGGCGAAGAAATGAAGCGCATCGCCGTCGTGGGCGCCGCCCTGGCTTTCATCGTCGCGCTGCTCGCAGCCATGGGCGATCTGGGGCCCGCCGCGATCGACCTGCGCCCGTCGGTGGCGGCAAATCTCGCGGCCAGCGGCGTTGAACACCCCGTCACGGCGGTGCTGCTGAATTTCCGCGCCTACGACACCCTGCTCGAAATCGCCGTACTGCTGCTCGCCCTGCTGGGTATTCTGGCTGTCGGCAATCAACGGGAAAGCGGCGCCGTCGGACCGATGGATCCCTTGCTGCAAATGCTGGCGCGGATCGCCGCACCGCTGATGGCGATCGTTGCAATCTACCTGCTCTGGGCCGGCGCATTCCGGCCCGGCGGGGCCTTTCAGGCGGGCGCCGTACTGGCCGCATCGGCGGTGTTGCTGCACCTGACCGGATTGATGCCCGGGTGGAGGCAGCCCAGGGTCCGCCTGCGCTGGGGTTTGTCAGGCGGATTTCTGGTCTTCCTCGCCGTCGCGGCGGTGTTGCTGATCGAAGGCGGTTTGCTGCGCTATCCGCCGGCCCATGCCGGCGCGCTGATCCTCCTGATCGAGTCCGGGCTCACCATCTCGCTGGGGCTCATTCTTGCCGGTTTGTTCCTGTTCCTGTCGGATGACGACGGAGGCGAATCATGACCAGCGGTCTGATCTTCGCGTTTGCCGGCGCCGCCCTGTTCGCCATGGGCGTCGCCGGCGTGCTGCTTATCGACCACCTGCTGCGCCGCATACTCGCCTTCAACCTGATGGGAAGCGGGGCGTTTCTTGTCCTCGTCGGCCTGGCCCAGCGCAGCGACGCAGCCGATCCGGTGCCGCAGGCGATGGTGCTGACCGGCATCGTCGTCGCCGTCGCGGCCACCGCGCTCGCGCTGGGCCTGGTACGCCGTTTTCATGGGCTGACGGGGAAAATGGAGTTGCCCGTGGCGGACGATGATTGATCCCATGGTCTGGCTGATCGTGCTGCCGCTCGCCTGGGCCTGCTTCGCTTTCCTGCTCGGTCCTGGGCGCGGCGCACGACCGGCAATTGCAGGCCTCGCCGTGCAACTTCTGCTTGCCTTGCAACTGGCCGCCGGTTTGAACGATTCCGGCGCCGGTGCGCATGCCATCGGCGGCTGGGGGGCGCCGCTGGGGATCGACCTCGCAGCCGATGGTCTTTCCGTCGCGATGTTGCTGCTGACGCAAGTCGTCGTCTTGCCGCTGGCGATCTACGCGCGGACCTATTTTGCGTCATATGCGGCGGAAGCCCGCTATTTCTGGCCACTGGCCGGCTTCCTGATTGCCGGCCTCAATGCCCTGTTTCTCTCGGCCGACCTCTTCAACCTCTACGTCACGCTCGAACTGGTCGGGCTCGCAGCCGTGGGCCTGGTCGCCGCCGGCGGCGGAGCAAAGCAGATTACCGCCGCGTTGCGTTACCTGTTTGCCACGCTGCTGGGCTCCGGCGCCTATCTGCTGGGCGTGGCGCTGATCTACGGCGCCTACGGCACGGTGTCCATCCCGACATTGCTGCCTCTGGTGACAGCCGAAGCACCGGACGTCGTCAGGCTGGCCGGCGGTTTGATGCTGGCGGGCCTGATGCTCAAGACCGCGCTGTTTCCCTTCCACTTCTGGCTGCCGCCCGCCCACGGCGGGGCGCCGGCGCCGGTTTCGGCGCTGCTTTCCGCCCTCGTGGTCAAGGCGTCGTTCTACCTGATCCTGCGTCTGTGGCTTGGGCCCTTTGCCCCGCTTGCCGGGATCATCGCCTGGCTGCCGGCGCTGCTGGGCGCGGCGGCGATATTCTGGGGTTCGTACCAGGCGATCTGCGCCCGGCGTATCAAGATGCTGGTGGCGTACTCGACCGTAGCGCAACTGGGCTACCTGTTCCTGATCTTTCCGCTGTTGCCTACCGAGGGGGCCTTGCAGGCCGGCATCATGCAGGCGTACGCGCATGGACTGGCCAAGGCCGCGATGTTCGCCGCGGCGGGCGTGCTCATCGAGGCCACCGGCCAGGATACGGTCGAAGGCCTCGCCGGTGCGGCGCAGCAGCTGCCTCTGACGCTGTTCGCCTTTGGTCTGGCCGGCATCACGCTCATGGGGCTGCCGCCCTCGGCAGGCTTTCTGGCCAAGTGGCAGTTGATCGAGGCGGCGCTGGCGCAGGGACACTGGATCATCGCGGTCGCGGCGCTTGCGGGCGGCCTGCTGGCGGCCGTGTATGTGTTCCGCGTGCTGCGCCAGGCCTTCCTGCTTGCGCCGGTAGGCGATGTACGGCCGGTACCGCGCATGCTGGAATGGATGGCCTTGCTGCTTGCCGCCGCCAGCGTGCTGCTCGGTCTGCGCGGTGTCGAGTTGATGCAACTGCTGGGCGTGCCGGCCATGGGAGGCGCCTCGTGACGATCAACGAAGCCCTGCCGCTTGCGGTGCTGGCCTCGTCGCTCCTGCCCGGCCTGGTCATCTTCATCCTGCCGGAGACCTGGATCGGTACGCGCACGACGCTCAACCTGCTCGGCGCCGTGGCGAAGCTCGTGCTCGTCGGCATCCTGCTCGCCGGCGTGCATGCCGGCGAGGACTACGGCGTCCGCTATGCGGTCCTGCCCGGCCTCGATCTCGTCTTCAAAGCAGATGCGCTGGGGCTGCTGTTCATCACCCTGTCGGCCATCCTCTGGCTGTTGACGACGCTCTATGCGATCGGCTACCTGGAAGGCGCGCCGCGCCGCAGCCGTTTCTTCGGCTTTTTCAGCCTGTGCGTCACCGCGACCATGGGCATTGCCATGGCCGGCAACCTGTTCACCTTCTTCGTGTTCTATGAGTTGCTGACGCTGTCCACCTTCCCGCTGGTGGTGCATCGCGGCACCAATCAGGCGATGAAGGGCGGCACGATCTACCTGGCCTACACGCTAGGCGGCGGGGCCTTGCTGCTGACCGGCATCGTCTGGCTGCACAGCCTGGCCGGTCAGGCGGATTTCGCCCACGGCGGCTTTGTCGCGTCCCTCGGCCAGGCGCATGCGGGACAGCTCCAGTTAATCTTTTTGCTGCTGATCGCCGGCGTCGGCGTCAAGGCGGCGCTGGTGCCGCTGCACGGCTGGCTGCCCCAGGCCATGGTGGCGCCGGCGCCGGTGTCCGCCCTGTTGCACGCGGTCGCCGTGGTCAAGGCCGGCGCCTTCGGCATCGCCCGCATCGTCTACGAGGTCTATGGCGTCGAGTTCGCCCAGTCGCTCGAACTGCTGGCGCCGCTCGCCGTGGTCGCCGCCGTCACCATTATCTGGGGCAGCCTGCGCGCGCTGTTCCAGGATGACCTCAAGAGGCGACTCGCCTATTCCACTGTCAGCCAGGTGTCCTACATCGTGCTCGGTGTGGCCCTGTTCGGCCCCATCGGCACTGTTGGAGGGTTGGTGCACCTGGTGCATCAGGGCATCATGAAGATCACGCTGTTCTTTTGCGCTGGGAACTACGCCGAGACCCTGGGCATCCACAAGGTGAGCGAAATGGATGGCGCGGGGCGACGCATGCCGCTCACCACCGTGGCCTTCTCGATCGCCGCGCTGAGCATGATGGGGGTGCCGCTCACCGCCGGCGCCGTCAGCAAGGCCTGGCTTTCCGACGGCGCGCAGACTGCCGGCATGGAGTGGGCGATCTGGGTGCTGTGGACTTCCAGCCTGCTCAATGCCGTCTATTTTCTGCCCATCCTTTGGCGCGCCTGGTTTCACCAAGCGCCGGTGGCCTGGTCCGGCGAGCACATACCGGCCCACGGCTGGCGTGAAACCGCCTGGCTGCTGCTGCTGCCGCCGCTGGTGACCGCTGCGGCGACACTGGCGGCCGGCATCTTCGCCGACACCGAAGTCAGCCCGCTTGCCTGGGCGCAACTCATCGCCGGGCGCGAGTATGTCGGAGCGATGCCATGAAGGTTAAAGAAGTAATGTTATGGCAATGGCAACCCGGCGTGTCGGCGCGCACGGGCATTCTTGCGGGTTCCGCAGCACTCGCGTTGGGCATCGGGTACCTGCACACGCTGACCGGCCTGGCCTACGAATTCCATGTACTGTTCATTCTGCCTGTACTGCTCGTCGCCTGGTTTCTCGGCGCGCGTGCCGGCTATGGTCTCGCGCTGCTGGCCGCCGTGGTGTGGTTTATTGCTGACCGCATACTTGCGGCCGAGCAAGCCGATCCCTTTCCGTTGCTGTTCAATAGCGGCATGCGGCTGGCGATCTTTCTTGGCGGCGCCTGGCTGCTGGGTGAAATGCGGCGCGTATTGCAACGCGTGACGCAGCTGGCGAGCGAGGACTCCCTGACGCAATTGCCCAACCGCCGAGAATTCCATGAGCGCGGCAGGCGCGCCTTTTCTCAGGCACGGCGACAGGCCGTGCCGGTTACAGCGGTGTTCATTGACATCGACAAGTTCAAGGAGATCAACGATGAACTGGGACATGACGCCGGCGACCAATTGCTGGTGACGGTCGCCCAGGTGATACGGTCGCACGTGCGCGAGAGCGACGTACCCGGACGACTGGGCGGCGACGAGTTCGCCCTGCTGTTGCCGGACATGAATGCGTCATCCGCCATGTCCTACGCCGAAAAGCTCAGGCAAAGGCTGCTTGCCGCGATGCGCGAACAGTGCTGGCCCGTGACATTCAGTATCGGCGTTGCCAGCTATGATTTTGCGCCACACGATTTCGACAGCGCTCTGGCGCAAGCCGATGCCCTGATGTACGAAGCGAAGAACGGCGGCCGTAATCGCGTTCAGCAGCGCACATTTTCGGGGGCGGAATCGTGAGCTGGCCGGAGCGGTTGCGCAGCCTGATCCCGAGTCGAGAGGCTCTCTTGACCAGCCGGTGGCTGCGGTGGTTGTCAGTTTGGATGGAACATCCAAAACTGTGGCGCTGGTCTCGGCGCGGTGTCGCCTTGGGCGTTGCAATCGGAGTGTTTTTCGGACTGCTGATTCCGCTGGCACAAATTCCCCTGACCGCCGCAGCCGCTATTGTCCTGCGGGCGAATCTACCCGCTGCTGCCGCGAGTACGCTGATTTCGAATCCGGTAACTTTCGGACCGCTCTATTACGCCGCTTTCCAGTTGGGAAGCTGGATTACCGGCGAAACTTCATTGCCGTCGGATGATCCGGCGACTTCCGCCAGCGCTGTTTCCGAAAAGACGATAGTGCAGCGTATCGCTGCCTTGGGGAAGCCGTTGCTGGTCGGTCTGTTTGTGATGGCTTGTTTCGCTGGTTTCCTGACCTACCTGTTGATCGACCTGATTTGGCGTTGGCATACCTGGCGGCGCTGGCGAACCCGGAGGGATACTGGTCAAGGCTCGAACTCCTCTTGAGTGCCCGAAGTGCGGCGGCTCGATGCGGTAAGATGGCCAAGGCGGCTAGCGTCCCCTTCGGTTCGCTGGTGACGAAGGACTTGAGGGCCGGCATAAGCAGTCCCCAAGCTGGTATGCCGGAGAGCAATTTACGGTCTGACATGGTTGTGTGGAGGAGAAATGATGGGAATCAATGATCATGCGAACCCGCGGGATCACGTGTACGCCGATGCGGCACTCGATCTGAAAGAGATCGTCATGGGTTTGCACTGGGACCCGCCGCAAGAGGGAGGGTCCGCCAATCCCGCGAACCTGGATGCGCTGTGCGTGCTGTACGACGGGCAACGCCGCGCGCTGGAGATCATTCATCCCGGCCGCCCGCGCAACGCCAATGGCAGCGTCATCCATACCGGCGACGCGCGAACGGGGGCGAGCGAGTGGGATGATGAAAGGATTTTCGTTTTCCTGGAGGCGCTGCCGGCGGCGGTTTCCACGATTGCTTTTGTCGTGGCCAGCGCCACGGGCCGTGCTTTCAGCGGGATCCGTGGCGCGTCTTGTCATATCAGCGATCGCGTCAGCGAACGTGAATGGATCCGGCTCGATCTCACCGCTCTCGGGCAATGCACGGCGCATTGCGTTGCCACCGTGCACCGTAGCCCGACGGGCTGGAAAATATCCTCGGACGCGCACGCCGGATGCGGCGGATTTTTCTCCGAACCGGAACTGTTGTCGCTGGTCGCAAGCGTGAGAGGGCGGGATGCTGGTCTGCTTTCATGACCGGATTTGCCGGGGGCGGGGGCGGCCGTGAGCGAAAACTACCAGCAGTTCGCTGCCCTGCTCGCGATCGCGGCCATTATCGGGGTGATCGCCGTCCGCCTGCGCCAGCCGCTGATCATCGCATTCCTCATGACCGGCATCCTGGTCGGGCCGGCAGCGCTGGGATGGGTTGAGTCGCACGACCAGATCGATCTGCTCGCCCAGGTCGGCGTGACGGTGCTGTTGTTCGTCGTCGGACTCAAGCTCGACCTGCACCTGGTGAAGAATCTCGGGCCCGTGGCGCTGGCAACCGGGCTCGGGCAGCTTGCGTTTACGATCGTGTTCGGCTACCTGATCGCCATCGCGTTCGGCATGACGCATGTCAAGGCGCTCTATGTCGCCGTTGCCCTGACCTTCTCCAGCACCATCATCATTGTCAAACTCCTGTCCGACAAGCGGGAAATCGATTCGCTGCACGGCCGCATCGCCATGGGCTTTCTGATCGTGCAGGACATTGCCGTGGTCATTGCCATGATGCTGCTAGGCTCACATGCGGCCTCCGGGGAGCATGGCCTGCTCCTGAATGCGGCTTTGCTCGTGCTGAAGATCGGCGGCGCGGGAGCGGTGATTGCCCTGCTGATGCGCTATGTTCTGCCGAGGCTGTTGCACCAGCTCGCCCGTTCGCAGGAATTACTGCTGATTTTCGCCATCGCCTGGGGGACCGCTTTCGCGGCGCTGGGCGAGGTGCTGGGTTTCAGCAAGGAAGTCGGCGCGTTTCTGGCGGGGTTCTCGCTGGCTTCGACGACCTATCGCGAGGCGATCAGCACCCGCCTCGTCAGCATTCGTGATTTTCTGCTTTTATTTTTCTTTGTCGACATGGGGTCCAGGCTGGATTTTTCCACTTTGGGGCAGGAACTCCCCGCAGCGGGGGCGTTTTCCCTTTTCGTTCTGATAGGCAATCCCCTGATCGTCATGGCCATCATGGGCTATATGGGCTATCGCAAGCGCACCGGTTTTCTCGCGGGATTGACGGTCGCCCAGATCAGCGAGTTCTCCATAATCTTCGTGGCCATGGGCATCACTCTGGGCCACGTCGGCGTGGAAACGCTCGGCCTGGTAACGCTGGTGGGGCTGGTGACGATCACCCTTTCGACTTACCTGATTCTTTACTCTCATCAGCTGTACGGCCGCATTGCCCGCTGGCTGGATGTCTTCGAGCGCGCTAATCCGTTTCGCGAACTTGCCATGGAGCGCCGGCAGGCGGCGAGCGATGCGGCGGACGTCGTGATTTACGGGCTCGGGCGCTACGGGGCTCGGCTGGCTTCGCAGTTACAGGCGCAAGATGTGCGCGTGCTCGGCGTCGATTTCGATCCCGAGGCGGTGCGGCAGCGCCGCCGCCAGGGCTTCAAGGTAAACTTCGGGGACGCAGAGGACCCCGAATTTCCACAGGCCCTGCCGCTGGGCCGCCTGCGATGGATCGTCAGCACGCTGCCGCAGGCCGAGATCAACCTCGCGCTGCTGAAGGCGCTGCGCCATCACGGCTATGGCGGCCGCGTCGCGATGGCCGCGCATTCCGACAGCGACAGCCGGGCGCTGGCGGCAGCCGGAGTGGACCGCGTGCTGTCCCCGTACTCCGACGCCGCGGATTTTGCGGCGCGTACCATAGCGGGTGATCTGGCAACCATGAAGAGGCAACCATGACCGACAAAAAACGGATTGTCGTCGCGACCGATTTTTCGCCGCGCGCCGGGATGGCAATTGAGCGGGCGGCGCGAATGGCCCGTGCCTGGGGTGCGGAACTCAGCCTGTTGCACGTGATGGGCCGGCTGCCTCTGGAAGCCATCAGGCGGATCCTGATCGAACATCCGCTCGCGGTCGAGCAGCGGCTGGTGGATGCCGCGCGCAATGACCTCGGGGGGATGGCGGCCGGCATCCGCGCCAGGCACGGCATAAGCGCCGCGTTTCACGTCGGCATCGGCGCCACGCGCGATGAAGTCGCGGCCTATGCGCAAAGCACGGGATGCGATCTCGTCGTGATCGGAGCCCATGGGGAAAATTTCCTGCAGGAACTGCTGCTCGGCACGACCGCGCAGAAAATCGTGCGGCAGGGGCGCGGGCCGTTCCTGATCGTCAAACGCGAGCCGCTGGAGGATTATTCCCGCGTTCTGGTGCCGGTGGATTTCTCGCCGACATCGCGGCATGCGCTGGAGACGGCATTGCGGTTTTTTCCCGCGGCGGACATCCGTCTGCTGCATGTCTACGAGGTGCCGTTCGAGAGCAAGATGCGCTACAGCGGCGTTTCGGAGGATGTTTTTCGCCATTATCAGGACCTTGCCCGCCGGGAGGCCGAGGCCGGCATGGCGGATTTTCTGCGCAGCCTCCCGGAAAACGGCCGTGCCCTGTCAGGCAGCGTGCGGCACGGCTACGCCCCGGCCGTGATCCTGCAGTGCGCGCGGGACTTCGATGCGGATCTCATCGCGATCGGGGGGCAGGGGCGCTCCGAGCTGTCCTACATGCTGCTGGGTAGCGTCGCCATGCACGTCATTCACGAATCCGGGGGCGATGTTCTGGTGGTGAAAATGACGGCCGGGCAATGAGCATCCGGCCTCATGCGAACGGCCCGATCCCGTGCAACCCCAGATGGCCAGGAAGTCCGTCAGATCGGCAATCGCGATCAGAAGGTGATCGCCTATTTCGTCGCGCAGCTGCCGAGGCGCGCGCAGGCGCTATAACGTCAGCGCAGCAGGCATGGCGGCTGGATACTAGTCCGGGAGCCGCGGAAAATCCCCGGGCATCGGCGCGCGTGACCTGAGTTTGAGCTTAAGCGCCGCTTGCGCCAGCAGATGCGCGCTCACCGGCGCGGTAAGGAACAGGAACAGCACGATCAGTAGTTCGTGCAGGCTCGGTCCGTCCTGCAGCGAATAGAGCATCGACGCGAGCAACATGCTGCCCACGCCAAGCGTGGTGGCTTTGGTCGGCGCATGCAGCCGCATGAAGAAATCCGGCAGGCGCGCGAGGCCTATGGCTCCCACCAGCATGAAGAAACTGCCTACCATCAGCAGCGCCGATACCGCGATCTCGATAATCATTTTCCGGTCTCCTCAGTCCATCACATTGCCATGAGCGAGGTAGCGGGCAAGCGCCACGGTGGCGACAAAACCCATCAATGCAATCAGCAGCGCCGCTTCGAAGTAGAACGTGCTCGCCATGCGTATGCCGAGCACGATCAGCAGCGCCACGGCATTGATGTAGAGCGTGTCGAGCGCAAGGATGCGGTCGGCGGCGCTGGGGCCGCGCGCGAGCCGCAGCAGGCACAGCACGAACGCGAGGCCGATGGCGCCGAGGGCGATGTTGGTGGCAGATGCTAGCATCCGAAAATCTCCAGCAGGGGTTGTTCATAGCGGCGTTTGATGTCCGCGACGAGCCGCGCCGGGTCGGCGCAATCGAGCGCATGCACCAGGAGCGTGCGGCGGTCGGGAGCCAGATCGGCGGACACCGTGCCGGGCGTCATGGTGATGATGCTGGCGAGCAGCGCGATCGATTGCGGGTGGCTCAACGCGAGCGGGACCGAAACGAACGCCGGCCGCAGCCTGGCTTCCGGGCCGAGCACCAGGCGCGCGACCGCAATGTTGGCAAGCACGATGTCCCGGATCAGGAGAAAAAGCAGCCGCACCGCGGCTCCCGGCGCGACAACGTGCTGCAGATGATCTAGGAATGGCGCGGCGACAAGAGGAATCGCCAGCGCCAGCAGTCCCCCGAGCAGCAGATGGGCGATGGAGGCCTCTCCTACCAGCGCAAGCCAGCCGGCGGCGAGCACGGCCGACAGTAATGGAAACGGCAGCCAGCGCTTCATGTGCCGCCTCCTTTTCCGAGTGCGCGCGGCGCGCGATCCTGTCCGGGCCCGAGTACCGCGGCAATATAGGCGGTGCGGGATAGGAGTTCCGCAGCGGTGGCGTCGGCGTAGCGTTTCAGAGGGGCGGCAAACACCACCATCAGCACCGCGCCGGCGAGCAGCGTTGCCAGCGGCAGCCATTCACCGGGCCGGGCCGGGGCCGCATCGGCCGCCGGCTGCGGCGCGGCGATATTCCACAGCAGGATGCTGCCTGCGCGCGCGCAGCCTACCAGCGTGATCAGGCTTGCGCCCAGGAGGATGCTCCAGATCCAGGCGACCGCCGTCGCGTCCTGGGTGCCTTTCAGTATCATCAGCTTGCCGAGAAAGCCCGAAGAAGGGGGCACGCCCGCAACGCTGGCAGCGCCCAGCAGGAAGACCAGGCCGAGCAGAGCGGGCTGCAGCAGCGCCGGGCCCGCACGGAGCGTATCGGCGGCGATGCCGCGCTGGCGCCCAAGGAGTTCCGCCAGCAGGAAAAGCGCGGCGATGACGAGCGTGCTGTGAACGAGATAGAACAGCGCTCCGGAAAGCGCGGCGGCGCCGCCGGCCGCTACCGCGGCAAGCATGGTGCCGACCGAGGCGACCGTGAGATAGGCGATCAGTCCCGTGAAGCGTTCCGCGCCGAGCGCGCCGAGCGCGGCCAGGACCAGCGTGGCGAGCGCGGCCGGCAGCAGCCACGGCGAGGTTAGCTCCGCGGCGCCTGTGTCTCCGCCGAAAATCAGGGTGGTGACGCGGATGATGGCGTAGACGCCGACCTTGGTCATGATTGAGAACAGCGCGGCGACCGGCGCGCAGGCGCTGCTATAAGCGGCGGGCAGCCAGAAATAAAGCGGAAACAGCGCCGCTTTCACGGCGAACACTCCGAGCAGCATCAATCCCGCCGCTCTGACCAATGCCACGTCGGCCGGCGGAACCTGCGCCACGCGTTCCGCCAGGTGCGCCATGTTGAGCGTGCCGGTGACGCCGTAGAGCAGGCTCACCGCGATCAGGAATACCGCCGATGCGGCGAGATTAATGACAACGTAATGCAGCGCGGCGCGCAGGCGCGGCGCGCCCAGTCCGTGCAGCAACAGCCCGTAAGAGGCGATCAGCATAACCTCGAAAAACACGAAAAGATTGAACAGATCCCCGGTCAGGAATGCGCCGTTTATCCCCATCAACTGGAACTGGAACAGGGCGTGAAAGTGCCTGCCGCGGTTGTCCCAACCCTGTGCGGCGTAGGCGAGTGCCGCGAGTGCGACCAGCGCGGTGAGCGCAACCAGCAGCGCGGACAGGCGATCCGCCACCATGACTATGCCGAACGGGGCCGGCCAGTTGCCGAGCGCATAGACCTGCGGCATGTCCGATGGCGCCTGCGCGAGCAGCGTTGCCGCAACGGCGAAGAGCAGCGCGGTGCAGGCAAGGCCGACTGCTCGCTGCACGGCCGGGCGCGTTTTTCCCAGCGCCAGCATCAGGGCCGCCGCAAGCGCCGGGAGCACTACCGGAAGGATGACCATGTGGTTCATCGGACGTGCGCCTTCTCGTGCGCCGCCGCGGCGCCATCAACGTGGTCGCTGCCGGTCTCGTGGCGCGCCCGCACCGCGAGCGCCATGACGAAGCCGGTCATGCCGAAACCGATGACGATGGCCGTGAGCACCAGCGCCTGCGGCAGGGGGTCGCTGTAGGTTGCGGCATTCGGGGCGATCACCGGCGGGGCGTTCACCGCGAGCCGCCCCATCGCAAAGATGAATACGTTGACGGCATAAGACAGCAGCGACAATCCCAGCACCACGGGGAAAGTCCGTCCCCGCAGCAGCAGATAGACGCCGCATGCGGTGGTCACGCCCAGGGCGCTCGCAAGCAGAAATTCCATCAGACCTTCTCCTGTGCCGGAGCGGGCGCGTGCCGGCCTGCCCCCGTGATTACGGACAATGTGAGCAGGGTTGCGCCGACCACAGCGAGGTAGACGCCGAGATCGAAGACGGCTGCGCTCGCGAGCGGCACTTCACCCACCACCGGCAGCCGCGGATGGCCGTGCGTGCTGGTGAGAAAAGGCGCGCGGAACACCCAGCTCGCCACACCGGTAACGCCCGCCGTCATGATGCCCCAGCCGATCACGCGCGTGTAATCGGGGCGCAGCCTGCGCGTGGTGGCGGAGAACCCGTCGGCCATATACTGCATGACCAGCGCGACCGCGGTAACGAGCCCGGCGATGAAGCCGCCGCCGGGCAGGTTGTGCCCGCGCAGGAAGATGAAGGCGGTCACGAGCAGCGCGAACGGCAGCAATGCCCGAGCGGCGACCGAGAGCAGCAGCGGGGCGCTCCCGGCTGCCTGCGCCGCGCGGGTTGCGCGCATCCCATCCATCAGCGCGAATACGCCGACCGCGGCGATGCCGAGCACGATGATCTCGCCGAAGGTGTCGAAGCCGCGGAAATCGACCAGAATGACGTTGACAACATTGCTGCCGCCGCCCGCTGGCACGCTTTCCCCGAGGTAAAACCACGAGATGGTTTCATGTGGCCGCGTGAGCACTGCCCAGGCCAGCGCTGCGACACCCGCGCCGGCGGCGAGTGCGAGCACGGCATCGCGGAACTTGCGCGCGGGCCGGGACTCGGCGGGGTCGGTCTGCGGCAGCAGCGCGAGCGCCACCAGCAGCAGTACGGTAGTGACGACTTCCACCGAGAATTGGGTAAGGGCGAGATCCGGCGCGGAGAAGCAGGCAAAGGTGAGGGCGGCGGCCAGTCCCACCACGCCGACCAGTATCACCGCGGTAAAACGCTCCCGGTGTAGCAGCACGCTGGCCGCCGCGGCCACAAGAGTCATCGCCCATACCGCTGCAGCCAGCCCGTTGGCAGGGGTGAGCGCCGCATTGCCCGCGTGGTAACCGTTCTGGAGAAACGGCCACGCGCCAAGCGCGATGATGGACGTGACCAGCAGCGCCAGATAGCGTTGCAGCGAGCCGTTTTGCAGTCCGGCGGTCAGCGCCGCAGCCAGGCGGACCAGTCCGTCGTGGCTGTTCTGAAACAGCAGGCGCGCATTTAAGCTGGCGGGGGCGTGCAGTTGAAGATTGAACTTGCGTTGCAGGAGCCAGTACATGATCACGCCGCCGACGATCGCGATCGCGCTCATCAGCAACGGCAGCGTGAAGCCGTGCCAGATCGCGATGTCGTACGGCGGCAGCGGTCCGCCGACCACGTCCCGCGCGGCCACCGCGAGCAGCGGCATGACCGTATAGGCGGGCAGCACGCCGACCGCGATGCATACCACCACCAGCACCTCGACCGGCATTTTCATGTAGCGCGGCGGTTCGTGCGGTATCCGGGCAAGCCCGCTCGGCTCGCCGCCGAAAAACACGTCGTGGATGAAGCGCAGAGAATAAGCGACGCTGAAGATGCCGCCGAAAGTCACCGCGACTGGCGCCACATGGCCCAGCAGAGCGAGATGGTTCAGTTCAAGCGCTTCGGCGAAGAACATTTCCTTCGACAGGAAACCATTGAACAGCGGCACGCCTGCCATCGATGCCGCCGCCACCATGGCGAGCGTGGCGGTGTGCGGCATGTATTTCCACAACCCGTTCAATTTACGCATGTCACGGGTGCCGCATTCGTGATCGATGATGCCCGCCGCCATGAACAGCGAAGCCTTGAACGTGGCGTGATTGACGATGTGGAATACCGCGGCAACCGCCGACAGGGGGGAATCGAGGCCGAGCAGGAAAGTGATCAGACCGAGATGGCTGATCGTCGAATAGGCGAGCAGTCCCTTGATGTCGTGTTTGAACATCGCGACGTAGGCCCCGAACACCAGCGTGACCAGCCCCACCGTGCTCACTATGTATTCGAACTCGATGCTGCCGCCGAGCACCGGGTAGAGCCGTGCCAGCAGAAACACGCCGGCTTTGACCATGGTGGCTGAATGCAGATAGGCGGAGACGGGGGTCGGGGCCGCCATCGCCTCCGGCAGCCAGAAGTGAAATGGAAACTGGGCGGACTTGGTGAACGCACCGATCAGCACGAGCACAAGCGCGAGCGTGTAATGCGGGTGGTCATGGATCGCCTGGCGCGCGTCCAGCACCGCCGACAGTTCGTAGCTGCCGGCGATGTTGCCGATCAGGAGGAAACCGGCCAGCATCGCCAGTCCGCCGCCGCCGGTGACGGCGAGCGCCATGCGCGCGCCCCGGCGCGCTTCGGCACTGTGGCTCCAGTAGCCGATCAACAGGAACGAGGAGAGGCTGGTGAGTTCCCAGAATGCGAACAATAACAACAGGTTCTCGGTCAGCACGATGCCCAGCATCGCCGCCATGAACAGCATAAGCAGCGAATAGAATTTTCCTATGGAATCGGCCGGAGACAGGTAATAGCGGGCGTAGAGGATGATGAGCAGGCCGATGCCGAGAATCAGCAGGGCGAACATCAGGCCCAGGCCATCGAGGCGGAACGAAAAGTTGAGACCGATCGAGGGCAGCCACTCCCAGCTCACGATGAGCGGTCGCCCGGCAAGCACCGCCGGCATTTCCAGGAGGGTGAGCGCGAGACTGGCGCCGGCGACCGCGGCGACCGCCCAGGCGGCCGCATTGCGGCCAAAGCGCGCCGCAGCCAGCGCCAGAACGGTTCCCGCGAGCAGTGGCAGGAGAATGATGATAGGCAGCGTCATGTCGGCAGAAAGTGTTGTTGCCGTGAAGGGGATGGCCGCCACTGAACGCTTCAGACAGCCCGATACCGCCGTCGCACGACAGAAACAAAACCGGCAGCGCGTCCAGCCAAATAATAACGAATCTTGCGGCCCGCGTCATCCGGTACGGTACAATCATGGCCGCCAGAGAGTTGTAAAGCGGCGCCACTATCCTTAAAATTGCGCGGTAAGGGAACCGGCAACCATCGCCGGAACATTATTAAAACGAATCCAATCTTCCGAATCCTGGCGTGAGTTACATCATCAGCCTCACTCTGACGCTGTTCGCCTTCTGGCTGCTGCTGTCGGGATTGTTCACCCCGTTTCTGATCGGCAGCGGATTGTGTTCGGCGCTGGCCGCGGTGTTTGTGGCGCGCCGCATGGACGTGGTGGATCGTGAGAGCCATCCGATTCACCTCGGCGCGCGCGTTCTCGCCTACTGGCCGTGGCTGTTCAAGGAAATCGTCAAGAGCGCATGGGATGTCTCCAGGATCATCGTCAATCCGCGCCTGCCGATCAGTCCCACGTTGATCCGGGTCAAGACTACACAGAAGACAGCGGTCGGTGTCGTTACCTATGCCAATTCGATCACGCTTACT
Source organism: Burkholderiales bacterium (assembly GCA_030683105.1). Lineage (GTDB taxonomy): Bacteria > Pseudomonadota > Gammaproteobacteria > Burkholderiales > SG8-41 > CAKKQX01. The sequence goes on along the minus strand of JAUXMZ010000008.1, from coordinate 14,600 downwards.
CCCGGCACGATCTCGGTGGATGTGAAGCAGGGCGAAATTCTGGTGCACGCGCTGACCTGCGAGGGCGCCGCCGGCCTGCAGTCGGGGGAAATGGACCGGCGCGTGACCCGCTTCGAGGGGGCGGACTGATGTTCACCGCGGCCGCGGCGGGGTTGCTGGTGGCGCTGGTGCTGGCGCTGGTGCGCGCATTTCTCGGACCTACGGTGTTCGACCGTGCGCAGGCGGCAAACACCATAGGCACGGTTGCGGTTCTGCTCCTGGCGGTGCTCGGATTTTTGACCGGCCGCCCGGACTTTCTCGATCTCGCGATCGTTTACGGCCTGCTCAATGTGATCGGCACAATCGCGGTGCTCAAGTATTTTCAATACGGCGACCTGGGCGAACCGGGAGACACGGAAATCGGACAGGGGAAATGACCGCCATCGTCGATATCGCCAGTTGGGCCTGTCTCGTCTGTGGCGGCATTTTTTGCGTGATCGGCACACTGGGCCTGGTTCGCATGCCTGATTTTTTCACGCGGATGCACGCGGCGAGCGTGACCGATACGCTCGGCGCGGGCCTGATCCTGGCCGGACTGGTAATGCAGGCGGGATTCACGCTGATCGCGGTCAAGCTGCTGATCATCGGCCTGCTCATATTGTTCACCAGTCCGACCGCGACGCATGCGCTGGCGAAAGCGGCTTTTGTACGCGGCGTGAAACCGGTGCTTGCCGCAAACAGGAGCGAATCATCGAATCCGTAATCATTAGCGCGCTGCTGGTGATGATGGCCGCGGTCGCCATCGTGATCGCTGGCCAGCGCAATCTGTTCGCGGTCGTCATCCTGGGCGGCATCTACAGCTTTCTGATGGCGACGGTGCTGGTGGCGCTCGACGCGGTCGATGTCGCGATGACGGAGGCGGCAGTGGGCGCTGGCATTTCCACGGTGCTGCTCCTGAGCGCCCTGCATCTGAGCAAAGGCGTCGAAACGAAACCGCTGCACAGGCCGTTTCTGCCGCTGCTGGTCGCCGTCGCCACCGGTGCGGTGCTGGTTTACGGCACGCTGGGCCTGCCGGCATTCTCCGATCCCGCCGCGCCCATCCATCAACATGTGGCCCCGCGTTACATCCGCGACGGACTGCGCGAAACCGGCGTGCCCAACATCGTCACCGCGGTACTTGCGAGTTACCGGGGCTATGACACGCTCGGCGAAACCACAGTGGTGTTCACGGCCGGGATCGGCGTGATCGCACTGCTGCGGCGTTTGCGCGGACGCAAGAAAGGAGCCTTGCGGTGAAAGACTATCTGGTCTTGCGGGTAATATTCAAGTTGTTGATTCCGTTTATTATTTTATTTGCGATTTATGTGCTGTTCCATGGCGATTTCGGGCCGGGCGGCGGCTTCCAGGCTGGGGTGATTGCGGCCGCGGCGATCATTTTTTACGCCATCATTTTCGGTTTGCCCGACGCGCGCACGGTGGTGCCAGACCGGTTGGCCGAGGCCATGATCGCGGCGGGCGTGCTGCTCTATGCCGGTGTCGGGGTGGCGGGCCTGTTGCTGGGAGGCAATTACCTCGACTATTTCGTGCTCGCTCGCGATCCGGTGCACGGGGAGGAGCGCGGGATCTTCTGGGTGGAGGCCGGCGTGTTCATCACCGTGTCGGGGGTCATGCTGAAAATTTTCTACATGTTCGCCAGCCGCGGCCAGGATGTGGAAGACGCATGACTATTGCCGGCCATTTCAGCTACTGGATCACGATTTTTCTCGCGATTGCAGGCCTTTACATTGTCATCGCGCGCGGCAACCTCATCAAAAAGCTGGTCGGACTCGGCATTTTCCAGACTTCGGTCTATCTGCTGTACATCGTTCCCGGCAAGCTGATCGGCGGCACTGCGCCGATCATCGCCGAGCAGTACGGGCTCTATTCCAATCCGCTGCCGCACGTGCTTATCCTGACCGCGATCGTGGTGGGGGTGGCGACGCTCGCGCTGGGCCTGGCGCTGGTCGTGCGCATCCGCGAAGCCTACGGCAGCATCGAGGAGGACGAGATCCTCGATTTGGATAAAACGCCCGTTTTCCCAAACACAGCGACAAGCAAACCGGCGTGATCGCGCAGCATTTTCCCATACTGCAGGTAGTACTGCCGCTGATGGCTGCGCCCCTCATGGTGCTGCTGCGGCGCGGCGCTCCCGCCTGGCTGCTGGCGGTGATCGTAAGCTGGACCGGACTCTTTATTTCGCTCTCATTGCTGGCCCAGGTCGCCGACGGCAGCGTGATTTCTTATGCCATCGGCAGCTGGCCGCCGCCGTGGGGCATCGAGTACCGCATCGACCGCGTCAACGCTTTTGTGCTGGTTCTGGTATCGCTGATTGCCGCGGTGGTGGTGATTTACAGCCGCGCCAGCGTGGCGGCCGAGTTGCCGGCCCACCAGCACTACCTGTTCTACAGCCTGTTTGCACTGTGCCTCGCAGGGTTGCTCGGCATCGCCGCCACCGGCGATGCCTTCAATTTGTTCGTCTTCCTCGAAATCTCCTCGCTGTCGTCCTATGCGCTGATCGCGCTGGGGCGCGACCGGCGGGCGTTGATGGCCTCGTATCAGTATCTGATCATGGGCACCATCGGCGCGACTTTTTACATAATCGGCGTAGGGCTGCTGTACCTGATGACGGGCACGCTTAACATGGCTGATATGGCGCAACGCCTGGCCGGCGTGACCGAAGTGCGGGCGGTGCTGGCGGCGCTGGCATTCATCACCGTCGGCATCTGCCTCAAGCTTGCGCTGTTTCCGCTGCACCTGTGGCTGCCCAACGCCTATGCCTATGCGCCGTCCGCCGTCACCGCGTTTTTGGCGGCAACCGCCACCAAGGTATCGGTCTATGTGCTGCTGCGCTTCTACTATTCGATATACGGTGAAAGCGCGATATTTTATGCGCTGCCAATGGGCCAGATCCTGCTCCTGCTGTCGCTTGCCGCGATGTTCATCGCATCCGCCATCGCCATCATCCAGAGCGACCTGAAACGGCTGTTTGCCTATTCGAGCGTGGCACAGATCGGCTACATCACGCTGGGGATCAGCTTCGATTCCGTAACTGGTCTGACCGGGGGCATCGTCCATCTGTTCAATCATGCGCTGACCAAGGGCGCGCTGTTCATGTTGCTGGGCTGCTTCGCCCTGCGCCTGGGACGCATCCGGTTCGACAACATCGGCGGCATCGCGCGCGTGATGCCATTCACCTCCTTCGGTATCGTGCTCGGGGGCTTAAGCCTGATCGGCGCGCCGGGGACCGCAGGTTTCATCAGCAAGTGGTATCTAGTGCTCGCAGCGCTGGAGAGCGGCCAGTGGTGGATTGCGCTCGCGATCATGCTCAGTTCGCTGCTGGCGGTGGTCTACGTCTGGCGTTTCGTCGAGGCCGCGTATTTCCGCGAGCCGGATGCAAAAACCGCGCAACTGAAAGAGGCGCCGCTTGAAATGCTGGTTCCGGCGTTGCTGATGATCGCGGCGTGCTTTTATTTCGGGCTCGATACCACGCTCACGGTAGACGGGGCGGCACGGGCTGCGCAAACGCTGCTGCAGGGCATTCGATGACGCCGGCCGCGACCATCCTGCTCGCGCTGGCTGTCCCCCTGATCGGGGCGGCGCTGATCGCCGCCGCGCATCGCGCGCCCAACGTGCGCGAAACCATCACGCTGGTCACGGCGGGAATCTTGTTCCTGCTGGCGGCGTCGCTCACCCCGCTGGTGCTCGCCGGAGAGCGACCGGAGGTGACGCTGCTGGAAATGATGCCGGGCCTCGCCCTGAAATTCAAAGTAGAACCGCTCGGCATGCTGTTCGGCCTGATTGCGTCGGGATTGTGGATCGTCAATTCCCTGTACTCGATCGGTTACATGCGCGCCAACAACGAGAAGCATCAGACGCGCTTCTATGTCTGTTTCGCCGGCGCGCTGGCCAGTGCGGTCGGCATCGCGTTCGCCGGCAATCTGCTGACGCTGTTCTTGTTCTACGAGGCGCTGACGCTGATCACTTACCCGCTGGTGACGCACGCCGGGACCGAGGATGCCAGGCGATCAGGGCGCATCTACCTCGGAATGCTGATCGGCACATCCACCGTGTTTTTGCTGGTGGGCATCGTCTGGACCTGGCAGCTTGCGGGAACCCTGGAATTCGCCGTAGGCGGCATACTCAAGGGCAGGGCTAGCAATGCCATGCTCGGCGTATTGCTGGCGTTATTCATATTCGGCATCGGCAAAGCGGCGGTCATGCCGTTTCACCGCTGGCTGCCGGCGGCGATGGTGGCGCCGACACCGGTCTCCGCCCTGCTGCACGCGGTGGCGGTGGTCAAGGCCGGGGTGTTTTCGGTGGTGAAAATTGTGGTCTACGTCTTCGGCGTCGAAGAAATCTCCGGATTGCGGAGCGTCGACTGGCTGCCGTTCATTTCCGGTTTTACCATCATTGCCGCTTCCATTGTCGCCCTGCGTTCGGACAATCTGAAGCGCCGGCTGGCTTATTCGACAGTCAGCCAACTGTCGTATGTGGTGCTGGCGGCGGCGTTGCTCACCCCATTGTCGATAGTTGGCGCGGCATTGCACATTGCGGCCCACGCTTTGGGCAAAATCACGCTGTTTTTCGCGGCCGGCGCGATTTACACCGCCGCGCACAAGACCGAGGTCAGCCAGCTTGCCGGCATCGGCCGGCGCATGCCGTGGACGATGGGTGCGTTTGCCGTCGGCGCGCTGTCGATGATCGGGCTGCCGCCTGCTGCCGGGTTCATCAGCAAATGGTACATACTGCAGGGCGCGATGGGGACCGAACAATGGAATGCGGTGTTTGTTATCATTGCCAGCACCCTGCTAAATGCCGGGTATTTTCTGCCTATCATCTATCGTGCCTTCTTCGTGGCCCCGCCGGCCGACGGCCATGGCCATCACGCGCATGGTGAAGCCCCCTGGCCCATGGTGGCGGCGCTTACCTTGACCGCGCTGGGCACCGTCGCCCTGTTTTTCTTCCCTGAAGTCCCGCTGGAGCTGGCGCGCCAGCTGGCGGGAGTTTGATCATGCAGCAGCACTGGCTCACACGCCCCGAGACGATCAAGAAGCTGTGGTGGCTTTTTATCATCGTGCTCGCTGCGACCGTCGCCGCCGAGTTTTTCATCGAGCATGAAGCGCACTTTGGCATAGACGGCACTTTCGGTTTCAATGCCTGGTACGGTTTTGCGGCGTGCGCGGCTATGATCTTGACTGCCAAACTGATCGGCCTGGTGCTCAAGCGGCCCGATACCTATTACGAGGAACGCGATGACTAGCCTCGTAATGCATCCCGGGCTGGTGCTGATCGCAGGCGCGCTGCTGCTGCTGGCGTTGCGCGGCATGGCGCGCTCCACGGTCAGTCTTGGCGTGCCCGTGCTGGTGCTGTATCTGGTGTGGCAGGTGCCTGACGGCGTAGCCTGGAGCGTCCCCTTTCTCGATTACCAGCTGACGCTGATCGTTGGTGACAGGCTGTCGCGGCTGTTCGCCACCATTTTCGCAATGATGGCGTTCGGCGGCGCGCTGTTTGCCCTCAACCAGAAAAGCCCGCTGGAACTGCCGGCGGCCCTGCTCTATGCCGGCGCGGCGATCGGCGTCACGCTGGCCGGCGACCTGATTACAGTGTTCGTTTTCTGGGAGTTGATGGCGATCGGCTCCACGCTAGTGATCTGGAGCGCGGGGGGCAGCGCTTACCGCGCCAGCCTGCGCTATCTGATGATACATTTGCTCGGAGGCGTGATTCTGATGGCGGGGATCGCCGGCCATGTTGCCGAGTTCGGAACGATCGAATTCACGCGCATGACGCTCGATTCGCCTGCACACTGGCTGATCCTGGCAGGATTCCTGATCAATGCCGGAGCTCCGCCGTTGTCGGCGTGGCTGCCCGATGCTTATCCCGAAGCATCGTGGAGCGGCACGGTATTCCTGTCGGCGTTCACCACCAAGACCGCGGTCTATGTGCTGCTGCGCGGGTTCCCGGGGACCGAGCTGCTGATTTATATCGGGTTGTTCATGGTGTTCTATGGCATCGTCTACGCGTTGCTCGAGAACGACATGCGCCGGATTCTGGCCTACAGCATCGTCAACCAGGTCGGATTCATGGTGACGGGCATAGGCATCGGCACAGAAATGGCGCTAAATGGCACCGCCGCACATGCCTTCACTCATATCATTTACAAGGCCTTGCTGCTGATGTCGGCGGGATCGGTGCTGTTTATGGTCGGGAAGCGCAAGTGCACCGATCTGGGCGGACTGTTCCAGAGCATGCCGGTCACCGCGATATGCGGCATCGTCGGCGCGCTCGCCATCTCGTCGTTTCCGCTGACCTCCGGCTTCATCAGCAAGTCCATGATCTCGCAGTCGGCGGCCGATGAGCACCTGTTTTACGTATGGCTGATGCTGGCTGCTGCCTCGGCGGGCGTGTTCCTGCATGCCGGCATCAAGTTTCCGTGGTTCGTTTTCTTCCAGAAGGACTCGGGATTACGGCCTCCGGATCCGCCGCGCAACATGCAGTGGGCGATGATCCTGTTTGCGGCGTTGTGCATCGGGCTGGGCGTGTTCCCCGGACCGCTTTATGCGTTGCTGCCATACGCGGTGCACTACGAGCCGTACACCGGGGCGCACGTGGTCACCCAGCTTCAGCTGCTGTTGTTTTCCGGGCTGGCGTTTTTCGTGATGCTGAACTATTTGCGCCGCACGCTCACTTTGACGCTCGATGTCGATTGGTTGTATCGGGTGTTGTTCAGGGGGCTTGCGCGTGAGTCTGTTGCCGGTATTTCCCGGGCAGGCCGTGATTTTGAAGTCGCGGCGCGCAAGCGGATGGAACAGTGGGGAATGGGGCTGCTCCGGCAATCCAGCGCAATGGGCGCGGGAAGTTCATGGCCTACGGGCCGCATGGCGCTCTGGGCTATGGTTTTACTCCTCGGATACCTGCTGCTCTACTATCTATAGCAGAACGTGTGATAAGCGTGGGGCATCGGATTTAATCCCGACCACGCCAGTCAGTTTTTCGTAAGGCTTCGGCGCTAGAATGATCAAAAGGCTGCGGAGTGCTTACAAGCTTGATTTTGCGGATACTCAGGTATAGGATTACCAATTAGCAGAAGAGCATTGCACATCCTGAAATACGCCCCTCCGCAGTGTTAAAGGCAAATGCTTTGCTGTGCAAATATAAGTATCATGAGGAAGTAACACTAGGTTTTCAGCAACCACGTCTTAGGAGGCAATAATGATCAAGAAACTGCTCGAAGATCAATCCCCTGAAGTGAAACCCAGCACGTTCCGCCGCAAGTTCCTGTTAGGTGCGGCAGCAACTGCTTCTGCTGTGGCACTGGCAGCATGTGGAAAGAAGGAAGAACCTGCGCCCAAAGCTGCCGCACCGGCCCCCGCCGCACCCGCAGTCGTTGTGAAACCTTCGGTTGTGGTTTTGAAAATGCAGGGCGCCTGGGGCGCGAAGGACATCTTCAACGAAATGGCGGAGGAATACGTCAATCGCGTCAACGAGATGGCCGGCGGGCGCATGAGAATTGACTACCTCGTCGCGGGCTCGGTGGTGAAGCCTTTCGAGGTGATGGATGCCGTTCACAAGGGTGTGCTCGACGCCGGGCACCAGGTGACGGTCTACTGGTACGGCAAGAGCAAGGTCGCTTCCCTGTTCGGCTCCGGCCCCATCAACGGCAATAACGCCGACCAGAACCTGGGGTGGATTTATCGCGGCGGCGGCCTCGCACTGTATCAGGAACTGCTGCAGAACTTGGGGCTGGACGTGGTGGGCTTTTTTGCGATGCCGATGCCGACCCAGCCGCTCGGCTGGTTCAAGAAGCCGGTCAAATCGGCAGCGGATTTGAATGGCCTCAAATACCGCACCGTGGGGCTGGCCGCCGACCTGATGCAGGCGATGGGCGTCAAGGTGACGCAATTGCCCGGCGGCGAAATCGTTCCGGCGATGGAACGCGGAGTGATCGAGGCCTTTGAGTTCAACAACCCGACTTCCGACATGCGCTTCGGTGCGCAGGACGTCGCCAAGAACTACATGATGGGCAGCTACCACCAGGCGATGGAGTTCTTCGAGATTCTGTTCAACAAGAAGAAGTACGAGTCGCTGCCGGCCGATCTGAAGGCGATTCTGCGCTATGGCGCCGAGGCGGCCAACTCCTCCAACATGTGGACCGGCATGGACAACTACTCGCGTGACCTGCAGGAACTGAAAACCAAGCACAAGGTCAACGTGATCCGCACGCCTCAGTCGATCTTCGACGCCCAGATCAAGGCCTGGGACGTCATCACCAAGAAATTGAGCGACGAAGACCCGTTCTTCAAGAAGGTGGTCGCCTCGCAGCACGCGTGGGCGAAGCGGGTCGGTTACTATCACTATTTCAACGAGGCGGATTACAAGCGGGGCTACGAGCACATTTTCGGCAAGCTCGGCTTCTAACCGCGACAGAGGCAGTGACGGTTATAATCTGAGGGGGCGGTGCAGTGATGCGCCGCCCCATTTTTTGATCGTTGTCCATTCGGACATAACCTAATGCTTAATCGAATTCTTCTCGGCATCGATCAGTTGAGCAAGTCGGTGGGCCATGCATTTGGATGGCTCATCATCATTCTCACCTTTGGCACCACGTACGAGGTATTCGTGCGTTACGCCCTGAATAATCCTACCAGCTGGGCATTCGACCTGAGCTACATCCTGTATGGCGGATTGTTCATCATGTCGGGAGCCTACGCGCTGTCGCGCAACGCGCATGTGCGCGGCGACGTGTTCTACCGGCTGTGGCCGGCCCGTTGGCAGGCGGGCGTGGAACTCGTGCTGTATTTCATCTTTTTCTTCCCGGGCGTCACAGCGCTGGTGATTGCCGGATACGGCTACGCGGCCGATTCGCTTCGCGTCCTTGAAGTGAGCGTCAACAGTCCGATTGGCGTTCCCATCTATCAGCTCAAGGCGATGATACCGATAGCGGCAATCCTGCTCTGGATACAGGGGGTGGCGCAGGTGATCCGCTGCATTCTTTGCCTGAAGATCGGGCGCTGGCCGAGGCAGTTGCACGACGTCGAGGAACTGGAATCCATACTGCTCCTGCAGAAAGCGGGCGGCGGTGCCGGCACACATGACCAAGCTGCTAAAGGAAAGGCGTAATGAGCAACCCTGAAGTCGCCCTGTTCATGCTGGGCGCGTTCATATTCATCATCATGCTGGGTTTCCCCATTGCTTTCACGCTGATCGCGATGGGCGTGGGCTTCGGGTTCTACGCCTATTACCAGCCCGGCCAGGATTTTTTCGACAGCCGCGTATTTTACCTGCTGACGCAGAACACATTCAGCGTGATGAACAACGACGTGCTCATTGCGGTACCGCTGTTCCTGTTCATGGGCTACGTCATCGAGCGCTCGAATATCCTGGACAAACTGTTTCACAGCCTGCAGGTGGCGGCCCGCCACGTGCCGGGATCGATGGCAGTGGCGGCGCTCGCGACTTGCGCGATGTTTGCCACGGCCACGGGCATTGTCGGCGCCGTAGTGACATTGATGGGGCTGCTGGCGTTTCCGGCGATGCTCAAGGCGGGCTACGACGAAAAATTGTCGGCGGGCGTGATCTGCGCCGGTGGCACGCTCGGCATCCTGATCCCGCCGTCCATCATGCTGATCGTATACGGAGCCACGGCAGCGGTATCAGTGGTGAAACTGTATGCCGCCGCGCTGATTCCCGGCTTCCTGCTGGCCGGCCTCTACATGGTCTACGTGATCACGCGGGTGGTGATCAATCCCAAACTTGCCCCCAAGCTGCCGAAGAGCCAGACCGAAATTCCGTTCATGGCCGTGGTGAAAATGCTGTCCACCTCGTTTTTCCCGCTCGCCGTCCTGATCATGTCGGTGCTCGGTTCCATTCTGTTTGGGCTCGCCACGCCCAACGAGGCCGCCGCGGTGGGGGCGTCCGGCGCGATGTTGCTGGCAGCGGGTTATCGCGCACTGACCTGGATGCGGCTCAAGGAAGCGGTGTTTCTCACTGCCCGCACCACGGCCATGGTGTGCTGGCTGTTCGTCGGCGCGTGGACCTTCTCCTCGGTGTTTTCCTATCTTGGCGGCGAAGGGCTGATCAAGGATTTCGTGCTCAGCTTCGATCTGTCGCCGCTGGGCTTTCTGCTGATGGCCCAGGTCATCATTTTTCTGCTGGGCTGGCCGCTGGAATGGAGCGAGATAATCATCATTTTCGTGCCGATCTTCCTGCCGCTGCTGCCGCACTTCAACATCGATCCGCTGTTCTTCGGGATCCTGGTCGCGCTCAATCTGCAGACCTCGTTTCTGACGCCGCCGATGGCGATGTCCGCGTATTACCTCAAGGGCGTCGCGCCGCCGCATGTGCAGTTGATGACGATATTCCGGGGTTGTCTGCCGTTCCTGTCGATGGTGTTCGTGACAATGGCGCTGGTTTATATTTTCCCCAAGATCATCACCTGGCTGCCGGACCTGTTCTATGGCAACTAATGCGAGGGGGTTGCAGGCGGTGCGGGCGCCGGAGTTGTGCGAACTCGGTGCCGTCGACGCGGCATGCGGCATCCGCGACGGGCTGTTCAGTTCGGAACAACTGGTGCAGAGCTGTCTGGATCAGATCAAGGCTGTCGACGACAAGATCCAGGCCTGGGCCTTCCTTGATCCCGAGCACGCGCTCAAGCAGGCACGGGAAGCGGACGCGCATCGCCGGGAAGGCAAAGCATTGGGTTCGTTGCACGGCGTTCCGGTCGGCATCAAGGACATCATCGATACCGATGACATGCCGACCGAGGACGGCACGGTATTACATGCCGGCCGGGCCCCGGTGGCGAACGCCACCGTGGTTTCCCGCCTGCGCGAAGCGGGCGCGGTCATCATGGGCAAGACCGTGACCACGGAACTCGCCACTTATGCCCCCGGCAAGACGCGCAATCCGCGCCATCCCGAACACACGCCAGGCGGATCGTCGAGCGGTTCAGCGGCTGCGGTCGCGGCCGGCATGGTGCCGCTCGCGGTAGGAACGCAGACCAATGGTTCCGTGATCCGGCCGGCCGCCTACTGTGGCGTCTACGGTTACAAGCCGACGTTCGGCCTCATTTCACGCCACGGCGTGCTGACACAGTCACCGCCGCTCGATCAGGTCGGCGTCATGGCGCGCTGCGTCGAGGATCTGGCGCTGATTGCCGAGGCGCTGATCGGATACGACGAAAATGATACCGCCACGCGGCCTGTGCCTCGCCCGCGGCTCCTCGAAATTGCGCTGCAGGAACCGCCGCTCCGGCCGTGGCTTGCGTTCGTGAAAACCCCAATGTGGGAGCAGGCTGAAGCACAGACCCAGGAAGCGTTTGCTGAGTTGGCAGAGGCGATCGGTGGGCAGGTCGAAGAATTTACGCTCCCGGTCCATTTCAAGGACGCGTGGGAATGGCATCGCGCCATCATGGAGGCTGACCTCGCCCGGAACTTCGATCAGGAATACGATAAAGGCCGCGACAAACTGAGCGCGTCGCTGCGCGGGCAGATCGAGCGGGGATGCAAGGTGTCTGCCGTGGAGTACAACCGGGCGCTCGGGAAAATCCCCGCGCTTAATCGCGCGCTCGATGAGTTATTCGATAACCGCTATGACGCCATCCTGACGCCCGCTACGACCGGCGTCGCGCCGCGCGGCCTGGATTCGACCGGCAGCCCGGTGTTCTGCACGTTTTGGACGTTGTGCGGGATGCCCGCCGTGACGTTGCCGCTGATGCAGGGCGGGAACGGGCTGCCGCTGGGTGTGCAGCTGGTGGGCCGGCGCGGAGACGATGCGCGGCTGCTGCGGACCGCACGCTGGCTGGTTGGTCATGTGCAGCAGGTACTGGCAGAGACGGCGGGGCAGTAATCCCTGCTGCGAATTGAAGGAGGACAGCAGAAATGGCACTTAAAGCGATTGTGGGCCTGGTCGGGATCATCCTGGTGCTGGGCTTCCTGGGGGTTGTGGTGTGGAAGTTGCCGGAAATCCCACTCATAGTGGTGATCCTCATTGGCGTTGCGATGATGCTCTACGAATACTGGGAACAGCTGCAGGTAAAAGAAGAGGAAGGCGACGGCAGCTGAGCCGGTCGGTTACCGGGCTGGTGATTGAGTGCCGGCCATCTGACATGCGCGGCGGCTGGAAATGATCGGCGTCCGCCGATCACTCCGTTTTCAGCCTGGAATGCGCAAATCATAAGTGATGAAGGAAATCCATCAGGCTGCTGTCGTGGCGCCTAGCTTGCGCTGGGTGGTTTTTTCACTGGGCGCCGCCGCTTTTTTTCTGTCGTACTTTCATCGCATGGCGCCGGCGGCGATCGCCGAAGAGCTCACCCGGGCATTTGACGTCAGCGGCGCTGCGCTCGGTGCGCTTGCTGCGACCTACTTCTACATTTACACGGTGATGCAGTTGCCGACCGGGGTGCTGGCCGACACGCTGGGGCCGCGCCGCGTGCTGATGGCGGGCGGCGTGGTGGCCGGCATCGGCTCCATCATATTCGGTGCCGCCGATACGGTCGTTATCGCGGCACTCGGCCGCATGCTGGTGGGCTTGGGCGTCTCGGTGGCGTTTATCTGTCTGCTCAAGTTGAGCGCCAACTGGTTCGCCGATCAACACTTCGCTACTGCGGTCGGACTCGCCAACGTGGTCGGCATCGGCGGCGCATTATTCGCAACCGCGCCGCTGGCCTGGTTCATTACGCTCGTGTCCTGGCGCAGCGTGTTCATCGGCGTTGGCGTCGTGTCGCTGGCGCTGGCGGCCTTGATCTGGAGCAAGGTCCGCGATCACCCTGCCGAAGCGGCGTGTGGCGAAGCCATTCAGCCTCCCACCCCGCATCCCGGAGCGCGCTGGCACAGCGGACTGGCCGAGGTGCTGCGCAATCGCGCGACCTGGCCGTGCTTCTGGGTGAACTTTGGCATGTCCGGCAGCTACATGAGTTTTATCGGCCTGTGGGTCGTGCCGTTTCTGGTTCAGGCCTACGATATGTCCCCGCTCGCGGCGAGCCGCCACGCCAGTGTGATGCTGATTGCGTTCGCGGTTTCGGTGGCGGCAACAGGCGCGCTGTCCGATCGCATGCGCCGCCGCCGGCCACTGATCGTCGGCTCCGCGTCTCTGTACCTGGCGTGCTGGGTGGCATGGATTTCCGGGGTCGGCGGCGCGGCGCCCGGCATGACCTATGTGGTCAGCGCACTGATGGGTATCGTCATCCCCGGCTTCACGCTGTCGTGGGCCTGCTCCAAGGAAGTGAACCGGCCGGGCTATGCCGGCATGGCGACCAGTCTCGCCAATACTGGCGGTTTTCTGGCGGCGGGGATACTCCAGCCGCTGGTCGGCTGGGTGCTCGACCTCACCGCGTCGGCCGGCCCGGCATCTTCCGGTCTGGATGCTTATCGTCCGGCGCTGGGCGTATTCGCGGCATTCGCATTCATCGGGCTTGCCGGCGCGCTGTTTATACGCGAGACGCACTGTCGTAACATCTGGTCTGAAGACAATATTCAGGAAAAGAAATGAAACCCAACATTCTGGTCACACGCGAAGTGTTCGATGAAACGCTGGCCTATCTTTCGCAGCATTGCGAAGTCGAAGCCAACCAGCAGGACATGGCATTCAGCCCCGATGCGCTGGTCCAGCGTCTCGCCGGCAAGGACGGCGTGATGTGCAGTCTTACCGATCGCATAGATGCCGGACTGTTGTCTGCTTGTCCGCAGATCCGGGCCGTCGCCAATATTGCCGTCGGTTACAACAACATCGATCTCGCCGCATGTACTGCGCGCGGCGTCATGGCTACCAACACCCCGGGTGTGCTCGACGACAGCACTGCAGATCTCGCCTGGGCGTTGATGCTGGCCACGGCGCGTCGCATGACGGAAGTCGAGGGCCGTATCCGCGCCGGGGAGTGGACAGGCTGGAAGCTCAAGCAGTGGCTGGGGGTTGATGTTCACCATGCCACGCTCGGCATCATCGGCATGGGCCGCATCGGGCAGGTGATTGCAAAACGGGCCATGGGTTTCGACATGAAGGTGATCTACAGCAACCGCAAACGTGTCGCCCCGGACATCGAGCAGCGGCTGAACGCCACTTATGTGAGCAGGGACGAGCTGCTGAAGCAGGCCGATTTCGTGGTGCTGCAGGTGCCGTATTCGCCCGAAACCCATCATCTGATCGGCGCGGCGGAGCTGAAGGCCATGAAGCCCACCGCGATACTGATCAATTCCACCCGCGGCGGCGTGGTTGACGATGCTGCGCTGATCGCGGCGCTGACGAACGGCACCCTGCGCGGGGCCGGGCTCGACGTGTTCGAAAACGAGCCCAAACTCAATCCCGGCTTTCTCCAGCTGAAGAATGTGGTGCTGACGCCGCATATCGGCAGCTCGACCGAGGCGACACGGCGCGCTATGGCCATGACTGCCGCGAAGAACCTGGTCGCGGCGCTGACCGGCGGCACGCCGCCCAATCTCCTCAACCCTGAAGTTACAAAATAATTGAGTAATTTTGTATCTTATTGATTATAAAAGATATTTATCAAATGCTGACTGATATCGCGCACGGCTATCGTTTCGCCTCGTTCTTTGGTTTTTTCATGTTAGGAGTTTGTCGGGGCTAAGTCC
>JAUXMZ010000003.1 GCA_030683105.1 Burkholderiales bacterium | reverse complement strand
CACTTGTCCTGGTCGATCAGCACGATGCCGTCTTCTTCGCGTTTGTAGATCGAGCCCGATGGGCAGGCCGCGACACAAGCCGGATTCAGGCAGTGTTCGCACAGCCGCGGCAGGTACATCATGAAGGTGTTCTCGAACTGGCCGTAGATCTCCTTCTGGATGTTCTCGAAATTAGCGTCCTTGCTGCGCTTGGCAAACTCGCCGCCGAGGATCTCTTCCCAGTTTGGCCCCCACTCGATCTTTTCCATGCGCTTGCCGGTGATCAGCGATACCGGGCGCGCCACCGGTGCAGCTTTCGATTCCGGCGCATTGTGCAGATGCTCATAATCGAAAGTGAACGGCTCGTAGTAATCGTCGATCTCCGGCAGGTTGGGATTGGCGAAGATCGACGCCAGAATGCGCCACTTGCCGCCGATTTTAGGCTTGATTTTGCCGTTTCTCTTGCGGGTCCACCCCCCATTCCAGCGCTTCTGGTTCTCCCATTCCTTGGGATAGCCGATACCGGGCTTGGTCTCGACATTGTTGAACCAGGCGTACTCCATGCCGGGGCGTGAGGTCCACACGTTCTTGCACGTCACCGAACAAGTATGGCAGCCGATGCATTTGTCCAGATTCAGGACCATCGCGATTTGCGCTCTTACTTTCATATTCAATCTCCTGATGTTCTTTTAGCCACAGAGATCACAGAGAACACAGAGGACAGCGAAAGATAATCACGGATCTTCTCTGTGAACTCTGTGTTCTCTGTGGCAAATCCTTAAGCCGTTGTTGCTTGTTGTTCAGCCGGGCTGTCCAGCCAGTCGACTTTGTTCATCTTGCGCACGATCACGAACTCGTCGCGGTTGGTGCCGATGGTGCCGTAGTAGTTGAAGCCGTAACTCAACTGCGCATAGCCACCGATCATGTGCGTGGGCTTTACCACCGCCCGCGTTACCGAGTTGTGGATGCCGCCGCGCGTGCCGGTGATTTCCGAACCGGGCACGTTCACGATCTTCTCCTGCGCGTGATACATCATCATCATGCCCTCGGGCACGCGCTGGCTGACCACCGCGCGCGCGGCGAGCGCGCCGTTCACGTTGTAGGCTTCGATCCAGTCGTTATCGACAATCCCCGCTTTCACCGCATCGGTTTCACTGATCCACACGATGGGCCCGCCGCGTGACAGTGTCAGCATCAGCAGATTGTCGGTGTAGGTCGAATGTATGCCCCACTTCTGGTGCGGCGTGATGAAGTTGAGCACCACCTCGGCATTGCCGTTGGAGCGCTTGCCCAGCAGCGGCTTGATCGTCTTGGTATCGATCGGCGGTTTATAGACACACAGCTCCTCGCCGAATGCGCGCATCCACGGATGGTCCTGATACAGCTGCTGGCGGCCGGTCAGGGTGCGCCATGGGATGAGTTCGTGGACATTGGTGTAGCCAGCGGTGTATGACACGTGCTCCGACTCGAGTCCGCTCCAGGTCGGCGAGGAAATGATCTTGCGCGGCTGCGCCTGCAGATCGCGGAAGCGGATCTTGTCATCCTCGCGCGGCAACGCGAGATGGGTGTGATCGCGACCGGTGATCTCGGACAGCGCCGCCCACGCCTTGACCGCGACCGCGCCGTTGGTCTCCGGCGCCAGAGCCAGCACCACTTCCGCCGCATCGATATCGGTCTCTATCCTGGGCAGGCCGTAGGTCACGCCCGGCTCGGTAACGGTGTAGTTCAACTCGCCGAGCAGCTTGACCTCGGGCTCGGTCTTCCAGGCGATGCCTTTGCCGCCGTTGCCGACTTTCGACATCAGCGGCCCCAGCGCGGTGAAGCGCTTGTACACATTGGGATAATCGCGCTCGATCACCACCATGCTCGGCATGGTCTTGCCTGGCACCGGCTCGCACTGGCCTTTTTTCCAGTCCTTGACGTCGAGCGGCTGCGCCAGCTCGCTTGGCGTATCGTGCAGCGTCGGCACCAGCACCAGATCTTTTTCAACGCCGAGATGGCCGGGTACGAGCGCCGAGAAAGTCTTGGCGATGCCCTTGTAGATTTCCCAATCGCTGCGCGCCTGCCATACCGGATCGACCGCCGTCGACAACGGGTGGATAAATGGGTGCATGTCCGAGGTATTGAGATCGTTCTTCTCGTACCAGGTCGCAGTCGGCAGCACGATGTCGGAATAAAGACAGGTGGTCGACATGCGAAAGTCTATCGTCACCAGCAGATCCAGTTTGCCTTCCGGCGCTTTATCGTGCCATTCAACCGTCTCAGGCTTCTCGCCGCCGGTGTCGCCTAGATCCTTGCCCTGCACGCCGTGCTGGGTGCCGAGCAGATGCTTGAGAAAATATTCGTGTCCCTTGCCCGAAGAGCCCAGTAAATTGGAGCGCCACACGAACATGTTGCGCGGGTAATTGAGCGGGTGGTCCGGGTCCTCGCACGAAAACCGCAGCGTGCCTTCCTTAAGCCCTTTAACCGCGTAGTCCTTCGGTTCCATGCCAGCCGCCGCCGCATCCTTGCACACCTGAAGAGGGTTGGTTTGCAGTTGCGGCGCCGACGGCAGCCAGCCCATGCGCTCAGCGCGCACATTGAAATCGATCAGGCTGCCGCTGTAGTCCTCGGAACGCGCCAACGGCGACAGGATATCTTTCACCGGCAACTGCTCGTAGCGCCACTGGTCGGTGTGCGCGTAGAAGAAAGACGTCGAATTCATGTGGCGCGGCGGACGCATCCAGTCCAGAGCGAAGGCCAGCGGCGTCCAGCCGGTCTGCGGTCGCAGTTTTTCCTGGCCGACATAATGCGCCCAGCCGCCGCCCGACTGCCCGACACAGCCGCACATCACCAGCATGTTGATCACGGCACGGTAATTCATATCCGAGTGGTACCAGTGGTTCATCGCGGCGCCGATAATGATCATCGACTTGCCATGGGTCTTGTCGGCGTTGTCGGCAAAATCGCGCGCCAGTTTGATCACCTCCTCACGCTTGACGCCGGTGATTTTTTCCTGCCACGCCGGCGTATAAGGCGTGTCATCGTCGTAAGAACTGGCGACATTGGCGCCGCCCAGGCCGCGATCGAGCCCGTAGTTGGCGATGAACAGATCGTAGACCGTCGCCACCATGCATTCGCCGTCCTTTAACTGCACCTTCTTCGCCGCGACATTGCGCTTGAGAATCTCGTCGTGCTTGCTTTCGGTGAAATGCTCGTGCACCTGGCCGCCGAAATACGGGAATGCGACCGGCAGCACTTCGTTCGGCTTGCCGACCAAAGTGAGCTGAAGCCGGGTCTCCTCCCCTTTCTGCCCGGCTTTTTCTTCGAGATTCCATTTGCCTTGCTCGCCCCAGCGGTAGCCGATCGTGCCCAGCGGCGCGACGACCTTGCCGCTGGCTTCGTCTATGGCCACAGTCTTCCATTCAGGATTGTTGGTTTCGCCGAGCTGGTCGGCAAAGTCCGATGCGCGCACAAAGCGGTCAGCCACCCACGCGTCGCCGTGCTTCACCAGCTTCACCAGCATCGGCATGTCGGTGTACCGGCGGCAGTAGTCGTCGAAATAGGCGCTTTTTCCGGGCAGGTGGTATTCGTTGAGAATCACGTGCCCAAGCGCCATCCCCAGCGCCGCATCGGTGCCCTGCTTCGGATGCAGCCAGATGTCGCACAGCTTGGCGACTTCCGAATAATCGGGCGTAATCGCCACGGTCTTGGCGCCCTTGTAGCGCACCTCAGTGAAGAAATGCGCGTCGGGTGTGCGCGTCTGCGGCACGTTAGAGCCCCAGGCGATGATGAAATTGGAGTTGTACCAGTCGGCCGACTCGGGCACGTCGGTCTGCTCGCCCCAGGTCTGCGGGCTGGACGGCGGCAAATCGCAGTACCAGTCGTAGAAGCTCATGCACACGCCGCCGATCAGCGACAGATAACGGCTGCCTGCGGCATACGACACCATGGACATCGCCGGGATCGGTGAAAACCCGATTACCCGGTCGGGTCCGTACTTCTTGGCAGTGTAGATATTGGCGGCGGCGATGACTTCATTGACCTCATCCCACGACGAGCGCACGAAACCGCCCATGCCGCGCACCGATTGATAGGACTTGAGTTTTGCAGGATCCTCGACGACCGCGGCCCATGCCTCGACCGGCGCCAGCGTCTGGCGCGCCTCGCGCCACAGCTTGAGCAAGCGGCCGCGCACCATCGGATATTTGAGGCGGTTGCCACTGTACAAGTACCACGAGTACGAAGCGCCGCGCGAACAGCCGCGAGGCTCGTGGTTCGGCATGTCGGGCCGTGTCCGCGGGTAGTCGGTCTGCTGCGTCTCCCAGGTGACGATGCCGCCCTTGACGTAGATTTTCCAGCTGCACGAGCCGGTGCAGTTGGTGCCGTGGGTGGAGCGCACGATCTTGTCGTGCTGCCAGCGCTTGCGATAAGCGTCCTCCCAGGTGCGGTCTTCGCCCGTGACCACGCCGTGGTCCCCTGAGAAGCTTTCCTGGTCCTTGGTGAAAAACGTCAGTCGATCGAGAAAATGAGACATCGCTTGCTCCTATTAGTCACAGCTCGTGTGGTTCGTGGTTCGTGGTTCGTGGGTCGTGGTTCGTGCGTATCACGAGCAACGAGCCACGTATCACGGTAATTAACATGGCATTTCCGCATTCCTGCGCGCGTAATACCACCAGGTCAGCGCGATACAGCTGGCATAAAAAATCATGAACATGTAAAACGCGGCGTGCGTGCCCCCCGTAAGCGAGATCGCGGTACCGAAACTCTTCGGGATCACGAAACCGCCAAACGCACCGATGGCGGAGGCAAAGCCGATTGCGGCAGCCCCCTCGATCATGCCGTCGTGCAGCGCGCGCTTGCGCGCCCCGGCATCCTGCGCCGCGCGCTGCCGGTCGTTGACAAAAACTACGGGGATCATCTGGAACACGGCGCCGTTGCCTGCGCCGCTCGCCATGAACAGTACCGCGAAGAGGACCAGGAAGCCGATGTAACTGCCGCCGCCGCCACCGCCCGGAAGTGTTGCGAGCAGGCCGCCGCTCGCAACGGCCATGATGATAAAGCTCGCCAGCGCCACTCGGCCGCCGCCGATGCGGTCGGCCAGCCAACCGCCCGCGGGCCGTGCGATGGCTGCGGCAAGCGGGCCCGCGAAAGCGTAGCCGAGGGTGCTGTGCGTACTGAACTCGATATCAGCCAGCAGCGGAAAACCCGCTGCAAATCCGATGAACGAGCCGAACGTGCCGAGGTAGAGCCATGACAGGATCCAGTTGTGCTTGCGCACGAACACCACAGCCTGCTCTGGAAAAGAACTTCTTAACGTCGCGATGTCGTCCATGCCGTACCATGCCGCCGCCGCCGCAAGCACGATGAAAGGCACCCATACCAGACCGGCGTTTTGCAGCCAGACCTGGTGGGTATCAATGCCATCGCTCCAGGTTTGCGGCGAACCGGACAGTGCACCGAATATGGCAGTTCCAATCACCAGTGGCACGACCAGCTGTGCCAGCCCCACGCCCAGGTTACCCAGGCCGGCATTCAGGCCGAGTGCAGCGCCCTTGCGGGCCGTGGGATAGAAAAACGACAGGTTCGCCATATTGGAAGCGAAGTTGCCGCCGCCTATGCCAGCCGCAAGCGCCAACATAAGAAATTGCGGGTAGCTCGTCGCCGTATCCTGGACTGCGGCGGCGATCCCGATCACCGGCACCAGCAACAGTGCGGTCGAAAACGTGGTCCACACGCGTCCGCCAAAAATCGGCACCATGAATGAAAACAGGAGTCGGAGCGTGGCGCCGGAAAGCCCCGGCAGGGCTGCAAGCCAGAACAGTTGATTCGCCGTGAAGCGAAAGCCGATGTGCGGAAGATATGCCACCACAACGCTCCACAGCATCCACACCGCGAACGCCAGCACCAGCGGCGGCGCTGAAAGAATGAGGTTTTTGCGCGCAATGCGCTCACCCCCGCTCTCCCAGAATGCCGGGTTGTCGGGTTCCCAGTGAGAGATCGGCTGTGGCATGGCAGTTGCGACCATTAAGGGTTCTTCACGTAGGCGTTGGCGCGCAGGTAGAACCACCAGTTGATCACCAGGCACACCGCGTAGAAAATCGCGAAGCCATACATCGAATATTCCGGCGTGCCGGCCTTGACCTGGCTGCCGATCACCACCGGCGCGATGAACGCACCGTAGGCCCCGACCGCTGAAGTCCAGCCCAGCACCGGGCCGGCCTGTTGCCGGTCAAAGATCACGCCGATAGTGCGGAAAGTGGAGCCGTTGCCTATGCCGGTGGCCGCGAACAGCACGACGAACAGCACCATGAACACCAGGAAATACTCCTCCGGCGTCGCGGACTTGTAGGCCAGCAGCATCACGTAGCCCACCGCGGCGGAAGCCACCACCATCACCGCCGAGATGATCTGGGTGACGATGGAACCGCCGACCTTGTCGGAGACCCAGCCGCCCAGGGGACGGATCAGCGCACCGACGAAGGGACCGATCCAGGCATAGACCAGCGCGGACGGCGCGTTGGGGTTCTTCATGGTGTGCTGCATGACGCCGGCGGCGTCCGGCACGTGGCTGACGCCGAAAATCACGGTGATCGACAGCGGCAGCGCCATGGAGAAACCGATAAACGAGCCGAAGGTGACGATATAGAGCGCCGTCATAGACCAGGTGTGCTTGTTGCGGAAAATTTCGAACTGCTTGGCGATATTGCCCTTCATCTCGCCGAAAGCGGCAAGTTTCATCGCCAGCAGCGTGCCGATCATGATCAGCGGCAGCGCCACCCACATATTGAGCAGGCCGAGGCCCACGGGCGCGGGCAGATAAAGGTAGAGGCCCAGACCGCCGACGAGGAAGGTGATTCCCCACAGGTAAATAATCTTGGCAAAAGCGGCCAGTGTGCCACCGTAGTTGGGAGACAACGGCAGCAGGTTGTTCATACCGAACCAGGCCGCGATCACCAGTGGCGCCAGAATCGCCGCCCAGACGAAGCCGGCGTTCTGGATAAAGGTCGGCGTGCCGGCGTTGATCTTGCCCAGGATCCAGCCGCTATCCTTCAACAGCGTCATCGGCTCGCCGGCGATTGCGCCGAAAATACCGGCGGTCATCACCAGAGGGATCAGCACCTGCATGGTGGTGACACCGAAGTTGCCCAGCCCCGCGTTGAGCCCCAGTGCCGTTCCCTGAGAGCGCTTGGGGAAAAAGCCGCTGATATTGGACATGGAACAGGCAAAATTGCCGCCGCCGATGCCGGACAGGAACGCCCACAACTGGAACACATACAGCGGCGTGTTCTTGTCCTGCAGGGCGAAGCCTGTGCCGACGGCCGGAATGATGAGCAGCGCGGTGGTCAGAAAAATGGTGTTGCGGCCGCCGCAAAGCCGGATGAAAAACGATGCGGGTATGCGCAAGGTTGCGCCCATCAGCCCCGCGATCGCGGTCAGGGTAAACAACTCCGCCGGCTTGAAGGGAAAGCCGAGGTTGATCATCTGCACCGTGATCATGCCCCACATCAGCCACACGGCGAAACCGCACAGCAGGTTGGGAATCGATATCCACAGATTGCGGTTGGCGATACCCTTGCCCCTGGATTCCCAGAAGGCATTATCCTCGACGTTCCACTCCGCGATGTCTGCGGAATTGTAGACGGTCAGTTTCTCGGCACCCGCTGAACTTGGTTGTGCTTTCTGGTTCGTCATGATTCAGATTCTCCGTTTCCTGTGATGCGTAACCGATACTTCAATCCTGCGCCGGCATGTCGGATTGAGGAGCCATGGCGCGTTGCGTTCAGGCTCTCAGGTGAAGTGCGTGGATTCGGGGTGCTGCTTGAGGCTTTGCTCCACGCTCATGGGTTTCACCTCGGTGAAATACATCCACATCAGGGACACCCAGACGACGCCGAACATCAGCATGAAGGCGGAGGAGCGCACCCCGGTCAGGTCCACCAGCGCGCCGAACATGATGGGCAGGATGAAGCCGCCCATGCCGCCCGCCAGGCCCACCACGCCCGACACCACGCCGATGTTATGGGGATAGTCGTCGGAGATGTACTTGAACACCGAGGCCTTGCCTATCGCAAAGGCTATGCCCATGGTGAACATGATGATGGTGAACAAAACGGGGCCGAGCCCGAAATGAAAGGTCTTGGGGCCGGTCACGGTCTGAACGGTCAACACGGTCTGCGGGTAGGACAGGAAGAACAGGCAGACCAGGGAAATCCACAACACCCACCACGTCACGGTGTGCGCCCCGAACTTGTCGGAGAACCAGCCACCGATGGCGCGCAACACGCCGCCTGGAACGCTAAATGCAGCGGCCAGCAACGCCGCCAACTGGAGATCAAAGCCGTACTCGGTAATATAGTACTTGGTCATCCACAATGACAGCGCGACATAGCCGCCGAACACGATCGAATAGTATTGACTGTAGCGCCACACGACCGGATCCTTCAGCACCTGCAACTGTTCACGGACGGTCACGGTCGAGTGTCCAGTGGCGTGATCCTCGTCGGTAAACGTAAACATCCAGAAGATGACGGCTGTCACCAGCATCAGCACCGCATACACCTTGGGCACCATGGCCCAGCCGTACGCGACCACGATGGTCGGCGCAAGGAGCTTGGTGATCGCCGCCCCGGTGTTGCCGGCGCCGAAAATGCCCATCGCGAGCCCCTGGCGATGCTTGGGAAACCAGCGCGCGCAGTAGGCGATGCCGACAGTGAACGACGCGCCCGCCACGCCGACGAAAAGACCGGTCACCAGGTAATGCCAGTATTTCGTGCCTTCGGAAATCAACCAGATTGGAATGATGGTGGACACCATCAGCAGGAAAAATACGATGCGTCCGCCGAATTTGTCGGTCCACATGCCTATGGGAAGACGGAACAGCGAACCGGTGAGCACCGGCAGCGCCACCAGAATACCAAACTGCGTTTCGTTCAGATCCAGTGTTTTCTTGATCGGAATCCCGATCACGGCAAACATCATCCACACCATGAAACAAACCGTGAATGCAAACGTACTCGCCGTCACCACAGACCAAGCTTTGTATTGTTGCGAAGCCATCGTCCACTCCTTTCAGCACTTCCGGACGAGGATAACTTTGAGGCGCCGCCCCTGCCATTCGCCTGACGGCCAACTGCGGACAGGCAAACGGCCTAGCGCCCGTGCCGCGACTAGTTATTTCGGACTAGTTCTTCCGGAAATAAGCGAATGAAAACAAGCATCACCCGCAAGGCGCTGGTGCGCCCCGGGTGTGCTCGCCGAACCCCGGCTGGCACCAGGTGGCGAGTCGCTATTCAACCTACGGCTAGTTTGATTTTCCCGCCACGGCTGTCCTTGCCTGCATGGCGTCGAACTCGGCCGGGGATATCAAGCGGCGCGCGATGGAGAAGACGACATTATCCTCGCGAAAAATATGAAGGCGCAGCAGTTCAATGAGATTCTTGCTCTGTTCGAGCGCGGCATCCACCACGATCATCCCGGATTTTTCGTCCGGAAGGCGAAACGCAAGGCCCAGAAAATTCAGCGTCACCGCGGCCAGTTGCATGGCTTTGGCGTGTTCATCCTCCATCACGTCTATCGCCGTCGCGGGTTCTGCCGCCCTGCCATGCTCCCCGTCCGCGATCATCCGCTCGTGCAGCAAGGGAAACAGCGCCGCTTCTTCGCGCCGGCTGTGAGGAATAAATTCCTGATCAAAAAAATGAAAGAAATGCCTGAGCCGGGCGTCCGCATCCCTGGTGTATCCGGTTTTCCGGACGGCAAGAACCGCTTCCTCGAAAGCTGTCAGTTCCGCCATGAACGAAACATGCTCTTCCCTGAGTTGCCTGAGAAATGGATGCAGTTCCTGCGCTGGCACGGGTTCCATCCGTGGCGGTGAATAGGCATCCGGCGGATCCATGGGAGACGATCCTTTCGCGCCGTCCCGCCCCCTCTCCGGTTGCCTGACCAGAGGATCGACCTGATTCAGTTCACGTAAATCCATGGCGGTCAGTTGTTCCCCGGGCGGGTCTCGGTCCACCCCGCTCCCGGGTCGCGGACCCGCTTGCGGTCCCAGTACCACATGACCAGTTGCTGGCGCCGCCACAGGTAATGAAATGGCGCCACCAGGAAGTGCACCAGCCGGGTGAACGGAATCATCCCGAGTATGATGAAGGCCCCGACGACATGGGCCTGTATCACCACGGGCATGGCGCTGACCGCCTCGATCTGGGGATTCAGCTTGACGACGGACCACAGATACGGCGACAAATCCGCAGCGAACCAATAATATCCCCAGCGATAACCCAGCGCGGTCCAGAGCCCGAGGACGATCTGCGCAAGCAGCAGCAGTTCAATCATGAGGTCCATGCGACTGGTGACCACCCACAGGCGGGGATGCGAGATGCGCCGGACGAGAAGCCCGGCCAACCCGATCAGGACGCCTAATCCGAGCGCGAGCGCCACGATTTCATCGATGATCAGGCGCACCGGATCGCTGTGCCACGCGAGGGTCATCGCCGGAAACAGGAAGGTCACCAGATGCCCGATGAACAGGATCAGAATCCCCCAGTGGAACAGCATGGAAAACAGGTAACTGCCGCGCCCTTCCAGGAACTGGGAGGACAGGGACGAGTATTGGAACCCGCTCGCCCGGTAGCGATAAACCGCCCCGACGCAAAAAATCACGACGGCGACATACGGTAATGCGACAAACAGGAAATTGTTGAGCCAACTCATCTCATGTTCTCCTTAGCTATCACAGCCGCTGTTGACCGGGTTGGCATCCCGCTCGATGTCCATTTCTTTTTGCACCAGGCCCAGGAAATCCACCGTCTGCGGCCGGCTGCACCAGTCCGACAATCTATCCATCGTCTCAGTCACGTCAAAGTCCTTCTTCACCACATGCATCACGGCGTTGAGCGCATGGCAGTAAACCGTTGTATTGCCCCCGCGGGCCGGATCGATGAGTGTCTTGTAGTGTTTCTGATAGCTCGCGTTTTTCTTCTGTATCCGCCCGGGGTCGAACTCCCGGATCATCAGCATGAGCGCCGGCACCAGGATCTGCCCGATTAATTCGTCCATCAGTTCCCGGTCTTTCAGCTTCGGAATCAGCCGCAGCACGTTCGGCAGATGGTCGGCCAATTCCCCCCTGCAGTCATTGCCGGCGCGGCTATGCTCCTGGTTCAGATTGGACAACAAGGCCCCGCGCTTGTAATCGTCCCCGAACAGGACATAGCCGACATCCAGCGTCGTCAGCGACTGCACGTCGAAGGTGCGCGTGTGCAGTTCCTGCAGATCGAGCGTCCTCTCCGGAATCGCTTCCAGAAACTCCCCGACCTCGGCTGCGGCTTCGGGATGGCTGTCGCGCAACAAGGCCGTCAGTGCACGTGCCCGGGCGTTGAATTCCGGGCCCGGAAAATCCAGCAATTCAGCCAAATGGTGATAGTGCGCGTAGCTCATCCGGACTCACATCCCCCTTTGCATGGTCCCCGCCTTGAAGCCGAAGCCGGCATTGCCCCGGTTGTCGCCCGTGTACTCGAGCATCTCGATCGCATGCTCGCGATGAGCCGCCGGAATCACGAACCGGTCGTCGAACTTGGCCAGCGACGTCAGGTAGTAGATCGCGTCGGCCATTTCAGGCGTGTAGCCCGCATCGCCCAGCGCATCGAGCGCCTTTTGCTGCGAAATATCGCCGACCGTCTTCCAGCGGCGATAGATCCGGATGGCCATCAGTTTTTTCAGCGGGTCCTTGATCCTGGCTTCATCCCCGGCGCTCAACATGTTCGCGAGGTATTTCAGCGGGAAGCGCGCCTGATCGATGGCGCCCCACAACTCCTCGGTGCTGGTGTCGTAAAGCCAGCTGTCATCCCAGGTCTTGGCGACGGATGAGAGCTTGCCCTCCTGCTCGCGATGGCTCACTTCCTTGACCGCGGCCATCACCGGCAACAGCGGCGGCACATAGAACAACATGGGCAGCGTCCTGAATTCCGCATGCAAAGGCAGGGCCAGCCCCCACTCTTTCACAAACTTGTAGACGGGTGAACTCTGGGCCGCGTGTAGCGTCGAATCCGCGATGCCGTTCGCCTTAGCGGCGGCGATCACCGCCGGATCGAACGGGTCCATCAGCATGCTCATGTGATGATCGATCAGGTCCTGTTCCGCAACCGATGCCGTCTCGTGTATGCGGTCGGCATCGTACAGGACCACCCCCAGGTAGCGGATCCGGCCGACGCAGGAATGCATGCAGGCCGGCGCCTGGCCGGACTCGATGCGCGGATAGCACAGGATGCACTTTTCCGACTTGCCGGCGTGCCAGTTGTAGAAGGTCTTCTTGTAGGGACAGGCCGTGACGCACATTCTCCAGGCCCGGCAGACGTTCTGGTTGATCAGCACCACGCCGTCCTCGCCGCGCTTGTAAATCGCCCCCGACGGGCAGGACGCGACACAAGCCGGATTCAGGCAGTGATTGCAGATCCGCGGCAGGTAGAAAAACGCCATCCGTTCCAGCTGGAACATGGCTTCCTGCTCGGCCGGCGACAGGTCCTTGAGGTTGGGATCGTTGCGGGCGAAATCCGGCGAGCCGCCCAGATCGTCGTCCCAGTTCGGCCCCATCTTGATATCGATCGGTTTGCCCGTGATCAGCGAAACGGGCCGGGCCGTAGGCTGATCATCCCCGGCGGGTGACTCGATCAGGTCGAGATACTGGTAGGTATAGGGTTCGTAATAATCGTCGATCACCGGCATGTTGGGATTGTGAAAAATGTTCAGCAATCCTTTCTGCTTGCCCGCGCCCTTGAGCGAAATCGCGCCGCCGACTTTCTCCCAGCCACCCTTGTAGATGCCCTGGTCTTCCCACTTCGTCGGATAGCCGGTGCCGGGCTTGGTCTCCACGTTGTTCCACCACATGTACTCGGCGCCCTTGCGGTCGGTCCAGATATTCTTGCAGGCAACCGAGCAGGTATGGCAGCCGAGGCATTTATCCAGGTGAAACACCATCGAAACTTGTGAACGGATATCCATGATTTGTTGTCCTTGGCGTCTGCTCAAAAAACGACCTTGTCCATTTTTTTCACCGTCACATGAGTTTCCCGGTTCGACGCAATGGGGCCCCAATAGTTGAAGTGATACGTGAACTGCCCGTACCCGCCGCACAGCAGGTTCGGTTTCAAATGGACCCGGGTGAAACTGTTGTGCCCGCCCGCCCGCTTGTTGCCCCTCACCTGCGACTTGGGTATGCCCACCGTGCGCTCGGGAACGTGATACACCATGCACACTCCCGGCGGGATGCGGGAACTGACGCAGGCCCGGGTGCAAAAAACGCCGTGATCGTTGTAGACCTCGACCCAGTCGTTGTCCCTGATGCCCAGTTCCTGCGCGTCTTTCTCGCTCAACCAGCACGGCTCGCAGCCGCGCGAGAGCGTCTTCATGCGCAGCGTGTCGCCGTAAGTCGAGTGGATGTGCCACTTGCCGTGAGGGGTGAGGCAGTTAAGCACTTTCGCTTTGCCGTCTTTCAGGGTCTGCTTCAGATCCCCGTAGAGCTCGGGCTTGGGTGAGGGCTTGAAGGTCGGCAGGTTCTCGCCATACGCGAGATACATTTCATGATCGAGATAGAAATGCTGGCGTCCGGTCAGCGTGCGCCACGGCACGAGCCGCTCCACGTTATAGGTAAAGGCGGCATAAGCCCTGCCTCCGTTCATGAGCCCGGACCACAGCGGCGACGTGTTGTAGCGGCGCGGCTGGGCCTGCAGGTCCGCGTAGTTGATCCGCACATCCTTGCTCCCCTCCCCCAGATCGGCAAGCTTGAGGCCGGTCTTTTTTTCCATGTTCTGGTAGGCGCGCACGGTGAGCGCGCCGTTGGTCAGCGTGGACAGGTGCAGGATGGCGTTCGCGGCGGATTTGTCCTCTTTCAGGGACGGATAAACCTTCCCGCCCACATTCTCCACCGGGAAGTGATTGGAGGTGATCATCTCATCGTATTCCTCCGCGCACAGGTAGTGGTTGCCATGCGCGCCCAGTCCCAGGGTCTTCACGTTCTCGCCCAGCGTGATGAATTTCTCGTAGAGTCTGGTGTAATCGCGGCGCACCACGGCGAGCTTGTGCATGGTTTTTCCGGGGATGGCATCGCATTCGCCCTTGTACCAGTCTTTCACGTTCGGTTGGGCGATCTCGTCGGCCGAATCGTGCGCCAGCGGCGAAGTCACGATGTCGATCTGGGGCTCGGGCAGGTATTTCCGCGCCGCTTCGCTGGTGACCCGCGCCAGTTCCCGGAAAATGTCCCAGTCCGTCTTTGATTCCCACACCGGCGCGATCGCGGCCGACAGCGGATGAATAAACGAATGCATGTCGGTGCTGTTCAAATCCGTCTTCTCGTACCAGGACGCCGCGGGCAGCACGATGTCCGAATACAGCGCGGACGAGTCCATGCGGAAATTGAGATCCACGACGAGATCCATCTTCCCCTTGGGCGCGATGTCATGCCACTTCACTTCCTGCGGGTGCTCGCCGGAATCCTCGCCGATGGCATTGGAGTGCGTGCCCAGATAGTGCTTGAGCGCGTACTCGTGGCCCTTCATGCTGCCCATGATGGCGTTGCCGCGCCAGATGTACCAGACCCGAGGATGGTTTTCTTCCGCTTCCGGATCCGCGACCGAGTATTCCAGCTGTTTCGATTTGAGCTTTTCGAGCACATGACTGGTGATGCCCGCGTCATCCTTGGCGCCCGCCGCCACGGCTTCCCGCCCAAGCTCCAGCGTGTTCTGTTTGAACTGCGGATAAAACGGCATCCAGCCATTGCGCACCGCCGTGACGATGGTGTCGGCCGTGTGCTTGCCGGTCATGTCGTTTTTTGGAACCGTGTTGTATTGGGAATAATGCCCGTCGTAACGGTACTGGCAGGTGTTGATGTAATGCCACAGCGGCCCCTGCTGCAACCGCACGGCGCCCTGCCAGTCGCGGCCCATGGCAATCGTGCTCCAGGAATCCTGTGGCGCCAGTTTTTCCTGCCCCACATAGTGATTCAGGCCGCCGCCGTTCTTGCCGACGCAGCCCGTCAGCATGAGCGCCATCGCGCCCGCACGGTACATCAGATTGGCGTGATACCAGTGGTTGATCCCCGCGCCGATGATGATCATGCATTTGCCTTCGGTCACGGCCGCCGTGTTGGCCCATTCCCGTGCGAACTGCAATACGGTCTTCGAATCGACTCCGGTGAGCACTTCCTGCCAAGCCGGCGTGTACGCGGCATCCTGATCGGTGTAGTCCTGCGGATACTCCCCGGGCAGCCCGCGGCCCACCCCGTACTGCGCCATGATCAGATCGTATACCGTGGCCACGGCGACTTTGCCGTGCAGGGTCTCGACATGCCTGACCGCCACCCCCCGCAGCGCTTTCCTGTCCAGGCCGAATTCAGTGAACTCGGTGCTGAGCACCGCATCGCTGTTCCCGAGCAGGGTCAGCGCGGGATCGTAGGACTGATCGTCCGTTGAATTCTCGAGCTTGATGTTCCACTTGCCGGGTTCCTTGCCCCAGCGATGCCCCATCGCGCCTTTGGGCACGACGAAGTTTCCGGATTTAGCGTCGATATTGAGAAACTTCCACTCCCCGTTCTCGATGTCCCTGAACTGGGCCAGTTCGCTGGCACGCAGCAGGCGCCCCGGCTTGTAGTGATCACCTTCCGCATCCAGGACGACCAGATACGGGCTGTCCGTGTACTGTTTGGCGTAATTCAGGAAATACGGCGTCTGTTTCTCGTGGTGGAACTCCTTGAGTATGACGTGCGAGACCGCCATCCAGAACGCGCCGTCGCTGCCCGCGTGCAGCGGCACCCACTGGTCCGCGTATTTGCAGAGCATGCTCAGGTCCGGTGAGAACACCACCGTCTTCGTGCCGTTATGCCGGGATTCAGCGAAGAAATGGCAGTCGGGCGTGCGGGTCATGTTCAGGCACGCCCCCATGTCTGCGATCATCTTGGCGTTGTACCAGTCGGCGCTCTCGGCGACGTCGGTCTGCTCGCCCCAGATTTCCGGAAATGCCGGGGGCAGGTCGCAGTACCAGTCATAGAAGCTCAGGTTCACACCGCCGAACAGCTGGAGAAACCGGCTGCCCGCCGCATAGCTGAGCATCGACATCGCGGGTATCGGCGAAAACCCGATGACCCGGTCCGGGCCGTATTTCTTCGCGGTATGAATGTTGGCGACGGCCATCAGTTCCATGACCTCGTCCCAGCCCACCCGTCTGAAGCCACCCTTACCGCGGGCGTTCTGGTAGTGCTTGCGTTGCTCCGGATTATTTTGCAGGGCCTCCCACGCCTTGAGC
This sequence comes from Burkholderiales bacterium, assembly GCA_030683105.1. GTDB lineage: Bacteria > Pseudomonadota > Gammaproteobacteria > Burkholderiales > SG8-41 > CAKKQX01. The sequence continues at coordinate 174,610 of JAUXMZ010000003.1, read as the reverse complement.
GGATCACCGGTGCGTTCCTTCTCCGCGCGGTAAGCATCGATCAGAGCGCCCCGGATCAACGGATACTTGATCCGCAGCGGACTGTAGAGATACCAGGAGAAGGAAATCCCGCGCTGACACCCGCGCGGCTCGTACGGGGGAAGGGAGTCCTCCAGCAGCGGATAATCGAGCTGCTGGGTCTCCCACACCACGATGCCGTCCTTGACATGGATCTGCCAGGAACAACCGCCCGTGCAGTTCACCCCGTGCGTGCTTCTGACGACCCGGTCATGCTGGAAGCGGTTGCGGTAGAACTCTTCCCATTGCCGCGTCTCCGGCGAGACGATGTCTTTGATCCAACTCATGTGATTGCCCCTATAGGTTCTCGGGTACAGCGCTTCTGAATTGAACGATTACTCCGATTTGATTTGCCGGTCGTAGATCTCCTGATTCACGGACTGTTGCTTGCGGCGGCGTCCGATGAGGGTAAAGAATCCCATCAGTCCAGCCACGCCCGCGGCACCGGCGCCGAACATCTTCAGCCCGACATCGAGCGGCTGCCGCATCGAAGTCTGCGATTGCTGATCCGCATGCTGCAGGAACGCGACCAGCGCCTGGATTTCATCTGGCGCGAGTTCTTTTCCCGCATAGGCCGCCTGCATCACCGGAAACGGCGCGTTGCCCAGAATGGCGGTCAGTCCGTCTTTACCCATGCGCGAAAACGACTGGGTCACGTCCGTGGACAGGCTCCCGCCGCCAACGATCGCGTCATGATGCACGTGATGACAGGCTTTGCACGACGCGGCTTTGTTGGCAAAACGGGCCCTGCCGTCGAACAGGTCCTGGCCCAGCTTGATTTCGGCCGGGGTGGGTGCTGCCGCGGGTGCGGGGGGCGCCGCGGCTTGCGGCGCCTGAGCGTGTGCCGCTGGCGATGCCATCAGCCCACTCAACGCAAGAACAACGACAAGGTGCTGAAGAATCGCAAAGTTCCGATTGATCATATCGAGGCCCTCTCGCACGCGTCCTTCCGCCATAGTTAAACGAATTGGCCGCTTTCGCCTTGATATGCATCAACCGAAATTCACAGCAACATTCGTGATTTCTAATGTGGCGCGGGAAAAGATCGGGAGGAAGGCCAGGACCGGGAATGGCTGCGGCTGGTTGATTGTTGAAAAAATGCGGCGGCGGCAGGGCTTCCATCATGCAGCAGGAAGCCTGCCGGGGTGACGGGTCGATTTTCAACACTTTGCCGCTGCTGGCGCGGCTCCCCTTGCCAGGGGTAACCGTAATTGTTTGTTTTTATTAGTGTTTTTCCACGATGCCGTGTTCGACAGCGTATACGGCTGCCTGCACCCGGCTGCTCAGGTTGAGCTTGCGCAGGATATTTTGAACGTGGATCTTGATCGTGCTTTCCGCCAACTGCAGTTCACGCGCCATTTCCTTGTTGCTGGCGCCGCGCGCCAGCAACGCGAGAATATCCCGCTCTCGCGGGCTGATCTTGTCCTTCTCCCCCGACCGGGGCAGCTCCACTTCGCGTCCGTTTGCCTGCAGTCCCTGCACGAGTTTGTGGGTCATCTGCGGCGACATCACCGCTTCACCGCGCGCTGCGCGCCGGATCGAGTCCACGAGGTAATCGGCATCGATGTTCTTGAGCAGGTAACCGCGCGCGCCGGATTTGAGCGTGTCGATCAGGTCTTCGGCATCTTCCGAAACGGTCAGCATCAGCACCTGGGTTTGCGGCAGTTCCTCGACCAGCATTTTCACGGCTTCGCGCCCGGAGATGCCAGGCATGTTCAGATCGAGCAGCACCACGTCGGGCTTAAGTCCCTTGGCGCGCTTCAATCCCTCCAGGCCATCCGCGGCTTCGCCCACCACTTCGAAATCAGACTGCCGCGCAAGCAGCGCCTTGACGCCGCTGCGAAACAGATTGTGGTCGTCGATGAGAAAAATGCGAATTTTGCTCATGCCGCCGCCTCAGTAACGGTATTCGGTATGTCGATCATATCGCTTCGGCGGCTGGCGGCGACTCGCCCGGCTCGCATCCCGCAGCCCTCTCTCCTGACCTCTCTCCCAAAGGGAGAGAGGAAACATTTGCCTCCCCTCTCCTTTTGGGAGAGGGGCCGGGGGAGAGGGACGGGGCCCCTGCTCGTAAGCTCACGCCGCCGCCTCCTGCTGCTGCTGCGCCACCGGCAGGATCAGCGTGATCTCGCTGCCATTTCCGGGACGGGATTCAATGCGAATTTCGCCACCTATGCGTTGCGCGCGCTCTTTCATGATGCGCAGCCCGATGTGTGAACCGGTTGGATCGTCGAGGGCGCCGGGATCGAAACCACAACCATTATCTCTGACATGAAACTCATAATCCCTGCCCCGTTTCATCTCGAATTCCACCCGCGATGCGCCGGAATGCTTGCGCACATTGGACAGCGCCTCCTGCAGAATATGCAGCACCTGCAGTTGCTGCTCCGGGGGCAGCGGCACGCCCCGGCCTGAAACCTCGCACGACGTTTCGACCCCGGTCTGGCTTTCGAAACGAGAGAGCGAACTGCGGATCGTGAGTTCGATGTCCTCCTGCTTGATACGGGTGCGGAAATGAACCAGGAGTTCGCGCACATCGTCATAGCTCTCCTGTATGCCCTCCCTGATTTGCGCCAGGATGCCGCGCGCTTCGTCCATCACGGAGCGTTTAAGCGAGTCTTCGAGCAGCTGCGCCTGCAGATTGAGGAAAGCCAGCGATTGCGCAATGCTGTCGTGCAGTTCCTGCGCCAGCAGGTTGCGCTCTTCCGTTACCGCCAGTTCCCTGTCACGCGAGACCAGGCGCTGATTCTCCAGCGCAACCCCCAGATTCTGCCCGAGCGTTTCCAGCAGTTGCCGCTCCTGTGTGGAAAAAGTGCGCTGCTCGCGATGATAAAGATTGAATACCCCGAGCATCTGGCGCTGGAACCGGATGGTGAATACCGATACCGTCTGGTAACCGGCCTTCTGGCAACGGAACACGATATTGGCATCTTGCACCGGCGCCAGAAACTGAACGATGGAGGTATTATTCTGCGCCGCCTCGCCGCACAGGCATTCCCCCATGTCCAGGCATTGCTCGTCCTTGACGAAGTCGGGCGCCAGCCCTTCATGGATGTACAGATGGATGTCCTGAGTCTTGGGATCGATCAGGCGCACCGCGGCGCCCTGCGCGTCCAGCAAAGCTGTCAATTTCTGCAAAAATCCACGGCATAAGGTCTCGGTTGAGGTCGGCTCGTTCAACAGCGTGGTGACCTCATACAAGGTGGCCAGATCCCGATTTTTTTCGGCAAGACTGCGCGTTTTCTGAGACACGCGCTCCTCGAGCGTGTTGTAGAGATCCTGCAGATGGCTGGCCATGCGGTTGAATCCGGTCGCCAGATCGCCGATCTCGTCGCTCGATTCTATTGGCAGCCGTGTGCCGAGTTCGCCGCGCGCCATGCGTTGCATGCCTTCGCGCAGCCTGTTCACGGGATTCACCACCAGCAGGAACATCAGGTAGATCAGCGCCACCGAGCCGGCGATAGCGAGCATGATCAGTCCGAACTGCATGTATCGCAGGTAGGCAATATCATGCGCAATATCCTGCTCGATCGCGCGCACCAGCCAGTCGATGCGTTGAACGAACTGCTCGACGCGAGGCCGCAACACGGTGGCCTGTTCGCGCTGCGACTGAGGATGGGCATCGGCCAGCACGGACTCGACCGCGGGCCTGATCTGGCTCTGCCACAGCACTGCGAGCGCATCCAGTTCATTGACGATGTCAGGATTACGCGGCAGAAACAGCGGCCGCGCCGGATCGCCGCGTTTGATTGCGCGCAGCACGTCCTCAAATACCTTCATTTCCCGGGTGAGGTCGCCGCGCACGGCCTGGGCATTCGCGGTGTCACGCAGGCTCTCCGCCAGCAGATAGGCGATGCGGTAGGTGCGCATGCGCTCGCTGCCCAGATCGTTGACCGCCGCCGCCCCGCCCTGGAACTTCCAGGATTCAAACAGGGTAAAGCCGATCGCGGTGAGCGCCACCATCATGAACACGACGGCGATCCACACCATTTTGGTACTCAGACTTTGCTGATGAAACGTCATAGGCCGCGGCAGGTCTCCGTTCTAACAACTATATATCAAACCGGCCGGTTGACCGGGCACGCACCAGACTAGTTCCCGCCCGGCTTGTCCGGCCCGGGATGATCGTCATCCATCAGAATGCGGTGGGCTGGCCCTTCGAGGTCTTCAAACTGTCCGTTGCTGACCGCCCACCAGAATATCGCGCCTATGGCAAATACCAGCACCACGCTCAGTGGAATCAGCAAATAAAGAATGTCCATGCCTAAGAGCACATATCAAAGAGATCAAGAACGATGTAACCGCCGATGAATTCACTTTTATACCCGCTCGACGGGTACGCCGATAGGATCAAGTTCAAAACCCAAAGGCATTAGCCACAGAGATCACTGAGAACACAGAGGAAAAACAAATGACAAGACATGATACGTATCTGATTGTTTTAAATGATCTTTGTGGATTCTCTCTGTGAACTCTGTGTTCTCTGTGGCTTACGGTTTTTGATTTTCATCTGCGTTCATCGGCGGCTAATCGTTTTTTACGGCGCTAAGTTAGCGCCTGTGCCGGCTGCACGGCAACCGCGCCATCCTCGCGCCTGACTGTGCGCAGCAGCCGCGACGCATTGAACACCACCAGCAGCGAACTGAGCGACATGCCGACGGCGGCAACCAACGGCGTCACGTAACCCATCGCCGCCAGCGGCAGGGCAGTGGCATTATAAACGGTTGCCCAGGCCAGATTCTGGCGGATGATACGCAGCGTGTTTTGGGCGGTGCGCAGCGCCTCGAGCAGTGCACTCAGCCGGTCCGACATCAGCACCATGTCGGCGCTGTTTTGCGCCAGGCGCGTGCCGCTGCCCAGCGCAATTGACACCTGGGCCTGCGCCAGCACCGGCGCGTCGTTTATGCCATCTCCGATCATCGCCACAATCGCGCCGCGGCGTTGCATCCCGCGCACGATTTCGAGCTTGCGCTGCGGCGTGGCATCGCCATGCGCGGTCTCGATGCCCAGTTCGCGCGCCAGATGGGCGACGCGCGCGCTGCCGTCGCCGCTCAGCAGCCAGACCGACTTGCCCAGTGCTTTAAGCTCGCTAACCAGTCGCCGCGCGTGGCGCCGCAACGGATCGTCCAACGTAAACAGCGCGATCCAGCCTCGCTCATCGCCCAGCGCGACCACGCTGACCTCTTTACTAACGAACATCAGATCATCGGGCAGCGCACATCCGTGCAGCGCAGCAACAAAACCGGGCGTGCCAATGCGCAGCCTGCGCCCGGTGACGACCCCCTCGATGCCCTCGCCCGGAACATTGCGCAACTCGCTTGTGGCGGAATGCTCCAGTGCTGCGGGCGGCAGCGCGGCAGCAATAGCGCGGGCGACAGGATGTTCGGATTGCGCTTCAAGTCCGGCCGCAAGCGCCAGGCAACGCTCCCGCCCTTCGTCTGAAAGCGGCATCACGCCGATCAGCGCCATCCTGCCTTCGGTTAGCGTGCCGGTTTTATCGAACACGAAATGCGTTGCTCTTGCCAGCGTTTCCAGGGCGTGACCGCGCGTCACCAGGATCCCGCACCGGTGCAAGGTTCCGGTAGCAGCCGTCAGCGCCGCCGGCGTCGCCAGCGACAGCGCACACGGACAGGTCACCACCAGCACCGCCACCGTAATCCACAATACGCGGGACGGATCGATCACATACCATGTTGCGGCGACCGCAACAGCCAGCACCAGCAGCGCGGTTACAAACCAGCGCGCGGCACGGTCGGCCATGCGTGCGATCTCTGGTTTTTCCGCCTGCGCCCGGTCCATCAGGCGCACGATGCCGGCCAGCACGGTGTCCTGCCCGACATGTTCGACGCGCATGGTGAGCGGCCCATCCAGATTCACGGCGCCCCCGGTGAGGCGATCACCCACGCCTTTTCTTATCGCGCGGGACTCGCCGGTGAGCAGCGACTCATCGACGCTGCTCGCGCCGTCGACGATTATGCCGTCGGCCGGTATGGCTGCGCCGGGGCGCACCAGCACATGGTCGCCGGGCCGCAGCACGGCGACCGGCACTTCGGCATGACGCAAAGGATCGGGAAACCGGTCCAGGCGCTCGGCCACCGCGGGGGTGAGCCGGGCCAGGCGTTCCTGCGACTGCGCCGCTCTTGCGCGCGCGCTCAGCTCGAGATAGCGTGCGCCGAGCAGCAGGAACACGAACATTGCAACCGAGTCGAAATAGACCTCGCCATCACCGCGCACGGTCGCCAGCACGCTGGCCGAGAACGCGGCGATGATGCCCAGCGCGACCGGTACGTCCATGCCGACACGGCGCGCTTTCAGCTCGCGCCAGGCGCCCGAGTAAAACGGCACCGCGGCCCACAGCGCGACCGGAATAGTCAGCACCAGGCTGGCGATGCGCATCAGTTGATCGATGCCGGGGGTCATGTCGCCGCCGGCGATGTAGGCGGGAAACGCATACATCATGACCTGCATCATGCCGAAACCGGAGACAAACAGGCGCCACAGCAACACCCGGCGCTCGCGGCGCAGCATGTCGTCCGAGCGCGCGCTGTCGTAGGGTTGAGCGCCGTAGCCGAGCGCGGACACCGCCGCCATGATGTCGCTCAACCGGGCGCGATGCGTGTCCCAGCGCACGCGCACCCGCCGCGTGGCGTAGTTCAGTTCCACGCCGCTGACACCCGGGAGCGATGCGAGCCGGTTCTCGATCAGCCAGGCGCACGCAGCACAGGTGATGCCTTCGAGCAACAGCGGGGCTTCTTTTTCGTGCTCCGAGAGTTCGCGCACGAAACCCTGCTGCACTTCGGGCAGGTCGTAGCACCTCAGCTTTTGCAGCAGGCTGTCGGGCATCGCATCGGGACGTTGCGGCAACTCCGAACGATGGCGGTAATACGACGCCAGCCCGCACTCGACGATGGTCTGCGCCACCGCCTGGCAGCCGCGGCAGCAGGTATCGCGACTCTTGCCGTCAATCACGACCGGGTAAGTGACGGTCAGCGGCAAACCGCAATGGAAACACGCGCGCTCTGCCTGTGCAGGCGCGCTTGCGGCGGAAAAGGCGGTGTCGGCTACCGTACTCATGCGATAACGATTATCGTCCATTTCAGGCTAAAGCTGCAGCCCGCGGCGCCCTTTGATCTACATCAACGGGGCTGGCCTCATGGCCGCGCGTTATCTCAATACCCGCAATAGACCCGGGGATCCGCCTCCGCGGTCCATTGCTTTGTGCGCTGTCGTACAGAGCATTCCGCGGCAAAGGGGTTATCTTTGAAAAAAATCCACTTCACGGAAGGAATGACCATGCTGCCCAGCGCCAAGAGCCTCGAAGGCAAACCTGTACCCAATGTGACGTTTAAAACCCGCGCCGACAATCAGTGGAAGGACATGCCCACGGACGATCTCTTCAAAGGCCGGACCGTCGTCGTGTTTTCCCTGCCCGGTGCTTATACGCCCACCTGCTCGAGCACCCACCTGCCCCGCTACAACGAGCTCGCCGGCGTGTTCAGGGCCAACGGCGTGGACGAAATCGTCTGCCTGTCGGTCAACGACGCCTTTGTCATGAACGAATGGAAACAGGATCAGGAAGCCGGGAACATCACTTTGATTCCCGACGGAAACGGCGATTTCACCGCCGGCATGGGTCTGCTGGTCGACAAATCCAGCATCGGATTTGGCAAGCGCTCCTGGCGCTATTCCATGCTGGTCAAAAACGGCGTGATCGAGAAGATGTTCATCGAGCCCGAAAAGGAAGGCGATCCGTTTGAAGTCTCCGATGCCGACACCATGCTCAAGTACATCAACCCGAAGGCTGTCGCGCCCGAACCCGTGGTGATCTTCGCCAAGCCCGGCTGCCCGCACTGCGCGCGCGCCAAGGCGCTGCTCGAATCCAGGGGGTATCGCTACACCGAAATCAGCCTCGGCAAGCACATCACCTCGAGCACCCTGCGCGCAGTTTCCGGCAGCGGCACCTGGCCGCAGGTCTTCATCGGCGGCAAGCTCATCGGCAGTGCAGACGATCTGGAAGCATTTTTCAACGCGCGCAAAGCGGCCTGAAGCCGAGCCCTGACAGGCCCCGCATGACGGCGTCTGCCGGTGAAACGAGGAAGAGACATGAAGACCATGCAGGTTGACGTTGCAGTCATCGGCGCCGGCACGGCAGGCCTTGTCGCATACCGCGCGGCGAAAGCTGCAGGCGCGAGCGCCGCGATTATCGAAGGCGGCGTCGATGGCACCACCTGCGCGCGCGTGGGTTGCATGCCGAGCAAGCTCCTCATTGCCGCCGCCGAAGCCGCCCACGCCGTCGGGAAGGCCCCGGCCTTTGGCATTCATGTCGATGGCGTGATCCGCATCGACGGACGCGAGGTCATGGCCCGGGTGCGGCGCGAGCGCGACCGCTTTGTCGATTTCGCGCTGCGCGATGTGCAGGGCATTCCCGAGGCGGAACGCATACGCGGCCATGCGCGTTTCGTGAACGACCATACGCTGGCGGTCGATGACCATACCCGCATCGTGGCCAAAAGCATCGTCATCGCAACCGGCTCGCGCGCCGTCTACCCGGATTCGTTCAAGACCCTGGGCGACCGCCTCATCATCAGCGACGACGTGTTCGACTGGCGCGATCTGCCCAAAGCCGTGGCCGTGATGGGCCCGGGGATTATCGGCCTGGAACTGGGCCAGGCGCTGCATCGCCTGGGGGTTCGTGTTGCGGTGCTCGGCCGGGGCGGCCGCGTCGGCCCCCTCAGCGACCCGGAGATACTTGCCTACGCCATCGCGGCCTTCAGCGAGGAATTCACGCTGGAGCCCGACGCGCACATTGCTGCCATGGAACGTGACGGCGACCGCGTCGCCATTCGACGCGCGGGGCCCGATGGCTCCGAAGAGACCGCGCATTTCGATTATGTCCTGGCTGCCACCGGCCGCACGCCCAATGTGACGGGCATGGGCCTCGACCAGACCACCCTCAAGCTCGACGCCAAAGGCGTGCCATCGTTCGATCCGGCGACCACCCGGACCGCGAGCGCGGACGGCGCAAGCCCGATATTCATCGCGGGCGATGCCGGCAACTTCATCCCGCTCCTCCACGAGGCAGCCGACGAGGGGCGCATTGCAGGCCGGAATGCCGCGCGTCTCGCGCTGGGCAAGCCGGTGACCCCCGGCCTGCGCCGCGCGCCCATCGGCATTGTGTTCACCGATCCGCAGATCGGCATCGTGGGGGGCGGATTCCACTCGATGACACCCGGCACCTTCGCCACCGGGCAGGCGAGCTTCGAAGATCAGGGCCGGTCGCGCATCCTGCTCAAGAACAAGGGCCTGCTGAATGTCTACGGCGATCTCGCCACCGGCCGTTTCCTGGGTGCGGAAATGCTGGCGCCTGCCGCCGAGCATTTGGCGCATCTGCTGGCCTGGGCGCTGCAGAACAAAATGACTGTCGCCCAGCTGCTCGGGATGCCGTTCTATCATCCGGTCATTGAAGAAGGATTGCGCACGGCCTTGCATGACCTCAACGTCAAACTGCGCGCTGCGCAGGCAAACGTCATCAAGGCCGCCTGAGTACCGCTTCCCATCTGATCGTCGCCCGATTGCCGGGACTGTTCGGCGGCATACGCCTGAGATAAACAGGATCGCGCGGAAATGGACCTTGCCGTCTCTCGTCTCTCGCCCGGCGTCTCTCCCGCCCTCCCGGTCACCGGTCATCGCCCGGTTCGGCAGCGGCAATTGAAGGCCGTTTTTGAGCAACGGGCGCGGTGCGCAAACCGACGCCTCTTATGTACGGTACCGCACGGACAGGGGGTGGCAACAGGATGAATATGGCATCACCTTGAGCCAGCGCAGGGCGTCCGGCAGGAATTGGAGGCGAAAAACCATGAACAACGCGTTAAGAAAACTGGAACAATGCGGCGACGTCGGAAGCCTGGGATCGGCAGTCCGCACGCTGTGCTCCGAATTCGGCTCGGTGTCCCGGCTGGATATATTGACCATGTCAGATTCAGGCAAACGCCATGCCGTCTGCCTGCTGCGATTGGCCTCGTCGGAACAGGAGCAGGACCTGATGACCAAGCTCGGCACGGGCCGGTTTGGCGAAGATTTATTTTTCGTCGTCGATCTGAAAACGCCGGACCGGGCGCAGGCGTAGAAGGCAGCCCCCGGCCGCCACAATCGGCAGCGTGATCAGGTATTTGGGGTGCAGCTTGCCGCCCGGCGCGAACGGGCGTTCGAGGATGATTTGATCCCGCGCGACCGCGCGGAAACGGACCTTGCCGTCTCTCGTCTCTCGTCTCTCGCCCGGCGTCTCACCGCTAACCGCTTACCGCTTACCGGCTCACCGCTCACGCCTCACGCCTCACGCTTCACGTATCTCGCCGCCCGGCGTCTCTCCCGCCTTAGTGGTCCGTTCCCGCGGTTTTGATTGATTTTAAGCAGACTGGTCTATATACTGGTCTGCATCAAGTTCGCATTGCAGGAGAAGGTCGTGAAGATCGAAATTGGTTCGTATGAAGCGAAAACAAAGCTCCCTGAATTGCTGCGGCAGGTGAAAACCGGCAAAAGCTTTACCATCACCAATCGCGGGGAAGCCATTGCGGATTTGGTGCCCAGCCTGGGCGCGAGGGTGAAGGACAAGGTTGCGGCTGCAGAAAAACTCAAGGCATTCATGCTGGCCGATCCGGTGCGCGGCGTAAACATCAAGGCACTCATCGAGGAGGGGCGCGCGTGAGCTTCGTCCTTGATAACTCGGTGACCATGCGCTGGTTTTTTGGCGACGGCAAGCGGCAGGAACTTGCCTATGCCGGCAAAGTGCTTGATGCGATGAAAAAAGACAGCGCTCTCGTGCCCGTGACATGGGGGCTTGAGGTGGCAAACGTCATTGCCAGGGCGGAAGCAAAAGCCCTGGTGACAGAAGCACGGAGCGGGGCATTTCTTGAGATGCTGGAAGGCGTGGATATTGGGGTGGACGCGGCCACATTCACACACGCGTTGTCCGACACCCTTCAACTGGCGCGGCGATACAAGCTATCCGCTTACGACGCCTCCTACCTCGAACTGGCCTTAAGACTGGGCATACCGCTGGCCACGCTCGACGAAGATTTGCAGAAGGCCGCAAAGAAAGCCGGCGTGAAAAAGTTTGGTTGAAATTCCAAACGGAATCCACCGCTATCCAATAAGGAACGGCGAAGCTTCAGGTTTTTCGGGCCAAGGAACAGTTCGAGGATGATCTGATCCCGCGCGACCGCGCGGAAACGGGCCTTGCCGTCTTTCGTCTCCGCCTGGCGTCTCTCCCGCTCACCGTTCACTGCTCACCGTTCACCGATTTCTCTTGTGCCGCCGGCAGCGCATACGTCACTTTCGTCCCAACGACCGTGACATAGCCGCGCTTTACCAGAGCTTCGATCACCGCATCGATATCAGCGGCAGGTTTCGGTAGAACAGATTGATCGCGGTACCGCCTTTCAGGGCGAACGCGGGTTCTTCCGCGACGAGGCGCAGCATGCGCGTGGCGAGCCGTGCCTGCGGCAGAAACGGGTGGTCAGCCTCGAACATCCGATTCTTCCGGCAGCGTGATCAGATACTTCGGATGCAGCTTGCCCCCGGGGACCAGTGAGCGTTTGCCCTTGCCCAGTTCCACCTCGCCGCGATCCGCCGCCTCCACTACCGGAGCGACCCAGTGATGGCGGTGGCGGGAAGCCAGAGCGAGAAACAGGCGTTTGGCCTTGATGCTTCTGCAGACCGCCAGCAACGCGAGAACCTGGCTCGAGCTGAGATCGGCCAAGCCCTGCATCAGCAACGCGGCGTGCTCGACCGATTGCCGCTGCGGCACTTCGTCGAGCAGTTCGAGCATCGCGCGCTCGGCCGTCGAGTACGTGATCGGCCTATCGTACTCGCCCCAGACGATCTGCCTCAAGCCGGCGCGCAGCGGGGTGGCGTGTGCGCTCGCGTCGCGGGCAACATTGATGCCTGCGTCGGCGAACTCCGGTTCTTCCTCGTCGAACAGCCGTTCCCGATGCACGACGAATTTATCCTGGAGCGGCAACTTGGCAAGCCAGGATGGCAAGCGCACGAGCGAGTACAGATGTATGGTCATGACGCCGCTCATCCGCACGAAATGCCCATAGCCCTGGATCTCGAGCGCGGTCAGTCCGCCCACATGCACCGGAAACGCCAGCAGGTTTTGCAGCGACGCCACCACATGCTGCCACTTGAGCGGCGGGCCGGGACGGCGATAGACGCCGCGCGCGGGCGACTCCATCCAGCCGGCATCACGATACTTCTTAAGTAATTGATCTGAATAGTTTTTTTTCTTAAGCCACGCCGAGGACGCGAGGAATCCTTCCGGCAGGTCGCGCTGGAGGCTGTTTAGCTTTGAGTGTTTTGCTATACTCATGGTTTAGAAATCTAACATCTTCATAAACCATAAGCAAGGCGTAAGTTTGAAACCGTACCCAGAACCTAAACCTAAGGTATAGATAATGTAAAAATATTAAACCCGCAACTACATCACACCCAGAATCCAGCCTTCCCGCTCGGCGATCCGGCGTTCTTCGATGGTCAGCGGCGGGTTGAAATAGCGGTCGAGACTGCCGCGAGCGGCGGACTCCGCCAGCCAGCGCGCGACGGCGTAAGCATCATGCTCGTCCGGCGTGCGCCCTTGCTTCGGGTAGCGGTTGCGGAAAATTGAGGGATAGATCTCGGCGATCACCGCCCTGCCCTCCGGCGGCTGCCAGCCGTCGAACGGCCAGAAATGCACATGGTCGCCGACCTCCTCGCGTATGCGCTTCAGCCACGGGATGCCGGCATGCGTGGATTTGGCGACCGAGCCCTGCACATCAAACTGGAATACGCTTTTCGCCGATGAGGTCCAGCGCTCACACAGCCGGAACTCGTTGCTGCTGCACTCGCGTGTGCCCGGCGGTGGCGCTCTGCCCTTGCTTGCGAGATTGCCGTCGCGCACGAAATCGACATAAACATGGTCCTCGTCCGTTGGCCAGTGCCGGGTAAAATCGTTGAGGAACTGCGGCCAGTTCGCGAGGCCGTAGCGTTTGAAGTAACTTTCGGGAAACGAGAAGCCGTGGTCAATGCCCGCGATAAACCGCGAGCCCTCTTTCGCGAGACCCATCAGCCAGAGCGCGATCTCGCTGCGCGTCCAGTAGCGCGGCGCCGACTGTGGATTTTTGCTGCTTGACGCAAGGAAGGACGCGATGGCAGGTGTCTTAATCTGCTCTGGCGCCGCCCCGGGTCTCGCTGCGTAGACTTGCAATTCCTTCAATCGCGACGTGGGTGTTTGCGCACCCGAGTAGTCGACGTCAATGAAAAGATCAAACCCGCTCACGCCGGCGACTTCCGGCGTTTATGCACGCGTGGCGCGCTCTGCGCCGCGCGCGCATTGCGGATGCGTTCGAGCAGAACGTAGTACGTCTTCATGCTTTGTTTCCCCTGACAATCAACAGGTCACTGGTCACAGGTTTCCCGTCGCGCGATCGCACAGAAACGGACCTTTCCGGCTCTTCGCTCGCCTGTCGCACATTCGCTCGGTTCACGAGATGCAAAGTCAAGAACTGACCCTGTTACCCCACATTCGCTCGGTTCACGAGATGCAAAGTCAAGAACTGACCCTGTTACCCCAGGCGTCATTAAATTTTTTGCGCAGCCGGTCGAACTCAGCGCGCACATCATCTACTCCCTCCTTTGGCGCGCGCAGCACGAGGCTCATGTCCTTTAGGTGTTGCCGGTTCCGTGAGAAAACCAGCATGTACTCGTGTCCAACCGAGAACAGCTTCGCATCGTTCTTTCGGTTGCGATCGAACACAAGACAGGCAACAAAGTTCTCGGTGCCGAATACCTCATCTAGCAAAAGGCGAAGATCATGCATTTCGTTATCGTCTATGCTGACAACGAGAAACCCATCCTCCTGCAGCAAATTTCGCGCGATGTACAGGCGCGGCAGCATCATGCTGAGCCAGTTGCTGTGGTAGTGGCCGTTCTCCTTGCTGTTCTTGCGGAAGAAGCCCTCGCGCATGAGGGTGCCGTCGTCGGCGAGGTCGTTGAGGCGCTTGAGGTACTCTTCCTTGCTTTCCTGGAAGCGATCGGGGTAGATGAAGCTGTCGGAGCCGGTGTTGTAGGGTGGGTCGATGTAGATGAGTTTGACCTTGCCGAAGTATGCCTTCTGCAAAACCTTGAGCACTTCTAGGTTTTCGCCCTCGACGAAGATGTGTTGCGCCGTGTCGAAATTGACAGAGAGGTCGCATTGCGGGCGAAGCGTAGCGGCGGAAGGCGTTTGCAGTACCTTGTAGGCGTTGGCCTTGCCCGCCCAAGTGAGCGCGTAACGTTCTCCGCCTTCGATGACGGCTTGCTCGCCCAGCGCGCGCTTGAGCGCGGCCACATCAATCTTGCCCTCCGAAAAAGCTTCGGGCACGAGAGTCGCGAGTTGCGCGCGGCGCTCGTCAGCGGGGCTGGGCGATTCAGCGATATCTTTAATTTGGTTATTCAAGATTAGTCCTGAGTCTCTCATCGGCTATGCATTTAACGGTAGATGGCTGTAGCTATTGGTCACCCGGGTCTTCCGATACTCACCGAGCAACGTGTCGTGTCCAAGAATCGTATCGCGGTTTAGCTAGCAGGGGCCTCGAATTATTGCTTCCATCATATTCGAGATTCGATAAATGGGACGCACACCTTCTTTTAATCCCCCTGCTCGACTTTCTTCAACCGCCCGCGCGCGTAGCGGTAGCATCATCCCACCCCCATCCCAACCTTCCCCCTGAGATGGAAGGTGAGAAATGTGCCAAGAAACCGGCAATAGAAAGGTTTGCCCGCAAGCTTCCCGACACTGTCGGAGGAACAACGCCAGTCCAGTTCGTGCGCGAAGGATTTATAGTTGTAATCCGTTGTTTTTATTAGTATTTATGAACATCGACCTCTCCCCAATGGCACATTATGCCTTTATTTGAGAGGCGTGAGCAGTAAGCGGTGCGCGGAGAAGTTGCGTCTTTATTCCTCCAGGTAGTCCCGCAGGCTGAGGATACGCACGCTCCGGTACTCGCGGAGCCCCAGCAGCGCCTTGTCCCCCGTGACGATCGCGTCCGCGTGTCCGGCGATGGCGCATTCCAGAATGCGGTTGTCGGGGTCGTCTTTTACGACACGAAGTCTTTGCCGCGGCTTGACCAGGATGCCGAGCTCCGCCAGAAATACGGCGGCATGGGCCAACTCTTCCGCATCGCGCGCGAACTTGCGTCCGAGGATGCCGAGCAGTTCGTCGAGGATAGGCTTGGAAATGACGAGCTGATCTTGTTCTTCGACGATGCGCCGCAACGCCGCTTCGCCCCTGCCGCCGGGAAACACCAAGGCCGATACCAGGATGTTGGTGTCAAAGACGACCTTCACCGGCGCAAGTAACGCTCCAGATCCTGCTCGGTGAGGATGCCTTTGTCACGCGCCTTGCGGCTCCAGTACCCCTGCATGCCGCGCAGTTCCTGCAGCCGCCGTTCGATGCGCGCCTGGCGCAGCGCGTCCTGGACGACCGCGCTCAGCGTTTTGCCCTCCGCGCGTGCCAGCGCCTCGGCATCGCGCGCGAGGTCGGCGGGAAGGGAAATGGTTTTCTTGACGGCTGTGCCCATGGCAGTGAATGGAGTGTTGGTATGAATAAATCATACCCGGATCGTCCGCGTTGTCAAGCGGGTGGCCGGCGGAGGGCCCTAAAGGATACATTTCATTTAATGAGGGATGAAGAAGGAGCGAGGAGAGACACCGGACGAGAGACGAGAGGCGTGAGCGGCAGCGGTGAACCGTTGCTTGGTGATTAGGTGATTGGTAAGGCGTGAGCGGTCAGCGGGTGTGGGCCGTTGCGTGCAGCGGTATCTTCATTTCCCCTCCCACTGCGCAAAACCGATGGGCCGCTTTTTCTTCGGATCGGGCGGCGCCATGAGTTCGCGGATGGCGTCAAACACCACCTTGAACTGCGCGTCGTATTTTTTCTCGAGGGCGGCAAGCTTGCGGGCAAGCGCCACGTTCGAGGCGAGCATCTGCCGCAGCCGCACGAAGGCGCGCATGATTTCCACGTTGACCATGACGGCGCGCTTGCTGCGCAGCACGCTGGATAGCATGGAAACGCCCTGCTCGGTGAAGGCGTAGGGCGCAGCGCGGCGGGCGCCGCCCCAACTTGAAATCACAATTTGTGATTTCAAGTTGGCAAACTCCCCGGCGCTCAACTGGAACATGAAATCCTGCGGGAAGCGTTCGATGTTCCGCTTCACCGCCTGGATGAGGGCGCGCGGCTCCACATCGTACAGCTCCGCCAAGTGCGTGCTGAGCATGACCTTCTCTCCCCGGACGAGAAAAATGCGCGTCTCGATGCGCTCTACCGGGATGACGGCCTTCTTATCTGACATACCCCAACTCCTTCAGGTTAGTCTCGATAACGGTATCGAGCCTGCAGGCCTCGGCCATCTGCTCGCGCAGCGTAGCCGTGAGCCGGTTCACCTTTTCCTTGAACGCTTCACCGTCTTCCCCGGCTGACAGAATGCATCCATTCCACCGCGCCCGTGAATCGTAAATGGCGAATCGGGGCCATACCTTGGTGATTAAGTGATTGGGTGATTAGAAGCTCGTGATTAGTGATTAGTGATTGGTATTTCTTCGTTTTTCCTTCGTGTACCCGTCAAGCGCACCCGTCAAGCGGGTATTGAAAAGAAGATATTGAAGTGAATCCTCTGTGTCTCCGCTTTACCAGCAGTGCACCTGTACAATAGGCCATATGATTCCCTGGCTCGATGCCCACGATCCTTTTCCACCTGTCCAAGCGGCGCTCGCCGAACCCAACGGCCTGCTCGCCGCCGGCGCCGATCTGTCGCCCGCGCGCCTGACCGACGCCTACCGCCACGGCATTTTCCCCTGGTACTCCGACGATCAGCCGCTGTTGTGGTGGTCGCCGGACCCGCGCATGGTGCTGTTTCCCGCCAAATTGCGCCTGACCCGTTCCCTGAAAAAACGCCTGCGCCGGCGCGATTATGCAATCCGCACCGACAGCAGCTTCGAGCAGGTCATGCAGGCCTGTGCCGAACCGCGCTATGGGCAGGCGGGCACCTGGATTACCACGGACATGATCGCCGCGTACTGTGCGCTGCACACCCGGGGGCTCGCACATTCGGTGGAAACCTGGATAGACGGCGAACTCGCCGGCGGCCTTTATGGCATCGCGATCGGGCGCATGTTCTACGGCGAATCGATGTTCACGCGCGCAACCGACGCCTCGAAGCTCGCATTCGCGCACTTGGTACGGCAGCTCGAGCGCTGGGGCTACGGCATGATCGACTGCCAGATGAAAACGCCGCATCTCGAGGCATTCGGCGCGCGCGAAATTCCGCGCAGTGAATTTATGCGCAGGCTTCAGGAATTGGTAAACTATCCGGCACCGGTCAGCGAATGGCGCTTCGACAATGACTTATTTGAATGAGTTTCCGCTTTCGGTGCTGCAGTTTTATGCCACCGCTCCCTATCCGTGCAGCTATCTGCCGGATCGGATGGCGCGTTCGCAGGTCGCCACCCCCAGTCACCTGATCGATGGATCGGTATACAGCGAGCTGGTGCGCGCCGGGTTCCGCCGCAGCGGCGCATTCACCTACCGGCCGTATTGCGATCAATGCCGCGCCTGCGTGCCGGCACGCATCCTGGCCGCGGATTACCAGCCCAACCGCGTCCAGCGCCGGACCTGGAAAAAACATGCGACGCTGACGACAACGATGCTTGACCTCAAGTACCACCCCGAGCATTATGCGTTGTACCTGCGCTATCAGGCGCATCGTCACAGCGGCGGCGGCATGGACCAGGACAGCCGCGAGCAGTACCGCCATTTCCTGCTGCAAAGCAATGTCGATACGCGACTGATCGAGTTCCGGGACCAGGGAACATTGCGCGTGGTCAGCATAGTCGATGAACTGCAGGACGGGCTGTCATCGGTTTATACTTTTTATGACCCTGAAATTCCCGGCGCGAGTTTCGGCACCTTCAACATCATGTGGCAGATCGAGCTTTGCCGCAGCCTCGGCCTGCCTTATCTTTACCTGGGCTACTGGATCAGGCAAAGCCAGAAAATGTCCTACAAGATCCAGTTTCAGCCCATGGAGGGCCTGACCAACAACCGCTGGCACGCGATCGAGCCTTGACCAAAGTCACAAGATCATTAGCCGCCGATGAACGCACGCGCGCAATTTCCGGATAACCGGGCCGGCAGCGGTTAAAATAACACCATGTCTTATCCGCTGCTGCGACCGCTGCTGTTTGCGCTGAATGCCGAAACTGCGCATCACCTGACACTGACTTCGCTGAAGGTTCTGCAGCGCATCGGTCTCGCCGCCCCGCCACCGTCACTGCGCACCGAATGCGCGCGCGAGATCATGGGCATCCGCTTTCCCAACCCCGTCGGGCTTGCCGCCGGCCTCGACAAGAACGGCGCATACATAGACGCGCTCGCTACGCTGGGATTCGGTTTCCTCGAGATCGGCACCGTCACCCCGCGCGCCCAACCCGGCAACCCGCGCCCGCGCATGTTCCGGCTCCCCGGCGCCCAGGCGGTGATCAACCGCATGGGGTTCAACAACGACGGCGTCGACAAACTCGTCGACAACGTGCGGCGCAGCGCCTATCGCGGCGTGCTCGGGATCAATATCGGAAAAAACTTCGATACGCCGCTGGAACACGCAGCTGACGATTATCTGCACTGCCTGCGCAAGGTCTATGCGCTGGCCAGCTATGTCACGGTCAATATTTCATCGCCCAACACCAAGAACCTGCGCCAACTGCAGGATGCCGCGGAGCTCGAAAAACTGCTGGGCGCGCTCAAAGCGGAACAGCACAAGCTGGCCGGCCAACACGGGCGGTACGTGCCGATCGCGCTCAAGATCGCGCCCGATCTCGATGGCACGCAGGTCAACGCCATCGCCGAACTGCTCTGCAGCCACGCCATCGATGCCGTGATCGCGACCAACACCACGGTGGCGCGCGACGGCGTCATCGGGATAGCGCATGGCGCCGAGGGCGGCGGACTGAGCGGTGCGCCGCTGACCCGGCGTTCCACCGAAATCGTCGCGCAACTCCACCGCGCGCTGGACGGCCGCGTGCCCATCATCGGGGTCGGCGGCATCATGGGCGGCGCCGATGCCGCACAAAAAATCAGCGCCGGCGCGAGCCTGGTCCAGCTCTATACCGGGCTCGTCTACCGGGGCCCTCAGCTCGTTGCCGAGTGCGTGGATACGTTGTGCGGAGAAAAGGGAAGTGGGTAACTTTGAACCTTGAACCCGGTCTGAACAGCCCCGCAATTGATAAAATCGTGACGAAAATCACACTATAGAGACGAAAAGCTGACGCAACACCCTGGCCAGGGCACGCGTGCGAATCCAGATTACAGCAGACGGCAATTATCTTCTGTTTTGCCTGACCAGGCCCTCGATGATCTTGATTTCACCGGCCAGTACCCGCAGTCCCAGCGGCTTGGTCACGAAATGCGTCGCCTGCAGGCTTTCGCTCAATTCCCGGTCCCGTTTCGCGGAAGAACTGGTCAGCATCATGACCGGCATGGAACTCAGGTCCGGGTCGATCCGCATGGCGGCCAGGACGGAATGCCCGCTGATTTTTGGCAGTTTTATATCCAGAAGCACGATATCGGGACGCGGCGCCCTGGAAAATTCGCCCTGCCGGTGCAGGAACCTCAGGGCTTCCTCGCCATCCATGGCGACCGACAGGTTATGCGGAATTTCTGCCAGATACAAAGCCTCGCGCATCATGCGCACGTCTGCGGGATTATCCTCGACCAGAAGGATTTCTATGGGCTTTCGTGTCTCACCCAGCCCGCTATTGTCCTGCGCAGGGGATGCTGAAATGAAAGGCGGACCCCCGCCCTTCCTCTGAATCAACCCAAATCCTTCCATGGTATTCCTCCACAATTTTCTTACACAGAGCAAGTCCTATGCCAGTTCCAGGATATTGGCTCATGCTATGCAGGCGCTCGTACATGCCGAATATCTGGGTATAGTACTTTGGATTGATGCCGATGCCATTGTCCCGCACTGAAAATATCCAGTCGTCACCCTGCCTGGTCGCCCCCACATGGATGCGCAGGGGCTCGGCGCTTCGGAATTTAATTGCATTGCTCAACAAGTTGGCAAACAGCTGCCTGATCTGGCCTGCATCCGCGCGCAGGACGGGAAGCGGATCATGCGCGATTTCGGCCGCGCTTTCCTGCACGGCCATTTTCAGATCCTCCAGCACCTCGCATAACACCTTTTCGCAATCAACCTCGGACAGCGACAGCGCCTTCGCTCCCAGCCGTGAATAGGCAAGCAGGTCATCGACCAGCGTCCGCATATGGCGGGCGCCGGAATGGATATAGCCGATGAATTCCCTGCCGTCCTTGTCCAGCTTGTCGGTATAACGCTCCTCCAACAGCTGGGAAAAATTGGCCACGGTGCGCAATGGCTCCTGCAGATCATGGGAGGCGACATAGGCGAATTTTTCAAGCTCTTCATTGGCTCTAGACAGTTCGGAAGTTCTCTCCGCCACCCTGTTTTCCAGTTCCTCGTTGGACCTGCGCAACCCGTTCTGCGCCGCCATAAGCTCATTGTTAAGCCTGTCGGTCCGTTTTTTGGCGCGTGTCAGATCATCGATCAAGGCCTTGTTTTCAAATCGCAATCTGAAAGTCTCGGTGATGGTGCGGTAAACCCGATGGCCGATCAACAGCATTGCAACCAGGAACAGGAGGATCATCCACGCCATCGCATAATGCATGCTGTCCCCGTGCATCAGGAACCGGGCAACGGCAGGCAGGGCGGTCAGTATCGAGAAAATCGCAAATGCCGGAAACCACGACACCATGGTCCCTATCGCGCCCGCCATCATGCCCCCCAGAACGAACGCCAGGAAAAGCTGGTGAGCGAACGAATCAGGGGGGAACAGCAGAAAACCCGCGGCGCCCCAGGCGGCGCCCGCCAGGCCGGCCCCGAAGAAAAACAGGTTGCGCCAGTAGACTGCGTTCGCAACATCCAGCTTGGTTTTCTTGTACGCCAGAGTCATCGCTATGCGCACGGCCCCCACCATGCCGATCAGCGCCATCCAGATGAGGGCCGGCCGGTGGCCCAGGGCGGTGCTTTGCACCGCTGCCAGCACCATGCCGTTGAACAACGTCACCACCTGGGCAGTCGCCGTGTTTAAATACAGCAACCGCACCTGCTCCACCGCTATCAGGCGCGCCTGTTCGTCGGGGGCCTGCGCTGACTTGCCGGCATTCAAGAGTGTGTCGGGCCCGGGATCGACTGCATCAGTTATCCGAAGTTCCAGGCGTTCTTGCGGCATGTCAGCACCATGAACCGGCATTGGGGTTTATCACCTTGTTACAATATTCAACCGTTATCATTCAAACACAGCATAAAACATGCCATCTCGCTCAAACCATGATCTCGTAAGGGGCGGATAACCGCAACGATGTCGTTATCTGATCCCGCACGGAGGTCTCCATGCTGATTGGAATGCCCAGAGAGATCAAAAACCATGATGATCGGGCGGGGATTATGCTGGCAGGCGTGGCGTCGCATATTGGTGCCGACCACGTCGTTCATTCGGACCCAGCCCAGGATGCAGGGCGCGATTACATGGACCCTTTCGAAACGCTGCAATGACGATTGTATCCGCCGAAACCATCGATGCACTGCTGCCGCAGACCCAATGCCGGCAATGCGGGTACGGCGGCTGCCGCCCTTATGCCGAAGCCCTCGCCATGCATCGTGCCGCAATCAATCAATGTCCGCCCGGCGGCGAAGACACGATACGAGATCTGGCGGCACTGCTAGGCGTGCCATACGAGCCGCCCGACCCGGTGTTCGGTGCAATCAAGCCTCCCGCTGTTGCCCTCATCGATGAGCAGCGCTGCATAGGCTGCACGCTGTGCATACAGGCCTGCCCGGTCGACGCCATCGTCGGCGCCACAAAAATGATGCACACCGTGATCGCGGCCGAATGCACCGGCTGCGAGCTGTGCATCCCGCCGTGCCCGGTGGACTGCATCAGCATGCCGGTAACCGTGGGAAACACAACACGCGTACAGAAAAAAAACGCAGCGGCTCTGGCAAAGCGCCGCTTCGAATCGCGCAACCGCCGTCTGCAGCGCGAGAAGGATGAACGTGCCGCGCGCCTTGCTGCAGCGAAAGACACCGCGGCCGAAATAAAAAAACGCGCGACGGTAGAAAAGGCGATCGCCCGCGCCCGGGAGAGATTGCGACAGCGCGGCCGATAAACGGGTAAGAAGACTACAACGCAGCGGCGCCCCCTCACGCCTCACGCCTCACGCCTCACGCCTTTAGTATTGCCGCCCATCCTTTTTATCGAAATCTCCGGCAACATTGTCAATTTCTCAGCTTTACGTTAACGTGCCACGCACATGAACAACGCCAAGCGACACGAAATTTTCACGCGTCTGCGCGCCGCCAATCCCGCGCCGCGCACCGAACTTAAATATAATTCGCCGTTCGAACTGCTGGTCGCCGTGGTGCTGTCGGCGCAAGCAACCGACAAGAGCGTCAATCTCGCCACGGCAAAGCTGTTTCAGCGCGCGAATACGCCGGCCGGCATGCTCAAACTCGGCCTGGCAGGCCTTGAGCAATATATCAAAAGCATAGGTCTTTACCGCACCAAGGCGAAAAACATCCTCGCCACCTGCAAGCTGCTGCTGGCGCAACACGACGGGGAAGTGCCGCAGACACGCGAGGCCCTCGAAGCACTGCCGGGAGTCGGCCGCAAAACGGCAAACGTGATCCTGAATACAGCCTTCGGGCAACCGACGATAGCGGTGGACACGCATATCTTCCGTGTTTCCAACCGCACCGGCCTCGCCCCGGGCAGGAACGTCACTGAAGTCGAAACCAGACTGCTCAAGTTCGTGCCCGAAGAATTCCGGCACGATGCCCATCACTGGCTGATCCTGCACGGGCGCTATGTGTGCGTGGCGCGCAAGCCCAAATGCCCGGCGTGCCTGATCAACGATTTGTGCGAACTCAAGGATAAGACCGTGAGCAGTGAGCAGTAAGCGGCGAACGGCGAATCGTAACCGGTTTCCCCAAGCGAAGCCTATAGTTCTACTAATCACCAATCACTAATCACTAATCACTAATCACTAATCACTATTTACCGATGTTCTCCCCTTCCCGCGACGAAACACGCCGTTTCTTTTTCGACACCTGGGCCAAGCATCACCGGGGCGAGACGCTTTCCGGCATGGAAAAGCTCGCGCTGGAGATCATCGGCCTGCATCCCGAATACCATGCGCTGCTCGATGCGCCGGAGCGCCATCTCGACCGCGACTATGTACCGGAGTCTGGCGATATCAATCCGTTTCTGCATCTGTCGCTGCACCTGGCGGTGGAGGAGCAGTTGTCGATCGACCAGCCACCTGGCATACGCGCTCTCTACCAGCGCCTGCTGCAAAAAACCGGCTCTGAGCATGACGCCAAGCATGCGGTACTGGAATGCCTGGGGGAGACGATCTGGCAGGCACAGCGCCTTCAGACCGCACCGGACCCGAAGATTTACCTGGAGTGCCTGGAGAAGAAAGCCGGCTAGGAGTTTGTCGGACTTGTGTTCGACAAACTCCTAAAATGAAAGACACTGAATAACGGGGTAAAAAGAACGCCATGCAAGGGACATTTGTTCCGGTTAGGCCGTAGGGCGGGAATCCCTTCCCGCCGCGAAGCAAGCACCCCTCAAGGGGGTGTTGTAAAGAATCCCCGGAGGGGGCGCCGGGAAGTCGGCAGAGGCGCGCGGACTCGTTAGTGGCGAAGCCACCCGCTTGCGGGGAGCGCGCCCAGCCCCCACTCCCGCAACCGGGCGTTCCGCTAACGTGTCGTGGGGGCATTGCCGACCTACAGCCTCTTCTTAAGCAGCCTGGCGCCGAAGCGTCGATCAACAGCGATTCGTTAACGCTACGCGTTCCGGTGAATGGAGCCAAGTCCGACAGGCTGCTAGCGCTTGATGGCCAGCCCCTGCTGACTCGAGTAATACGCAGCGAGATCGGCGATGTCACGCTTGGACAGATTCGCCACCATCGGCGCCATGACGGCATTTTTGCGCGCGCCCGATTTATAGTCGCCGAGCACCTTCACCAGGTAATCATAATGCTGTCCCGCAAGCCGCGGGAATTCTGCTGACTGACTGTTGCCGTCGGAACCGTGGCATGCGGCGCAGGTTTTCGATTTTTCCTTGCCCGCGGCAGGATCCGCTGCCATGGCCGACGCGCTGGCGAAGAATGCTGCACAGCAGGCAGCCAATAAAATCTTTTTATCCATCGATAGATTCCTCACTGATTTGTCCGCTGTCACTTGCCTGCCGACTTCACCGAGTCGGTTGCATAATACGCCGCGAGATCCGCCATATCCTGATCGGACAGACCGGCCGCAATGGCTTTCATCGACGGATGACTGCGCGCGCCGGATTTGTATTCCTGCAGCGCCTTGACGATATAGGCTGCGTGCTGGCCGCCTATCTTGGGCACGCTGTACACCTCGGGAAACGCGGTCTTGTAACCGCCGATGCCGTGACAACCGATGCACATCGTGGTTTTCTTCTTGCCGGCAACCGGGTCGCCGGATGCGGCGTGGAGTCCGCCTGCCGCTGCAAATAACAACAGCGCAGCCGCCATTGCGAAATATTTTTGAAGTTTCATATCGATCATCTTCTGTGTGATTGCGGGGATATTTCTTCGGGCGCGATTATACCCGAAAAACCCCGGCGGGTTGCCCCGGCATTGCTCACTTGCCGAGCGATAGACGATAATAGCTGCTGCAAGCCGTCCTCAATCACTCATAACTTGAAACTCACACACTTATTGCCTTCTGCACAATGGCTGCCCAGGCTGTTTCCATTCCTGCGCTGGTGGCCACGCGTCAATCGCAGCAGTCTGCGTACCGACGCGATCGCCGGGTTGATCGGCGCGATCGTGGTGTTGCCGCAGGGCGTGGCGTTTGCGACGCTTGCCGGACTGCCTCCCCAGTACGGCCTGTATGCAGCGATGATCCCCGCCGTGATAGCCGCGCTGTTCGGATCATCATGGCATCTCGTATCCGGACCCACCAACGTCATCTCGATCTTCGTGTTCGCCAGCTTGAGCCCGCTGGCCGAACCCGGCAGCGCGGAATATATCCGGCTGGTGCTGACGCTGACCTTTCTTGCCGGCGTCATGCAACTCGCGATGGGCCTGGCGCGCATGGGCGCGCTGGTCAATTTCATCTCCCACACCGTGATCGTCAGTTTCACGACCGGCGCGGCCTGCCTGATTCTCGCCGCACAGGTCAACAACTTCTTCGGCATGGATGTCCCGCGCGGCTCGTCATTCTCCGACACCTGGGCATTCTTCCTCGCCCACATCACGCACATTAATCCCTACGTCACCGCTGTCGGCGCGGTTACGCTGCTCGCCGGCGTGCTGTGCCGCAAGTACTTTCCGAAGTTTCCCTACATGATCGCCGCGATGCTGGTTGGCAGCTTGGTTGCAGTCGCCTTGAACGCATTTTTCGGCCATGACGTCACCCATATCGCCACGGTCGGCGCGCTGCCCGGGAGCCTGCCCGAACTTTCGCGGCCCGACTTGTCCGCCGATTCCATCAAGAAAACGCTGCCGGTGGCGCTGGCGGTCACCATCCTCGCGCTCACGGAGGCGGTGTCGATCGCGCGCGCGATCGGCGTCAAGTCAGGGCAGCGCATCGACGGCAACCAGGAATTTATCGGCCAGGGCCTGTCGAACGTTTTCGGCAGCTTCTTCTCCGCCTATGCCGCGAGCGGCTCCTTCAACCGCAGTGGCCTCAACTACGAGTCCGGCGCGAAAACACCTCTGGCGGCGATCTTTTCGGCGCTGACGCTGATCGCCATCCTGCTGCTGGTCGCACCGCTGGCGCAATATCTGCCGCTCGCCGTGATGGGCGCGATTCTGTTCATGGTCGCCTACGGGCTGATAGACCTTGAATACATCAGGTCGGTTTTCAAAACCAGCCGCCAGGAAATCGTGGTCATGCTGGTCACTTTCTTCTCGGCGCTGTTCGCCGACCTGGAATTTGCCATCTACGCCGGAGTGCTGCTGTCGCTGATGTTGTACCTGACACGCACCTCCCGGCCGCTGATCCTCGACGTCAAGCCCGACCCGACCGAAGGCAGCTATCATTATTCGGTGGACACCGGGCTGCCTGATTGCCCGCAGCTCAAGATGCTGCGTATCAACGGCTCGATTTTCTTCGGGGCGGTTGACCATGTCCACCGCAATCTCGAGGAGGTCGACGAGGTCAATCACCGCCAGAAGCACCTGCTCATCGTCGCCAGCGGCATCAATTTCATCGACATGCCTGGTGCGGAGATGCTGGTGCAGGAATCGCGGCGGCGACGCATGCTTGGCGGGGGACTCTACTTCTACCGCGTGAAAAATGAAGTGCAAAAGCTGCTGGATCAGGGCGGATATATGGCCAGCCTGGGTAAGGAGAATTTTTTCCCGGTCAAAGCCAGGCCCGTTTCCTACATTTATCCTAAACTCGACTCCGAGATTTGCCGCCACTGCAAGGTGAAGATCTTCCGGGATTGCCACGAGCGCCTGCCCAACGGCGAACCGCGGCAGGCGCCTGCTGCGCCTGCTGATACACGCGGCACAGAACATGACGTCAAGAATTAAGCTCGCTGCGGTTAATGCCGCCGGACCGTCCCTGACATGAATTCGGTGAAGCGCTTATTCCCGTTCCTGAACTGGTTCCCGCTTAACAGGCTCAGCCTGCGCGCAGACCTGCTCGCCGGGATTACTGTGGCCATGGTGCTGGTGCCGCAGTCGATGGCATATGCGCAACTTGCCGGGCTTCCCGCCTACTACGGGCTGTACGCATCCTTTCTGCCGGTGCTCATCGGCGCGATGTGGGGCTCGTCCCACCAGCTGTCGACCGGGCCGGTGGCCATGGTATCGCTGCTCACCGGTTCGGCGCTCGCGCAGTTCGCCGCACCCGGCACCGAACAGTTCATCGCGCTGGCGATCGTCCTCGCGCTGATGGTCGGGTTGATGGAAATCGCGATCGGCGTGTTCCGCCTGGGCGCCATCATCAATTTTCTGTCGCATCCGGTGATCGTCGGTTTCACCAATGCGGCGGCGATCATCATCGCGCTGTCGCAGCTCAACAAGATCCTGGGTGTGCCCGTCGCGCGCACCGACCATTTCCTGATGGACATCCTGGGCGTGCTGCAGCAGGTCAGGGATACCCATATCCCGACCCTGTTAATGGGTCTGGCGGCGCTTGCCCTGATGTTGCTGCTCAGAAAGTACCGGCCGAAGTGGCCCGGCGTGCTGATCGTAGTCGGCCTTTCCACCGTGGTCAGTTGGGCCATCGTTTTCGAGCAGAACAGCAGCGCCGACCTCTCGCAGTTCCAGAACGACACCGCAAGGAATTCGATCGAATATGCCGTGGCCACCGCCAACCGGACGCGGGAGCTGCAGATTGAGATCGCAGCCAAAGCGACCGATCTGCAGAAACTGGAAAAACAAGTCGGCCAGACTCATCCCCGGGCACTGGCAGTCGGCTATGACATCGAAATTCTGAAAACCGAAATAAAAACGATAGAGCGCGAACATCGACTGCGCATGCGCGAGCTGCGTCGCTTTGTATTCGTGCGCGCGCCCGGCGCCGATGGCACGGCACCGCGGATTTATCTCGACAGACTCGTCCCGGAAGATGTCAAAACCGACGGCCACCACTGGCGCGTAGCCAGCATCACCCAAGACAGGATCCTGCTGAGCGGCGGCGGCGAAGTCGTCGGGCGGGTTCCCTCCGGTGTTCCTGCCGTCTCCTGGCCCAGGTTCAGCGTGGACATGCTCGGCACCCTGTTGTCGACGGCGCTGGTCATCACGCTGGTCGGCTTCATGGAGGCGGTATCGATCGCCAAGGCCATGGCCACCAAGACCCGGCAGCGCATCGACCCCAACCAGGAACTGATCGGACAGGGACTGGCCAATATCGTCGGCAGCCTGGCCCAGTCATTCCCGGTCAGCGGATCATTTTCACGCTCCGCGGTGAATCTGAGCGCCGGCGCCGTCACCGGCCTGTCGTCGGTCTTCGCCGGAGTCATCGTGCTGGTGACGCTGCTGTTTTTCACGCCGCTGCTGTACCACCTGCCCCAGGCGGTGCTGGCAGCGGTGATCATGATGGCGGTGATCAACCTGGTCAATTTCGAGGCCATCAAACACGCCTGGAAAGCACACCGGCACGACGGGGTTGCCGCGGCGATCACTTTCTTTGCCACACTGGGGTTCGCGCCGCATCTCGATACCGGCATCCTGGTGGGCGCGGGACTCGCGATCGTGCTCTACCTGTACCGCACCATGCGGCCGCGGGTGGCTGTACTCGGCCGCCATCCCGACGGCACGTTGCGCGACGCCAGATTGCACAATCTGAAAACCAGCGAGCACATCATCGTCATCCGCTTTGACGGCTCGCTCTACTTCGCGAACGTGCCTTATTTTGAGGACGCGATACTGGAAGAATCCGCGCGCAGCCCGGCGGCGAAATTCATTCTGGTGGTGGGCGATGCCATCAACGAAATCGACGGTTCGGGCGACGAGGTCGTGCGCCACCTGACGCGGCGGCTGCATGAAAACGGGATTACCATGGTGTTCTGCGGACTGAAAATGCAGGTGCTGCAGGTGATGGAAAGCACCGGACTGTACGCGGAAATCGGCGCCCAGCATTTCTTCCGCACCGAGGATGAGGCGCTGGATGCGATTTACCAGTGGATCAACGATCCGGCTTTTGATGCCAAGTTTTGCCCGCTCCAGCCCGCCCCGCCGCCAACATGATGCCGCGTACGGCCCTTATAGTTTGTATGTGAACATCAGCATGGACAGCAGGCCCGCCCACATGATCAGCGTCAGCGGGATGCCCACACGCAGGAAATCCGAGAACTTGTAGCCGCCGGCGCTGAAAACCAGCAGATTGGTCTGGTAGCCCATGGGGGTCGCATAGCTCATGTTGGCGCCGAACAGCACCGCCAGCACGAACGGTTCGGCGGGAACCCCGAGCTGGGTCGCGATACTGACCGCGACTGGCGTGCCAATCACCGCCGCCGCGTTGTTGGACACCACATTGGTCAGCACCGCCATGACCAGCATCAGACCGCCCAACACCACGACGGTCGGCATGCCGGATGACACGGCGACGTACAGGCTGGCCAGGTATTCCGCGCCTCCGGTGCGCATCAGGGCGGTGCCCAATGCCAGGCTGACCACCACGATCAGGATCACGCTGGTGCTCAGGGCGGAGGCCGCATCCTCCCAATCCATGCAGCGCGTCAGCAGCATCAGCGCGACGCCACACAGCGCGCTGATCGAGATCGGCATGATGCCCGTTGCAGCCAGGACCACCACGCCGAACATGATGCCGAGCGCGAGCCGGGCGCGGCGCGTCTCCGGCAGATAGACCGTCGCATCCAGCACCAGCAGATTCCCGCTATTGCGCAACTCGGCGATGCGTTCATCCGATCCCTGCAGCAGCAGCACGTCGCCGCTTTCGAGACGCACGTCACTCAGGTCGCCCGTCAGCGCCTGCCCGCCCTGGGCACGGTGGATGGCCAGAATCACCAGGTTATAGCGCTCCGCGAAGCGTAACTGCTTGAGGGTGTGCCGGTGCAGCAGCGAGCCTTGGGTCACCACCACTTCCGCCAGTTGCTGGCCTTCCGCCGACAGCGGATGTTCCTCGTCGATCGGATGTTCGATATCGGTGACGTTGTACAGCGTCGCGCCGAGCGCCTGCTCGTACTCCTTGAGGTTTTCAGGCGTGTCCCGCACCAGCAGGCGGTCGCCTTCGCGTAATTCCGTCGTGGGCAGCCTGGCGACGGTCAGTCCTTCCCCGCGCCTGATGCTTTCCACCTTCATCTTGCGCTCGGTTTTTTCCAGAACTTCTGACAGGGGTTTGCCGTTCGCGAAACTGTCCTCGTTGATATGCAGCAAGGCGTCGAAAACACGCGGCGAAGTATCGGACAGCAGCGGCTGGCGCGCCGGCAACAGGCGCGGCGCGATCAGCCACAGATAGAGGATGCCGAAGCTGCCGGCCACGACTACCGGCAGCGCGAAGTCGAACATCCCGAATTGGCGCAGCCCGAGGTCGGAGGCGATGGCCACCACCAGCAGGTTGGTGGAGGTGCCGATGGTGGTCGCCATGCCGCCCACCAGCGTCGCCAGTCCCATGGGCATCAGGATGCCCGAGGCCGACTGCTTGCTGCGCAGGGACACGCCGATCAGGATCGGCAGCAGCATGACCACGATGGGCGTGTTGTTGAGAAAAGCGCTCAACACGGCGGCGGACACCAGGGTCGTGAGCAAAGACAGCAGAGGGCCGATTTTCCACATCCGCGACAGCAGTGAGGCGAGCGGCCGCAACGCGCCGGTCGTTTCCAGGCCGTGCCCGACGATCATCAAGGCGCAGATGGCGACCAGCGCCTCATTGCCGAATCCTGTAAAAAATTCGCTCGACCGCAGCAATACATCTTTGCTCACATAGGGGAACACCTCGAAGCCGACCACCAGGGTGACCAGGATGATCAGGGAGGACGTCTCCAGCGGGATGTGCTCGCGGGTAAACAAATACAGCGCGGCCACGATCAGCAGCAGTACGGCAATGGCATGGGCGTCAGGCAGGGAGGGGAGCATGTTCCATCTCCTGGTGTTGCAGAAAATCGCCCGTGGTTCGGACGCCGGCCGCGTTCATCCGCGCGGCGATTCACGATTGAAGACTACTCTATAATAGAGTCCACAGGCATCACTGGCAATCTGCCGGCCATTACGTGCCGGCCACGAAAGGACGCAGCCATGAACCCACGCTTGATTTTTTCCCTGGCGATCGTCATTCTCGCCATCGTTTTCGCATTGCAGAACGCCACGACGGTAATGGTGGTATTCGTCGTCTGGCGCTTCGAAAGTTCGCTGGCGCTGCTCCTGGGCCTGACCTTCGTGGCAGGCGCCATCCTCAGCGCGCTGCTGTCCACCTCGGCCGCGATGCGTAAAAGCTGGAAGCTGTCGCAACAGGAACGCCTGAGCGGTGGCCTGGAAAAACGGGTGGCTGAACTCGAACAACTCGTGACCGCGAAGGAGAGCCGCATCCGGGAACTCGAATCGCGCGGCGGGAATTTACCCTAAGAGCCCGTTACCAAATCAAACAAATCAGGCCTGCTGGCTGGCCTCCGCCCCGGTGTCGTTGTGCACGATGACCAGCAGGATATCGCCGGCCTTGATCGTGAGCTTGTCCTTTTCCCAGAAACCGATTTTTTCGCCACTGCGGAAAATGCGGACCAGCAAACCGTCGGTGACCTCGAGGGCATTGTTCCCGATTTCCTCAGCCCTGGCGAGACGCTCCACCAGGCTCACCCTGCCGTCCGCGGTCAGCAGGTCCAGCACATACTCGGCGACATGCCAGTTCTCCACCGCGTCGGCCAGCAGGAAGCCGCCGACACGCGAAGGCGCGACGATGACGTTGGCGCCAGCCTGGCGGATCAGCTTGAAGTTTTCCTCCTCGTTGACGCTGGCCACGATCTTGATCTTCGGGTTGATGTTGCGCGCTGTCAGCACGATCAATGCGCTGGTATCGTCGCGCCCCGGGCTGACCATCACCACTTTCGCCTTTCCCACGTTGGCCAGCCGCATTATGTCTTCGCTCGCCGCATCACCGCGCAGGCCGACATAACCCAATGCTGCCGCCAGTTGCAAACGCTGTTCGGCCATGTCGATGACTACGATTTTGTTCGGCGCATTGCCTTTCGCGACCATCTCCCTTGCCGCGATCTGCCCCGTCACGCCATATCCGCAGACCACGATGTGACCGGTCAGTTGTTGATGCAGTTTTGACATTTTGAAATCCTCCAGCACCTTCTGTATCACCAGTTCGTAAGCGGTGCCCAGAAACACGAACCACACGAAAATGCGCACCGGCGTGACCAGAAATGCGTCGAGCAGCCGCGCGCGGTCCGACACCGGAACAATATCGCCGTACCCAACGGTGGTGACGGTAACCATCGTGAAATACAGCACGTCGGTGAACGAGACCACGCCATCGAGTGCGTCCTTCAAACCGTCGCGGTCGAACCAGAAGACGGCGACCACCAGCAAAAATGCCGCGAGTATGGCCGCGAAGCGCACGGCGATGGTCTTCTCGGGGGTGGCCTCGCTGCGGGTGTACAGGATGCGGGCATGGCGCGCGGCGCGCGCCTGCTTGAGCCGTGAATACCGCTCGCCGAGCACCAACGGCCGTATGCGGGAGATCATCGGCCGGGATGACGCACGGGCCCGGGCCAGCCTGCGGTGCAGTGCCTGTTCGGCGCCGAAGTCACACTAAGGGGAATAAGTGCAACAATTTGATTATTAATGTATTTTACTCCACCCCGTCAGCGCACAACCAGCACCGGCCGTTTGCAGTGGGCAAGGACCTGAGTCGTTTCGCTGCCCATCAGCAAGGCCGACAGGTTGCCGCGTCCGTGGGAAGCCATCACGATGACGTCGCAATCGCGGCTGCGGGCGGTGGAAATGATCACCTTGTGCGGCGTATCGGAGGTGACCAGCCGGGTTGTGCAGCGCACGCCCATCCTCACAGCGGCGGCGGCCGCTTTCTTGAGGTATTTCTCGCCTTTTTCGTGCTCCGCTGCTTCGTAATCCTTGAGCAGCTCCGGCTCGATCACGTAACCATCTGTGAACAGCAGCGGATTGATACGGGCCACGACATGCAGCACGGTGAGGCGGGAGTCGGCCAGCTTCGCCAGCTTCATCGCAGCGCTCATCGCCTTGTGCGACAGCCTCGAACCGTCAGTCGGAACCAGAATGTGCTTGAACATGCTCTTCTCCTGATCATGGGTAGGTCACTGTATGTTTCCGGGACAACCGGCTGCTGCCGGTCTGCTCATGAAAACAGCATATCACGACACACCCTGCATACACCCGCCTATCCGGCCACAGCCACTCACTCTATAATTGGAACGTTGCGTCTGGAACAATTCACGCATATGGCAAACCGGCTGACCCGAATATACACGCGCACTGGTGACGACGGCACCACCGGTCTCTCCGATGGTTCACGGGTGGCGAAGGACGCGCTGCGCGTCGAAGCGATGGGCGCAGTGGACGAATTGAACAGCAGCATCGGCGTGTTGCTGGCCGAGGACCTGCCAGACCCCGTTCGGACATGTCTTATCGACGTGCAACACGATCTGTTCGATCTCGGCGGCGAGTTAAGCCTGCCCGGCCATGCCGTGATCGCCGACGCGCATGTCACGCGGCTCGAGACCGCGCTCGATGATTTCAACGGCAACCTGCCGGCACTCAAGGACTTCATCCTGCCCGGCGGTTCGCGCGCCGCCGCGCTCGCCCATGTCGCGCGCACCGTGTGCCGCCGCGCCGAACGCAGGGCGGTAACACTTTCGCAGCAGGAAGCGGTCGCCGCGCCCGCGCTGCACTACCTGAACCGGCTGTCCGATCTGCTGTTCGTGCTGGCGCGGGTTTTGAATCGTCATGCCGGCGGCTGTGATGTGCTTTGGCAGCAAGGGAAGAATCGGTGATTCGTGATTCGTGAATAGTGAATAGTGAATAGTGAATGGTAAAAGCGCAAAGCGTCCTGCGAAGGTTATGACTATTTACCAATTACCAATTACTGCTTTGATAGACCGCCAAGGCGCCAAGAAAGACAAAGAATTTATAACTGTGATGCTTGCCCCGAGCCGTAGCGAAGCAGCTGTCTTGGTCGTCTGACCCCGAGGTTTCATCGCCGTTGACCCTCGAATGCGCATCTGTCATAGTGATTTCGTCCCCTGACGAGGCTTCGCGCCCCCGTGACGATGTCCACCCGCTGCCCCTATCCGGCGACCACAGGACCAAACCGCGCTCTGCGGCACGAACGCATCGTTACAATCTCCAGAGCACCGCGCTTTAAATCCAGCGGTTCAGTTCAACTGATTTTATCCACCATTGAATATAGAATCACCCGGATGGTGTTGGGCTCTGAGGGTGTAGCGCCCATCCCGGAAACCCAGCGAGGATCACGACCATGAGCCCTTCTTCAGCCTTGTTCATCATTTCCATCCTGGTTACATTGGCCGGATGCGTGATTTCACCCCAGTATGTGCCGGAGCCGCAACCCCTGGAGCCCGGTCGCCTGCCGCCTCCGAATGCGGCCCTGAATGTGCCGCATCTGAGGCCATGCACCGACTCTCCGGATCGCACGCTGCATCTGAACACGAACTACCCGGTGACCGTCCTGGTGCATGGCTGCAATGGCTCGGCCGGCCGGTTTCGTTCGCTGGCGCAGTTGTATGCATTCCATGGACAGCAGGCCGTCTGCTTCAGCTACGACGATCGTGAAAGCCTGGTTCTCAGCTCGGGCCAGCTGATCTCGGCGCTCGATGAACTGGCCAGCAACATACGTGACCACGACCTCACCGTCATCGGGCACAGCATGGGTGGCCTGGTGGCGCGCAAGGCGATGGAGCGCGACCGCCGCGGTGAGTGGCTACGGAATGAGGCAAGCATAAAACTCGCTACCATTTCAGCGCCATTGGCCGGCATCCAGGCCGCCAATCCTTGTGGCTCCAGCCTGCTGAACTGGCTGAGCCTGGGTGCGGTCCCCGGAATATGCTGGATCGTGACCGGCGACAACTGGCATGAGATCACCTCGACGTCGAATTTCATCCGGCACCCGGGACCGTTGCTTTCCTCGGTGCGGCGATACCTCAAGGTCGTCACGGATGAGCGCGATACCTGTCGCCGCAAAAGCGCGAACGGAACCTGTCTCGAGAGCGATTACATCTTCAGCCTCGCCGAGCAATACCATCCGGTCGTCGACAACTATCCGCAACTGGTCAACATCGAAGTCGAGGCCGGACACGTCGAGATCGTCGGCAACAAGGAAATCGCCCCGCGCAAGCTGCTGGCGATACTGCAACAGCAAGGCCTGCTTGCCCCAACGCCACCGGAGCGCCGGGCAGCCCTGGAGCAATTGCTTGCCGAACTTTACTGAAAGTGACGCGTGGATTGGTTTTCAATAATTGGGGATTCGTGACTGGTGACCGGTTCAGCAAGCACACCCTGCATGCCTATCCGCGTTCATCGGCGCTCATCTGCGGTTTCAATCAGTTTTTCTTGGCGACTTGGCGCCTTGGCGGTTCCGAAATGCCGTGAATCGCGAGTCGTGATTCGACTTTTTTATATTCCCTCTGTGTACCCGTCAAGCGGGTATTGAAGTGAATCCTCTGTGGCTGATTGTTTTTGACTTTATCTGTGTGTATCCGCGTTTATCTGCGGTTTCGATCAGTTTTTTCTTGGCGGCCTTGGCGGCTAACCCTGACTTTTTCCAGCGCCTCGCAGATCGTTCTCGCCCCCTCCACAATCCGCGGCGTCTGCCGCTGGATGGTATCGGGATCGACATAAAACACCGGCAGTTCGCGCAACGCCGGAATCGGGGATGCGCGCCACTGCGCGGCGAATTCGTCTGCCGCGACCGCAGAGCCGCCACCGACTATGACATCGGGCTGTGCCGCCAGCACCGCTTCGATGGACACCGTCGGCGTCTGCACCGGTGCGGCGGCGAACACGTTGCGTCCGCCGCACAACGCCAGCACGTCGCTGATGATGTGACTGCCGTTCACGGTCAGCAGCGGACGGTGCCAGATCTCGTAGAACACGCGCAACGCTGGGTGCCCACCATACGAATTTCGTAACTCTTTAATATTATTTATATATTTATCAATGACCTGTTCTGCGGCTGGCAGCGTGCCGGCCAACACACCGACTGCCCGCAGCAGGCGCGGAATGTCCATCAGGCGCGCGGGTTCGGTGACGAACACGGGAAAACCGAGTTTCTCGAGGCGCTCAATATCCGCCGCCTGATTGCCGCTTTGCCACGCCAGGATGAGATCGGGCTTAAGCGCAATGATGCGCTCCAGATCGACGCGCGCACCGTCGCCCACCTGCGGCAAGTGCATGACGGCTTCAGGAAAATCACTGAAGCGCGCAACCCCGGCCAGCCGCCCGCCGGCGCCGGCGGCAAATACGATCTCGGCGAGATGGGGTGCGAGCGTGACGACGCGCTGCGCCGGCGCGGCAAGCACCAGTGTCCGGCCGCGATCATCGGTGAGCGACACCGCCGCCGCCGCGGTCACATTCTGCATCAGCAGCAACGCCCCCACGGCCAACGCTGCACAGCGCAAGCGGCTTATTCCATTCCCGATAATTTCAGTGCTTTCATTTTAGGAATTTGTCGCACACAAGTCCGGCAAATTCCTAACGCTCCATGTACTTGAGCAGCCTGGCACTGGTCTGGCGCAGCCGCAGCGACAGCATGCTGACCAGCTTGACCAGTATCTTGGAACCCAGACTCGGGTGGTCAAGAATGATTCTTGCCATGTTGTCGCGTGTGAGCACGGCGAACAGGGTGGACTGGGTTGCAACGCAGGTGGCGAATCTCGGCTCGCCGTCTATCATCGACATCTCGCCCAGCGTCATGCCCGGTCCGACACTGGTCATGTGCTGCTGCTCCTGGCGCAGGCCTTTTTTGAATATGTCGATTTCGCCCTCGATGATCAGCAGCATGAAATCACCTTCATCGTGTTCGCGAATGATGGTTTCTCCGGGCTGGGCGCGGAACGCTTCCATATAACCGGAGAGCAGCATGATGTCCTCGCGGCTGAACTCGGCGAAAAACTGCGATCTGCCAACCAGGCCGTAAATTTCATCGGCGAGCGCCGTGCCCTTGCCTACCCGCTCAAGATTAAGCAGGGTGTCCTGGTTGGTTTCCGCTCCATTTTCGTCTTGCGCCATATTATTCGCCCATCAATGACGATGATCCTCGGCAAAAGCACCGGCTCTGAAACGGTTTAAAGCAGCGCCGTTTAGACGCTTACTGCCCGGCCCCTGCCTTGAGCCGGCGCTTGCGCACGGCATCAGCCAGATTGTCGAGCAGGGCACGGCTGTCCTCCCAACCGATGCACCCATCGGTGATACTCTGACCGTACACCAGTTCTTTGCCGGGCACCAGATCCTGGCGGCCCGGCTTGAGGTGGCTTTCCACCATGACACCAAATATGCGGTCTTCACCGCCCCCGACCTGGCGCCCGACGTCGTGGCCGACATCGATCTGTTTCTGCGGATTTTTGCTGCTGTTGGCGTGGCTGAAATCGATCATGAGCCGCGCCGGCACGCCGGCTGTCGCCAACTCCCTGGCCGCGGCATCAACGCTGGCCGCATCAAAATTCGTGTTCTTGCCGCCGCGTAAAATGACGTGGCAATCTTCGTTGCCGCTGGTCGAGACTATGGCCGAATGCCCGGCCTTGGTCACCGACAGGAAATGGTGCGGCGCCTGAGCCGCGCGGATGGCATCCACCGCGATCTTGATATTGCCGTCGGTGCCGTTTTTGAAACCGACCGGGCACGACAGGCCGGAGGCGAGTTCGCGATGAATCTGGCTCTCCGTGGTACGCGCACCGATCGCCCCCCATGACACCAGGTCGGCGAGATATTGCGGCGTGATCATATCGAGGAACTCGCAGCCGACCGGCATGCCGGATTCGTTCAGTTCGAGCAACAACTGGCGGCCGATGCGCAGGCCCTCGTTGATGCGAAAACTGCCGTCGAGAAAAGGGTCGTTGATGAGGCCTTTCCATCCCACCGTCGTGCGCGGCTTCTCGAAATAGACCCGCATCACCACCAGCAGATCGGCGGCGAGGCGGTCTTTCGTCTCCTTCAGTTTGGCCGCGTAGTCTTTGGCCGCTTTGACGTCGTGGATGGAGCATGGGCCCATGATGACCAGTATCCGGTCATCGGCGCCGTGCAGGATGCGATGTATCGCCTGCCGGGTATCGAATGTGGTCTGCGCCGCGGTTTCGGACAAACCAAATTCCCGGAGCACGTGCGACGGCGGTACGAGTTCCTTGATCTCGGTGATGCGTATATCGTCGGTTTTATGGTGCATGTCGATCCAAAGCTTGAGAAATCAACGCATTATAGCAGGATGCCATAAGGATAAAGGATGAAGATTGGCAGATGCCGGGGGCTTGAAAATAGAGACAGTAAATAAGCGGCGAGCGTAGCGCCGCTTTTACCATTCACCATTCACCAATTACCGCACTTCACCATTCACCGCACTTCTAGACAGTGCCGCCAACAGTCAACCCGTCGATTCTCAGGGTCGGTTGCCCGACGCCCACCGGCACGCTCTGGCCTTCCTTGCCGCACGTGCCGACACCGGAATCGAGCGCCATGTCGTTGCCTATCATCGCCACCCGGGTCAGCGCATCCGGGCCGTTGCCGATCAGCGTCGCGCCTTTCACCGGATAGGTCACCTTGCCGTTTTCGATCATGTAGGCTTCGGAGGCCGAAAACACGAACTTGCCGCTGGTGATATCGACCTGGCCGCCGCCGAAGTTCACCGCATACAGGCCGTTTTTGACCGAGGCGATGATCTCCTGCGGATCGCTGCCGCCGTTGAGCATATAGGTGTTGGTCATGCGCGGCATGGGGATATGCGCGTACGACTCGCGCCGTCCGTTGCCGGTGGGCGCCACTTTCATCAGGCGCGCATTGAGGCTGTCCTGCAGGTAACTCCTGAGCACGCCGTTTTCGATCAGCACATTGCACTGCGTCGGGTTGCCTTCGTCGTCGATGTTGAGCGAGCCGCGCCGCTGTGCCATGGTGCCGTCGTCAACCACCGTGACCCCGGGTGCGGCGACGCGCTCGCCGATGCGGCCGCTGAATGCCGAGGTGCCCTTGCGGTTGAAATCGCCTTCGAGGCCATGGCCTATCGCCTCATGCAGCAGCACGCCCGGCCAGCCCGACCCCAGCACCACCGTCATGGTTCCCGCAGGCGCGGGCCGCGCGTCGAGATTGATCAGCGCCTGGTCCACTGCTTTCCTGGCGTAGTCCTGCAGCATGGCATCGGTGAAATAAGCGTAATCGAAGCGCCCGCCGCCGCCGGCACTGCCCTGCTCGCGCCGGTCTTCGTGCTCGACGATGACCTGAACGGAAAGCCGCACCAGGGGCCGCACGTCGGCCGCCAGCACGCCATCGCTGCGCGCCACCAGCACCACCTCGTATTCCCCGGCCAGAAAGGCCATCACCTGGGTTACGCGCGGGTCGAGTGCGCGGGCGTGGCGTTCCAACCGTTCCAGCAGCGACACCTTGTCCTGGTCATCAAGGCTTGCCAGTGGATCCTGCGGCAGATACAGATTGTGCCCGGTGTTGCGCTTCTCCACCTGCGCCGATCCGCCGCGTCCCTGGCGGGCGATGGCGCGGGTGGCATGCGCCGCGGTATTGAGCGCATCAAAACTGATGTCATCGGAATAGGCGAACGCAGTCTTCTCGCCGCTGATCGCCCGCACGCCCACGCCCTGGTCGATGCTGAAGCTGCCGGACTTGACGATGCCTTCTTCCAGACTCCATGACTCGCTGCGGTTGTACTGAAAATAGAGATCGGCATAATCGACGCTGTGCGTCATGATCTGGCCGAATATCGACTGCAGCCGGCTGCCGTCGAGCGCGTATGGCGCCAACAGGATGTCGTTCGCGGTCGCGAACGATGTGTCGTGTGTCGTGATTCGTGATTCGTGATTCGTACCCGTCAAGCGGGTATTGTGAAGAATGGTTCGTGTTGCGGTTTTATTCTGTGGTTTCATTATTGTTCCAGCACCGGCTGACAGCGCTGGTGGCTCGTTAAAGTATTAAAGATCGTGGCGCGCCCGCAGGTTTTCAACCCGGAACGCGGAACTTTGAACCTGGAACTTTGAACCCGGAACTTAACATTGATGCAGGATCCGGTGCTGCAGCGCCGGCAGGCTCTGGCGCAGCCGCCGCAGATGATCGAGATTGATGCCGCCCGTCACCACGCCGGAGCCGCGCGTCAGGCGGTCTATCACCACCCCCCAGGGATCGACGATCATCGAGTCCCCATGCGTCTCGCGGCCGTTCACATGATAGCCACCCTGCGCCGGCGCCAGCACATAGGCCAGGTTTTCGATGGCACGCGCCCGGATCAGGGTCTCCCAATGCGCCTTGCCGGTGGTCTCGGTAAAGGCCGATGGCACGAGGATGATGTCGACTTCCTTCATCGCGCGGTACAGTTCAGGGAAACGCAGGTCATAGCAGATCGACAACCCAAGCCGGCCCACGGGCGTATCCACGGTAACGACATCGCTGCCCGGCTCGATGGTGAGTTCTTCACTGTAACGCTCCTCCCCCATCTTGAAGCCGAACAGATGAATCTTGTCGTAGCGCGCCGCAAGTCCGCCCTTGTCGTCGAACACCAGACAGCTGTTGCGAACCTTGGTTGCTACCGAGGACACCAGCGGCACGGATCCTCCGACCAGCCAGATCGAATGTTTTTTTGCCGTGTTCGACAAAAACTCCTGTATCGGGCCTTTGCCATGCTCTTCGCGCGCAGCAACCTTGTCGCCATCGCGCATGCCCATGATGCCGAAATACTCGGGCAGCGCAACGAGTTGCGCACCGCGTTCCACCGCGATCTCGATCAGGCGCCGCGCCTCGTTGAGATTGGCCTCGATGTTGGGGCCCGAAGCCATCTGCACCGCGGCGATGCGCGACATCGCAGGCGCAGCTCCGGCGTTTTTGTTTGTCTTGGTTTCAATGCTCATCGCATCACTTCTATTTTCAATGGTTCGCCGGGTTTCAGCCCGCTTCTAAGGCTGACGCGCCCGGTTTCGACGGCGAGCGCGATCAGCCATGCACGCAGTTCTTCAGCCTGCAACAACGGCTCCTGTCCCACGGCGTGGTGTATGACGAGAGTTGCGCCGGATCGGGCCAGATAAGCGTCGACGGCCCGCTTTACCGCCGGATGCTCAATGACGACACTGCCACTGCGCGGCCGGTCCCACAACTCGATCCCTATCGTGTAGGTGTCGTTGGCCCAGGCCGGCAACGCCGCGCCCGCCATACCCGCCGCCAGCGCGAATCTAAGCGCCGCTAACGCGGCACGCATGCGGGGCGTGCAAAAAATGGCAGTGAGGCGGAGGCCGGCGCAGGTCATACCGCGAATATAACCCAGTCTGCCGGCAAAGTGTCCTGCGTCAGGGAGGAGCAGGTCGCAAGCGTACCATATTGAAATGCGTAACTTGAGAGGGACAGGCGTGCGCCGCCGGTCATTGCACCTTGCCTTGCTGCTGGTCGCTTTGATTATCCACTTTCTGCACCTGGGGATCGGCCCAGGTTCCAGTCACGTCGTATTCGTATGAAGCCATCTGATCCAGCGGGTCTTTAAGCAGTTTCTGGGCGAGAAACGCGGCAACACCCGCTATCGGCCCGCCTATCAGCGCACCCGCAATCGATGCCGCATCGCTGATGCTGGGCGTAATTTTTACGCGCAGTTTCTGCGTTTCTTTCGCAAGGTCGACATCTCCTGCCATCACCACGTTCGCCGACGGGCCACGGAGGCGGAAATTATTGGCGGTGGCCACGCCGCGGCTGATATTGACCCCCCCGAGAATTTCATCGAAGGCGAACCCTTCGCTGAAAATATCGCGAAAATCCAGCGAAATGCGGCGCGGCAGCGCCTGCAGGCTCAGTATGCCGAGCAGTTTGCCTATGCCCGGCTCAAGTTTGACGAACTGCCCTTTTGCCGCTTCCAGCACGATGTTGCCGGACAGCTGCGGGTAATCGAAATCCTGCGGGCTTCCCGGCCAGGCCAGTGTGCCGTGCACCTTGGCGGTACCGCGGCGCACGCCCTCCGGGTAGCCAAGGCGGGTCAGCAGCTTGCCGATGTCGCCGGTCTCCAACTGCAGATTGATCTGGGTGCGCGGCTGCGTATGCCAGTTCTGCCACACACCGTCAGCCGCAAGCGCGCCATCCGGATTGGTGAGTCGCAACCTCTCGATGCGCCAGTCGCGCGCTTCCGAAACCGCGGTCAACTCCAGTTTTCCGAGTTGCTTGCCCTTGATCTGGAACTGGTCGGCGACGATGTCAAGAGCCGGCAGTTCCCGCACGCGCTCCGCAGCCGGCTGCACCGGACTCGCCGGTACTTCAATCGCGGGCGGAATGCTCAGCTTTTTCAGGCGTGCCGTGAGCTTGCCGCGGCCCTGGGGCTGCCACGTCGCAGTGCCTTCGAGTTCGCGGCCGCTCACCGTCGCACGCCAGGCGCCGCCCTGCATTGTGCCGACGAGCGCGACGTCGTTAAACCGTCTGGCGAGCGCCTCGATTTCGCCGATCTTGAGATCAATGGTGGAAAAATCGATTTTCATGCCGTCGCTGCCGCCCCCGGCCAAAGCAAGCCAGCGGTCTACATTCAGGCTCTTGAGCGAACCGGCTATCGACACCCCGTCGCGCTGGGGCTCCGGCGCGATACTGCCCAGGCGGATGTTGCCGCGGCGGATCACGCTGGCACCGGCCTCGGTGCGCCGCTGCAGGTTCGCGCTCACGATGTCGCCATAGGACACGATGATCTGGTCCTGCTGTTTGCCCAAATACCTGCGCTCTATGCGCAGGGCCACCGCTTCGGCAGCGCTCTTGACCAGTGGCGCAGGAAGATCCGAGGCCACACCCTGCAAGTTCGACTCCAGCACCAGATCAGCGAGTTTATTGCGCAGCACGAAGCTGCCACGCCATGGTGCAGAACCCCGCAGGCTGAGCATCCAGGCCGGGGCGCCGCCGGCCCGCCGCAGGCTGTCGAAATTGGCCTGGCCCTGCAGCGTCCCGCGCACCGTCGCATCGCGCTGGGTGACCGCGGACATCGACACCGGCCCGCCCATAAAGGTGCCGGTGGCGTTTTGCACCCGCACCGAAGACTCGCTGAAATCGAGACGGCCATTGGCCTGCTCAAGCGGCGGCAGATCGTCGCCGCCGCTGATCACATTGTTGATCAACTGGTAGCCGCCGGTAACCTTGGTCTTGTCGAGTGCGTGCAGGGGAATCTCGAGTTTGAGCGTGAGCTTGCCGTTGCCCTGGGCGCGCATGCCTTCGGTAAAACGGTCGACCATGTCGTTGACCGGACTTTTTTCGATGAAGGCCAGGAACTCGCCGGTCGGCCCCTCTGCCTCGCCGGTTACGCGCAGGACATTCTCGTTACTGATCAGATCGGGGATCTCGGCGTGAACCTTGCCCAGCTTCGCGCCCAGTATCGAGCCCTGGCGGGCAAACACGTCCATGCGTTTGCCACGAAAGTTGAGTTCGCCGGCGACGTTTTCTATCCTGGGCCATTTCGCGCCGTAATTGATCACGGCGCCGGTGACTTTCGCGACCACCTGGAATATGCCGGTCTTGCCGTCGGCAAAAGGAAAATCGGCGAGATTGCCCTTGAGCCGCAGCGCTACATCGTTGGACTGCCCGTCAATAAATGCCAGGTCGAGCCAGTCGCGCGCCGATTTGCCTACCACCAGCGGAACATAAAGACTGCCGTAGCGCGCATCGGCACGCGTCAGGTTCCCTGTCAGGTCTATCACACTCCCGCCAGCGGCCGGCATCCGGTAGCTGCCGAACAGCGTTCCTGCAAGATGTTGATTAGAAAATGAAATGCTATTCATTCTGAGTTCGGCGCCGGCACTGCCACGCAGCCATCCCAGTTGCGCGGTGAACGCTTCGAACTGCAGCGGCTCGCGAAACACCAGCGGCATGTCCAGTCTCGCGGCGCCCGTATTAAGATGCAGCGCCCCGGCTTTTTCATTACCGTCGATATTGCCGCTGATGCCGGAAAAGCCTGGAATCTTGCGATAGGATTTCAATGCCAGATCCTGGAAACGCCCGCGCACGCTGTACTGGCTGGGCTCGCGCCATTCGCCGGTCCAGCGCACATCAACATCATAGAGACTGCCCCTGGGCGCCAGCGCCACCAACTGCTGGCGCAACCCCACCTCAAACGGCAGACGGTCGGCCAGCGCCACCAAGGGCTCGAAATCAAGTGCATTGGCCTTCAACTCGCCGCGCTCCGGCTTGGAACCGTCGCCCCCGGTGATACGCAACAAGAAATCCAGGGACTGCATGGAGAGCCCGCCCTTGGCCTTGAGCGAGAGCTTGGAACTCGAAAACTCAAAGCCCGGCGCCGCTGATTTCCATGCCACACGGCCCGACAGCGCGATCAGTTCAAGTTCCGGCAGATCCTTCGCCAGCCGCGTTCTGACATCGGCAAGCCGCACGTCGGCGACGATGTTCTGCAGCTGATTCTGGCTGAAATCCAGCCACAGACGCAGCGCGCCCGCGCCCTGCGGAAATTCTATCGGATATGGCACCCAGGTGCGCCATGCCGCAATGTCGGCATAATCGAGCTGCACGAACATGTTGCCATTCCACTCGGACAATATCTTGACGCTGTCGCCGCGCAGATCGCCACGCAGGTCCAGCGGACTGGCAAGATGCGGCGGTGGCACCGCGCGCAGGCCGAAGCGGTGCCGGTCGCCTCTGTTCTCGACCCGTAGACCGACATGTTTCAGGTCAAGTTGCGGCGCGCCTCGCATTTCGTCCAGCCATGAAATCTCGGCATCGCGCAC
Organism: Burkholderiales bacterium; assembly: GCA_030683105.1. Lineage (GTDB taxonomy): Bacteria > Pseudomonadota > Gammaproteobacteria > Burkholderiales > SG8-41 > CAKKQX01. The sequence goes on along the minus strand of JAUXMZ010000003.1, from coordinate 130,066 downwards.
CACGATCTCGCGCTGGCGCAACAGCCAGTCCGCGACACCGTCGCCCTCTTCCGGGCGCTGCGTCAACGCTATCCCGGCGACCCAGATCGTGCCCCGGGCATCGCGTTTTACGTTCAGCACCGGCCGGTGAAACTCGAGAGAATAAAACCTCAGCTCAAGCGTCAGCAGCGACAACCACGACAGCGTATTGTCGACACGCGGCAACTCCAGCGCAGGCTGGTTCGCGGCATCAAAAAGGATGACATTTTCCAACACCAGTTCGGGCCGCATGCCGTCCCAGTTGGCGGAGATTTTGCCGATGGTGACGCGCTGATGAACCGTATGGCTGACCGCCTGGGCAATATCGCCGCGATACTGTTCGATATTGGGCAGCACCCAGTAACGCAGACTCAGCACGATCGCGGCACACGCAAAACCCACAGCCAGGACTGCCCAAGTCAGTATGCGGTATACCCAAAGCGAACTGATGTGCAGCCATTTAAGTCGTACGGAAATCGGCACGTTTTGCCTGAAGAATGAAAAAATGCGATAGTCAAACAACAATTTAGCTATTTTACCCCGATTACCTTATGGAACTGAACAACGCGCACGACAGCGGCGCCTACCCGGCGCTGACGGCTGCGCGCCACTACAGCCGTTATGTCTGCATGCTGCTCGATGCCGAACCGCAACTGGCGGCGGACAGCGGCTGCGGGCGACCCTACTCGGCCGGGGAAATGGAATCATTCCTTGCCGCGCATCCGGCCGCCGACGAAGCCGCGCTGCAGCGCACGCTGCGCATGCTGCGCAAGCGCGTGATGCTGCGGCTGATCGCGCGCGACATCGGCGGGCTTGCCGACCTTGCCGAAGTCATCGCCACTGCGACAGCCCTGGCTGAAATCACCCTCTGCTCCGCGCTGGCGCATCTGAGCCGCTGGCATTCAGAACCCCATGGCCGGCCGATCGGCGCCGCAAGCGGGGCCGTCCAGCAGTTGCATGTGATCGGCATGGGCAAGCTCGGCGGCCGCGAGCTCAACGTGTCGTCCGACATCGATCTTATTTTTGCCTATCCGGAAGAAGGCGAAACCGACGGCAAGCGGCCGCTGAGCAACCACGAATACTTCGTGCGTCTGGCGCGACGCCTGATCGCGGCGTTAAACGAAATCACCGCCGATGGTTATGTATTCCGCGTCGACATGCGGCTGCGGCCATACGGCGACAGCGGCCCGCTGGTGGCCAGTTTTGACATGCTCGAGAACTATTTCATCACCCAGGGCCGGGAATGGGAGCGCTATGCCTGGATCAAAGGCCGGCCGGTGACCGGCGATCGCGGCGCCGAACTGCTGGAACAGGCCCGTCCTTTCATCTACCGCCGCCACCTCGACTACAGTGCATTCGCCTCGCTGCGCAACCTGCACGGGCAGATCCGGCGCGAGGTCGAGCGGCGCGACATGCTCGACGACATCAAGCTCGGGCCGGGCGGCATCCGCGAAGTAGAATTTATCATTCAGGTGTTCCAGCTGATCCGCGGCGGCCGTGATCCGGCTTTACGCCAGCAGCCGACGCTCACCGTGCTGCCGCTGCTGGCGGAACGCAATCTGCTCCCCGGTCCCGCGGTGGCCGAACTGGGCGAAGCCTATCTGTTCCTGCGCAACCTCGAGCACCGGCTGCAGTATCTTGACGACAGGCAAACCCAGATGCTGCCGGCCGGGGACGCCGACCGCGCACTGGTCGCGCACAGCATGGGGTTCAATGACTATGCCGCGATGCTGGCTGCGCTCAACCGGCACCGCGAGCACGTCACCCGCCACTTCAATCAGATTTTTGCCGCCACGCCTAATGAGCAGCACGCGCTTGCCGGGTTGTGGCTGGACAGCGCTGACGAGGCCAATGCCGATGGCGCCATGGCGCAGCTGACCACGCTGGGCTACAAGCGCGCCGGTGACCTGCAGCGGCGGCTGCAGGCCATGCGCGCGAGCAGCCGCTACCGCCAGATGCCGGCTGCCAGCCAGTCGCGTCTTGACCGCCTGGTGCCGCTCTCCGTCGAGACCGCCGCGCAGCACGCCAGTCCCGACGCTACACTGGAACGCATACTGCAGTTGTTCGAAGCGGTAAGCCGCCGCGAATCCTACCTCGCGATGCTCGAAGAGTATCCACAGGCGCTGTCGCGCCTCTCGGACATGATGAGCGCGAGTCCGTGGGTCGCTCAATACCTGACCCAGCACCCGATCCTGCTCGACGAACTGCTCGACACCCGCTCACTGTATGCGGCGCCCGACTGGCCCGAACTCTCCCGCCTGCTGCACATACAGCTCATTGACGCCGCAGACGACACCGAAAAGCAGATGGACGTTCTGCGCCATTTCAAGCACGCGCAAACCATGCGCCTGGTAGCCCAGGATCTGGCCGGCACGCTGCCGCTGGAAACCCTGAGCGACCATCTGTCAGACCTGGCGTGCCTGATCCTGGCGGTGGTGCTGCGCCTCGCCTGGTCCAAACTGCCACAACGCCATCGTGATGAGCCGGTTTTTGCCATCATCAGCTACGGCAAACTGGGCGGCAAGGAACTGGGCTACGCCTCCGATCTCGATATCGTTTTTCTGTACGAGGACGACGCCCCCGAAGCAGCGGAAATTTACTCGCGGCTGGCGCAGCGCATCAACAACTGGCTCACCACCACCACCGCCGGCGGCATATTGTATGAAACCGATCTCAGGCTGCGTCCGGATGGCGTGAGCGGCCTGCTGGTCAGCCCGCTCGATAGCTTCAGCGATTATCAGACCCGGCACGCCTGGGTATGGGAACATCAGGCGCTCACCCGCGCCCGCTTTGCCGCGGGAGACAAGGAAATCGGCCGCAAATTCGAAGCGCTGCGCATAGCGATCCTGAGCCACGTGCGCGATCTGCCCGAGCTGCGCGGCGAAATCGTCGCCATGCGCCAGAAAATGCTCGATGCGCATCCCAACCCCACCCCCCTGTTCGACATCAAGCACGACCGCGGTGGCATCGTCGATGTCGAATTTCTCGTGCAATATCTGGTGCTGGGCTATTCGCACGCGCACGCCGGGCTCACCGGCAATATCGGCAACCTGGCGTTGCTCAAACTCGCGGCGAGTCTGGGCCTGATCGCGGAGACCAGCGCGCTGGCGGTGCACGCCGCCTACCGGCGGTTCCGCCAGTTGCAGCACGGTCTGCGGCTGCAGGGGGAAACCTATGCCCGGGTGCCGCCGGAATCGGTTCGCGATGAGGCACAGGCGGTGCTGGAATTATGGGACGAGATTTTTGCAGGAACCCGCGCGGCATCGCCGCAAGCCGGCCGCGGCAGGAGTTTGTCGGGCTGAGCCCCGACAAACTCCTAAAATATAGAAACTTAAGAACGAGGTGAAAAAAATGCCATGCAAGTGGCGTTGGTTCCGGCCAGTGCAGCATTTCGAAACGCGAAGCCTCTTGCTTAAGCAGCCTGTCACCGAAGCGTCGATTAACGGCGATTCGTTAACACCACCCGTTCCGGTGAACGGGAGCCAAGTCCGACAGGCTGCTAGGCGATGACGTGCACCGGCATGGCCGGCGGCAACCCTGTTTTGCGCTGCAGGACGACATACGCCTTGACATCCCCTTTGCCCTTCAAATTATAGGTCAACGGGCCTTCGAAATCGTAAAGGTTGCGCAGCCGCATGTGGGTCGCGACGTCGACCAGGATGACGCCAGGACCGGCCACGTCGGTCACGCGGCTGGCAAGGTTCACCGTGTCGCCCCATAAATCATAGATGAATTTCTTGGTGCCGATCACGCCCGCCACCACCGGTCCCGAGCTGATGCCGACGTGGATTTGCAGACCCTGCACCCTCTCGCTGGTCAGCCCTGCCACATAGTCGCGCATTTCGATCGCCATGCTGACCACCGAGTCGCTGTAATCGAGTTCCGGCTCGTCCTTTTTGACGGCACGGTAATGGGAGTCGAGGCCAGCCGCCACCATGTAGGCGTCGCCGATGGTCTTGATTTTCTCAACGCTGTATTTCTCCGCCAGCTCATCAAAATGCGAAAATAGCTGGTTCAGCATCGCGACCAGGAATCTGGGGGACATCTTCCCGGACAAGTGGGTAAAGTCGACAATGTCGGCGAACATCACCGTCACGTCGGCGAAACCGTCGGCGATAATCGTCTGTTTGTCCTTGAGCCGCTCCGCGATCGGCCCCGGCAGAATGTTGAGCAGCAAGCGCTCCGATCTTTCCTGTTCCCAATGCAGCAGACTGTTCTGTTTGGCGAGTGCCGTCTCCAGTATGTCGCGCTGCCCCACGAAGTAGCTGATCAGCAGGAAGACGATCACCGATATCGCGACGAAGTTGAGCGTGAAAAACACCGCGATGCTCTGCATCGTCACCCCCGACTGGGTGCCCGTGCCCAGGTAAAAATCGAACACCCCGGACACCGCGGTCATCACCAGGTAGGCAAAAAACCATGGCAGGGAATTGCGCGCCCCCTGAAAAATCATGATGCCGACCGGCGCCAGCAGCGCCCACAGCATCACGCCGGAGGAACTGACGTAGCTGCCGATGCTCCATTGCATCATGAAAGGCACGAACAGGAACAGGCTCGCCTGCACCGTCCGGAAGGCCGCAAAATCGCGATTCCAGACGTAGATCCCGAATGACACGGCGGACACGGTAACGTACGTCAACGGCACCGTGGCGGAAAACTTCATGCCCATGGCCTGATAGATGGCAAGCCACAGCATCGAGCCACAAGCCATCAGGCCACATGCAAAGATCGCCAGTGTTTTTTTGAGCCTTTCGTGCTCGCTGTCGTCTTCCGAGATGATGCGTTCGCGCAGGCGCTTGAGCCATGAGCGCTGTTCAACGGACATCGGCCCTCCCTGGATGCTGAAACATGATTGTTTGGATTTCCGGCTGACGATTCAAGCAACGGTTTTGATTCTACAGAGTGCCCGTGGACATTGCCACAGCACGCGCCCGGAATTGTCATCCCGCAGCAAACCGGCCGGCGCCTGAGTCTGCAGCCCTGCACGGGCCCCAGGCCAACCGTCGGTTTCTGCCCGGCGCGCCAAATACGCTAGAATGCGGGTTTTGCTCGATGGAGAGTACACATAATGTCTATGGCTGATCGCGACGGGCAGATCTGGTATGACGGCAAGCTCGTGCCTTGGCGCAACGCCACCACCCACGTCCTGACCCACACCCTGCACTACGGCATGGGCGTGTTCGAGGGCGTGCGCGCTTATAAAACCCCAAATGGCGCCGCGATTTTCCGGCTGCGTGAACATACCGACCGCCTGTTCCGCTCCGCTCACATCAACGGCATGAAACTGCCATATGACAAGGCCACCCTGATCGATGCACAGAAAGAAGTCGTGCGCGTCAACGAGCTCGAGTCATGTTATCTGCGCCCGATCGCATTCTACGGCTCGGAAGCCATGGGCATTTCCGCTAAAAACGTATCGGTGCATGTCGCGATCGCAGCCTGGCCTTGGGGCGCGTATCTGGGACCCGAAGCGCTCGAGCGCGGCATCAGAGTCAAGACCTCCTCCTTCGTGCGTCATCACGTCAATGTCACGATGTGTCGCGCGAAATCGGTCGGCACTTACATGAATTCCATCCTCGCTCACCAGGAAGTGGCGCAGGATGGTTATGACGAGGCGCTGCTGCTCGATGTCGACGGCTTTGTCGCGGAAGGTTCGGGCGAGAATATTTTCATCGTCAGGAACGGCACGCTCTACGAACCGGAACTGACTTCGGCGCTGGAGGGCATCACGCGCGATGCGGTGATCAGGATCGCCCAGGATATGGGCATACCGGTCGTCGCCAAGCGCATCACGCGCGACGAGGTCTATGTGGCGGACGAGGCCTTTTTCACCGGAACTGCAGCCGAGGTGACGCCGATCCGCGAACTCGACAACCGTGCCATCGGCGACGGCCGCCGCGGCCCGATTACCGGGAAGCTGCAGAAAACGTTTTTTGACTGCGTTACCGGCAAGTCGGATCGCTACGGCGAATGGCTGACGCCGGTAAATAAGGACCACCATGCAAACACAAAAAATTGATAATAAACAACGGCATATAGAAGTAACAGCAGCTGATCTCCCACTGCACTGCCCGACACCGGCGACGGCGCTGTGGAACGCTCACCCGCGGGTATTTCTGCCGATCGAGAACAGCGGCGAAGCGCTGTGCCCCTATTGCGGCACGCGCTATACGCTAAAGGGCGGCGCGGCGGCGCACGGACATTAGCCGCGCGCCGAATGTTGAGTTTTGAGTGCTTAGTGTTGAGTTAATTGGGCTGAAAAACAGCTCTTAACTCACAACTCAAAATTCAACATTCAAAACTCACTATCGACGGGCGGGGCATCAACCGTATGACAAAAGTGCTTGTCGTAGGCCCGTCGTGGGTCGGCGACACCGTGCTGGCGCAACCTCTGTTCGCGCTGTTGCACCAGAAACATCCGCAACTCGCGCTCGACGTGCTGGCCCCGGGGTGGACGCTGCCACTGCTCGCGCGCATGCCCGAAGTCAGGCGCGCCATTGCCAACCCCTATGGCCACGGCGAGCTGCGGCTGGGCGAGCGCCGCCGGCTGGGATTGACGCTTGCGGAAGAACGCTATGACCAGGCCATCGTGCTTCCCAATTCCTTCAAATCGGCACTGGTGCCTTTTTTTGCCGGAATACCGCTGCGCACTGGCTATCTCGGTGAACTGCGCTGGGGATTGCTGAACGACGCGCGCCGCCTGGACAAGCAGGCACTGCCGCTGATGGTGGAGCGCTTCGCCGCGCTTGCGGGCGCGGCCGGCGAGCCGCTCATGCGCCCCCTGCCCGCCGCACATCTGGAAGTCGCTGAAACCAAGCGGCTTGCCGTTCTGCGCAAGTTTGCACTCGAACCGCGGCAGCCCGTTGTCGCACTTTGCCCCGGTGCCGAATACGGGCCGGCCAAACGCTGGCCGGCGCAGTATTTCGCCGAACTTGCGCAACGTCTGCGATCCCGCGGCTGCGAAGTATGGCTCATCGGTTCCGCCAAGGACGCCGCGCTCGGCGCTGACATCGCCGCGCTGAGCAACGGATCATGCGCCAACCTGTGCGGCAACACCACGCTCGATGAGGCGATCGATCTGCTGGCCTCGGCGCAACTCGCCGTCAGCAACGATTCCGGGCTGATGCACGTCGCCGCGGCCCTGGGCAAGCCACTTATCGCGCTGTATGGTTCGAGCAGCCCGGGATTTACCCCCCCGTTATCGGCCTCGGCCACGATACTCAAGCTCGATCTGCCATGCAGCCCGTGCTTCAAGCGCGTATGCCCGCTCGGGCATTTCAATTGCATGATGCAACTTGTGCCGGACCGGGTTTTCGCAGCCGTCGATTTTGATAAAATGCGCCCATGATGCAGTGTATTGCGGACCCATGGAGACGCTCCAATTGAAAAAAGCGCTTTTCCCCACCCCGCAGGATGCCGAAACGGCGTTTTATGAGGCGTTTACCAAGTCCGATCTGGACGGGATGATGGCGGTATGGGCCGACGACGACGAAATTTTCTGCATCCACCCGCACGGCGCACGCATCAGCGGTGTTGAGCAGATACGCGAGTCATGGCGGGAAATTTTCGCCGGCGGCCAAACCCTGAGCTTTCATCTGCGCGAGCAGCAATTCCTGAACGGCATGATGCTGTCGGTGCATAGCGTTTATGAACAAATCACCGTCTCAGGCGAGGCGCGTCCCCGCAATCCCATGGTTGCGACCAATATCTACCTGCGCACCGAGCGCGGCTGGCGCATGGTCGCGCATCACGCCTCGCCATGCCCGTCCGCCACGCCCGCCCGCACCGAGACCGGCCCGCGGTCTGACGCCAAGACATTGCATTGATTCATGATATGGACTTTAGTCTGCGCGGCAGGCCCTGCTCGCTTATAATTAATGCGGTTTGGCGCGTCCGCTCAGCGCCCGGCCCGCGTCACAGATCTTCCAATCGCGATTTAATTGCATCTGCGGCGACCCGTTGTCGGTTTGCTGCCCGGCACACGAACAGTTAAGGTATGGGTCCGCAAAAATCTCCCGGTCCAGCATTTGAACTTCCGCCGCGCGGCGCCAAGCCGCGGCGCCGCGGCATTACCTCCATGATCGACTTCGGCCCGGATGAATCCGGCTGGACCGGAGGCGAGCGCGGCATCAGCGACCTGCTCGAGGTCGCAGCCGGTTACATCGATTACGCGAAAATTTACGCCATGAACGCACTGCTTATTCCCGCGGCAACGGTGGCGCGCACCACGCGACTGTATCTTGACGCCGGCGTCATGCCGTTTGCCGGCGGCATCCTGTTCGAATATGCCTGGCAGCGCAACGAGGTCGACGGCATGATCGCCCACCTGAAACGGCTGGCGGTGCCGGCGCTGGAACTTTCCGAAAACTACATCTCGCTCTCCGATGACGAGCGCCGGCACTGGATCGACCACCTGCAGCGCGCAGGCCTGCGTGTCATGTACGAATTCGGGCGCAAGAACCCGGCGCAACCGATGAGCATAGCCGAACTGGGCGCCGTGGTCGCAGATGTCGCCCGCCAGGGCATCGACCATGTGACCGTGGAACAATCGGAAATCGACATGCTGGCGGCAAAGAACCCCGCCGCGCTGGGGGAACTCGCGCGCGAGACCTGGTTCGAAAACGTGCTGATTGAAGTCGATCCCTATCGTTTTCCGGAACAGCACGTGCAGATGATCCGTGACTTCGGCCCCGAGGTCAGCCTTGCGAATGTCGCTCCCGGACAAGTGCTGCGCCTGGAAGGTTTCCGGCGCGGTATCGGTCGCGCGGTAAACTACACTATCGTTTCAGCCCCCGCAAAACCTGCTTAAACCTGATTAACTTCGTATACCGGCCATGATAGATCTCATACAAACCTACGATGTGCTGGTCATAGGCGGCGGCAATGCCGCGCTGTGCGCCGCCCTCACCGCCAGGGAAGCCGGCGCTTCAGTGCTGATACTGGAGTCCGCGCCCAAGGCGTTTCGCGGCGGCAACAGCCGTCATACGCGCAATCTGCGCTGTATGCATGATGCGCCCATACACATGCTGACTGAAGCCTATCCCGAAGAGGAGTACTGGCAGGACGTGCTCAAAGTCACCGGCGGCCAGACCAACGAAGCACTGGCACGACAGACCATCCGCGAATCGGTGGCCTGCCTGCCCTGGCTGATCGAGCACGGCGTGCGCTTCCAGCCGTCGCTGGGCGGCACGCTGCACCTGTCGCGCACCAATTCGTTCTTCCTCGGCGGGGGCAAGGCGCTGCTGAATGCTTTCTATCACTCCGCCGAGCGGCTCGGCATCAAGATCCTGTATGACGCCGAAGTATGTGAACTTGATATACAGGACGGGGAATTCCGTTCGGCGGTGTTCAAGTATGCCGGCGCAACACACCAGGTCCGCGCCAGAACGATGGTGGCCGCGTCGGGCGGTTTTCAATCCAACCTGGCCTGGCTCAGAGAAGCCTGGGGCCCGCCGGCGGACAACTTCATCGTGCGCGGCACCCCGTACAACAAAGGCGTGATCCTGCGCGCGCTGCTCGACAGCGGCGCCAAGGCCATCGGCGATCCGACCCAGGGCCATTGCGTGGCGATCGACGCGCGCTCGCCCAAGTTCGACGGCGGCATCATCACCCGCGTGGATGCCGTCTCGCTGGGCATCGTCGTCAACACCCATGGCGAGCGGTTTTACGACGAGGGCGAGGATTTCTGGCCCAAGCGCTATGCCATCTGGGGCCGGCTGGTGGCCCTGCAGGACGACCAGATCGCTTATTCAATCATCGACTCGAAGGCCGTGGGCAAATTCATGCCCCCGGTGTTTCCCCCGGTCCGGGCCAATTCGATCAAGGAACTTGCCGCGGCGTTCAAGCTCGATCCGGCCACGGTCCAGCAAACGGTCGACCGCTACAACGCCGCGGTGCGGCCCGGCACATTCAATCACGCCGTGCTCGATGACTGCGCAACCGACGGCGTCACCCCGCCCAAGACCCACTGGGCGCGCACCATCGATACCCCGCCGTTTTTCGGCTATCCGCTACGGCCCGGCATCACCTTCACTTACCTCGGCGTCGTGGTCGACCAACACGCAAGGATGATCATGCAGGACGACAAACCTTCCACCAACATTTTTGCAGCCGGTGAAATCATGGCCGGCAACATTCTCGGCAAGGGCTATCTCGGCGGCATCGGCATGGCCATCGGCGCGGCATTCGGGCGCGCGGCAGGCAAGGAGGCAGCGCGCCATGTCCGCCAGTGATCTGATCAAGCAGGTCGAGTTCAACATGCAGGTGTGCAACGCCTGCCGCTACTGCGAGAGTTATTGCGCCGTGTTTCCCGCGATGGAGCAGCGGCTCACTTTTTCCGAACCGGACCTGCATTACCTGGCCAACCTCTGCCACAACTGCGGTTCGTGTTTCTACGCCTGCCAGTACGCGCCGCCGCACGAATTCAACGTGAACCTGCCGCGGCACCTGGCCGAATTGCGCGGCGAAACTTACCGCAATTATGCGTGGCCGGGTTTCCTCGGCGATCTCTTCTCGCGCAACGGGCTGGCGGTGTCCCTGATCACCGCGGTCAGTTTTGCGCTGTTCATGCTGCTGACCTTCTATTTCCAGGATCCCGCAATCCTGTTTTCCGCCCACACCGGCGAAGGCTCGTTCTACAAGATCATCCCCCACAACGTGATGGTGCTGACCTTTGGCGCCGTCGCGCTGTACGTGCTGGTGGCGTTCATTGTCGGGTTCGTCCGTTTCTGGCGGGACATGGGCGAGAGCCTGGCGGATTTTGCGCGTCCGGTAGCACTCGGGCAGGCGACCTGGGATGTGCTGCGCCTGAAGTATCTGGACGGCGGCGGCGAAGGCTGCACCTACCCGAGTGAATATCCCTCTAATGCGCGGCGCTGGTTCCATCATTTCACCTTTTACGGTTTCATGCTGTGCTTCGCCGCCACCGCGACCGGAACGATCTACCATTATGTGTTCGGCTGGCCCGCGCCCTATGCGTTTACGAGCCTGCCGGTGGTGTTCGGCACCGTCGGCGGCATCGGGCTGCTGATCGGACCGGCGGGACTACTGTGGATCAAAAGCCGCAGCGATCCCGAAACCGCCGAACCGAAACAATTAGGCATGGATGTCGGGTTCCTCGTGCTGCTGTTTTTGACCAGCCTCACCGGCCTCGCGCTGTTGTTCCTGCGCGACACGGCCGCGATGGGCATGCTGCTCGCCATACACCTGGGCATCGTGCTGGCGCTGTTCCTGACCCTGCCCTATGGCAAGTTCGTGCATGCGATCTACCGCTTCGCCGCGCTCGTGCGCTATGCGCTTGAAAGATCGCGCCCGGCGCCGAACGTCACATTTGAGTAAGAGTCCCTAGCAGGTGAGGAAAACCATGAACGCGCCAGAGATTAAAATAAACAAGCCGGTTCGCGATCAGGTCAGCAAGGAGGAGTGGGAGGTACGGGTCGATCTTGCCGCATGCTACAGGCTAATGCATGAGTTCGGCATGGTCGAAATGGTCGCCAATCACATCTCGGCACGCGTGCCAGGCACCGCCAATGAATTCCTGATCAATCCCTACGGCATGCTCTACGAGGAAATGACCGCCTCGAGCATGATCCGGGTCGACATCGACGGCAACGTGCTGTTCAACGCCACCGCTTACGGCATCAACCAGGCCGGCTACGTGATTCACAGCGCGGTGCATGCCGCGCGCCATGACGTGGATTGCATCATCCATACCCACACGCTGGCCGGCATGGCGGTGTCCGCCATGAAATGCGGAATCATGCCGATCGCCCAGTCCTCGATGCGCTTCACTGACATCGCTTATCACGATTACGAAGGCGTTGCCCTGCGCCTGGACGAACGCGAGCGCCTGGTACGCAACCTGGGCAACCGCGAAGCCATGGTGCTGCGCAACCACGGGCTGCTCACGGTGGGCGCGAGCATACCCGAGTGCTTCAACAACATGTACCGCCTGGAACGCGCCTGTCAGCTGCAGGTGATGGCGCTGTCGTGCAATACCGAACTGCAGCTGCCGCCAAACGAAGTGGTGCAATATACCAATCACCTGATGCTGCCCGGCACGCGGCGCCGCTTCGGTTTGCTCGAATGGCCGGCGCTGTTAAGAAAGCTCGATCGCGCCGATCCTTCCTACCGCGACTAAAACAAGGTGAGGCGTGAAGAGTTAGGAGTAAAGCGAAAACCATCGGCAACCTTCACTCTTCACCCTTCACCCTTCACCCTTCACTCACCATGACTCAACCACCAATATGCCAGGGGCCCGACCCGCAGCCGCGCAGGCCCAAACACGCGATGCCGGCGGGCGTGGTCGACTGCCATTGTCACGTTTTTGAGGACCAGTCCCGCTATCCGCTGGTCGCGGCACGCAGCTACACGCCGCCGCTTGCCACGCTGTCCGATTACCTGGCGATGTGCGAGGTGCTGGGGATAGCGCGCACGGTCCAGGTCAACGCCAGCGTCTACGGCTTCGACAATTCGGTGTCGCTTGATGTCATCGCCGAACTTGGGCAGAAGCGCGCACGCGGCGTCGCAGGCGTTGCACCCGACGTCTCGGCCCGGGAAATCGAACGCCTGCACAAAGGCGGCATTCGCGGCGTGCGGCTCTCCACCATGGTCAAAGGCTACGGCGGCACCGAGTTGATCGACGCCATTGCCGCCAAAATCAAACCCTATGGCTGGCATGTGCAGTTGCACGTCGACAAGTGTGCCGAACTGGTGCCGCTGGAACAAAAGCTTCTCGATTGCCCGACGCCACTCGTGTTCGACCACCTCGGGCGCGTGCGCGGCGGCGACAGTGTGAACGCACCCGGCTTCCAGGCGCTGCTCAGAATCATCCGGCAGCGCAACGATTGCTGGGTCAAGATTTCGAGCTGGTACCGCCTGTCCGATTCAGGGCCGCCGCACTTCACTGACATTAAACCGCTGGTCGAAGCACTGGTTGCCGCTCGTCCCGACCGCCTGGTGTGGGGCAGCAACTGGCCGCATCCTGTGTGGGATGGGCCCATGCCCAATGACGGCGGTCTGCTCGACCTGTTCTGCGAGTGGGTTCCCGATGCAGCCATACGCGAACAAATCCTGGTCACCAATCCCGCGCGACTCTACGGCTTCGAATAGAGCAACGGTAAGCAGTGAGCAGTGAGCAGTGAGCAGTGAGCAGTGAGCAGTGAGCAGTGAGCAGTGAGCAGAATAAGACCTTAGAGACTTCCGCTTACGGCTTACGGCTTTCTGCTTTCCGCTCAGCGACAGGCGCACGATGCTTCAGGCTGTTTTTTTCACTCTCTATCAATCACACGGAACCGCGACCACACCATGAGCAACATCGACCTGCACAGCCATGTCATACCACCCACCATCATCGCCGTAATGCTGCGCGACCCCCAGCGCTTCGGCATGAAAATCGCCGAGCGCGACGGCAAACTCTATTTCGAACGCCGCGGTAAACTTTCCGAAATGGAACGGGAATTCCACGACATCGACGCCAAGATCGCGGCGATGGATCGCATGAGCATCGACATATCCGCGCTGTCGGTAGCGCCGCCGACTTATTTCTACGCGCTTTCCCCTGAAGCGGGGCTTGCGGCCTCGCGCCTCAGCAACGACGGCATCGCGCAGATGGTGGCGAAATACCCGGCACGGCTGCGCGGCATGGCGACGCTGCCGATGCAGGATCCCGATGCGGCTATCACCGAACTCGAACGGGTGGTAAAGGAGTATAAATTCAAGGCGGTGGAAATGGGCACCTCGATCGAGGGCGAGCAGCTTGCGCATCCCCGCTTCCGCCCGGTGCTGAAAACCATAGAGCAGCTCGGCTGTTTCATTTTCACCCACCCTTATGCCTGCGCCGCCAAAGGCGGCATGGACGACTACGAGCTGTTCAATACTGTAGGCTATCCGCTGGACTCGACGCTGATGGCCGCGCACCTGATGGCGAGCGGTGCGCTCGATGAATTGAAGACGCTGCGCATCGTCATCCCCCACGGCGGCGGTTACGTGCCGTACCAGATCGGCCGCTTCGACCGTGCCCACAAGAACAGGCCGGCGGCGAGCGTGGATACGCAAAGCGCGCCCTACGATCTGTTCAAACGTTTTTACTTCGATGCGCTCACGCACGATCCGCGTTCCACCCGGCATCTGATCAACATCGCCGGCGCCGATCATGTCGTGATCGGCACCGACAATCCGTTCAACATGGGTTACGAAGACCCGATCGCGGCACTCGACGCCACTCCCGGCCTGACAGCAGCGGAAAAAGCGCAGATCTGTGGCGGGACCGCGAGCATGCTGCTGGGGGAAGACTGAGCGAGAGCTCAAGGTTCAAGATTCAAGGGTGCTATCATGGCGCCCCCATATAAGCCGCAAAAGCTCCCATGAAAGTCCCCAAGAGAATCGAACCGCTGGTCGAAGATGGTCTCGTCGACGCAGTCATCCGTCAGCTCACGAGCGGCAAGGAGGCCATGGTCTACGTGGTGCGCTGCGGGGACGAGATCCGCTGCGCGAAGGTGTACAAAGAGGCAAACCAGCGCAGCTTCCGCCAGAGCGCCGATTACACCGAAGGCCGCAAGGTCAAGAACAGCCGCCGCGCCCGCGCCATGGAAAAGGGCACCCGCTATGGCCGCAAAGCGCAGGAGGAAGCATGGCAAAGCGCCGAGGTAGACGCCTTGTTCCGGCTCGCCGCCGCCGGCGTGCGCGTGCCGCGGCCTTATAACTTCCTCGAGGGCGTGTTGCTGATGGAACTGGTGACCGGTGACGATGGCGACGCCGCCCCCAGGCTCAGCGATCTGGAACTCACGGCAGAACAGGCCCGCGACTACCACCGCTCACTGATCGCTCAGGTCGTGCTCATGCTCTGCGCCGGCATCGTCCACGGCGATCTATCCGAATACAACGTGCTCGTCGGCAGCGATGGGCCCGTCATCATCGACCTGCCCCAGGCCGTAAACGCCGCGGGCAACAACCACGCCTGCAGCATGCTCGAGCGGGATGTCGCCAACCTTGCCGCCTACTTCGGCCGTTATGCGCCCGAACTGCTGACCACCGACTACGGCATGGAGATCTGGTCGCTCTACCAGAGTGGCAAGCTACACCCGGCGATCGAACTGACCGGGCGCTTCAAGCGCAGCGAGAAGCCGGCGGACGTGGCCGGCGTCATGCGGGAAGTCGATGCCGCGCTCAAGGAAGAAGCGGCGCGGCAACGTTACAAACAGGACATGGGACGATAGAACGAAGGCAGCAGGCGGCCGCTGCCGAATGGGCAGTCGGCGCCTGGCCGGCCCCGTTTATATCAGGATGGGTTTTTGATCGGCTCGTTTGCCCTGGGCTTTTTGATGAACGTCACAGCCACAGCCGCGGGCTGTTTCTGTTTTTTGGGTTTCTTCTTTTCCTTGTTGCTGCGTTGCTGGCCTTTGGACATGGTCGTTCTCCTAGTGGTACCGGCCTGGGTCGGCCAGTTAAGATGATAAGACATCACGGGGAAATGTGCCGCTTTTTATTTCACCTCCTTCCTCCTCCATCATTAAGTGTAACGTATCCTTTAGGGCCCTTATCCCCGCCCTTCCCCACTGTGCTATTCTGGAGCGCTACACCTTCAACGATCGAAGGAGCCCCTTCTTGTGAGCAAGGCCATCTGGTGGTCGATCATCATTGTGGGATTGGGCCTGTGCGCCCTGATCATCTACTACGCGTTGCCGAAGACGCAGCCGGAGCCAACGGTGCGGCAACCGCCCGCTGCCGCGCAACCGCCGGCGCCCGCTGAACCGCAAATACGCTTTCCGCTCGCACAGCGAACTCCGGAACAACCGCTGCCCGCGCTCGATGTGAGCGACTCCACAATGAGGAACGCGCTGGACGAGTTGGTGTCCGATAAATCGCTCATCGAACTATTGCTGCCGCAGGATTTCGTGCGCCGCATCGTTGTCACCGTCGATAATCTGCCGCGCCAGAAACTGGCCTTGAGGCTGATCCCGTTGAAGCTGCCCGGCGGAAAATTCCTCGTCAGCGGCAAAGACAATAACCAGGCCATGGCGCCGGACAATGCCGCCCGCTACGCACTTTATGTAAAGCTGGCCGAAGTCATCGACGCCAAAAAACTGGTGGCGCGTTATGTCCACTACTACCCATTGTTCCAGCAGGCGTATCAGGATCTGGGATATCCGAAAGGCTATTTCAACGATCGTCTGGTCGAAGTCATCGATCACCTGCTGGCCACGCCGGATCTGGGGGCGCCGCCCGGGCTGGTGCGCCCCAAAGTCTTTTATCTGTTCGCCGACCCCGCGTTGGAAGCGCGCTCGGCGGGCCAGAAGATCCTGATGCGCATCGGCAACGACAACGCCGCACGGATCAAAGCCAAACTGAGCGAACTGCGCGGCGAACTGACGCGCCAGGCACCCAAGCCGTAGACCGCCTGGACAGTGCTGCCGCAGCTATCACTGCTCATGACAAGCGGCTATGATGGATAAAAGAGGAGGGAGTTGCCATGTTCCAGCCGCATAAAGCCCTGTGGGCGACCGCATTTTTCGCCAGCGCATGTTTTGCCCAGCCGCTGTTTGCCGCACAAGCCAATATCGCGAAAGATTATCCGAACAAGCCGATCCGCTTCATCGTGCCGTTCACTGCAGGCGCCGGCACTGACACTACCGCGCGCACCATCGCCCAGAAACTCACGGATGCATGGGGCCAGCAGGTCGTCGCGGACAACCGCACCGGCGCGGCGGGTGCGATCGGCGTGGAACTCACCGCACAGGCAATTCCTGACGGCTACACGATCTGCCTCATTTCGGCGTCAAATGTCGTCAATTCAGCAACCAACCCGAAGCTGCCGTACGACCTCGTCCGCGACCTGCAGGGCATAACGCAGGCGACGTCGCTGTTCTACGTGGTCTATCACCACCCTTCAGTCCCGGTGAAATCGATCAAGGAACTGGTCACCTACGCCAAGGCGAATCCTGACAAGCTCAACTTCGGCTCGTCGGGCACCGGGGGATTGCAGCACTTCGCCGGCGAAATGTTCAATCATATGGCGCGCGTCAAAATGGTCCACGTGCCATATAAAGGCACTGCCGGCGTGACCGTCGCCATGCTGGCAGGTGACGTCCAGGTGGGTTTTGGCACGCTGTTCGGCGTGCGTCCCCACATGACGAGCGGCCGCCTGCGTGCAATCGCCATCACCGCAGGAAAGCGCTCACCCGCGGTGCCCGACCTGCCGACAGTGTCCGAAGCCGGGGTCCCCGGCTACGAAGTCGATCAGTGGTACGGCGTGATCACGTCAGCCAAAGTGCCCCGCCCCATCGTCGCGAAACTCTCCGCCGCGATGGCCGACGCGCTGAAATCGCCCGAAGTCATGCAGCGGTTAAGCGGCGACGGCTCCACCCCTGTCGGCAGCAGCCCCGAACAATTCAGCGCGCATATCAAATCCGAAATCGCCAAGTGGCGCCAACTGGTAAAAGCCGCGGGACTGAAACTGCACTAAAGCCGGCGCACCCAATAACTCCCCTCCTTCCACAAGGAGGGGTGGCCGCGAAGCAGACGGGGTGGTCAACAGACTCAGGCATTTGCCCGCCAGATTTCCCCCGACCCTGCGCGCTTCGCCAGCCTGCGCGCCGGAATGACCCCCAGGAACGCAACCACGCCCAGACTCACGAATGCGAGTCCCCAGGCCATGAGTTCCCCGCGCCCCCCGGCCAGATCCAAAACCGCACCGAATGCCGCGGGCGAGATGAACCCGGTACCAAAACCGAGCAGCGAGTAAAGCGCCATGGTGGCCCCGCGATGTGCCGGATCGGCCGCGTTTACCACACCGGCAGTCATGGTGCCGGCATCGACGCCGACGAAGTACATGTGCACGACTGCGAAGGCCAGCAGCGCTATCCACGGCGATCCAGCGAGAAAGCCGAAGGCGCAACTCAGAATAGCGGACACCGTCGCGCCTATGGTCATCATGCGTGCCCGGCCAAAGCGCAACGCAAACTCGTTGCCGCTCACGCTGGCGATCGGCCCGAGCAGAATAATCATCGCAGCCGTCAGCGCAATGGCACCGGGATCACTGCCGGCACCGCCGCTGAGTCCGGCGGCAAACGTGAGAAAAGCCACCAGCCACGTGCGTGTCGCGTGCAACTCCCAGGAGTGCGCGGCCGAGGCGAACAGGTAGGGGCGCACCGCGGCATTGCGCAGCACGGGCCGGAAGTCGAGCAGCGCGCGGGGCGCTGCTGGCTGGGGTGTCGATCGCTTCAATGCGAGCACGATGATCGCGCCGGCCAGCAGCGGCCCTATGCTGGCTGCCAGGAAAGCGGTCCGCCAGCCGAAGGCACCGGCAATCGCACCGCTCAGAATCAGCGAGCCGCTGGTTCCGGCGCCAAACATTGCACCGTAAATGGCTGCGCCGCGGCTCTGCCACGGCCCCTCGATACGATCGGTCAGCGCCTTCATGCCGGGAATGTAGGTGCCGGCGAGTCCGACACCGATCAGCGCCTGGCACAGCAAAGCCGACCAGAAACCGCTCGCGAAAAAAGAAAAGCCCAGCGCACCGCATGCGGCAACGATCGCCGCGACGCCGTACACCCGACGCGCATCGACCCGGTCGGTCAGCGACCCGAGAAAAGGCACACCCGCCATGTAGCCGCCAAGCACGGTCCCGCTGATCAATCCGGCCTGGGAATTGTTGAGACCGAACTCGGGCGCCAGTGACGGCAGCAGCGCAGCAAAAGAGGCAAACGCCGTCATGCTCAGCACTTCGGCAATGCAGACCGTGGCGATGATGCGTCCGGCGGGTGTGCTCACGTACGTATCACTTGTCGTTACCCACTGGAATTATTCAATCGCTTAGAGACGACAACCCCCATCCTATCCCTCAGTCCCGAACCTTGAACCTTGAACTTTGAACCTTGAACTTTGAACCCTCATCCCTCATCCCTGTCTGACCAGCGGCGACCAGGCAGATTATAGGCCTCTTCCGCTCCATCATTCGGTCCCTCGTCGTCCTCGCTATCGTATTTCTCCATGGCGTCAATCAGCGCTTGCAAACGGCGTTCCGCTGCCGGCTCGCGCTCGGTTTGGTTGCGAATTTTATTCGTGACAGCTGACGCATCTTTATAGTCCCGATCAGATTTGATCGGACGCGAGAGTTTCTTCGTCATTTTCCCCTGCCCTCCCGGACATTAACGCTTCAACCCGAATTGACCCGCCGCAACATTTCGCGTTGGAATATAACAAACAGTTTACTGGTTTTTTCGCCGGATTGGCTGCGCAACGGGTCTTCATCCCCGAACTTTGAACTTTGAACTTTGAACTTTGAACTTTGAACTTTGAACCTTGAACCTTGAACCCCGTTCTCTCCCTCGCAGTGCTTGCGATAATGAGACAATAGCACCGTTGCGAACAATCACGTGGACAGATCAATTCAGACGGGAGACGGTCCAGCATGCACATCGAGGTAATTTGCACCGGCGACGAAGTTCTCACAGGCAAGATCGTCAATACCAACTTCAGCTACATCAGTCAGAAGCTGGAGGACTTCGGGCTCTCGGTCCAATGGGAAACGACGGTGGGCGATGATCGCGGGAACCTGCTGCTCGCGTTCAGGCTGGCCGCAGAACGTGCCGATGCAGTCATCGTCAATGGCGGGCTCGGCCCCACGGTCGATGACCTGTCCCAGGAAATTGCAGCCCGCGCCGCCGGCGTCGACCTCGCCCTGAACGAAGAATGGCTGTCACGAATGGAGGATTACTTCGCAAAACGCGGCCGCGTGATGCCGCCCAACAACCGCAAGCAGGCCATGCTGCCCGCCGGCGCGGAAGTGATCGACAACCCGGTCGGTACCGCATGCGGATTTGCGCTGAACATCGGCCGCGCCCGCTTCTTTTTCACGCCGGGCGTGCCACGCGAACTGCGTCGCATGCTGGAAGATCAGCTCATCCCCCGGCTCCTCGCTAAAAGCGGCCTGCAGACGGCGATCTTTCTCAAGCGCTTCCATTCTTATGGCATAGGCGAATCGCATGCCGATGCCCTGCTTGCGGGCGTCGAAGCACTGGCCCCTGACGGCAGCGTGAAGCTCGGTTTCAGAGCGCATTACCCGCAACTCGAAACCAAGCTCACGGTACGCGGCAAAGACATGGACGACATACAAAATAAACTCGCGCCGGTCGAGCAGGAAGTACGACGGCGCCTGGGCAACTTCATCCTTGCCGAAGGCGATCAGACCCTTGAACGGGTCGTCCTCGACGCGCTGGGCGACCGTCATGCGTCACTGTCACTGGTTGAGACTTTTACCAGCGGGCAGATCGCTGCGCGCCTCGCTCACCTGCCTGGCGCCGGTAAAATCATACGCCGCGGCATCGTGATCCCTGATGTGAGCGATGCCTGCGCTGTAATCGGACTCGACCGTGCCGTGGCGGCAGACGGGACGGGGGCGGGTGAACTCACGCGCGAAACCGCCGAAGCCGTGGCACGTGCCGCCCGACAGCAGACCGGCGCAACGCTTGCGCTGGCGGTCCTGATCGATCTCGATGAAGGCACGGACCGGATTGATATAGGCGGCACCATCTGCCTTGCGATCGCGAGCGAGCATGATACTGCATCACGCCGCAGCCGCATCGTAGGGGGCCGGGATTGGGTGCGACTTGGCGCGGTAGAGATGGGGCTGGACTGCCTGCGCCGCTACCTTCAGGGCTTGCCCGTATACGAGCGCATCGATTTCGAGATCGACAGGCCCTGATGTGCGCATGAGATTCTCCGGAAAAATAACCGCCTATCTGCTGCTGGCCGGCGCCGTGCTGCTGGGCGGGAGCTCGCTCGCGCTGTTTGGCGTGTTCCTTTACGCCGGGCCGTTCGAACTCGTGCCGCTTGGCCTCGCCACCGGCGCAGCACTCACGCTCGACACTGTACTCAGCCTGGCCTTCTTCGCTCAGCACAGCGGCATGGTGCGCAAGTCATTCCGCGAGCGAGCGCTCGCCGCGCTGCCTGAGCCGTACCGTCCCGCGATCTACGCCATCGCATCCGGCATCGTGCTGTTCGTATTCCTCGCGTTCTGGCAGCGCTCGGACATCGTCATCTACTCGGCGCAGGGTCCGGCGCGCTGGATCCTGCGCGGGATTTTCGCTGCCGGCGTGATCGGCCTCCTGTGGGGCCTGCACACCCTCAAACACCTCGATGCGCTCGGCATGCATGCCCTGCTCAGGCATCTTGCAGGCAAGGAAACGCGCACCCTGCCGCTCGCCATACGCGGCCCATATCGCTGGGTGCGCCATCCTCTTTACTTCCTGATGCTGGTGCTGATCTGGGCATGCCCCGACATCACGCTCGATCGCCTGCTGTTCGGCGTGCTGTGGAGCGCGTGGATCGTGATCGGCGCGCGGCTCGAAGAACGCGACCTCGCCGACGAGTTCGGCGCCGACTACCGCGCCTACCAGAAAGCGGTGCCGATGCTGATCCCGTGGCACACGCCGCGATGGCCGGGCTCGAATAACGACACCTGACTGCGTCCGCTCAGGCCTTGCCTTTCATGTCGGCCAGCACCTGCTTTGCCGTGCGAAAACAGTCAACACCGACCGGGATGCCGCAGTAAACTGCGATCTGGGTCAGCACCGAGCGCAATTCGTCTTCTGTGAGCCCGTTTTTCAGCGCGCCGCGGAAATGCAGCTCGAACTCCTGCATTTTGCCCAGCGCCGCGATCATGCCCAGATTGAGTATGCTGCGCTCGCGCCGTGTGAGCGTATCATCGGTCCAGCACAGGCCCCAGCAATACTCGCTCACGATCTCCTGAAAAGGCTTGTTGAAATTGTCTGCATTTTTCATCGCACGATCTACATACTCTTCTCCGAGTACCGAGCGGCGTGCTGCAAGACCTGCTTCCATCAGCTTGCGGTCCATGGGACCTCCTTTATAAATAGGATTGAAAGGAACCAGGTCGATTTTCCGTGCGCAATGCCAAAACAGCGATATATCGTGCCTGGCTGCTTTAATTTTACCCCCGCCCTTGTGCGCTCACGAAATTAAAACAAGCGAGGCCATATTCTTAATATTTTCATCAATTCGATGAAATACAGGAGGGCGGCGCGGATACGCTTGATATGCGATGAATAGACTGGAGGGTAATCCAACAAAAGGTCCCACAGTTATTATGTAACCGCTCTAGAGGAACGCGCCCCGCTCGGCCAGCGCGTGTTCGGTGAGATGCCGCGTCACGATCCCGAATGCCTCGTCCACCGAATCGGTGCGGTGAAACAGCTCCAGATCCTTGGCGCTGATGGTGCCGTGGCGGACCAGCGCGTCCAGATTGATCACCTCGTTCCAGTAATCAGTGCCGAACAGCACGATGACCAGCGGCTTGGTCATCTTGCCCGTCTGCCGCAGCGTGATGATCTCAAACAACTCATCGAGCGTGCCAAAGCCGCCCGGAAATACGAACAGCGCCTTGGCGAGATAGGCAAACCAGAATTTACGCATGAAAAAATAGTGGAAGTGGAACGACAGCTCGCGCGTCACATAACGATTGTCGAACTCTTCGACCGGGATCGAGATGGTAAGCCCGATGTTCAGGCCCTTGGCCTCCGAGGCGCCGCGGTTTGCCGCCTCCATGATGCCGGGCCCGCCGCCGGTGCACACGACGAAGCGACGCTCATCGTCACCCAGATGTTTGGACCACTCGGTAAAACGGCGCGCAAGCTCGCGCGCGTCCTCATAGTAGCGCGACATCGCGAGTTGCCGGCGCGCGTGCTCGAGGTCGCCTTCGCCGTTCTGGGCGGCGCCGACCCCGGCCTCGGCCTGCTCGCGCGACAGCACGCGGGCCGAGCCCATGAACACGATCGTGTCGTCGATACGATGATGATCGAAGCGTAATTTTGGTTCGAGATACTCGGCCAGGATGCGCAGCGGCCGGGCTTCGCTGCTCTTCAGAAACGATTCCTTAAGATAGGCCTTCTCGGCCTGGCGGCGTCGTTCTTTGCGTGGCTCTTTCATAGTGTCAGCTCCCCGGGCCCGTCAGACAGGCCGCTATTGTCAATTCGCCTTGATGTTCGCTTCCCTGATTACCCGCGCCCATTTGTCCGATTCGGCGCGCCAGAACTTGCCGAACTCCTCCGGCCGGTTCGCCACCACATCTGCGCCCATGGCCGCAATTTTGTCTCGGGTCTCCTTGTCCTGCAGCGCCCGGGTGAAATCGTCATGGATGCGCGCGACCAGGTCCCTCGGCGTTGCCGCCGGCACGACCAGCGCGAACCAATTGGTCAATTCATAGCCCGCCACGCCCTGCTCGGCTATCGTCGGCACATCCGGCAGTTGTGCCGCGCGTTTCGCGCCGAGCACGCCCAGCGCATTTAGTTTCCGGCCGCGAATGTAGGGCAGCGCCTGCAGCATGCTGTCGTAGGTCAGCGAAACATGGCCGCCCAGCAGATCGGCAAAACTCGGGCCGCTGCCCTTGTACGGCACGTGCGTGATTTTCACGCCGGCCAGGCGGTTGAACAGTTCTCCGCCCAGATGAGGCGCGCCGCCCGCGCCCGAGGACGAATAAGTGATCTCGCCTGGGCGTGCCTTGGCCAGCGCGATCAGCTGTTTCACACTTTTAGCCGGCAGCGACGGATGCGCGACCATCACGAAATGCACATCCACTACGTGCGTCACCGGTGCCAGATCGCGCAACGGGTCCACCGTCATCGTCGAATACAGATGCTTGTTGACCGCAAGGTTGCCCAGCGTGGCAAGTGCCCAGGTGTAGCCATCGGGCGCGGCGCGCGCCGCGTACTCGGTGCCGATAATGCCCGCAGCACCCGCGCGATTCTCGACGATGACCTGCTGGCCGTATTCCTTGGCAAGCTTGGGTCCGACCAGGCGGGCGATGATGTCCACCCCGCCGCCCGGGGGGAACGGCACCACGATACGCACCGGTTTATTCGGAAAACCCTGCGCTGCTGCAGCCAACGACACCGCCGCCAGCACGCCACCCGCCGCCACTCTCAAACTGAATCGCATGTGCCTGCTCCTCTCATGTTGTTCATGTGATCGCCACAGCCTTTCTGCCCGTCAGTCCGAGCCAAGTGCCGCGGCTTCGGCCATGCCCAGGATCAACAGGCTTTCTTCGGCAACCCAGTCGCCGCAGTCCGGCTGACCGTGTCCCGGCAACACCGAATATCCTGATTGTGAAACGCACGCGAGCAGGTCTGCGTGACGCGCCGCATTGAGTTCAGCCGGCATGGCTCCGAGCGCGGATTCCATGCTGTCACGTACGCCCAGCAGGATACACCGTGCGCGGCGAGCAGCGCATCGAGCCGCAGGCAGGGCTCACCCGGCAGTATGCCGAAAGTGCCCTCCGGATGATCGACCAGGTAGGTGGTATTGCGATACGCGCGCTCGATCTTTGTCAGGGACATGCGAATCATATCCGCCGTTGGCACACTTGCGCGCCATTCAATATTTCAGCGCACCTTGAAGACCAGTTTTCCGCGCAGGTGGCGCCCTTCGCTCACCACGTGGGCCGCTCGTGCTTCCGATAACGAATAGAGCGTGATATCCGGAACGCGGACAGCGCCGCCGGCGACCAGAGCGACGATCCGCTCGAGATGTGCGCGGTCACGCCCGACCTTCGGGCGCAGCGATGCGACATCAGCGCGCGGCGAGACCGGCGCGGCGTTCCCCGAGGCAATGAACGCCGCGCGCCCGCCAGCTCGCAACACGCCGAATGCGCGCTTTGCAACCTCGCCGCCGACAGTATCGAACACCGCGTCGCAGCCTGACACCTCTTTCGTGAAGTCCTGCTTGTTGTAGTCGATGATCTGGTCGGCGCCGAGACTGCGCAGGTAGTCATGATTCGCCGCGCTCGCCGTCGTGATCACGCGGGCGCCGATATGCTTGGCGACCTGTATCGCGAAACTGGCGACCCCGCCCGCGCCACCCTGGATCAGTATGGTTTCACCAGACTTCAGTTGCAGCGTGTCCTCGACCGAGCACAATGCGGTGATCCCGATCAGCGCCAGCGCCGCGCACTCCGCGTGCGACAGGCTGTCCGGCTTGCTCGCCACGAGAGCCGACTTGATGGCGACTTTCTCCGCATACGCCGCTTCCTGCCCGACATCGCAGACCCCGAACACCGCATCGCCGACTGCAAACTCCGGCACGCCGGCGCCAAGCGCACTGACGACGCCGGAGAAATCTCGCCCCGGTATGTACGGAAAATCGGTGATTGGCGCGTAATGCCCGGCACGCACCTTCCAGTCGGCCCCGTTGACACTGGCCGCATGAACATCGATCAGCACCTGGCCGGGCCCGGCAACGGGTTCCTTAACGTCGCCATACTGCATCACCTCCGGCCCGCCGTTTTTCATGAAGTACGCTGCTTTCATCCTGCCTCCAATTAAATTATTTGCCGTATTCGTCGAATTTCGGTATCGCCGGCGTTTCGACGAACCACGGCGCTTTGGATGCCCAGAAAATGCTGCCGTCCGGGAGCATCTCCGGATCCCCGTCGAGGGTGCCCGCCGGCACCAGCATATTTTCCGTTCCCGTAACCTGGTGCGGCACGCGCGTGCCGCACTGCGTGCAGAAGTTCACTGCAAAGCGCTTGGCGCCCGGCAGATCGAAATGGCGGATCAGCGATTCGCCGGACAGCCAGGCGAACTGGCCCGTCGGCAGAAATATGTTCGCCGCATGCCCGGTGCCGGTTGTTTTCTGGCAGCGGCTGCAATGGCAATACTTGAACAGCGAAAACGGCGGCTTGATTTCAAAACGGACCGATCCACACAAACAGCTACCCGCGATGGATTCTTGTTTCATCATGACTCCTCTTGTTGGTTATCCCGCGGTTCACCGATTCTAAACCAGGCACTCCCCTAGTGAGCCTTGAGCCTTGAGCCTTAAGCCTTGAGCCTTGAGCCTTGAACCTTGAACCTTGAACCTTGAACCTTGAACTTTGAACTTTGAACTTTGAACCTTGAACTTTGAACCTTGAACTCGCCTTGCTACCCAAACGGCCCCACCCCAATCAGCCAGCGGTGCGCCCAGAACGCGAACACCACCCACGCGGCAGCCCCGGCGACCACCGTTACCGCAGTGCGTGCGCCGCCGCCCGCCGGATAACGCGCGCCCGCAGCGCGATCACGCTTGCGCGAGACGATGAAATCCACGACGGCCCAGGCCAGGAACGCGCCAAACAGAATCACGTCGGCCATGCTGCCATTGGACAGCAGGTGCGCAAACGCCCACAGCTTCACGCCCGCGACCATTGGATGCCCGACCGCCGCCTTGATGTGATTGCCAGGCACCCTGGCCGCTGCGATCAGCACGAAAGAAATCAGCGTGAGCAGCATCGTGATATGGCGCATGAACAAGGGCGGATCGTAAAGCACGCCACCCGCCTGACGCGCCTGGCCGTAACCCCAGACGAGCAGCACGAACCCCGCAATCGAGACCAGCGAATAAACACCCTTCCAGGAATTCGGCCCCACGCGGGCGATCGCGCGCGTGCGCCAGTCCTCCGCAAAGATGCGGACCGAATGCGCCCCAATGAAGATAATGAGACCGAGGATTAGATAAGTCATGTGCGTTCCCTCATGAGAGTTGAAAACGCGACGGTCCTGCATCTTGCCCGTGGCTGAGCATGCCAATTATAGTCCGACCGCCGAGACCACCGGCCACCACTACCAACATGGCCAAACTCAACAAGAAGAAACTCGTGGAACTGCGGCAGGCGCTATGCTGCCAGCCTACCCCGCGGCCCGCCCCGAGTCGGGGTTCTCACAGCCATCGGTTCCGGCGGAACAACAACACCAGGATGGCGGCGATAGCGCCCATGATCCCCAGCAGAACAAAATATCCCGTCTGCGATTTCAACTCGGGCATATTCTCGAAATTCATGCCGTAGATCCCGGCGAGAAAGGTCAGCGGCACGAAGATGGCGGTGATGATGGTGAGTATCCTGATGATGTTGTTCAGGCGGTGCGAGGCGACCGAGATATAGCCTTCGATCAGATCAGAGGAAACCTCGTAGTACAAGGAGGCGAGGCTGCTCGCCCGCTCCTGATGCTCGTAGACGTCCCTGATCTCGTGCACGCGCTCTGGCCTCACCTGCGGCGGCGGATTCTTCGCAAGCTCCGAAAACACCTGGACATGATAGACGAGGACGCGCCGGAACTTTCTGAGGTCGGTCTTGTAGCCGATCAGCTCGGTAAGCATGGAATCGTCGGGGTGCTCGACAATCTCGCGCTCGATGTCGTCGAGCCGTGGCTCGAGCGCGAGCAGTTTTTTCGTGTAGCGGTCAGCCATGATCCGGCACAACCGCAGAGCAAGCGCATCGGGTCCGCTGGCAAGCAGCGACCTGCCTTGCTCGGCTTCCGCACGCAGCATGTCGATGCTGCGGGAATGGACGGAGTGGCGCGTGACCAGGAAGCGCTGGCCGATGAACAGTGCGAGCTGGATGGTGCCGAACTCGAATTCGTCCGAGACCGTGCCCAGTCCTTTCAGGAGGATGAAGACGTTATCGGCAAACGCCTCGATCTTGGGCGGGTGCCGGTCCCGTTGCGCGTCGTGGATGGCGAGGGGATGCAGGCCGAAACCCGAAACCATGACCTGCTCCTCCGACTGCGGTTCGTGGTCGGCGAAGTCGGCCCACAGCAGCGAATCGGGTTCGCGCTGCCACGCTTCCAGCAGATCGTCGCTTCCGGTCTTGATCGATCCGGTGGAGGGGCTGAACAAGATTGTGCGTATCATCTCACCCTCGAGCGGTTAAGAATCTGACAATTAATGTCCTGATTATAAGGCCTTGCTCTTTATATCACGCCCGGATCGCCGGATCGGTGAGCGGCGCAGCAAAATAAATGAATCAGCGCGATGGGTACGTTTGAGGGGTATTAATCACCAATCACCAATCACCAATCACCAATTAGGAGTCAGCCCAGGGGTTGCCGATCACGATGGCATATCTGGTGCGGCTGATGTTGTTGGGCCTGAGGCTGGCTTCGGCACACCATGCGAGGAATTCATCGACGCGAACGTAGACTTTTTCGAGGGCGACGGTGTCAGCCATCTCCCGAATGCTCCGCTCCACGCTGGCGCAAAATTCCGCATAGGATGGCGGAAAATCACCGGGGCAGGCGGCTTGCAGGCTGGGATACTCGGCCTCGGTCACGAAGAAAGCATAAGAGATGGTTTTCATGTGTGGTCAGATTGAAGTCAGCATGATTTTACCCATGACTGTACGACAAGCAACCGGCACCATGAACAGATTCAGCCGGCCCGCAGCCGATTGTGTCAGGGAGAACCGACTCCGACCTGCACTTTGAATTTTGAACCTTGAACCTTGAACCTGGAACCTGTTGTTGAACCCGGAACCTTGAACTCTGAACCTTGACCCCATCCCCGAATAAGCCAGATATAAAGGCCGATGCCATACCCGTGCGGGGCCCTGTCTTGTGTCGGCGCTGCATTCCCTGTATCGTCCCATCGTGCTGAAATATTGGGAAAAAACCCACTCGTCCCGTTACTTGTAGGCTCACAAGTTGCAGTTTCTCAAGTCATTGCAGCAAATTGCGCAAAGATGCGAAACGGAATTGGTGGCTGAGGGCGTGGAAGACATCGAAGATTTTCTCGTTTTGCGCGAACTTGGAATAAGTTATGCCCAAGGCTACCTCATCGAACGCCCCTCGAAAGCACCGAACACGGTTGGGAGCCCCGCTTCGGCGGGATTTTTGTTGGGCGGGCAATTTGCGGCACATCAACGTGCTTGAATAGACACTAACGACCGCTTTGCGGGACGGCAGTCAGCGGGGGGAAGCGGGCCTTCGCAGCGTAGATTCATCACGGGGGGCTGAAATATTATGATGTCCATATAATGACGACTATGCCTGGAACCCGAGATGTCGACCGATAGTGGCGAACCCGCCAAGCCGCGGGACGAAGGCTGCGAAATGCGAATACAGGGTTTGCTGGACGAGAACCTTGAATTGGCGCAATTTCGCCAGGAACAGCTTACTCTTCGCAACCTGGGCAGCTATCTCAAATCCGCTTTATCGACGCCCGAAGTGTACGCCGCCATCGAGTGTTTCGGCCCCCACATATGGCCGGAAGCTACCGGCGCCGTATATCTCCTGCACGCTAACGGAGATTACCTGGAGCGCGTAGCGAGCTGGGGTGACGCTTCACTCAATAAGCAGTCACTCGCCTGGCAGGATTGCTGGGCGCTGCGTCGCTCGCAGCCGCATTGCATCCGGGACACCGGTAACGGGCTGCTGTGCGGACACATCGCCCAGGACTCGGGGACGCTGCCATCGCTATGCATGCCGCTCATCGCGCATGGCCGCATGCTCGGTTTACTTCACCTGCAGCGCCTGAAGAATGTTCCGATAAACGTGGCTGCTGACCCTGGCCTGGCCCTTGCCATGGCGGTGGCGGAAGACTTGTGTCTTGCGCTCGCCAACATGAGGTTGCGGGAATCCCTGCGCGAACAGTCCATACGGGATCCACTGACGGGTTTGTTCAACCGGCGGTTTGTGGATGAATATCTCGTTCAGGAACTGGCGCGCGCCCAGCGCATGAAACGCCAAATTTCCATGGTGGCGCTGGACATCGATCACTTCAAGCGCATCAACGATACGTTTGGCCACAGCGCAGGAGACGTAGTCTTGAAGAAAGTCAGCACCGTCCTGCGGGCGCATGTCAGGGGCAGCGATATTGCGTCGCGCATAGGCGGAGAGGAGTTCCTGCTGCTGCTCGCAGAGTCGCCGCTGCGGTTCGCTGCCCAGCGCGCCGAAGATATCCGGGGCGCGATATATGAAATGCCGATGTGGTACGAGGAAAAGAACCTGGGACAGATTACGGCTTCGTTCGGCGCAGCGGCGTATCCAGATCATGGCAGTACCGCAGACGCACTGTTTCGCGCGGCCGACGAGGCGCTCTACAGCGCCAAACACGCGGGCCGCAACCAGGTGGTATCCGCGCCACCACCGGCATAATCAGGTTGCCACTCTGGCCAGTTCCCCACTGGACGCCGGCCATGAAACCTGAATTTCCGGCTGGCAGCGAATCAAAGACTGCCCCCGAACGTTGAACCCCCGATCATCCGCTACCGCGTCAAAGCAGCGCTGACAGCATGCGCCGCCAGTAGTGCTCGTAAGTCGGCAAGCCGGCCTGTGCCAACGCGCTCTTGATAACACGGGTGAACGACAGCGGATCGATTGCTTCCCACAACCCGAGGCAGACCGCCGCCAATCCCGCGATAACGATCGCGATTCCGACGATGGTCTTCGGCACCCCCACCAGCAGCGTCCAAACGAACCCGTGCGGGCGCGGGATGAACACGATAAGTGCGCCGGCGCCGGCTACGATCAACCCCAGCAGCGACAGCAGCCCGCCGGGGCGGCGCATCACGTAAACAACTGTCGTTCGCCATAACCCTTGTTCCATGAGATAAGCGCAGGCGATGAGTGTCGCGCCGACGAGCAAAATCGTCGATCCCCAGATGAGCGCGGGCGTGCCGGCGTAATGATCGGTGCTGAGAGTCGAGACGCGAAAGCTGATCCCGCGCGTGAAAATCGACTCCAGGCCGCCTAGCGCGATGCCGGCGCCGACGAGGAAGAGGCCGAGGTGAACTCCATTGGGCAGGTAGAAGACACTGGCGGCTACCATGCCGACCGCGCCAATGAAAACAATTGCAAATTCGAGTAAACCGAGCAGCCTCATGCGGGACATCCTTTAAAATAATCGCCTCCCCCGACCCTGCGGGGAAAGCGAGTATTCAAGATGTCAGTTTAACTTACTCGGATGGTGATCGTGCAGAAACGGACCATGAACGTTGATCGTACCCGTCGAGCGATTATTGAAAAAAATGGCTCGTTAATCGTTGAACGTTGAACTCTAGCCTCTCACCGTTTACGAACCACCAATCACCAATCACCAATCACCAATCACCAATCACCAATCACGAACAACGAACCTTGAACGCTCACCGCTCACCGAGCGGCGGTAGCGGGGGCGTCACCCCCTCCGGCAGCGGCGTACGGTCGACGTTCAGGCACATCGACACCAGCGAGTAAAAGCCGTTTACCGAGATGAGGTCGACTACGCCGCGCTCGCCGAAGCGGTCCAGCGCGGCCTGATAGGTGGCATCGCTGACTTCTTTATTCTCGTGCAGCTCGCACGAGAAATCGTAGACGATCGCTTCGTCATCGCCCATCTGTGCCGGGCAACGGCCTTGCGCAATCGCCTGCGCAAGCGCCGGGGCCAGCCCGCCCTCCAGTGCCAGCTTGTGATGGGCGAACCATTCGTATTGTGAAGTCCAGTGGCGCGCCGTGATCAAGATCGCCAGCTCGTTGAGTTTGGGCGGCAGCGAACTGCGGAAACGGATCTCTTCGCCAAGCCGTTGCACCAGGTCGCCGATGCCCGGACTGCGCAGCCAGACGTTGAACGGCCCGCCGAGCGGTCCCGGCTTGGACGCGCCCGAACTCTTGAGCTTGGCGCGCGGACCGGATTTTATCGCGTCGGACAGTGTGAGTTGTTCGGGTGTGAGCTGATCGAGCGGGATCAGCCTGAAGCGGCGAGGGTCCGCCGCACTGGTTTCATTTTTTGGATTACTCATAGTCATCCCTGGCTTTAAATCGTTGAACGTGGATCGTGGTTCGTGGTTCGTGGTTCGTGATTCGTGATTCGTGATTCGTTGCTCGTGACTCGTGAATAGTGATTGGTGATTCGGAAGTGGTTAGAGGCTAGGATTCTACGATCAACGAGCAACGAACCACGAACAACCAGCCTAACGGCTCCGTGCGGCTTTCACGAACTCGAGCGAGGCCTGAAACAACTCGAGATCCTTCCCGTACTCGGTCGCATCGGCGCGGTCGATCTGTACCCATTCCCTCGAACTCGCCATACCGCCGGGCTGAAACGGGACGACGTTGTCCCTCGAGAACTGCAGATCGGTCGCGGTGGCGGCGGGCAGTCGCAGCCCGACGCCGCTGCCGCTGATGCAGGCGAACATCTTGTCATTGACGAAGTAGGCGTCAAGGCTGTTTATTTTTCGTGCGCTGACGCCCGGGAGTTTGAGAAGCAGCGCATCGATCTGCGCCTTGCGGTCGGATTCTGGTGTTTCAGTATTCAATGGGGATCCGCAGAAGTTTCATGAATAAAAAACGTGGCTAGTGGGTCGTGGGTCGTACCCTCCGGGTATTTGCTTTGCGGCATGGTTCGTGGCTCGTTAGCGTTGAACTTGGAACCTTGAACTTGGAACCTTGAACAAGTTACTTCGGCCCATGTAACCCCACCTTCCGGCCGCCGTACATCCGCAGCCTCAGATCGGCCTGTTCCTTGTGCCCCCAGAACCGTTCGATCGCGCACAGGCGCGAACAGTAGTCGCCCACCATGACGCTGGCTTCGGGTGTGCACTCCTGGTAGGTGACGGTCTTGAGGAACTTGCCGACCCACAGGCCGCCCGTATAACGCGCCGCGCCCTGGGTCGGCAGCGTATGGTTGGTGCCGATCACCTTGTCGCCATACGCAACGTTGGTTTCCGGACCGAGGAACATGGCGCCGTAATTGCGCATGCGTTCCAGAAAAAAGCGCGGCTCGCGGGTCAGGATCTCGACGTGCTCCGCGGCGCACCGGTCGGCTTCGACAACGGCCTCATCTAGACTGTCGACCAGTATGATCTGCCCATAATCCCGCCACGCCTGCGACGCCACATCAGCGGTCGGCAGCACCTTCAACTGGCGCTCGATCTCTTCCGGAAGCTGCTCGGCAAGCTGGCTCGATGTGGTAATCAGGATAGCCGGCGAAGTCGGGCCGTGTTCGGCCTGTCCCAGCAGATCGACGGCCACCATCACCACGTCTGCGGTCTCGTCGGCCACGATCAGAATCTCGGTCGGGCCGGCGAACAAATCGATGCCAACGCGGCCGTACAGCTGCCGCTTGGCCTCGGCGACATACGCGTTGCCGGGTCCGACCAGCATGTCGACCGGCGCGATCGACTCGGTGCCGAGCGCCATCGCGGCGACGGCCTGCACCCCGCCCAGCACGTGGATTTCGTCAGCGCCGGCGAGATGCATGGCGGCGATGGTGGCCGGATGCGGCTCGCCTTCGTTGGGCGGAGTGCAGGCGATGATGCGCGGCACGCCGGCAACCTTGGCGGTGACTATGCTCATGTGCGCCGATGCGACCATCGGATAGCGCCCGCCCGGCACGTAGCAGCCGACGCTGCTCACCGGTATGTTCTTGTGACCGAGGATCACGCCCGGCAGCGTCTCGATTTCGATGTCGCGCAAGGCAGCCCGCTGCGCCTGGGCGAAATTGCGGATCTGCAGCTGCGCAAACGTGATGTCCGCAATGGTCTCGGGCGGAACCCGGGCGACGATTGCCGCGATCTGCTCCGGGTTCAGGCGGAAGGCAGGCGGCGACCAATTGTCGTATTGCTGCGAGAGCTCGC
The DNA here is from genome assembly GCA_030683105.1 of Burkholderiales bacterium. Lineage (GTDB taxonomy): Bacteria > Pseudomonadota > Gammaproteobacteria > Burkholderiales > SG8-41 > CAKKQX01. The sequence continues at coordinate 96,669 of JAUXMZ010000003.1, read as the reverse complement.
GCACCGCCGCATCACCGCGTTTGGCAATGTCGGCGAGTATGCCCTCGACGGTTTGCCGCACCTTGAGATCGGCGGCCTCGGCGGCGGCGGTGGATATGCCCTGCTTGAGGTAGCGGGCCATGATTACTTGATCGCCTGCGGGTTGATCGGCGAGCCCGTGCCGTGGGTGATGTTGAGCGGCGGCGCGCTGAAGAAAAACTCATATCTGCCGTCAGCCGCGCAGTCGTCGGCCAGCTCTTTCAGGTACATGATCTCGCCGTGCACGATGCCGATCGCGGGTATGGTGACCCAGTGAAACGGCTGATTGACCTCGGGCGCACACTCGTTCGGCCGCACTTCGATGCCCCAGGTATCGGAGCAGATGGCGGCAATCTCCTTTTTGTAAATCCAGTCACAGGTCTCGAAAGCGAGGCCGGGCGCGTCACCGCCCGCGTAGCCGCCCCACTCGCCTTTTTGCAGGCAGTTTTCCATCTGGCCGGTGCGTATGATCAGGAAATCGCCGCGCCTGATCTCGACCTTCTGTTTGGCCGCGGTTTTCTCGAGATCGTCTATCGTCACCGGATAACCGTCCTCCAGGCAACTGACATTCTTGTAGCGCGCCACATCGAGCAGGACGCCGCGGCCGACCATCTTGTCGCGGAAATTCTCGATACCGCATTTTTTCGCGCCGCGCGAATCGACCAGTATGGCCGGGTAGCCGTTCCACATCTGGTCGCCAAGGAACACATGCGCGAGTGCGTCCCACTGGGTCGCGCATTGCGTCGGCAGATGAATGGCATCATCGGCATAGCGCAGGCCCACCGTCTCGTCCTGCACGCCGGCTACGGCGTCGGTGCCGGTGGCCAGCATCTGATGCAGCGGGTTCCAGCGCCCGCCGAACAGCCCGCTCTGCGGCCCTTTGGCATCGAGCGCCAGCCCCAGCGCGAACACTTTGCCGCGCCGCACGAGTTTAGCGGCGCTGGCAATATCTTCGGGCGTAATGAAATTCAGCACGCCGAGTTCGTCATCGGGACCCCAGCGGCCCCAGTTCGAACAGCGCTTGGCCGTGTCGAGTACATCCTGCTTGGTATATTTCCTGGACGGCGCCATAGTCGGTGTTCCTTACGAAGACCTGCAGATCATGCGCCGGTGCGTCGCGGGTGCAGCGGTGCAACGTGGCGCGGAATGAGTGTTACGTGCCGGCATCGCGCGGATGATGTTCCCATCCGGATGTCGTGCGTCCATAATATAATAAAATCCACCGCGCCGCAGTAATGCCGGCCGGCGCGGCGTCATTTTAAAAGGAAGCTCATGTCCGATAAGCAAACCGCTGCGCTGCGCACCCCGTCGATGCGGCTCGACGGACTGGTCGGGGTGGTCACCGGCGCCGGGCGCGGCCTCGGTCGCGGCTGCGCGCTGGCGCTGGCCGACGCCGGTGCTGAAGTGGTGCTGGTGAGCAGAACGCAATCCGATCTCGAGACGCTGGCAGCGGAAATCCGGGAGCGCGGCGGCAAAGCGGTCCCGCTCGTGTGCGACATTCTGGACGCGCGCCAGATCACCGAACGCATCGAGGCGCTGGCGCGTATCGACATCCTGGTCAATAACGCGGGTGACAATATTCCGGAGCCTTTCGTGCAGGTGACGGAGGAACGGCTCGACCGCATCCTGGATCTCAACGTCAAGGCGTCATTCCTCGTCGCCCAGTCTGCGGCGCGGCGCATGATTGCCGGCGGCCGCGGCGGCGCCATCATCCAGATGTCGTCGCAAATGGGTCATGTCGGCGCGGCGAACCGCACCGTCTACTGCATGACCAAGCACGCGGCCGAGGGCCTGACCAAGGCGATGGCGGTCGAACTGGCGCCGCACCGCATACGCGTCAACGCGATCGGGCCGACGTTCATCGTCACCCCCATGACCAGACCGTTCTTTGAGAACCAGTCGTTCCGCGACGATGTGCTGGCCAGCATTCCGCTGGGGCGCCTGGGTGAGATCGAAGACATCATGGGCGCGATCGTGTTTCTGGCCTCGCCCGCCGCGGCGCTGATCACTGGCGCGAGCCTGACGATCGACGGCGGCTGGACCGCGCGCTAGGGCGGACTTCGGGCCGCGTCAGATCCGGTAGAACGCTGTCGCCGTGTCGTGGAAATACTTGCGCTGCTCGGCGTGCGGCCGGCCTGCGAGAATGCGCTTGGTGGTGGCGACAAGATCGTCGTAGCTCGCCCACAATTTCTCCAGCGGAAAGTTGCTGCCGTACATCTTCGGTGTGATCGGCGCGACCAGCCACGGATAGTTCCGCCACTCCCACAAATGATGGTGGCTGTCGACGATCGGTCCGTCATACATGGTGATATTCCCTTTATCGACAGACCGCTGGCCCACGGCTTCCGTTTTGCTCCACCATCCGCTCACCAATCACTAATCACTAATCACTAAATGTGTTTTGGTCGCAACGCCGACCTCAAGCCAGTTCAAACTCGCCGTTGATTTCAACCGCGATACCTCGAGGCAGCGAGACATGCCCGACCGCAGATCGCGCGTGTCTGCCTAACTCGTGACCCCACACTTCGTAGAACAGATCCGAGGCGCCGTCGATGACTGCCGGATGCTGCGCGAAATCCGGCGTGCAATTGCACATGCCGAACAGGCGCAGCACGCGCTTCACGCGGTCAAGATCGCCGCAGTGCGCCTTCATCGTCGCCATCATGGTGAGGGCCACCGCACGCGCAGTAGCGTAGCCCTCCTCCACGGTGATATCGACGCCGAACTTGCCGGTCTGCCGCACACCGGGCAGTTTCGGCAGGTCAAGTCCGTGCCCGGACAAAAAAAGCAACGAGCCTGCCTGCGTGCAACCGGTGCGGTTCTGCTTCGGGAACACGAACGGCGGAGGCAGTTCGTAGCCCAATGCCTTGAGCTTGGCCTCGATCTTCCCCATGATTGCAACCCTTTGTTTTATTTAATGATTTATTATTCGACCTTGATGCCGATCTCGTCGCCCAGCTTGCGTGCTTTGGCGATGTACTCGCGCGCCATTTTCTCGTATTCCTGTGGCGTGCTCGAAACCGGCTCGGCGCCGAGGGTCGCCAGGCGCTCACGCACTTCCGGCAGCGCCAGCACACGCGCCATTTCTTTCGAAAACCTCTCGCGGATCGCCAGCGGCGTGCCGAGCGGCGCGTACACGCCGAACCAGTCATCACCCTCGTACGCCAGGCCTGCTTCCGCAATGCTCGGCACGCCCGGCATAAAGCGCGCGCCGGCGGGCGAAGTCGTCACCAGGATCTGCAGTTTGCCCGCCTTGGCGAGCGGAATCGCGTTCGGGCCCGGCGCAAACGCATAAAGCACGCGCCCGGTCATGGCTTCGGTTACCGCCTGCGGCGTGCCTTTGTTGGGCACGTGTTCGGCCTTGAGCCCTGCCAGATGCGCCACGGCGGCGGCATGCAAATGAGCGGTGCTGCCGACGCCCGCCGAGGTATAGAAAATGCCGGCTGGTTGCGCCTTGGCATAGGCGATAAGGTCCTTGAGCGATTTGAAGCCAAGCGACGGCGACACCACCATGAAACTCGGCGAAATCGCCATCTGTCCGACGCCTGCGAAATCCTTGGTGGCGTCGTACGGCAGGCTGCGGTCGATCGCCGCGCGCACCGCAAACGCGCTGGCTACGGCAAGAAAGGTGCGGCCATCGGGCTTTTGCTGGGTCACGTAGTTCGAACCGACCACACCGCCGGCGCCAACGCGGTTGTCGATCAGTATCGTGACCTTCCACGCTTCGGACATGTGTTGTGCAACCAGACGCGCAATGACATCGGTGCCGCCGCCTGCCGAATAGGGCACTACGATGCGGATCTGCTCCGGCGGGAAATCAGCCGCCTGGGCTGATGGCATGGCGAGCGCGGCGATTGCGAGGAAGCGCAGCATTATCTGAAAATGAGAGCGCAGTTGGTGCGAAATCATCAAGGTCATGTTCATGATCTTCCTTTCTAGAAAACGGTTGCGTCAACGGATGATGCGCAACATGATTCAAACAAGAACAACGCCCCGCACTGCCCGGAGCTAGGGCACATACACCCATAGATCGAGCATCACCACGGCGCCCGGCACGCCGAGCGCCGGCACTTCTATCGCCGAAAACGGCAGGTGCTGGCCGGGCAAATGCTGTTGCCACACCTGATATGCGCCGTTGAAATCGGCGAGATCAGTGTGAAACTGCTGCACGCGCACCGCATTGGCAAGTGTCGTCCCGGCCTTGCGACAGATGCGTTCGGCTTGCGCCAGCATGTGCTCCATCTGCAACTGCGCTGCACTTCCGAAGTGCGGCTGGCGCGGATCGATGCGCGTTTGCGGCGCGAGCGCGCCACCAGCTTCAACCGCCATCAGTCCCGACAGAAACAGCAGGTCGCCGGCGCGGATCGCCTGCACGTGGCCATCGTATGCCGTGGGCACGCCGGCGTCGATGACCTGTTTTTTGGTGCGTCCACCGCGGCGCACGCTGATGATATTGATCTCGATGCGGCCTTGTTCGCAAATGAAGCCGGGCGTCGAGGTGGTGATGATGGTGGTCGCGGGCGGCGCTTTCCTGAAGTGCTTCGCCCATACCTCGTTGAAGGCCGGGATGTCGTTAACGTCGCGCAGGTAGACCTGCGCCTTCACTACATCGGCAAGCGTATTGCCGATGGTAGCGAGGGCGGGCTTCATCTTGCGCTCGATCACGAATTCGGTCTCGAGCTTGATCGGCGTGCCTTTCCACAGATGCCCGGCGGGCATGCGTGCCGCCGGGTCGAGCGGACCCTCTTCGGTTTTCAGCGCCTCCGAGGTCTGCCCGGCGACAAACACATAGTCGCCGCAGGTCAGCACCGGACTATAGCCTGAGGAGGCGTGCACCGGCAGATTCGCCGGGCGATGCTGCACCACGTCAAATCCCTTGCCCGGCACCACCGCCATCAACTGCACTTCCATATCCTGACCGGTGAGCAAAAAACGCTGGTGCAGGTTGGACGTGCTGGGCGGGATATGGCCGGCGAAAAACTCACGCCGCACTTCATGATAAGCATCGACGACATGGCCACCGGTGTAGTACTGGTCCACGCGTACGACGTGCTTGCGGTCGGCGCCGCCGGCCTTCAGCACTTTGGCGAAATTGGCGAAGATGCGCCGCGCCTCTTTTTTGAACCTGGGTACGCTGTGCCGTGGCGCCGCTTCGTTGGTCACGTCGGGTGCCATGCCGCTGATAAAGTCCGCCGTGCCCTTGTGGCCGGTGGCGAACACCCAGCGCCCGGCCCGTACCCCCGGTGCGTAACGGATGTCACCGGGCTGTATGGTCACGGGAAGCAGCGGGGTCACTGCGGACCGGAGCGATACGGCTTTTTTCTTGGGCATGTCGGTACGCACTTTCATTATGGTTGATGTCGGGCAGCACCCCGGTCAAATCGTGGAGTCCGTCCAGAGCGTCGTCAGAAAGAAATTCTACGCACGATTTCAGCAACGCGGTAAAAATTTTCCAATCCGAGTTTCATTCTTGAGAAACAGGTCGTTACCGCACTGTCCCAGAGGATTTTATACGGACCTTGCCGACTTGGTTTTTTCGCAAGCCCCGTTACACCTCATTAGCACCTGCGTGACGGGTAGGCCTGCCGGGCGCGCATGAGTTCCACCCCTTACCGCTTACCGCTTACCGCTTACCGCTTTTACTGTCACCCCCACGAGGATATGATATACCCCGTGGCGGTTATTATTGTTTTTCCGATGCTCTATGGGTCAATTAAGCCGGATGTCAGCTCGCCTGCCCTTGCCCAACTAATTTAGTTTCGTCCCAATCTGATTTTTTCTCGCGGCCGATTAGCCTTACCTGAAACTTAGCCGCCGGATTATGGGGTTGCCTGTCATTTTTTCACACAAGGATGCCGAATGAGCCAGTTCAAGAGCGAGATCAAAGACGGGATGCGGATCGACTGGGATGCGCCGATTGCCATGGAGGACGGCGTCGTTCTGCGAGCCGATGTGTTCCGACCCGTGAAGGAAGGCAAATATCCGGTGGTCATGACTTACGGCGTTTATGGCAAGTGGCTCGCCTTCCAGGATGGCTATGGCGGGCAATGGAAAACCATGATCGAAGGGTTTCCGGAAGTCGCGGCGGGTTCAACCAACAAATACCAGAACTGGGAAGTCGTCGATCCGGAAAAGTGGGTGCCGGATGGTTATGTCTGCCTGCGGATAGACTCGCGCGGCGCGGGCCGCTCTCCGGGCTACCTTGAACCGTTCTCTCCCCGCGAGACCCAGGACCTGTACCAGTGCATCGAATGGGCTGCCGCGCAACCCTGGAGCAACGGCAAAGTGGGTTTGAACGGCATCTCCTACTACGCGATGAACCAGTGGCATGTCGCGTGCCTGAAGCCGCCGCATCTGGCCGCAATATGCGCATGGGAGGGTGGGGCCGATTACTACCGTGATTTTGCCTATCACGGGGGCATCTATTCCACCTATATTTCCAACTGGTACGCGAACCGGGCGACCACAAAACAACACGGACATGGAGAACGGGGTTACAAAAGCCGCGTGAACGGCGAGTGGGTGTCCGGACCCGAGACCCTCTCCGAGGAAGAGATCAAAGTCAACCGTTGCGACCTGGGCAAGGACATCTTGTCGCATCCGCTGTTTGACGAGTACTGGCAGGCCCGGATTCCGGACTGGTCCAAGGTGACCGTCCCCTTGCTTTCCGCCTCCAACTGGGGCGGCCAGGGGATACACCCGCGGGGAAACATCGAAGGTTTTGTGCGGGCGGCCTCTGAACAGAAGTGGCTCGAAGTGCACGGGCGCGAACATTGGACCGAGTTTTACACCGACTACGGCGTGAATTTGCAGAAGAAATTTTTCGGCCATTTCCTTAAGAGTGAAGACACCGGCTGGAAAAAACAGCCGAAGGTGTTGCTGCAGGTCCGTCATCCCGGAGAAAAGTTTGTCGAACGCCACGAAAGCGAATGGCCGCTCGCGCGCACCCAGTGGACCAGGTATTACCTGAACCCCGGCGATCAAAGCCTCGGCCCCAAACCCGCCACTGCCACAGGCGCCATCACTTACGAAGGATTGGGCGACGGTGTGACCTTTCTTGCGCCGCCACTCGAAAAGGAGATCGAAATCACCGGCCCGCTGGCGGCGAAGCTCTTCGTCTCCTCGGAAACCGCGGATGCCGATCTTTTTCTTATTGTGCGCGTGTTTTCGCCGAACATGTCGGAGCTGACGTTTCGCGGCGCACTCGACCCGAGAACACCCATCGCCCAAGGCTGGTTGCGCGCCTCGCACCGCAAGCTGGATCAGAAACTGACGCTTCCTTACCGGCCATACCACGCCCATGATGAAAAACAGCCTCTGACTCCGGGCGAAGTGTACGAGCTCGATGTGGAGATCTGGACGACCTGTATCGTGCTGCCCCCCGGCTATCGCCTCGGTCTGACGGTTCGGGGGAAGGACTATATGCACCCTTGCGGCGCCGCAGCAGGGCTTGCTGCCATGTACTCTGAATTCACAGGGGTTGGACCGTTTCGGCACGACGACGCCAGCACCCGGCCGGCCGACGTCTTCGGCGGCAAAGTGACGCTACACATGTCGCCTGACCGGCAATCACACGTGTTGCTCCCTGTCATTCCGTCCAAATAAACGCTAATGCGATAGCGCCTTCGAATGAGGTCAGACGCGCAAACCGCATAAACTGTTAGCGGACTGCGCAGTTTGACCCTTTAGGGTTCATAGTATGGTACCTGCGTCAAAACCAAAGCACTGATCGGCGCTTTTCGCATTGACAGCGTTGGGACAGTGGCGCCGCTGATCGGGTATTATTTGCGGGTGCGTTCGCCATGGAATGTGTGGCGCCGGTTCTGATCCGTTTGTCCAATAACAGCAGCGTTGTTCGTGACGAGGAGATATTCGTGAGCATCCCGAAAACCATATCCGGATTGTTTCTTGCCTGCGCACTCATTGCCGCCCCGGGACTGGGCGTGGCGCAGGGATATCCCACCCAGGTCGTGCGGATCATCGTGCCGTTCCCGGCGGGCGGCTCGACCGACACGTATGCGCGCATACTCGCGCATGAACTGCGGACAGCGCTGGACAAGTCCGTAATCGTCGAGAACCGGGCCGGCGCGACAGGAGCCATCGGCACCCAGGCTGTCCGGCAGTCGGCGCCCGATGGCTACACCCTGTTGTTCACGTCGAACACCGCGCATGTATTCAGCCCGGTCATGCAGAACCCGCGACCTTTCGATCCAGTGGCCGATTTCACTCCGGTGTCGGTCGCCGTCAGGTTTCCGCAATATCTGATCGTGCATCCGTCGGTGCCGGTGCGCTCTTTGAAAGAGTTCATTGCGTTTGCCAAGGCAAGGCCCGGCCAGCTCAACTACTCCAGCTCGGGAACGGGGGGCTACAGCCACATCGTGGGCGAGATGCTCAATGCGGGTGCAGGAATCAAGACCGTTCACGTGCCCTACAAGGGCGCCGCCCCCGCGATGCTCGCGGTCGTGACGGGTGAAACCCATTTTAAGTTCGACAACATCGGCATCTCCCAGCCGCAAGTCAGCACCGGCAAGCTGCGCGGCCTGGCGGTCACGGGCGCGGCAAGGGCGCCCGCCCTGCCTGACGTACCGACGATGGCCGAGGCGGGCCTGAAGGGCTTCGAGGACGTCTACACTTGGCTCGGCTTGCTCGGCCCCGCGGGCCTGCCGCCGTCAGTGGTCAGCACGCTTGGCGAAAAAATTGCCCACATCATGAGTCTGCCCGCGATACGCAAACGCGTTCTGAACGACGGTTATGAAGCCGTCGGCAATACGCCGCAGCAGTTCAAGGACAGCATCGAGGCGGAAGTGACGGCGGCAGTCCGCCTCATCCGCGACGTCGGGATCAAGCAGAACTGATCGGCCGCCCATGGTCCGCTACCTCAAGGAGAGCGATGTCGAGGCTTTGCTAACCATGCCGCTCGCGCTGGAGATGGTCGAGCGCTCGCTGAAGGACCGGGCGTTGGGCCTGGCGGTCGATGTGCCGCGGGTGCGCGCCCACATTCCGGCCGGCACGCTGCACATGATGGAGGCCGCAGCACCTGAATTGAAGCTCATCGGGTTCAAGGCCTACTACGCCACCGGCAAGGGCACGCGCTATTTTGTGCAGCTGTTCGGCACCGACAGCGGCAAGCTCGAAGCCATCATCGAAGGCAGCTGCCTCGGCATGGTGCGGACCGGGGCCGCGAGCGGCGTCGCCACCCGCTACCTCGCGCGCCAGGACGCCGCGGTGGTCGGCATGATCGGCGCCGGCAAGCAGGCCGTCGGCCAGCTCGAAGCGGTGTGCAAGGTGCGCGCTATCCGCGAGGTCAGGGTCTACAGCCGCACCGCGGAGCGCGCCCGAAAGTTCTGCGAAACGATGTCGACGCGGCTGGGCATCCCGGTAAAGCCCGTGGCAAGCGCAGCTGATGCGGTGCGCGGCGCCGATATCGTCAACGTCATCACCAAGGCCGCATCTCCGGTGCTGCTGGGCGAATGGCTGGAGCCCGGCCAGCATATCAATGCGGCGGGATCCAATTCGCTCATCCGGCGCGAACTCGACGAGGCCGCGGTCAGGCGCTGCGCGACGGTGGCCGTCGATGCCCGCGGGACCGCGCGCAACGAGTGCGGAGACCTGCTGCCGCTGGTGGAAAAAGGCCACCTGGACTGGAACACGCTGCCCGAGCTCGGAGAAATCATTGTGGGGCGGGTGCCGGGAAGAACCGCGAACGAACACATCACGCTCTACGAATCTCACGGCATGGCGGTGCAGGACATTTACGTCGGCGCCGCACTCGTTGCGCTCGCCCGCGAGCGGGGCATCGGCATCGATCTGCCGATCGGAAACTGACATCCGGCATCCGATCTCCCCATCTCAACCCACCGTTCATCACGGAGAAAACTTCATGTTCTACCCCGGCAACTGGATCGACAGCTTTCCCGACAACTACCAGTGGTCCAACGCGACCTCGATCACCAAGGGCATGGCGCCGTGGGGCGCCGTGGCCCTGGGCGAAATCGACGAAGTGATCCAGCGCCTGCACCAGCGGGCCGGCGAGCCGCAGGCCTGGTGGGAGGAGTGGACGGTGATGGGCGCGAGGATGGAGCGTTTCGCCGATGCCGCTGCGGCCGAAAACCGCCAGGCGAGCGCCGGCAACTACTACCTGCGCGCGGGCATGTACTACTACACCGGCGAGCGCATGGTGCCTCCGGGCGCGCAGAAAACCGGTATCTACAAAAAAAGTCTGCACTGCTCCCATGAAGGCCTGAAGCGCCGCCACAAGAACATCGAGTTCGTGGAAGTGCCCTACGAGGGCGCGCACCTGCCCGCATACTTCATGAAGTCGCCGGTCGCCCCGGCCCGCGCGCCGACGGTGGTGCTGTTCGACGGGCTCGACAACTGCAAGGAGATGAGCGTGCTGTTTGCAGGCATCGAGCTGGCGTTCCGCGGCTATCACACGCTGGCCATCGACGGACCCGGGCAGGGCGAAGCGCTGCGCCTGCGCAATCTGTACTCGCGCTACGATTACGAGGTGCCGGGGACCGCGGCTTATGAATACGTGGCGTCGCGCAAGGACGTCGATCCCGAACGGGTCGCCATCATGGCCTACAGCCTTGGCGGCTATTCCGCGCCGCGCATGGCCGCGTTCGAGAAGCGCTACCGCGCGTGCGTGGCCTGGGGCGCCCTCTTCGATTACCACGCCACCTGGGAAAAACGCCTGAAGCTGATGCAGACCGAAGGCACCGGCACCAAGCAGGCGGCGTCTCACTTCCAGTTGCCCTGGGTCATGGGCGTGCCGGACATGGCCGCCGCGATGAAAAAGATCAAGCAGTTCACGCTGGCCGGCGTGGCCGAGCGCATCGAGTGCCCGACGCTGGTCCTGTACGGCGAAAACGACCGGCTCACGCCGCGCGCAGTCGCAGACCAGCTCTATAACGCGGTCGGCGCGCGGGACAAGACCCTGAAAGTGCTGACCCTGGAAGACGGCGGCACCGAGCACTGCCAGGCCGACAACCGGCAGGTCGGCATCGACACCATCTGCGACTGGCTTGCGCCGCGGTTATAAATTAAACATTCTTAAGGGTCAGACTCGTAAGCTTCATAAGCTGTCAGCAGTCTGCGGAGTCTGATCCTTTACAATTTTTTAAATGGCAGCGGCCATCGATGATCGATCCGTCATGCATGGTGATCTTTCCTCTATCGATAGCCTTCTAGTGTCCCGAGTCACTAGTCGCCGCCCGTGTTCCTCAAAGACTACCTCGCCATGCTCGATGCGCTGGGCGTTGCGCGCGCCGTGATCGTGCAGTCCGGCGTGCACGGCACCAACAACGATGTGGTGGCCGATGCCATCGCGCAATCTGACAACCGCCTGAAGGCGGTCGCGCTGATCGACGAGCATATCGCCGACGCCGAACTCGCGCGGCTTCGGCAGTTGACCACCCTCCCACCTTGAACTTTGAACTTTGAACTTTGAACCTAACCGTTGAGGGATACAAAAATGCGAACCGCACGCCAAGTTATCGTAGCGCTGTCCGTGGCAACCATTGTTCTCTGCTCATGGTTTGCACCCCTGGATGCCCCCGCTATTCAACAAGTCGACGCAGGGCTTAAGAGGGCATTGTTTAGCTTTGCCACTGCACGCGCATTGAATGCCGTCATCTCAGTAGCACAAGGGACCGAGCTCTCAGTCCAGCCCATAGGCATCGGGATCAATTTCGCCCCCGGACAAGTTTTGGACCCCGCCAACGATCTGGTAGAACAATTTTCCAATCTGATGTTGGTGGCCAGTGTCGCCTTCGGAATCCAGAAAATTCTAATCGGCGTTGGTGCTTACTGGCTGATATCGCTTGCACTGACAACCGCGGCTATCGGCTGGGCATGGCACGGTTTCCGACAGCTGCAACCTCCTGGGTGGCTCTCAAAAATGTTTGTAATTCTGTTGATGCTTCGCTTTGCCGTGCCCGTGGTTACGCTTGGAACCGACCTGCTTTACCAGAAATTTCTGGCCACGGACTACAAGACGAGCCAACAGGTTATCGATTCAGTCTCAGGTCAGGTAGACAAGCTCAATCCGCCCATTCCAAATACTGCCGAGACCCCGGGGTTGCTGGATAAAATGAAGGGGTGGTGGCCGCAAAATTTGAATGCGAAAATGCATTATGAAAATATGAAGCAAGCCGCAGAACAAGCGACCGAGCACATCATCAAACTCATCGTAATTTTCTTGCTTCAAACTTTGATCATTCCGCTCCTGCTTCTATGGGCTTTGTACAGTGTTGCAAGAAGCGCATTCGAGTGGCGCAGGCAGATGCCTGACGTGGGCAGCGCCTGAAACGTCGAATTTTGAACCTGGAACGTTGAACTTGGAACTTGGAACCTTGAACTGTCCCAATCACCAATCATGCCGCAAAGCAAATACCCGGAGGGCGCCAATCACGAAACAGAAGGTTCCAGGCCACTGTTCGTGATGGCCTGGGCCGCCTCTGGCGCGGACAGGAATTGAATCACCGAGCGGGCGAGGGCCGCATCCGGGCAACTCGCGGCAACGCCGGCGGCAAACGACGTGACCTTCTGCACTTCCAGCGGCAGCGGCGTGATGTGGGCGATCCCCGGCACGGGCAGCAATTCGCTCATTTGCTGGAAGCCGAGTTCAGCCTCGCCGCGCGCCACCACGGCACCTGCGCGCTCGCCAGCGCCGGCGAAGCGGCATTTGGACAACACCTGGTCGGCAATGCCCAGACGCTGCACCAGCTCGGTAGTCAGATATTGGCCGCTCACGCTGGCGGAATAGGCGATGGATTTCGCTTCCAGCAGCGTGCGCCGCAGCGCGTCTATCGTGCTGATGTCGGGTTTGGGCGCGCCCGCGCGCACCGCCATGCCGATGGTGGAACGGGCAACCAGCGCATGGCCCTCGGCCAGGACCAGGCCGTCCGCGATGAGTTGGCGCAGCACGGCGTCCGACACGATGACGATGTCCACGACCTCGCCGCGCTTCAACCGGTTTGGGATGGAGCTCTCTCCCTTGCCGATGGACGTTGACGCGGTGATGATTTTTTTCCTGGTCAGGCGCTCCAGTTGCGGAATCAGCGCAAGATGCGCCGCGGTAAAAGCGCCAGAGGTCATCACCCTGAAATCGTTTGACGTTGCGGACATGGCGGTTTATATCTCTGTTGATTATTCATGCCTGGATTGCAAGAACCGACCCTGCTACTTCCTTTTGGACATTGAACCTTAAACCTTGAACCTTGAACCTTGAACTACAAACCGGCAGGTTTCACTTTCCGGGACCAGTTCGCATCCTCCTTCGTGATGTGCTGCGCCACGAGGTCGTAAGCGACAAACGAGATCAATCCGCCGGCGTCCACCTTGCCTTCGATGTATTGCTTGACCAGCGTGCCGGCCTTTTCAAGCAGTTGCCGGTGCAGTGCCGCGTGTCCTCCCGAAGTATCCAGGTTGTTCTCGGCGAGCAGGTTTTCTTCGGTCTGGAAGTGCAATTTCACGTCGTTGACCAGTTCATCGAGCAATTCCTCGATTTCCGCCTTTAATCCATTATCGATGGCATCGAACAGCAAATTGGCAATAGCGAACAATCCGCGGTGCTGCAAGTCGATTACTTTATGGCCGCACTCATACTCCCGCTTCCAGACGAGTTCAACAAATCCCTGCCTGGAAACGACGCCTGACCGCTCAATCGTGGAGCGCGGCACATCGCGAACGGGTTCACTACTCCCCTTTCGCATAAACCAGACGGCCGCGCCGGCCGAAATCAGCATCGCGCCGCTAAACACCGCCATCCAGTGGCGGATGGCAAGCATGGTCGCCAACCCGGACAGCACGTAAAGATAAGGAATCGCTTTATACAACCACTCAGGCATGCGTCCGCGGAACGGCATTTCATTTCCAGTTAAGGTTAACGCAAAATTTTATTTCAGGACTTCAGAGGACAGCGGTGAATTACAACTAGAGAATAACAGAGGAATGAGTGCGGGGAAACTGCTATACCGTGAAAGATTGCACAGTTTCGCCACTCTCTCTGCACATCACATACTGCTCACTGGTCACTGACCGGTTTTTACGGCACGGGTTGATCTTAATCGCCGGCGCGACTACGATAGCGATGACGCTACCTGAAACCTGAGGAGGAATCATGGCTGCCGCAAAGAAAGCGAAGTCCAAGTCCAAATCCAAGAAAAAGGCGCCGGGCAAGAAGCCGGCAAGCACCAGGAAAGCCGCGCCGCCCAGGAAGAAGCCCGCGGTGAAGAAGCCACCGGCCAAGAAGGCTGCGGCTAAGAAATCCGCGGTAAAGAAGTCTGCGGCGAAAAAGCCCGCCGAGAAGCTGCCCGTTGCGAAGAAACCTGTAGTGAAGAAGGCCGTGGTAAGTGAACCCGCCGCAACGCGGGCGGCGCCGCAGCGGCGGCCCGTCGCCATATTGTCCGCGGTGGCCGTCGCGCCCCGGGTTATCCCGGCGTCCAGGTCCGTCCCCGCCGCGATTCCGCAGCATAGTCCGCTGCCGGGCGAAGATCCCATCGGCGTCGTCACGCACTACTACAACCATCTTTCTGTCGCCGTCGTGCAACTGGACATCGGCAGCCTGGAGGTCGGCGACACGATCCGCTTGCTCGGCCACACCACTGACTTTCGCCAGCGGGTCGACTCCCTGGAGATCGAGCACGAGTCCGTAACCGAAGTCGGCCGCAGGCGGTCGTTCGGCCTGAAGGTCAAGGACCATGTGCGCGAGCACGACGTGGTGTACAAAGTCACCGAGGCATTTCCGCCCGAGGTGGACTAAAGCAGCAGACCAAAGGGAAAGAAAAAGGGGCCACGCTTGCCCCTTTTATTTTGAACATTGAACCTTGACCCTTCCCGCTCACAGCTTACTGCTTACCGCTTACGCATTCACGAACCACGAATCACCAATCACCAATCATGCCGCAAAGCAAATACCCGGAGGGTGCCAATCACCAATCACCAATCACCAATCACCAAATAAGATCACGGTTTCGTCAGGTCCAGCTCCGCATGGAACTCCGATTCAACCCGTGTCAGTTTGAAACCGGCATTGCGCGAAACGCGTTGCATGTTGACGTTGGCAGACATAATGGTCGCGACGATGCGCTCGAGCTTTTCATCGCGTCCGATCTGCACCAGGCGGCGCAACAACTCGCCGCCGAAGCCGTGCCCATGATAAGCGTCGCTGACGAGAATGGCGAACTCGGCCTCGGCCGTCTGGCGCACTTTGCTCAGGCGCCCTATCGCGAGAATGGCGTGCTCGCCCGTCACGGGATCTTTGTAATCCACGACCAGCGCCATCTCCCGGTCATAGTCGATAAAACACAGACGCGTCAGGCGTTCGTGCGCGACGCGCTGGTTGTAGTGGATGTATTGGAAGTAGCGCATGTACACGCTTTCCTCCGACAGCGTCCCGTGGAACTGCACGATCAGCGGCTCGTCTTCCGGGCGGATGGGACGAATGGCGACCGCCATGCCGGCCTTCGACGTCCATTCCGACGCATATTGCGCCGGGTAAGGGCGAATCGCGAGTCTGGGCAACTGGTCTTCGGCAGTGTCCGGCCCGTGCAGCACGATGCGCGCGTCGAGCGCGATGAGTCCCCCTTCGCCGGGCGCCGCGAGCAGCGGGTTGATGTCGATCTCCTTGATCCAGCGCTGCTCCACCACCAGCTGGCTGAACTGCACCAACAGACGCGTTAGCGCGGCGAGGTCGACGCTGGCGCGACCGCGCACCCCCTGCAGCGCCTTGTAGATTGTCGTTTGCTCGACCAGGCGCCGCGCCAGCGTCGTGTTAAGCGGCGGCAGCGCGAGCGCGTGGTCGCGAAACACTTCCACCAGCTGCCCGCCTGCGCCGAACAGCAGCACCGGGCCGAATTGCGCATCGATGCTGCTGCCCACGATCAGTTCGTAGCCGTCCAGCTTGACCATGGCCTGCACCGCCACGCCAAGAAAGTGCTTGCCGCCGGCAGGCGGTTCGCGCACGGCCATCACGGCGGATTCGATCGCACGGTAGGCGCGTCGCACCGCCTCCGCGTCGGCAAGATTCAACTGCACGCCGCCGACGTCGGTCTTGTGGGTGATCGTATGCGAGTGCAGCTTGAGCACCACGGGATAGCCGATGGCGGTTGCGCATTGCACCGCCTCGTCTTCGCTGACGGCAATTCGCGTTTGAACGGTCGGGATGCCATACGCCGCCAGCACCTGCTTCGACTCGAACTCGGTGAGCAAGGTGCGGCCGGATGCACGCGCATCCTGGATAAGTTGCGCCACCCGCGCGCGTTCCGGCGCCGCCCCCGCCGAGGGCGACACCAGCGTCGGCGTTTCGTACAGGCCGCGCAGGTTATAGGCATAGCGCCACATCAGGGTGAAAATGCGCGCTGCAGTGTCGGGGTAGCCGAAGGTCGGGATGTTCGCCTGATTCAGAATCGCCTCGCCGGCAACAATATCCTTGCCGCCCATCCAGCTGGCGAGCACCGGCTTGCCCGGGATCGCAGCGAATGGCGTCAGGCGCCTGGCCGTTTCGGCCGGATCGGTCATCGACTGCGGCGTGAGTGCCACCAGCAGCCCGTCGCTGTTCGGATCCTTCGCTGCGATCTCGAGCGCCTGCGCATAACGCTCCGGACCGGCGTCGCCGAGGATGTCGATCGGGTTGCCATGGCTCCAGTGCGGCGGCAGCACTTTATTGAGCGCGTCCATCGTCTCCGTGGACAGTTCGGCCAGTTCGCCGCCAAGCGCGATCAGGGTGTCGGTGGCGAGCACGCCCGGTCCGCCGGCGTTGGTGACAATGGTCAGGCGCGGACCCGATGGACGCGGCTGCTTCCCCAGCACCTCGGCCATGTGGAACAAGTCGGCGATGGAATTGACGCGCGACACGCCACAGCGATGGAACACCGCGTCGAGCACGTCGTCGCTGCCGGCGAGCGCGCCGGTGTGCGAGGCTGCGGCCTTGGCAGCGGCCTCGGTGCGCCCCGCCTTGATCACGATGATCGGCTTGGTTAGGGCGACCTCGCGCGCGGCGGAGATAAAGGAGCGCGCATCACCTATGGATTCCATGTAAATCATGATGCTGTGCGTGTGCGGATCGTCGCCGAGAAAGTCGATCAAATCGCCCCAGTCGACGTCGAGCATCGAGCCGACGGAGACGCAGGCGCTGAAGCCGATGTTTTCGCGGAAACTCCAGTCGAGCACGGCAGTGAGCAGCGCGCCGCTCTGGCTGATGAAGCCGACGGAGCCGGGGCGCGCCATGGCGCTCGCAAAGGTCGCGTTCAGGTGCGTTGCCGGACGCATCACGCCCAGGCAATTGGGACCGATCAGGCGCATCTTTCCGCGCGCCAGCTCCGCAATCTGGCGTTCCAGCTCCACGCCGGCCTCCCCCGCCTCCTTGAATCCGGCAGAGATGATGATCGCGCCCTTTACGCCGGCGGCGACGCACTCGCCGATGACACCCGGCACCGTCGGAGCGGGAGTGACGATGACGGCAAGATCGACCGTCTCGGGCAAGCTGGAGACATCCGGATAGGCCTTGATGCCCAGCACCTGCTTGTGCCGACTATTGACCGGATAGACAGTGCCGCCAAATGGATTGCTGATGAGATTCCAGAGCACGGTGCGCCCGACCCTGCCCTCTTGTTCGGTCGCGCCGATCACGGCAATGCTCTTCGGCGCAAAGATGGCGCGCAGCGCCTCGCGCTCGAAGTGCAGCACGTCGAGCGTACTGGCGGCGCTATCGGCCGGCTTGCCCGTCGCGGATTTCGGCTTGAGCTTGCTTTCCTTTTCGATCACCTCGCGCTCCTTATCGATTACGACGGCGAGTGCCGTCGGTTCAGACTCAAATGGTACACATTCGGTGACGGGATAAAAGCGGGATTCGTATGTTTGCGCGAGAAATTGATTTGGCAATCAGAATCGAGTTATTTTTCCGAAGCCCACACGATACATTTTTAGAGTTATGCCTGTCGGCGACGAGCCGTGGCTTAAGAACAGTGATTGGTACCCTCCGGGTATTTGCTTTGCGGCATGATTGGTGATTGGTGGAACCTTGAACCTTGAACCTTGAACTTGGAACTTGGAACTTGGAACTTGGAACTTATGAGGCCCGCTTCAAAAGCTGCTCCAGAATTTTTTGCTTTTTCGCGCAGCGCACTTCGCCCCAGCACGCCTGGAAGACATATCCAACCTCGCCGTCGCGGGAGATCGTGATCTGCCAGGGCCGGCGCATCAGCACCACATGCACGTAGCTGGCAAAACTTTCGGCAAAATCATCACCCGGCCTGGTTGCCGCGTAGAGGGAAGGAAAATTGGTGTTTCCCAGGCGAACGTATGCAGGCACCATATCTGCTGCGGACAGTTTCGCGCCAAAGTAATAGACCGTGTTCGCGCGCTGGGGAAAGGTCGCATCGAACAGGCTGCGGTACTGGTCCGCCTTCCGATCGATTGTCCATGAGAGCTCAAAGAATGGATATTTCGCGCCCCGCACTACATCCCTGGGACTGATATTCCACGGCGGGTGGATGTCGGCCCCGACCGAGAGCACGTGGCCGAGTTCGTGCAACAGGATGTATTGGATGGCGTTTTTGCGGTTGTCGGCGTTATCCGCTGCGATGCGTGCATCGAGCTTATACCCGGCAGCGGACTTGAACGGCGTGTTTTCTTTCCACGTCGCCCAGCCGTTCGCGCTTTGCCGGGCGAGTATGGCGGCGTCAAACACGACAAAGGCGGCGACAGGCTTGGAACTCGAGTCAAAGACATAGTCGGTGTACCCTGTTCCGCCCAGGCCCTCGACAAAATACAAGCCGACGAGGCGCTCGCTAAACAGGTTCCAAATCTCCGGGGGCAAGTCGGCAATGGCGCCTTTGACGTCCGCGAGCAGGCCGGCATCAAGCGTGGCGGCACGCGGCCTTTCAGGGTACCCGTTCAGGATATTGTCCAGATTGATATATTCAACGAGCTGAGGCGAAGCCGGACCAATGCGTTCACCTGCCGGTACAGACAAGGCTGCCTGCCACGCGGCGATCTTGCCCACGGCATGCCGCTTCGTCGCACGAAGCGCACATGCCTTGTCTGCGTCGGCGCATGGCAGTTTAGGCACGCCCTGCCCCGCTGCGGGTTGAAACGCGAGCAGCGCCAACACGGCGAGAAAGCCGGATACTTTCATTTTAAGAATAAGGCTTCGTACCTGCATCATTCTCTCTCGTGGCTTAAGAACAGTGATTAGTGATTGGTTATTGGTGATTGGTGGAACATTGAACATTGAACCTTGAACCCGGAACCTTGATCTTGGAACCTTGAACCGAGAATTTACTGCGGCTCGACCCCGATCTTCTTCAGCAAAGGCACCCACTTCGCGCGCTCCGACTTGATCAGGGCCGCGAACTGTTCCGGGGTGCCCGCAATCGCTTCGATGCCCAATCCGAACAGTTTCTCCTGTATCTCCGGCATGGCCACCGCCTTCTGCGTTTCCTGCTGCAGGCGACTGATGACGGCCTTGGGGGTGCCCGAGGGCACGGCGAATCCGTTCCAGGATATTGCCTCGTAGCCGGGCACGCCGGCCTCGGCGATCGTGGGCATGTCCGGCAGCAGCGAGGAACGTTTGGCCGTGGTGATGCCCAGCGCGCGCAGCCGGCCCGATTTCACATGCGCGATGGACGAGGCGATCTGGTCGAACGCGATCTGCACCTGCCCGCTCATGAGATCCCCCATCATCTGCCCGCTGCCTTTGTACGGCACGTGCACGATGTCTATTTTCGCCAGCGCCTTGAACAGTTCTCCCGTCACGTGCGTGGTCCCGCCGATGCCGGAGCTGCCGAACGAATATTTGCCGGGCTGGGATTTTGCGAGGCCGACAAGCTCCTTCACGGATTTCGCAGGCAGCGACGCAGGCACCACCAGGATCAGCGGCAGCGCGCCGATCTGCGTGACCGGCGCAAAATCCCGCTCGGCGTTGTACGGGATTTTTGAATAAAGATAGTGGTTGAACGCCATCACGCCGGTGGTCGCCATCAGGATGGTGTAGCCGTCCGGGTTGGATTTCGCGACCAGGTCCGCGCCGATGTTGCCCCCCGCGCCTGCCCGGTTGTCCACGATGATCTGCTGCCCCATGGCAACACTCATGCGCTCCGCCAGTATGCGTGCGGTGACATCGGTGGAACCTCCGGGCGAAAACCCGACCACCAGCCGCATTGGCTTCGTGGGATAGGCGTGCGCCGCGCCGGTGAACACGACCGACAGGACACCCGCTACGAGCAGCCGGAGCAAATGCTTCATGGCGCTTCTCCTTGTTTTAGGGGACAGCCTTGACGTTCACCCTTCACCCTTCACCCTTCACTCCTCACCCCTCATCCTTCCGCCGCCTAACGCAGCGCTGCAACCGCCCGCGCAATGCGCCGCCCGCCCTCGACCACGTTATCCAGCGAATTCGCAATGGAAATCCGAAAGTGCGGACTCAAGCCGTAGGCCTCGCCCAGCACCACGGCGACTTTGGCCTGCTCCAGGAGGTAGAGCACGACATCCTGCTCTTTTTCGAGCACCTGGCCGCCGGGCGTTTTGCGGCCCAGCAAACCCTCGCAGCGCGGAAACAGGTAGAACGCGCCCTGCGGACGGTCGCACACGAGCCCCGGCACGTCACGCAGGATCTCGAGCATGCGGTCGCGCCGTTCCTGGTACGCCGCCGCCCGCTCCGCGAGCAATTCTTGCGGACCGTTGAGCGCAGCGACGGCGGCCCACTGGCTCAGCGAATTGACCCCCGCCGTGCTTTGCGACTGCAATTTGGCCATCGCGCGGATCAGCTCCCGCGGCCCCGCGGCAAAACCGAGACGAAAGCCGGTCATCGCATAGGCTTTCGACACCCCGTTCACCGTCAGCGTGCGCGCCGCGAGATCCGGCGCGACCTGCGCCATCGTGCAGAACTCGACGCCGTCAAAACGCAGATGCTCGTAGATGTCGTCGGACAGCACCCACACCTGCGGATGACGCCGCAGCACTTCCGCCAGCGCCAGCAGCTCGTCGCGGCTGTAGACGGCGCCGCTCGGATTTCCGGGTGAATTCAGCAGCAGCCATTTGGTGCGCGGCCCGATCGCTGCATCGAGCTGGCCGGGCGTGAGCTTGAAACCATGCTCGATGCCGCAATCGACGACGACCGGCGTGCCGTCCGCGACCAGCGTCATGTCGAGGTAGGAAATCCAGTAGGGCGCCGGAATGATCACCTCGTCGCCCGCGGCGACGGTGGCCTGCAACGTATTGAACAGGATCTGCTTGCTGCCGGTGCCGACCATAACCTCATCGAGGGCAAACTCGAGGCCGTTGTCGCGCCTGAACTTGCCGCGCACCGCTTCCTTCAGAGGCAGAATGCCGTCGATCGGCGGGTAGCGCGTCTCGTTGCGCTGCATGGCGTCGACCACCGCCTGTTTGACATGGTCGGGGGTATTGAAATCAGGCTCGCCGATGGTCAGCCCGATGATGTCGTGACCCGCGGCCCGCAACTCGCGCACCTTCTGCGCGGCCAGCGTGCTGGGCGACATCTTGATTTTGGACAGGCGGGGCGAGAAAGTGATCATCATGGGCTCGGCTCAGGCGGGCGATGCGGAATCTTAACGGGCTGACTCTGGATCCGCAATCGAGGGCGGGGGTTTACGGTATATCTCAGCATGGGCCTAATCGCCGTGGGCAGCCCGGCAGCTGATCACTTTTTGGCTCCGACATATTGGCTCCGACATGACCTGAAGGTCAGTCTCCACCGCAACAAGCTTTGCGTGTTGTCTGAAGGTTAGTCTTCACCGAAACTTCGCTTCACTCCGTTTTCTTGCTCGGCCAAGAGAAAGTAACCAAAGAGATGGCCGCCCAGGTACGCCGCACCCACTGGGTGTGACCCTGCGCTGCTCGACCAGCCGACTTACAGGGGTTTTTTTTGGCTTTTACCAATCACGAGTCACGAGTCACGGCAGTTAGGTGTTGCTCAGCGGCGCACATGGGTCCAAGGAATGAACGTAGCATCTAGGGGGGAGGTGGCCGCAGTAAATTACGCGTTAAAGCAGGCTCTTGGTTTATTACGAGCCACGAGGCATTCTTTTCAATACCTTCTTTTTAATACCTTCTTCACAATACCCGCTTGACGGGTACGCTTGACGGTAGCGCTCTACGGGTACGAATCACGATTTACTAATCACCAATCACCAATCACCAATCATGCCGCAAAGCAAATACCCGGAGGGTGCGAATCACCAATCACCAATCACCAACATCAGTAAGGGCTCAGACTCGCTGGCAGCGTACACTGTCTATGGGCTTGGGAGTCTGACCCTATGCGGTGACCCTATGCGGTGCGAATATTTGGTATCCTGACAAGCCGATCACGAGGAACTGACATGAATACCCCAGTCAATGCCCAACGCCGGCGGGTGCTTGCCGCAGGCGCAGCGCTGGCCACGCTGCCCTGGTGGCTGAAAGAGGCGCTGGCCGCCGACACCCCGGTCATGACGCGCCCGATTCCGCACAGCGGCGAGCCGCTGCCCATCATCGGCATCGGCACCGCCATCATCTTCGATTTCGAAAACGACGCGGAAAAATTTGCCGAACGCAGCAAGGTGATCCAGGCGCTGATCGCGGGCGGCGGCAGTCTGATCGACACCGCCCATTCCTACGGCCGCGCGGAAGACCGGGTGGGCGACATCGTGGCCAGGCTGGGCGTGCGCGACAAGCTGTTCCTCGCCACCAAATACTCGTTTGCGCAGGACAAGGCGGCAGCGACCGCGTCGCTGCAGAACTCGCTGCGACGGCTGCAGACCCAGCGCGTCGACCTGATGCAGGCATGGAACGTCCGGGACGAGCACTACGACTTCGGCCTGCTGCGCGAATGGAAGCAGCAGGGCCTGTGCCGCTACGTGGGCATGACCACCAGCAACGAGCGCGCCTACGAGGCCATCGGCAAGGTGCTGGTGCGCGAAAAGCCCGATTTCTTCCAGGTGAACTATTCGCTGGGCGACCGCGTGGCCGAGGAGCGGCTGCTCCCCGCCGCGCGGGATGCGGGCGCCGCCGTGCTCGTCAATCTGCCGTTCGGGCGCAATTCGCTGTTCCGCACCGCGGGCAAACGGCCGCTGCCCGATTTCGCGGCGGAATTCGGCGCCAAGACGTGGGCGCAGTTTTTCCTGAAGTTCATCCTCTCGCATCCGGCGGTGACGGCGGTGATCCCGGGCACCGACCGGCCCGAGTACATGATTGACAACCTGCAGGCGGGCCGCGGGTCTATGCCCGATGCCGCGATGCGCCAGCGCATCGTCAAGTATTGGGAGACGCTGGGCTGACTTTAAAGGGAAAGGGGCCAGGCTCAGATTATGTCCGCGCTGCGCGATGTGCAGCGGAATACCATCGAGGTGGATACGGCAACGGCGAGGCATGGCATGGGCAGGCCAGATACGCTCTCATGGTCATCTGCCCCTTCAACGCGCTACGACCAACTACGGTCGACACGCCCCCTCAATTAATTGAGCCCGGCCCCTCCCGGACGTGCTGACCCTGTTTACAACCAGTCCTTGCGCTTGAGATAAAGGATCGGGCCGATCGCAACGATCAGCATCAGCGCCAGCGCCAGCGGGTAGCCGTAATACCATTCGATCTCAGGCATGTGGCGGAAGTTCATGCCGTAAATACTTGCGATCAGCGTCGGCGGCATCAATATCACCGTCAGCACGGTGAAGATATTGAGACGCTTGTTCTGGGCGATATTGATCATGCCGAGCGCGGCATCCATCAGGAACTTGGCGCGCTCGGCGAGGAAAGTCGAGAAGGTCATCAGCGAATCGACGTCGAGCGCGATCTCGGTGAAGGCCTCGGCTTGCCCGGCGGCCTCGGTGCTGCGCGCCAAATTGGATTGAGCGTGTTTATTCTCCAGCAATCCCAGCCGTGCCTTGCCGTTGATGTCCTCGATGCGCGCCAGCGATTCGAGTACACGCGACATCGTATGGGGATTGCCGCGGAATACCGCCAGGCTTATCGGCTCGAGCTCAATTTGCAGCCGCTCGTAAAGATCGGCCATCATGCCGATGCGCGTAGAGATGATGCCCAGAGTGATCCCGATTGCGCCGTTGCGCAGCTCGGGATTTTTGAGCGCCAGGTGATAAAAATTTCGAAACTCGGGCAGATCGTCGCTGCGCAGCGTGTACAGGCGCTCGTTATTGATGGTGAAGCCGACGTTGACGTTGCGTGTGACATCGGGGCTGCTTAGCAGAAAATACAGGTGCAGATGCAGGCCGTGTTCGTCGCGGTAAAAACGCTCGCTCGCCTCGATTTCGCCGAGCTCCTCGATGAACTGCAGTTCCTGGCCGTAGGCTTGCTTGACCCATTGCCGGTCCTGCTCGGTCGGGTCCACCAGGTCCAGCCACACCATTTCCGGTGTGAGGTCCGAGCGCTGTTTTACGCTGACCTTGTTGAATGTGCCGTTCGTGGCGGAATAGGCGATGAGCATGTCGTGATACCCGTCCGTATCGGTAATGAAGCATTGTGACGCCACTGGATTTTAGCTTTTTGCCGGCAGTCCCGGGGTAAAATCCCGTGCCGCAACGGCACCCCGGCCTCAAAAGCGCGGAAACCGGGGACAGCCGCGTTTTTCCATTCTTTTTTCCACAGAGCGGTCAAATCGCCGCGATCGCCTGGATCTCGACCTTCAACTCCGGCTGGGTGAAGCGATTGACCTCCACCATCGTGCTGGTCGGTAGATTGGTCTTGAAGAACTCTTCGCGCGCCGCGATGATTTCCCTGAACTCGCGCATGTCCGATGTGAAGACAGTGGTCCAGACCACGTCGGACAGAGAGGCGCCGGCGGCCTCCAGGCATTTCTCGATATTGCGCAGGCACTGTCGGGTCTGCTCGAGCATGCTGGCGCCGCCGACGAGGTTGCCATCGGCGTCGCGCGAGACCTGCCCCGACACGAAAATGAGGCTCTTCGGCTGGTCCACGCGGACGTAATGGTTGTAGACCGTGGCCCGGACATTCTTCATGCCCGTAGGATTACCGCGCTTGATCGGCATAAGGCTCCTCGCTTTGGTGTGAGTGACTGAAGGCTATCGCCTACGCGCAACGCGGGTCTTGGTGTAGGTCTCGACCCGCACCGGGGTCGGGTTGTAGCCGCAGGCCGGGTTGTACTTCTGCGGGCAGTTGGAAATCACCACGATCACGTCCGTGAGCCCTTCGACGTCGACATAGTCGCCGGGCTTGGACGGGCTGTCGGAAATCGCCATGTGGCCGTCGCGCCCCACCGGCACGCTCATGAACCAGTTCACGTTCGCAACGATGTCCGGCTCGCCCATGCCGAACTTCGACAGTTCGTGCAGGAAGTTGGCGCGGCAACTGTGCGTGCGCTTGCCGTAGCGGAGGTAATTCATCTCCGCGCTGCAGCAGCCGCCGATCGTATCGTGGTTGGGGCAGCTCGACGCGACGATCTTCATCAGTTTCGTCGCGTACTCGCCGTAGAGCACGGTGCCCGCATTGAGGTACGCGTTCCCTGCCATTTTCATCGTGTTTGCCGCGTTATAGCGATCACGCATGTCGAGTGCGCTATAACACAGGAAATCCACTGCCTGCTGGCCCTCGAGGTCCACAAAGCGCACGCGGTCGCCAGCGGCGACGATACCGCCCCACGAGCCGCCGGGGTCCACGATCACCGATGACGTTTGCCGATAACCCCCGGGCGCTGCCAGTTTCTTCTTCGCCATACGCTACTCGGCCTTGATGCCGGCTTCCTTGATGAGGACCGTCCAGCGTTTTTTCTCCGCCGCCATCATCGTGGCCATTTGCGCGGGTGTCATGCCGGAGGGGATGTAACCCAGCTCTTCCAGCCGCTTGCGTGTCTCGGGGGTTTTGAGAATCACGACCGCCGCAGCGGAGACGCGTTCAGCGATCGCCTTCGGTGTGCCGGCCGGAAACAAAAAGCCCTGCCAGTTCGTCGCCTCGTAGTCCTTGATGCCCAGCGCTTCCGCCGCAGTGGGGATGTCCGGCAGCGCCGGCAGGCGCGTCGCAGTCGTGACCGACAGCGGGCGGATTTTTCCGGCCTTGATGTGCGGCAGCGCGCCCTGCGTACCGGAAAGGATGGACGGCATGCGCCCGCCCATCACATCCACCAGCCCCGGCGGGCCGCCCTTGTAGGGCACGTGATTCAATTGGATGCCGGCCATTTTGTTGAGCAGTTCCGCGCCCAGGTGCTGCATGCTGCCGATGCCGGATGACGC
The DNA here is from genome assembly GCA_030683105.1 of Burkholderiales bacterium. GTDB lineage: Bacteria > Pseudomonadota > Gammaproteobacteria > Burkholderiales > SG8-41 > CAKKQX01. Next base: position 70,453 of record JAUXMZ010000003.1, on the reverse strand, counting down.
GTAGTCGATCTGACCGGGCCTGGCCTTGGCCGCCGCGACAAATTCCTTCATCGTCTTGGCCGGAAACGACAGACCGACCAACCAGATATTGGGCGACTGCGCGAGCTGCGTGATCGGAGCGAAATCCCGCACGCCGTCGAGTGTCTTATGCTGCGCGACGATGGGCGCGGTGATGGTATCGATCGCGCACAGGAGCAGCGTGTAGCCGTCAGGCGTCGCCTGCTTGACCATTTCCGCGCCGAGCATGCCCGCCGCGCCCGGCCGGTTGTCCACCACGAAGTTCTGCCCCAGGGCCTCGCCCAGGCGCTGCGCCATGTAGCGCCCTATGGTATCGGAGCCGCCACCGGTCGCTTGGGGAATGATCAGACGTATCGGACGATTGGGATAACCACCGTCTGCCGCGAAGGCTTGTGCCGGCAGAAAAAAGGTTGCGACACAGAGCAATAACAAGCGAAGTGCAGGCATGGCGCAATCTCCAAGAGAAGAAAAACAGCCGGCCATCGACCAGGACTAAAAGGGGCCGACTTAAAAGGACTTAAAAAAGGCCAGGCTCAGATTATATGGCAATCGCACGCTGTCCGCGCTGACAGCAGATCGCAATTTATCCGCGCTGCACGATGTGCAGCGGAATACCATCGAGATGGATACGGCAACGGCGGGGCATGGCAGGGGTACGCTCTCATGGTCATCTGCCCCTTCCAGGCGCTACGACCGACTACGGCCGACATGCCTCTTCAATTAATTGAGCGTTTCATAATGGATGACAGTTAGAACGCTCAATCCCTCTCCCCGACCCTCTCCCCACGGGGAGAGGGTGAGAACGGCACTAATTCGCTGTCGCGAATTAGTGAAAGATCAATAATTGAGCCTGGCCCTTTGATTGCGCCTCTACTCCGCCGTGATCCCCGTCGCCTTCGCCAGCTTCGTGAATTTCTCGACCTCGCGCTTGATGTGATCGGCGAACTGCTCGGGCGTGCCGCCCATGACGTCAAAGCCCAGCTTGTTCAATGCGGACGTCACTTCCGGCAGCGCCATGACTTTCGCCGTCTCGGCGTTCAGACGGCTCACAATCGCCCCCGGCGTACCCGCCGGCGCGAGCAGCCCGAACCACGACGTGACTTCAAAACCGCGCAGCCCGGCCTCATCCATCGTCGGCAATTCGGGCAGCATGCGCGAACGCGTGGGCGTCGTCACCGCAAGCCCCCGCGCCTTGCCGGACTTAATGTGCGGCTGAACCCCCACCACGGTGAAGAACATCACCGAAACCTCCCCGCTCAGCAACGCGGTGAGCGCGGGTGTCGTGCCCTTGTAGGGAACGTGGAGCATGTCGATGCCCGTCATGGTCTTCAGCAGCTCTCCGCTCAAGTGGTGGGTGCTGCCGTTGCCCGCGGAACCGTAGTTGAGCTGCCCCGGCCGCGCCTTCGCCAGCGCGATGAACTCTTTCACATTCTTCACCGGCAGCGACGGATGCACCGTCAACACGTACGGCGTCGCCGCGATCAGGATGATCGGCGCGAAATCCTTTACCGCATCGTACGGCAGCTTGCGGTACACCGCGGGATTCGAGCCGTGCGTGGAGTTGTTGGCCATGAACAGCGTGTAGCCGTCGGCGGCGGCCCGCGCCGCCGCTTCCGTGCCGACCGTGCCGCCGGCGCCCGGCCGCGCTTCGATGATGAACGGCTGGCCCAGCCGCTCGCCGAGCTTGCTGCTCAGCACGCGGCTGACGTTGTCGGTCGCGCTGCCCGGAGCCTGTGCGATAAGAATCCGGATCGGCTTCGATGGATAAGTTTGAGCGACAACCGGCGCAGCCGCCTGGACCAACAGCGCCGCGATGCACGTGAGACCTGCGATGTGAGTACGCATTGTTCTGCCTTTTTGATGGGGAAAGTACCGTTATTTTATACGGAATCCGCGCGGAAATCCCCGGCCCTTGGCGCGGGATCGGCCGCCGGACGCTCCTGCCCGGGTCAACCCGCCATATTTGTTTTTAACGTGTAATTATTGTTGTTGCTTTATGAGTGAATCAGACCTGTCATTCGCTCGCTGCTCATACTGGCCGCTGTCGGATTGCACGACCTGAACACCCATTTTTCCATTTTCTCCTCAAGCTCAAGAAATGGGTTGTTCGTGGTCCGGCCTTACGGGTTTTACTCATTACTCATTAAGCGAAGCGTATCCTTTAGGGCACCCATTACTCATCACTCACGCTTCACCAGCGCGATCGCGCAGAAGCGGACTGACCTTGCCGTCTCCGTCTCTCGCCCGGCGTCTTAGTCCGCCTTCCGGTTGAGGTGGCCGCCGATGACGAGCAATACGGCGTTAGCCCAAAAAACCGGTATCAATCCAAAGGTGCTGCCGATGAAACCGAACACGACCGGCACCCCGATCTGAATGATCTTGTTGACCGTGATGCGCAGCCCCAGCGCCTCGCCGGCCCGGCCGTCTGGCGATCGGTTGTAGGTCAGGATCATCGACAGCGGCTGGCCACAACCCAGACCCAGGCCCAGCATAAACGCGATCAGCATCAGGATCCATGGCGTCTGAAAGAACGGAAATAACAGGTAGGTCAGGCCGGAAGCAAAAAGTGAAATCGTCAGCACTGTCTCCTCACTGGTGCGCTTCACCAGTGCCGGCATGAATACCCGCACGACAAATGCGGCCGCGGCATAGACCCCAAGAATGATGCCTATGGTAGTCGCCGAAAGCCCGATCGAGTGCCCATAGATCGGCACGTAAAATGAAAGCAGGTCGACACCCGAAAAAATGATCGCGCCTGCCAGCAGCGTCCTTCTCAAAGGGGCGATGCGGATCAGGTCAAAAACGTTGGGAGGCGTTTTTTCCTTCTTCCGGCTGTGCGGCACGTCGGGAATCATCCGGGGAAAGGCTAATAAAGCCAGCACGGGCAGCAGCGCCACCAGCCCCAGGAACAGGTAGCTGATTTTGTAGCCCAAGCCATCGATCGCGAAACCGACCATGACCGGGCCCAGCAACCCCGAGACCGACTGGCCGAGGCTGAACGTGCTGAGATTGCGCGTGCGCATCCCCACACCGCCCATGGTAGCAACCAGATTCTGCACGGCAACCATAAAAAAGATGAACGTCACGCCGGTCAGCGCCCGGGATACGTAAAGCGATAAAAGATGCGGGTAAAGGTAAGGCACGATCATGGACACGCACGAACCCAGCGAACCGAACAGCATAGGCAGCCGAAAGCCGTAGCGGTCCGTGACCCTGCCCGCATAGATGCCGAGAAAAAGCTGGAAGACCGAGGACAGCGCGATCAAGACGCCGATCTCGAATGCGTTGGCGCCAAGCTGGATCGCGAACAGCGAAAGCAGCACGCGGCTGCCGCGCAGACTGATGCCGTTCAGGACACTCAGCAGCGTAATCACATAAATCGGCATGACATCAACCAAACCGGCAAAAGGGTGACTTTACACGATGCGCATGCCCCGTCGCCAAGGTAGGGGCTCAAAACTAAAAAGGCTCCGTCACCATTTAGCGGTTCTTATTCCATCACCTGGCAAGACTGGACAGAGTGCGCAACCGGTTCAACAATTCCGGCAACCGCCGCTGGCTTGCGATATCGCCCGGAAGGTGTCCCGGTAGAGCCTCTATTAAAGCGGGGTCGTTGATCAGTTGTGTGAACTCGTCCGAGAGATATCGCAACAAGTCCTCGGGCATCGAACGCATTTCTTCGATCAACTCCACACGGCCGTCGACTACCGTCATGATGTCTTCCAGATCATGGCTCATCATGTAGTCGGCATTGCCGCGGCCTTTGAACGCTTCCAGTTTCGTGGCGATGAACAGCGGGGCGTGGATAAGCCGGATGGACTGGCCCGAGGGCAATTGTATTTCGCGCGCGGTTTCAAAGGCGAGCGGGTACCAGTGATTATGAAACCCGAGCACTCCCGGCTCCGATGGCATCAGATCGACGGTCACGCCTTTGCACAACCAGCGGCAGATCGGCGCATCCGGCGAAAGATCGTGAGTCAGTCCGCGTGCCTGCAGCGCGGCTTCCATGCGATGGTAGGCGCGGGCCGTCGCCACCTCGGCGACGAGATCGACATCGGCAGTGACCCGGATGCGTTGCGCGCGCGCCGCGGTCACAAGCAGGCCGGCGGCACAGCCGCCAACGAACACCAGCGAGGCGCACAGCTCGCCGAGCACCGTGGCGACGACGCCGAGCTGCGCGAGATTCGGGTCGTCGGACGCGGCGCCGGGTGTCACTGCAGGCGCTCCTCGATCAGGCGCGAGGCCATCGCGCGCTCGCGCGCCTGCCCGATGCGCAGTGCGTCGAACAGCGCCAGCAATTCATACAGCTTCGGGTCCTCGCGCGCGGCGAGCGGGAGCGTGGGGTAGAGCGGCAGCAGCGCCGGGCCGCGCACATCGCCTTCCGGATGCGGCCACACTGGCGGCGACTCGCCCGAGAAAAGGATCTGGTCCTTCAGCGGCGGCACGGCGTGGGCCGTAGCAAAACCGATCGTGATCTCCCCGCGCACAGGCGGATAGGCATAAGGCGCGCCGTGCAGGACGAAGCTCCGCAACGCCGCGAGCACCGGCCGTATGCGCCCGTCGACATCAGCGGCGAGGCGGGCGGCGATCAGGCGCTGGGTGGCTGCATGCACTTCGAATGCCGAAAGGCGCAGCGCCTTCGCGAGCGCGGCATAAGGCAGCCAGTCGCCGTCTGCGAGCACCGCGAGTTTCAAGGCAACGGCCAAGTCCTGCGGCTTAAGGACCCATTGGCGGTTGCTGGCCCGTCGAAGGGCAACAGATTGATGTGAGCGAGCCATGATGTATATGCAGTTTGCAAACAGCATATAACCATCAAGAAGATCAGTCAAGTATCAATTAAATCAGTCTATTATGAAATATTTGACGTTTTCGAATAGCGAATATTGAGGAAAAACTTAGAAAATATAATCCGTTTCATGCAGAAACAGACCCTGCCGTCTCTCGTCTCTTGTCCAGCGACTCTCCCGCTCTTGTCCTTCAGAAATATCCTGTTGTTTTTATTAGATATTTTATTCTTGCTCTAGGGGTGAATCAGGGCGGCTATTCGCTAGGCTGCTGTCACCAAAAAGATTAGGGCTCCGTCCCCTTGTCATTTGCTAAACCGTCAATGCGCACTGTTAGCGCGTTCCTGAGCCAGCAGGCGCGCCGCAGACTGGCGTAGTTCATCGATCCGTTTATGTAGCCCGCCGAACGTCAGCACGCCCTGTTCCTTCACGATGCGCCCCGCGATCATCACGGTGTCCACGTCGCTGTTTTGCGCGTACGAAACAACAGCCTGCACGGGATCTTGCGCGGAAACGATGTGAAGCCCATCGCGCCTCACCATAATAATGTCGGCCTGTTTGCCGGGAGTGAGCGACCCAACAAGATGGTCGATGCGCATGGCTTTGGCGTTGTTGATCGTGGCCCACTCGAGAATTTCCCGCGTCCTGAAGGATACTTTCTCGATGAAAGAGCCGCCCGTGCCTATGGTTTTCAGATTGTTCCGGGCAAATTCGGCCGCCGCGCTGCCCTTGGCCTGTTCCAGTTTCAGCACGGTCTCCTGGTTGGCGAACAACCGCTGAATGCGCAGCGCCGAGCGCATGGCTTCGAACATGTCGCCCTTGGTTGCCACCTCGCTGTCGGTCCCGATCGACGGATGACCCTGAAGCTTGCGTATGCGGCCGCTGAGCGACGGACGGACATGGTTGTTCATCTCGCCTGTGGTGGTGGAGGTGATGGATGCGCCGCAGTCGATCAGCACTTTCAGCTCGTCGTCTTCAATGTAGTTGGCGTGCACCGCGTTGTGATTCTCATCCAGCAGGCCCTCGGCAGCAATCGTGCGATAGCCGCCTGGCACCAGGCGGTTGGCGCGGCCCCACACATGCGCGCTCGACAGCAGGCCGAAATCCCGCGCGGCGCGAAAGTCCTGGCGGCATACCTCGAGGGTGGAGTAATCCGGCCCGAGAATAGCCATTGAAAGCTTGACGAGCGCATCGTCGCTCGACAGGCGGCCCTTTCTCAAGCGGCTGATTTCCGCAACCGGATGCGGAATCTGGGAAAAGTGCAGCTGTCCCGGCTTGGGATGCGGCTTGACCGTGCCATGGCCGAAGACCGCGCGCACGCCGGACTCGAACAACGCGTCGACAGCAGCATCGGTGTGCGCCGGGGTCGAGTTGTTGTGGCACCAGTCGAAGATGGCTGTCACGCCGGCGTCGATCTGGGCCAGCGAGCCGACCAAGGTGCCGATGAACGTATCCTGCGGCGTATACAGCGGCGCAAGTTTGGCATGGAAAAAATTGAAGTAGTCCGACCCGGCCCAGTCGCTGCCTATGCCGCGCAGCGCGGTCTCCCAGGTATGGACGTGCGCGTTGATCAGCCCGGGCAGCACGATGGTGCCAGCGCCGTCGATGACGCGATCGGCCTGGGCCTCGATGCGCGGCGCCACCTCGGTAATGCGCTCGTCAGTGACCAGCAGATCGCCATGATCGAGATCGCCGATCTGGGGATCCAGGGACAGGATGCAGGCATTTTTAATCAAGACACGGGGCATAACTGGACTGCCTTTCTTTTCATCGCAGCGGAATGGGCTGCGGCGCTGTTAAATCGTAACTTAAAAAACTCCCTCGCCCCGCGTCGGCGGGGAGAGGGGATTTTGAGATGAATTCTAGTTTTTCTTCAGCCCCGCCTTGGTCATCATTTGGGCAATAACGGCATCGTCGGCAACAATCGTCTTTGCAAATGCGGTGCTGCCCTGGTAAGCAGGCAGATAACCGGCTGTTTCACCAAGCTTTTTGAATTCCGGGCTCATGACTGACTGGCGAATAGCGTCTTCGAGGCGCGCGATGACTTCGGGTGGAGTGCCTTTAGGCAAGTGGATAGCGCGCCATAAGTCGGATTGGAAGGGAAAACCCTGCTCGGTGGCCGTCGGCACGTCCGGAAACACCGGCTCGCGGGCAGAGGCCAGCACGCCGAGGACTTTCAGGCTGCCTGCCTTGACTTGCGGTGCCAGCGAACCGGGCAAGGTAATGACCGCGTCGATTTCCTCGCCCAGCAGGCTCGCGACGTGGCCGCCTTTCGGAAACGGAACCGCTGTGACGTCCAGATCGCCGAAGAACCCCACCAGCGTGAGGTGCATGTGGCTGCCGATGCTGGTCGAGCCGACACGCAGCTTCCCTGGATTCTGTTTGACGAACGCGACCAGGTCTTTGAGGTTGTTAAACGGGGAGCCGGTCCGAACCGCAAGCACCGGCAACTCGATGGTTACGCGCGCAACCGGGTTGAACGCACTATAGTTGAACGGCATCATGCCGCCGTAGTAGGCGGTAGAGATCGAATTCGAGCTCAGGACCATGCTGTAGCCATCCGGTTTTTTCGCTTGAACGTATTGATAGCCGATAGCGCCGCCAGCGCCCGGCTTGTTCACGACGATGATCTGCTGGCCGAGATGCTTGGTCATGCCCCGCGCCAGTTCGCGCGCCACGGTGTCCGGCGCTGCCCCCGCGCCGAACGGCACGACGAGTTCCAAAGGCTTGTTCGGGAACGGCTGCGCCTGCACAGCGAGCGATCCCAGTGCAAGCGACACGCCCGCCAGAGCAACAGTCAGCAATTTATAGCAGCTCATTTTAATGGTAGCCATGCTGCGCTCCTTTTGAGGTTGGACAGGATTTCAAGTTAACGTCGATTGAGTATTCCAGCATCGACTGGGCTAGTCAACGCTGCAGCCGCGGCACAATACAGTGGATATGCTCCGCTAATTAATTGTACGTGGCAGATTAAATTCCCGGGCTGGTCTGCGCTGCTCGGCGGCGCACATGGGTCCACAGAACCGGCGCGGCAGCGAGGGGAAAAACCAGCGCAGCGAATTATCTTCAAGGCATGCGGCAGCGCCAAAACGGTTCGCCGTCCACGCTTTTCGCCTCTCGTCTCTCGCCCGGCGTCTCTCCCATCACGTAGTGCTCTGACCTACGAGGGATATCTATAATCCGTTGTTTTTATTCGTCTTTATACTATTGCTCTAGGGGTGAATCAGGCCGGCTATTCGCTCGTCTGTCGCACATTCGCTCGGTTCACGAGATGCAAAGTCACGAACTGACCCTGTTACCTTAGCTCTTCCGTCTCTCGTCTTTCGCCCGGCGTCTATCCCGCCTTAGTGGTCTGTCGCCGTATATATCAAAGATGGTCAGCCAGCCAATCTGCAACGTAGTTCGCACCAAGAACCCGATTATCGCCCTGGCAGTGTTCCGCACCGCCATCATCCGGCGTGAATATCTTCAGGGTTTTGTTCTTGCTCCCCACCGCTTGGTACAACCGGCGCGCGTAGTCGACCGGCACGATCGTGTCATGCTCGCCATGCACCACTAGAAACGGACACTTTATTTTGTCAGCGACTCCGGCAAGCGTATAACTTTTCAACTTCTCCATGGCAGCATCCATGTCCGGGACGCCAAGTACCCACAGGAGATGGAAATGCGGCGCGGATACTTTACTGCCGCCAGATTCGATTTCGCGCCGCCTGCGAATCCAGGACTCGTGATAATCAAAATGGCCGCCCCATGCGACGCATGCGGCGAAGCGCGGATCCATCGCGGCGGCGCGAGGTGCGAAATAGCCCCCCATGCTGATTCCCATGACGGCTACGCGCGCCGGATCCACGTCGGCTCGACCGGCGACGTAATCGTACGCGGCGCTCGCCGGCGCTTCCCAGTCGAAGCGACTTGTAATGTTCTGCAACCGTAATGCTTCACCCTGGCCCGGGCCATCGATTGCAAGTGTGTTGATGCCGCGCTCCGCCAGCTCGATGCCGCCGTAGAGAATGCCGACCTCTTTCGAACCGTCGAGCCCGTTAAAGAACACCACCGTCGGGGCCTTGCCACCGCCCGTACCTTTACCACGCATGAACCATGCCGGCAGCGTGGTGCCTTCATACGGTACCTCGACCCGCTCGGCATTCGGGTGGCGCCGGGCCATGCCCTCGGAGAAGCAGCGAAGATGTTGACCGTATACCGCGAGTTTGCGCTCGCCCAGGTGCAGGTAACGTTCGCCGTAGCCGTAGTAGGTCGCAGCGTGCAGATAATACGTGCCGGCTGTCAGTGTGTGGCCTTCAGCGACAGCTTCAGCGGCCCGCCGCTCCATTTTCGCCGCCATGCGCGACCATTCTTCGCACCATGCCTCGTTATCGCCCTCCCGGCCCAGCAGCCGTTGACCCACCTGATCGATTTCGCCCATGGCCGCCGCGCCCCACGGAATCATCTCGATCGCCATCCCAATCCCCTGCGACCACATGTAGTGATTCGGAAAGTATTGATACCAATGCCTGATTTGTTTCTCGCTGAGCGTGTTCATGCACATTCCTTCGTTGGAATTGTTGTCTGCCCGCTTGGGACGCCGGCGACAGTGTTACCGCTCTTGCGGGTCGCGATCCGCCGACCCGCTCCGGATATCCGGAAATTCCCATGTGAGCCGCAGTGGACTCAATTCGGCTTTATGCCTGCAGACTTGATCAACTTCGAATACATTTCGTAATCGCTCTTGATCACCGCAGCAAACTGCGCCTGCGTCGTCGACGGGGTTTCCATGCCATATCGTTCCCACAATTTCTTCATGTCGGCGGCTTGCAGTATGCGTACAATTTCAGCGTTAAGCTTATCGAGGACTGCGGCCGGCGTGCCAGCCGGCGCCAGCAGGCCATGCCATCCCGTTATTTCGTATCCCTTCAGGCCAGCTTCCTCCATCGTCGGGACGTCGGGCATCAGCGCATCCCGTTTGACTCCCGTCACCGCCAGCGGGCGCAGCTTTCCAGCTCGAATCTGAGGCATCGTCACGGCGAGACTATAAAACATGACATCGATGCGACCGGCCAGCATGTCGTTCATTGCGGCAGCACCGCCTTTGTATGGCACGTGCAACATCTTGACATTCGCCATGGTGGTGAACAACTCGCCTGCCAGGTGAAAGCCGCTGCCGATTCCCGACGAGCCATACGTGAGGAAGGCCGGCTTGGCACGGGCGAGCGCGATGAGTTGTTTCACATTCTTAACCGGCACCCCGGGGTGCGCGATGAACACGTACCCGAAGGCGCCGATTTGCGCAATCGGCGCAAAATCCCTGAGAACATCGAAAGGCGGCTTGGCGAACATCTGAGGACTGGAGGTCAGGGACGAGCCGGGTGCCCCCAGCAACGTGTAACCATCTGGTGCAGCACGTGCGACGCCCTCGTTGGCGATAAGCCCGGTCGCGCCGGCGCGGTTTTCCACGATGAATTGCTGTCCCAGCGATTCCGAAAGTTTCTGGGCAAGCGGCCGCACAAGTAAATCAACGGTAGTCGCTGCCGGAAAGCCAAGCACGATTCTTACGACCTTGGAGGGGTACGGTTGTGCCTGCGCTGCGCCGACGAGTGAAAACAGAGCTGCCAGTACTGTCATGAAATACCTGGTCATTGTTTTTCTCCATCCTGAATAAGGAACCCACGGCTTGCCGTTGCACCAACTTCCATGACAGGATAGTGGTGCAGCCACAAATATGCCACGGCAGCGATAACGACGCCTGCCCACCACGGCAACTTGGCTGTGACCTCGAACAACTCTTCGAACAAGCCTTCCCGCTGTCTCTGCCGCCGTCGCGCCATTTTTATCCTTGTTTAAAGCGAGCCTGATTGTTCTCACCACTCACCGCTCACGCCTCACGCTTCACGTCTCTCATCTTTCGCCCGGCGCCTCTCTCACCTTAGTGGTCTGCCCCTGCTGCTTTCCCCGCCCAAATCAGGCCGCCCGATGCCTGTCAGACTGTTTGATCAGGGATTCGGCGGGAATGCCCAGCTTGCTGTGCAGCCGCTGAATCATGGCGAGCGTCAGCGGACGCTTGCGATTCAGGATCTCGTACACGCGATTGATCCGCCCGATCATCGGCACGAGGTCCTTGGGCGCCAGCTCCATCTGTTCCATGCGGAACTTGATCGCATCCACCGGGTCGGGCAGATCGAACCGGTAATGCTTGTTCTCGTATGCCTCAACGAGCGTGGCCAGTATGTCCAGGCGCTCGCCTTCCGGCGTATTGGGCCCGGCCGACATCAAGCCCTCGATTTCCTGCAACGCGGCCCGGTAATCCGCCTTGGTTCTGATCGGTCTTATTTCCATGTCGTCACTCCATCAGATGTTTTGCGCATCTACCCTGTCGTACTGCGCATGGGTGCCTATGAATCGGACATACACGACGCGGTACGGATAGTTGATCCAGACCACGATACGGTATTTGTTGCCGGCGACGTTGAACACCACTCGCCCGTCGCGCAGGATGCTCGCACTGCCAAATTCACGTTTGACGTCAGCCGGCGACCGCCAGTCCGCCCTGACCACATGGCGATACCACGCCAGCGTCGGCTCCCGGGCATCGGCATAGGCCACCTTGCCGGTCCAAAACTCCCGCAACGTGGACAGGGCAATAACGCGCATAACACAGCATAGTCCCATAATGGGACTAGCGCAAGTCTCACCCGCAAAGCGCTGTCACCCACCACCAGGCGCTGGTCACCCCTCACGCTTTTCCCGCTTACCGTTTACCGGCTGGTTTATCCAACAGCCGTCACGCTTCAGGAGTGGGCGGTCGAGGACAATCTGGTTCTGCGCGATCGCGTAGAAACGCGACCTTGCCGTCTCTCGTCTCTCGCCCGGCGTCTCTCCCGCCTGGGCTGGCCGCCTCAATTCGCCTTGACCCTCCTATTTAGTGTATATACACTAATACCATGCTCTACGAATGGGATGAGCAAAAGCGGGCAGCAAACAAGGCGCGCCATCGCGTCGATTTTCTCGTTGTCGTGGATTTTGATTGGGACAACGCGCTGGTGGCGCCCGACGACCGGCGCGATTACGGTGAAGAGCGGTTCGTGTCAATCGGCCCAATCAACGGCAGGTTGCACGTGTTGATCTTCACCCGCCGAGATGCCACGGTAAGGGTGATCAGCCTGCGCAAGGCAAACAAGAGAGAGGTGAAGCAATATGAGAAAACCCAAACGAATCAGTAAAGCGGATTGGAAAGCGGTGGAAAGCCCCGGACTTAAGCAGGCGGATTTCGCGAAAATGCGGCGCGCCTCGGTGGTTGTCCCGCAGGTCGTCGAGGCTGCGCGCCGGGCGCGTGGGCGGCCGAAGCTGGAAGCAACCAAAGAACTGGTCAGCCTGCGCCTGTCTCCTGCCGTGCTCGACCATTTCCGGAGCCAGGGCGCGGGATGGCAAACCCGCATCAACCATCTCCTTGAGGATGTTGTTGTGCTGGCGCGCGGCGGCACTCCGGCTGAACGCGCAGAACTCACCAAGAAGATTTGGAGTTACATCAAACGCCAAGGATTACGGACGGCCGGCCCCAAAAGTGCTGTCGGCGTTCGAATCACCTCAGGGAAAACGCCGCCCGTCGCTCAGGCAAAGAGAAAACGGGCGCTGTAGCCGTCACGCTTCAGGAGTGGGCGGTCGAGGACAATCTGGTCCTGCGCGATTGTGCAAAAAGGACATTTGTTTTCTGGAGTTTTCATCTTAGAAGAAATCAGTTGTTATTGCTCGAACTTGATTGTGCTGACCGCTTACTGCTCTCCGCTTACTGCTTACGCCTCATCGCGATCATGCAGAAGGGGCACTTCTTTTCGGGAGTTTTCAAATTAGACATCCAGGCTCAAGAAATGGGCCGTTCGTGGTCCGGCCTTACGGGTTTTACTCATTACTCATTAAGCGAAGCGTATCCTTTAGGGCACCCATTACTCATCACTCACGCTTCACCAGCGCGATCGCGCAGAAGCGGACTGACCTAGCCGTCTCTCGTCTAACTCCCAGCGTCTCTCCCGCCCTTCACCCTCATCCCTCATTAAATGAAATGTATCATTTAGGGCCCTGCCTTTACCTTCGTCACCATATCACGCAGCAAGGAACAGTCGCCGCCAATCCGGCGTGAGGTGTGCAGTTTGCCCTCTCTTCTGGACCCATACGAGCGCGCCTGACCGCTCAGCAGTGTCGTAGGACCACTCGGCGACAGTGAGCGACGCATCCATGTCGCACATGAAGCGAGCGTCGTCGAAGATCTGCCGCAACGCAGCGTTCTCGTTGTCGTTCCGCTCGACCCAGCGAGTGAGATGAATAGGGGCAGCGAGCATGTCGCGCTTGTCGCGATTGCATGTATCGTGAGCGAGCACGAAGTTGTGGCCGAGATCGCGCGGGTAGCGGGACCAGGGAATGAAGTGGTCCACCTCGACGGTCTGGTGCAGCGGTCCCTGGCAGTAGAAGCATGTGCCTTTCTGCACATCGCGAAGCCCGGAAACAATGGCCGCGAGGCCGGTTCTCTCGCATCCGAAGAGGAAATCCGCGAGGTCTCCGGTCGACCCCAGCAGCTCCCGGTTTGCCGGCAGCCGCTGCACAAAGGTAAGCCACGCCATCTGCACCAGCGCCTGCACCACGGCGAACTGCTGCCGGAAGCAGTCCGCGATCCCCGGCCGCAGGACGATGCCTTCGTCGACAAGTTGCTCTTCATAGAGAAAATCGAGCCGGTCCGCGCCGACGCGTTGCAGCTTCCAGAGCGGCATTTCGACCAGCAGGCGAGCGATAGACCGGACCAGCGTGTGCCATCGGGGATGTTCTCGAGCCGCGGCAAGTGTCGGCGCGTATTGCTGAAACGCCCTGATTCTCGTAACAGCGCTCGCCTCCTTGCCCGTGTTGTGATGAAGATAGGTTCCACCGCCAAACGGCGCCGCCTGGCGCCAATAGAACGCGATAAAGCGGTCCGAAATCTCCTCCAGCGGGAGGTGCAGGCTGCCGTCTTCGCGGTCATTCTTCTCGACACTGAGTTCGGCAATCGCAAGGATCAGCGCGTATTTGTAGCTCGCGACGAAGAGCCCTTCGTTGAGGATGCGCTGCAGCTTGCCGAGAAACTCAAGCTGCATCACCTCTCCGCTCTCATCCCTCACGCGCTCCCGCGGTCACGCCAGTATGCCGGCCTGCGCCGTGCATGCGCGAAAGCGACAACCTGAATCACGGCATCAGTAACTCGGTAGACCACGGAGAAGGGAAAACGGCGCAAGAGAAAGCGCCTCGTGCCATGAAGAAAGCCGGGCCAGCGATTAGGTGTAGTACTAATCTCGTTGATCGCTGTGTCGACTTCGGTCAGGAACGCCGCAGCCGCAGCGGGATTTCGTTCGCGATACCACTCGAATGCAGCCCGCGCTTCGATCAAAGCCTCGGGGTGAAGCTCGACCTGGCGGGCAGGCATCAGCTCCGGAATAATTCGCGGCGGGCCTCGGCCCACGGAATGGGCCGCACCTTGCCTTCGTCGAGCTCCCGCACGCGTCGCGCGATTTCGGCGTCCCACCGCGCTTCCGCGTCGGGATCGACGGCGTTGTCCAAGCTATCCAGAAGGGACGCCGCGAGCGCAGCCCGCGCCTCGACAGGCAACCTCAAGGCTTCTTCGAGAAGTTTCACGGCGTTTTCACCCATGGAAAATAGTCTAGCACCAAATCCCGCGGGTTTCATCTCTCATTAAATGAAACGTATCCTTTAGGGCCTTCCGCCCTCATCCCTGTTCTTCGCCGGGGGCAGCCCGGGTGCTGGTTACCTTTTCTTGCGCGGCCAAGAAAATGTAACCGAAAAGAAGGCCGCCCAGGTTCGCCGCACCCACTGGGTGTAAACCTGCGCTGCTCGACCAGGCCCGGCAGGCTGCGCTCCTCGCGCACCGACAACGGGAATGATAAGTACTGGGGCGGGCACTATTCGCGGGATAGCTTATACAGTCACAGCTCGCGCAGTGCTCGCCCGAAACCCCGGGCCTGGTCTGCGACTGCTCGGCGGCGCACATGGGACCTGGGAATATACGTAGCAGCTAGGGGGGACATCAGCGCAGTAAACTTTCCTCAAGGCAAGCGGCATTCAAGCAACTGCTTACCGCTTACCGCTCACGATTTACGTTTCTCGATTCCCCACTCCCCACTCCCCACTCCCCACTCTCCACTTCCCCTCATCCCCGCTCTACCGCCAGTTTCGTGTTAAAATTCAAGCATGAACAAGCGACCGCTCATCGAGACCAATCCGTATCTGCGCGACCCGGAGCAATTCCGCAAGGCGCTGATTACGAATGTCGCCACCTCGACTGCCGTCGAGACGGGCGCCTCGATCGCGTCCATCGCACGCACACTAACCGGGAGCAACAAGGTCGAACCGGTCAAGAAGCCGCAACGCTCCTCTCGATAATCTCCGCGAATAGCCGTTCCATCGGCTTGTAGTTCTTGTCCAGCCCCGCCTGCACTGCGGCAAAATACGTTTCCTTCTTTTCCCCAGAAATAGAGCCGAAATCCAACAACGGCAATCCTGCTTGCAACGCCATCAGCGTTGAAAGGACACGCGTCACCCGGCCGTTGCCCTCTCGGAACGGATGAATCAGAACCAGTTCCACATGCGTTTCCGCCAGCGCGTGAACGACCTCTGGCCGCTCCCTGAAGTTGCACGGCGTATTGCGGCGTAACACATTCTTTTCAAACTCCTTCATCAGCGACGGGATTTGGGCTGCGGCCGCGAAGGGGAAATCATCCTTGCTGATGTTTATCTGCCGATAGCTCCCGGCCCACGCATAGATTTTCCCGAGCCATGCCTTGTGAAACCTGCAGATGTCGGCCGCGGTAAAGCGGTGCCCGGCATCGACGGTCCTGATGAGTTCGTCCGTCGCGATCTCGAGCGCTTTGGCCTCGGCGTTGTCCATCGTCTTCGTGGAATGGATGCCAAGCAAATTCCTCAGCACCTTGCGGTCGGACCCTGGCTCGAACTGGGCCTCCGGCAAGCCGGAGACATCGTAGCGATCGCTCTCTTTCATAATATCCTTCGACAAGCCTGCGCTGCGCCGGATCCTGGACCGTTCGATTATATGCCCGCTCCCGCTCGCTTCTCACCAATCACTCAATCACCAATTACCAATTACTAATCACCAATCACTGGGGTCAGCCACCAATCACTAATCACCAATTACTAATCACGGCTTTGTCCAATACTTTGCTTTGTCCGGAAATATCCACCGCACCCCGCCACGGGGATCCGACTTGTCGCCCGCGTAACGGGGAATCAGATGCATGTGAACGTGCATCACGGTCTGCCCTGCGGCTGCGCCATTGTTGAGGCCGATGTTATAGCCGTCCGGCGCGTGCGCCTTGTCCAGGATCGCTTTCGCCTCGTCCAGTAATTCCAGCATGGCCTGGCGCTCTTCTGCGGTGCACTCGAAGAACGAAGCGACGTGTCGGCGGGGGATGATCAGCGTATGCCCTTTGGTCAAGGGGTAGCCGTCATGTTTCACGAGCGCGAGCGGGCGTTCGAGGATGATCTGGCCCTGCGCGATTGCGCAGAAAGGGCAGTTGTTTTCGGGAGTTTTCAAATTAGGCATCCAAGCTTAAGAAACGAGTCGGCGGCGGTCTGACCTTGAAGTTTTTTTGGCAAATCCTTAAAGCGGGTATTTCCCCTACGAAAACGCGCTTCTAAGGTTAGAAATGACGCTTATTTGACAGGATTATCTTCCTGAATCAATGGGTTGCGGTGGTCTGCGGTGGTCCGACCCCAGATAGGCGGTGCAAGTCAGGTGCCCGGCTGATTGCAACTTTATAGTCCGGCTATTTGAAACTCGAAGCGTTCGGATTCCTGGTCACGCCGCCTCCGGTGGCGATATGCAACCGCTTACTGCTTACCGCCCACCGCTCACCGTTTTTTCCAATAGCCGTCACGCTTCGCGAGCGCGAGCGGGCGGTCGAGGAAAATCTGATCCCGCGCGATCGCGCAGAAACGGTCCTTGCCGTCTCTCGCCTCTCACCTCGCACCTCTCGTCTCTCGTCTCTCGCCTGACGTCTCTCACGCCTTAGTGGTCCGTCACCTAAGGTTTAAAATCCCACGCATGAAATCTGACAAGCCTGTGCTGATCCTGCAGCTGCGGCCCGAGGACGTGACCGCCGACAGCGAATACGCCTGTATCCTTAAATATGGCGGATTGCGGGCAGAGGACACCTGCCGGATGCGCATCGAGAAAGACGGCATCCCCGGCGACCTGGCCCTCGATGAGTATTCCGCCATCATCGTCGGCGGCAGCCCGTTCGACATCAGCACCCCCGAAGACCGGAAATCCGCCATCCAGAAAAAGATCGAGGCCGATTTCAACCGGCTGCTGCAACAGGTGGTGGTCCGGGACTTCCCCTTTCTGGGCGCCTGCTCCGGCAACGGCCTGCTGGGCCGTTACCTCGGCGCCCGCATCTCCACGCAGTACGGTGAAACCGTCGGCTGCGCGACGCTGGACATCACCGACGATGGCCGGCAGGACCCGTTGCTCGCGGGATTCCCGGCCCGGATCGACGTGCTGCTCGGCCACAAAGAGGCCGCCGACACCACGCCCGCAGGCGCGGCCCTGCTGCTCACCGGCCGCGATTGCCCGGTGCAGATGTTCCGCGTCGGCGCGAACGTGTACGCCACCCAGTTCCACCCTGAAGCCGATGCCGGGGAAATCATGCTGCGGATCGACACCTACCGCAACCACGGCTATTTCGAACCGCAGCTGGCGGATGAACTAAAGAACAAGGTCCGCCATAAATCCGCGCCCTATGCCCACAAGATACTCAGGCGCTTCGTGGAGCGGTATTACGGGTAAGGCGGACATCACAGACCACGAAGACGGAGAACCCGTTTACACCAGCAAGAAATGGGGGGGCCTGAGCCCATTTCTTTTGTTGCTCAGCCTGCTTGCTCCGCGCGCAGGCGCAAGCGGCGCGCATGCCAGCCGGCGGCAGCGGCGAGCACGCCACAGACAGCGGCAATGACGAAGGGAATCACGTAGCTGCCCGTCATATCGAACAGGCGACCCGCCATCCACGGGCCGAACGCGCTGCCGAGCGCGCTGCCCATCAGACCAGTGCCGAGGATCAGGCCGAAACGCGGGCCGCGGAAGCGGTCGCTCAACATCGCCGGGATGAGCGCCGCCGTCGCCGAGTAGCCGACGCCAAGCATTGCGGCGTAAACGTAAGCGCCCCAGCGGCTCGGCACCGCGCCGACGAGCGCCAGCGCGCCCACGGCGCCGACCATAATCGCGATGCCGATGACGTAGATCACCTCACGCTGGTAGCGGTCGGAGAGCCAGCCGCCACCGGCCTTGCCGAATATGCTTGCCACGCCCACCACGCCGACGACGGAGGCTGCCGCCATCGCCGCCATGCCATGGTCGACGAGGAAGGCCACCTGATGCACGTGCAGGGTCTGCGAGCACACGTTGCCGAAGAAGAACGCCCCCAGCAGCAACCACAACGGCTGCGTGCGCAGTGCCGCGCGCAAGGTCATCTCCCGCGCGTCAGCCCCCTGCGCGCTGGCCGCGCGGGTGGGCAGCGTAACGGCTGGCAGCGGCGCCTCGTCGCGCAGCAGAAACCAGGCCGCGGGCACGATCCAGCCGGCGCAGATCGCGCCGAGGATCTGCCATGCTGCGCGCCAGCCGAGCGACTCGATCAGCCACTGGCACAGCGGCACCACGAACAGCATCCCCAGGCCGATGCCCGAGCTCACGATGCCGAGCGAGAAACCGAGCCTGTCCATGAACTGGCGCTGCACCAGGACCACCGCGGGCACCCAGCCGCAGCAGGCTACCGCGAGCGCAGTGGCGACGCCGAAGCCGAGGTACAGATGGCCCGGCGAATCGATGAAGCCGTTGGCGAAGAGCGCGAGCCCGAGCGCGCCGCCGCCGAATACCACCAGGCGGCGCGGCCCTACGCGATCGCACAGCACGCCGATGACGGGATTGGCGGCGCCGTGCACGAGCGTGAACACCGAAAACGCGCCGGCGAGCAGCGAGCGGCTCCAGCCGAACTCATTGAGCAGCGCGACCAGGAACACGCTGTACGAATACCACACGCCGTAGGTCAGCCCGAGCGTCACGGCGATCGCGCCGAGCGTGACGTGGCGGCGGTTCATGCGCAATGCACCGTCAAGGATGGGGTTCTCGATATTGACACACCGGAATCTTACTCTTGGAAATGCATCGGTTTGCGGATATAGGGATATTGCGGATATAGGGGCCAGGCACAATTATGGCACGCGACAGTTCCCGCGCTGCACGGTATGCCATCGAGATGAATGCAGCGGCGGCGAGGCATGGCAGAGGTAGCCCAGATACGCTCTAATGGTCGTCTGCCCTGTCAACATGCTACAACCAACTTCGGTCGACACGCCCCTTCAATTGATTGAGCCTGGCCCCTTTGATTTAGAGCCTGGCCCCTTTGATTTAATTTGATTTATTAAGCAAGGGCGCGGTGCTCTGCCGCCAATGCGCGCAGTAAAACGTGGTTTGTACCTGAGGTTCTCTATCTGATCCTGCGCGATCGCGCAGAAGCGGACTGACCTTGCCGTCTCTCGTCCCTCGCCCGGCGTCTCTCCCGCCCTCATCCTTCATCCTATGTATGGCCGGGGGCAGCCCGGGTGCTGGTCACTTTGGCTCCGGCATAACCTGAAGGTTAGCCTTCACCGAAACTCCATTTCATTTCGTTTTCTCTTGCGCGGCCAAAGAGAAAGTAACCAAAGAGAAGGCCGCCCAGGTTCGCCGCACCCACTGGGTGTAACCCTGCGCTGCTCGACAAGCCCGGCGGCCTGCGCAACTCGCGCATCGTCCACGCGATTGCTAAATGATCGGGCGTGATATCTCGGCGGGGCTGGCTAAGTACGCGCGGCTCACACAGTGCTCACCCGAATTCCCGGGCTGGTCTGCGCTGCTCGGCGGCGCACATGGGTCCATAGAGTTAGCTTACGAGCTAGGGATAAGGTGATCGCAGCAAAATAGCTTCACGCCGGCCGCGTGCCGCGGCACTTCGGAAAAGTCGAACACCCCCAAAAAGAACCGCCAACGTTCGCGCCCTTGCGCGCGGTTTTCATAATCATGGTTGAACCGCATTGCGGACAGGCGGGTGCGACTTTTGAATCAGGAGCGGAAGTACTGCTCACTTTGCTTTTTGCCGCGGACACAGGAATTTGCGTGGCTTGAATCTTCTGAAGCAATTGATCGCCGGTAATGATTACGATTTCGCGGCCCTCAGCGAAGCGCCGCGCCTCGTCGGTAAAAGCGCCTGATGTAACTACGAATCCACCGGCTGCGCCCTGTGCCGCCATCACACCATAGAGTTCTCTGACAGTAGCCACTCCAATCTGCCGCGCCTTCCATTGCTTGCATTGAACCAAGTAGCGATCCTTGCCAAGATTGACCATAAGATCAATGCCGCCATCAGCACCGCCGCCGCCGGTTTCCTCAACCGTGAAACCTTTGCGCCGGAAGTATTCCCCAACAAGCTGCTCGAACTCCTGCCACGACATGTCTTCGAGCGCGCTTCTTTTGCCGGCAGTCGCTACCTGAGCATGTAGCGCGTTGCGCTTGCGTCTGGAGAAAACTGAAATCAGCGCGCCAAACAGAAATGCAGCGGGCAAAACATATTGTCCGAATATCGCGAGCGACTTGTACAGTTGCTTGCCGGCAAAAACGCCCACCCCTTTTGCACCGGTCGGTGCAACAATTTCCATTACCGCAAATTGGTGCAATACGAAGTACACGACGACAGCGAGAACTACGCCTATCCACCATGACAACTTAGACGTGATTTCGATCAGATCCTCAAACGCACTCTGTTTTCGTCGCGCCATTTCTTATCCTTATTTTGATCGGCTCTATCTCTGTCTGGTTACATATCCCGTTGTTTTTACTACATTTTTCAATATCGCTTTATGGGTGAATTACGCCGGCTTTTCGGCCCCTTCTCATGCTCGACCATGTTGAATTGCAAGACCCTTTCTTTCTGACCCCTTTCTTTCAAGGTCACTGCTTCGCGGCCCCAGCGCGACGCGCGCGCCATTCCCTTACAAACCCGACGATCCGCCCCCCATCCTGATAGATTTTTGGGATCGTGCGCCACAGCGTGCGCCCGGCGGCGTAAAGACCCCCGAGGTAGATGGCCAGCATGATACCGAACCCGGCCAGCGTCTCGAAGTCGGGCTGCTCACCGACCATTCTGCGCAGCTGCGCGCCGGCCTCTGCGTCCCACAGCGCCTGCAGCGGTAGAAGAAGGAAGGCGGAGTTCCGCAGCACGTCACCGGTCGCTTCCAGGTTGGCGAGGATCGCTAGCGCGAGGAACAGAATCGTGGTGAAGCCCATCCAGCGCTCCGCCGTGGTCTCGAATACGGTACCGGCCATCGAGCGGCGCAGGCGGATCGCGGCGATGAAGATCGCGCACGATCCCGCCACGAAGATGCCACCCAGCACGAGCCGCGCCGTGCCGCCCTCGCCCACGATCGCAAACCCGGTGGCGATCATCAGCAGGATGAATGCCGGAATGCGGAGCACGCCGAAGCTGGCCGGCTCTTGGCGCGTCTCGGCGATTTTCGCGCCGAGCACCGCGAAGGCCATCGCCACGAACGGCGCTTCGAGCGGGAAATAGCGGACCCGGATCGTGATGTCGGCCGCCTCCTGCGCCACCAAAGCTCCAAGGGCCCACAGCACCATGTACACGAGCGCACTCGCGCTCACAAAAAACGCGCCGCGCGCGCCGCGCAGCATCCCCGCCATGAACCCTGCGAACGGCAGCACGACCGCCGACTGCAGCAGGTAGACAGCCCATACTCCCGGTAAACGGATGGGTATGGCAGACACCGCGTTTGGTCCGAACCACAGCACAAGCAGCGCAGCGACCGTTAGGTACGGCCACCGCCATACGCGCTGTAGCGGACGGCCTTCCAGTACCGCAGTCATCGCGGCGCCTGCTGCAAACGCGACGAGCGCCGTCAATGCGACCGCCGGCTGCAAGGCATTAATCCAGATGTAGAACGGGCCCCGTGCCCGCGGCAGCAAATCGCCCAACGCCAGCCCCCAAGTCATCGCCGCTGCACCGATCAGGCCCGCGATCAGCAGCGCGACGCGGACGCCACGCGCCCCCATGACAAAGAGCAGGAAATAGCCGAGCAGTGCGAACGAGAAGCCGAAATCGAGGCGCAGTCCGCCGCTCAACGGGCTCCCACCGCGGATCGCGAAGCCGGCCACAAGAAGAAATGGCGCAGCGAACGTTAGCCAGTTGGCTGCGCGCTCGCTACCGGGCCACTCCAGCCACTTGGAGAGCGGGTGCGGCGAGGCAACGATCGCGGCGACCGCAAGAGCCACAAGATAAAGCGCCGGGTTTCCGCCCAGCGCACCCCAGGCTCCCCCGCTGAGACCGATGACGAACACGATGCCGCCGACAGCAATTGAAATGACGCCAGTCAGTCCGAAGCGCTGGGCAAGCAACGCGGCTAGCGGCACCAGAAGGTATTGCGCGTTGAAGCTGATGCCGAAGTCGAAGAACGTCGGCGAGCGATACGCAACCAGTAGCGGAAGAAGTAGAAGAGACCAGTGGCCCATGAGTGCACCTCCAAGAATGTCCCTGCCGCCCGCCCGGTGTCGAGCGGATCTGATGCGAAATACTACTGGTTCGGGTAAAAGATAGATACGCCGCGTGGAAACCGTATCGTCGTACTGCAGTTGGCGGACACAATCATTTCTTCGTCCAGTACTGGGCCCGCTCCGGAAATATCCACCGCACCCCGCCCCGCGGGTCGGACTTGTCGCCCGCGTAGCGCGGAATCAGATGCATGTGAACGTGCATCACGGTCTGCCCTGCGGCTGCGCCATTGTTGAGGCCGATGTTGTAGCCGTCCGGCGCATGCGCCTTGTCCAGGATCGCTTTCGCGTCGTCCAGTAATTCCAGCATGGCCTGGCGTTCTTCTGCGGTGCAGTCGAAGAACGAAGCGACGTGCCGGCGGGGAATGATGAGCGTATGCCCTTTGGTCAAGGGGTAGCCGTCATGTTTCGCCACCGCCAACGGATGCTCGACGATGATCTGCTCGGGGTCAATGTTGCAGAAGGGGCACTTCTTTTCGGGAGTTTTCAACTTTGTTATTCGGTCTTAAGAAATGAGTCGTTAGTAGCCTGTACCCGCGTCTTACTCATACATCTTCATAGCAGGCAAAGTTGTTTCAGTTCCTGGGCTGAACGCCCGTCTCAAGATAAGACTCGTATCGCCGACAGTGCTTATCTTTCTCCATCTGGGGAGCTTGTGACTTGAACTGCTCGAAGGCGCGGCTCCAATCCTCACATTGCTGCGCCAAACTCCGCCCTATTGGACTGATAGCGCGGGATTGTCTTTCCCTTTGATGCTGTTCGCTTCGTTCGCCTTCAAATCTACGAGCCATTTCTTGCTGTGCCGCGCCCGCTTTGCCTGCTTGCTCCCTCATAAGCCTTGAAGCCTCCCCAGCGGCTTGCTGCATCGCGCGCGCTGCCACTTGGGCCGTTATCCAATTCGAAATCAAGTTGCCACCCGTAACCCCAAGAATAATGATGAAAAGTAATGCCAGGTAGTTGATTGGTTCTCTATCGTCCATGCATAGCGCTCCATCTAGTTAGAGTTCAAGCAATCAATGAGGTCAAAATCGATTGTTTGATAAACATCAGATCAAGACACCGAATCGGCGAGACGAGTAGCGAAAAATTAATCGAGACCGATCCCATTAATTTCGCCATTCCCGTATCACTGCCACGCCTTACCGGGCAGACCGCCCTAATTTATTCTGCTTCCCGTATTGTGTGGGCTCTACATCGCGGCAGTGCTGTTCCAGCTGATGCGCGATACGCTTCATCATTGGCTCAGAGAATGCGTCGCTCTGCCATCCTTTCAGCAACGATTTAGCTTCCGCGCCGCTGATTACCGTGACATCTGAACGCCCGGTACGCTCCACCCACCAACCCGGTAAAGCCACTACCGGCTTTACGTCGATTGACTCTCCAACCGCGCTTGATATCCATTTTCCCAGCCATTTGGCTTGACGTTTTGCTTGTTCCAGCGTTTCACTCTCACGCCATGCTGGGAAAGACAGCACCTTGCCATTAAATTCGACCGTTGCGTCCTTCTTCCCGCCACCCCTGTCCACCTTCATTCGCCCTTTTGTCTCCACTGCATAGATGCCCCCACGGGTCAAAACGACATGGTCGATGTTAAAACCCTCTGCTGGAAAGTCATGGAACACTACTGCCCCCTCACGCATGAGATGGTCGAGTTCCTGACCCATTGCGATCTCAGCCTCCAGCCCGGTCCGCAGTTCTAACGATCGGCGCGAGAAGCGATGCAGTTTGATGGAAAGGAATAGCACGGAAATAACAATGATAAGCGCAATGAAGATCCATCGACCCGGGGTATCAGGGACTCCACCGAAGTGCGACTGAGATAAATAAACTGACAATACCAGTAGCGGCCATGCAATCAGCAAGGCGAGATAAGTGCTGAAATCTAATTGGAGGTTTTCAAGTTCACCACGAAGCATCTCACCCGGTCCTCTTAATAATTTGCTGGTGAGTGGGGAGCGACGCTTTGACCGCTGCCGCTTTCGAATCCAATCGAGGAGCAGCACTGGAAAAAAAAGGCAGACCAACATCAGAACGGCCGGCAAGGCAGCAGCGTAGTACTGGTTCATATTGTTATTTCAAACTCCAAAGCACATATGGGAACGGGGTACCGCTTACTGCTGACCGCTTACGACGGCAGCTTGGCGGTCGCCCAAGAGATCATCACCAATCCGTTGTTTTTAATGATATTTTAACTATTGCTCTATGGATGAATTAGGACGGCTATTCGCTCGCCTGTCGCACATTCGCTCGGTTCACGAGCGCGAGCGCGAGCGGGCGTTCGAGGATGATCTGATCCCGTGCGATTAGGCAGAAAGGACACTTGTTTTCGATATTTTCCAAATTTGGTATTCAATCTTGAGAATGAGTCGTTAGTGGTCTGCCCCTGAGGCTTATTGGGTCTCTAACTCGCAAGGACAGGGATGCCAATACCTGCGAGGTATTCAAATGTGGAATCGTAGTGGGCGGGTGTGCGCGTTGCATCTGAGCTATCACCAGTTGGCACGAAGATGACCATACCTTGGCGTGCGCGTGTGAGCAAAACACGGTAGGCATTACGCAAGTATTGTCGACGCTCTGATTTATGAATCGATGTCCATTTGGTTCCTACAAATGAATGGTAAGTCCAATCTGAATCCGCAAAGCGAAGGTCGGCATCCCACGTCATGCAGACCCAGTCAAGTTCGAGCCCTTGTATTTGAAACTCGGTAGCTGCATCTTCCATGTAAAAGCTCGATCTGGTGTCTTCCGAATCGTTGAGAAACCAATGAATGGGATTGATCTCGACGCGGACGTCAATGGCGTGAGGCTTCAGGCGCTGCGCACCGGATGACGCTACCAAACCGAAGCGCTCGGAGCCACGAGCATGTTTGCGTATCCACTGTTTTGCTATATCCAAATCGCGTGTCAGCGCAATGGGGTAGCGTGAAGATATCGATCCCAAAATATCACGAGCCTTTACGCTCTCGCAGTCCAAAATCGATTTCACAAAAGAGGACACGTTTTCAGCGCGGAAAGATCGTATGGAGACAGCAAGATGGAGGCTATCATCCTGCACTACATTGGCCCGCCCCTTGAGCGTGTCAAGCGCATGACCGGCGGCGTATTCGCTATCGGTAAGATCCGGTGAAACGTAAACATGCCAAGAGGTGAATGTTGTTTTAATGGCATCAAGCCAAGCAGAAATCCCAGCCTCACCTCGGTTAATTTCCTGACCTCCTCCGACAAGACAAATCACAACGGCCCAGTCATCATGACGGTCGAGATAGGAGATGAGAAATTCGGGCTCGGACTGATTAAAGCCTATGTATTTCTTTTTTCTAAGCATGAAGCTAGAAGTCATTTCGCGGTTCCACGCCCGTTGGGCTTCATCGAAAATGACCACATGGTCGCTGGGGGCAGTATTGTCGCGCAATCCGGCATCGCGGAAGTGATGCACATTCTGGATAAACGCCTTTACCTTCTGAGCAACTTCTCCTTTGCGCGTTTTATCTAGCCGCTTCCGTAGTCGGGCAACTTCATCCCTCGTGAGCGCCTCTCTCAGCACATTAACCAAAGGGGCGTTCCCCGACAAAAATACGGCATGCGTGGGTTGTGTTTGATCGCGCTTTTTTGTTGCGACATTCAGTCCGACCAGAGTTTTGCCGGCGCCAGGTACTCCAGTAACAAAGATAATCATCTTGCGTTGATTCTGACGCGCTTCCTCCACAAGCTTTTCGATGCGTTGTGAAGTGATCTTGAGATTGCGAGCTCCGGCATCGTGGCGGGCAATCGCATCGACGGAATGTTGCGCATAAAGTGTTTGCGCGGCCTCAATAATTGTGGGAGTCGGCTGGTAAGGCGAATCACTCCACTTTTGGGCATCGAGATTATCACCCGCTGCATGGTCAAGCCCTGCGTGAATGAGTTTCCGTAATCCTTTCGAATTGCACCGAACTGGTGGCGACACATTATCGGCATGTGGCGCAGGCAAATCGGCATCGGACCAAGGCGCATGTGTTGCAACCAAGATGGGAATAATCTGTGCGCGGTGGCTCGCTTTGTGAAAGTTTTTTAGATCTAAGGCGTAGTCCCAAACTTGATTCAGGTCGTCGCGCTTGAAGTCTTTTTCGCCGACTTTGAACTCGATCACGAATATTGTTGGGCCGGAAATCAACACCGCATCAATGCGACTGCCAATGCGAGGCACATTAAACTCAAGGAAGATCTTACCTTCCACGCCCTCAAGAGCAGACTTCAACACCCCAATCTGCACCATCCAAGCATCACGTTGCGCAACGTCGACCGCAAAAGCGCTATTTGCCGTGATGTTCCCAAGAATTGCATCCGGCGTCGTGGTAATGAATTTCGCTACGTCTGCGGCGTAGTAAGCATTCATAGGCGACGTAGGGGACGCGCTCACCCTTGCGTTGTTCGCATGCATCTATGTTGAATAAAGACAATAATCGAGGTCAATTTCCCTAGACCGAAAGTCCCGAAATCCGTATGGATAAACGGAACGCACACCTTTTTCTAATCCTCCCGCTCGCTTTCTTCAACCGCCCGCAGCATCTATCCCATCCCCATCCCAGCCTTTGGCTCCGGCATAACATTAGCCATGCAAATATTAGCCTTCACCGCAACAAGCCGCTACGCGGCGTGTTGTCCCTTGAAGGGGCAGGTGAGAACGGTGCCCGTTGGCGGGCAATAAAAAGGATCCCCACAAGCTTCTCGACCCTGCCGGAGGAACAACGCCAGTCCAGTTCGCGCGAGAAGGATTTATAGTTGTAATCCGTGATTATGCCTTTATTCTATTCGGCATAGGTGATTGGTGACTAAGGGCAGTAATTGGTGATTCGCACCCTCCGGGTATTTGCTTTGCGGCATGATTGGTGATTGGTAGCTAAGGGCCCGTGGTTCGTGATTCGTACCCGTCGAGCGGGTATTAAAAAGAATGCTTCGTGATTCGTGGCTCGTGACTGGTGATTAGTAGCGGTTGCTGAAATACCGGTCGCCTTGAAGATAGCCAAAAGCCCGTGACTGGTAACTGGTGATTTGTTCTTGATCTTCCTCTGTGATCTCTGTGGCTCAGCTTTTATTTTTCTTGGCGGTTCAATCTTTGTTGCCCGCCTTCGCGACTTTTTCCGTCAAGTCCCGCAAAACGTCTGGTAGCCGGCGGACTCGTGCGCCGGCGCCGGTTCTGCATAAGCCGCCAGACTCGGCTGCTCGTCGAACGGCCGCTGCAGCACGGCTAGCAGCTTTTCAAACGGCGCGTAGTCCCCGCGCTCGACCGCGGCGTCCAGCGCCTCTTCGACTTTGTGATTGCGCGGGATGTAAACAGGATTGACGGCGCGCATGGCCAGCGCGCGCTGCGCAGCGTCCCCCGGTTCGCTGTGCAGGCGCGAGCGCCAGCGTGGCAGCCATGCCTTGAGTGCCGCGTCATCGGCATACAGCTGGCGCAGACCCGCATCGGCCGCGGGGCCGGTGTCCGCTGCCGCGTCCGCCAGACGCCGAAACGCCTGCGTGTAGTCGACGCCCTGCCCTTGCATCGTCGCCAGAAAATCAGTGGCCAGCGCCAGGTCATCGGCCGCTACACGCGCCAGTCCCAGCTTTTGCCGCATGCCTTGCAGCCAATAGTGCTGATACCTGTCCTGGAACGTGCCCAGCACTTCCAGCGACTGCGCGACCGCGCGCTCCTGATCCTCACCCAGCAGCGGCAGCAAGGCCTCCGCCAGCCGCGTCAGGTTCCAGCCGGCGATCAGCGGCTGATTCACATAGGCGTAACGGCCGCGTTGATCGATCGAGCTGAAGACCGTCGCCGGGTCGTAACGATCCATGAACGCGCAGGGGCCGTAGTCGATGGTTTCGCCGGAGAGCGTCATGTTGTCGGTGTTCATCACGCCGTGGATGAAACCCGCCAGCATCCAGCGCGCGATCAGCGCGGCCTGCCGCTCGCTCACCGCCCGCAGCAGACCGAGATAGTCCTGTCCATCGAGCTCCGGGTAATGGCGTTTGATCACGTAGTCGGCCAGCCGGCGCAGCAGCGCCTCGTCACCGCGCGCCGTGACGAACTGGAACGTGCCGATGCGGATGTGGCTGGCCGCCACGCGGGTCAGCACGGCGCCGGGCAGGTTGCGCTCGCGCCGGACGACTTCACCCGTGGTCACCGCTGCCAGCGCGCGCGTGGTCGGAATGCCCAGCGCGTGCATCGCCTCGCCGATCAGATACTCGCGCAGCACCGGGCCCAGCGCCGCCTTGCCATCCCCCCCGCGTGAGAACGGCGTGCGGCCGGAACCCTTGAAAGCGATGTCGCGGCGCCGGCCGTGCTTGTCGATGACCTCGCCGAGCAATAAGGCGCGCCCGTCTCCCAATTGCGGCGAGAAGCCGCCGAATTGGTGGCCGGCGTAGGCCTGGGCTATGGTCGCGGCGCCCGGCGGCAACTGATTGCCGGAGAACAGCAGCGCGGCTGCGGTGGCATCCAGCGATTGGGCAGCCAGCCCCAGTTCTTCGGCCAGATCGTGGTTGAGCTTGACCAGCGCGGGCTGCGGCGCCTTTGTCGCCTGCCACGGCACGAACAGCCCCTCCAGCTCACGGGCGTAGGTGTTGTCGAAGGCGAATGCCGCAATCGGTGGCGCGACTACTGATGCCAAAATGAAGTTCCTTTAATGAGTGAAGAGTGAATCGAAGAACTCGCTTTGACTCGTAATTTACTGCTGCCCACCCTTCCCAAGTCGCTGCGCCGATTCGCTGAAAAGAATGTGCCCGATAGCGGCTAAGCCGCCAGTTTTTGGACGCCTTTGGGCGCCTGCTGTTTGGCCTGCCAGAGATCGTATTGCATCTGCATCCCAAGCCACATATCCGGTGAGGTTTCAAGCGCCTTCGACAGCCGCAGCGCCATATCAGCGGTGATGCCCGCTCTGCCGTTGATAATGGCTGAAAACGCCTGGCGCGAAACGCCCAGCTTTTTCGCGGCCTCGGTTACGCTGACGTTTTCAGGCAGATATTCCTTTACGACTTCTCCGGGATGCGGAGGATTAAACATTCGCGACATAGATGTTCTCTCTTTGTTTAGTGATAATCGAGGTAATCAACCAATTCCGCGTCGGGCCCCTGGAAGCGGAATATCAATCGCCAGTTACCGCTTACAGAAACTGACCAGTATCCTTTGAGCTTCCCAGTCAGGGCATGCAACCGCCAGCCTGGGGCATTCATATCTGTCGGTTTAACGGCTGAATCCAGGGCAAACAGCATCGTCCTCAGTCATCCCGCATGATGCGCCTGAATCCGGGCTTTGTTTCCGGTCCGGAATAAGGCCTCCAAGCCCTTGTGCTGGAACAACTTGATCATATCCACAGCGTAAAGCGTCGCTTTACACGTGTCAATTCACCGGCACCGCCCGCACCGCCGCGCAACACCTAACTACCGTGATTGGTGGTTCGTGGTTCGTGGTTCGTACCCGTCGAGCGCACCCGTCAAGCGTACCCGTCAAGCGGGTATTGTGAAGAAGGTATTAAAAAGAATGCTTCGTGGTTCGTGTGAGTTCAAAGTTTAATGTTCAAAGTTTAATGTTCAAAGTTCAAGGTGTAAGCAGTAAGCCGTGAGCAGTAAGGGCCCAGGTTCAAACAACGCAATTAAAACGGGCGGGGCCTGTTGGCTCCCGCCCGTTTAGTTAGTGCTTACTGATTGTTGGTGTCTGGTGCTTAGCCTGCCACGAGGGCTTTGCCTCCAGCCCAGGCGAGTGCGCCAAGCCCGAGCACCGGGCCGACGGTCAGGAAGGCAAGTGCGATGACCGGGGCGGCGGCGGCGAGTGCGACGGTCCGGGCTTTTTTGTTTTTCATTACTGCTTTGCAGCCGATCCAGAGCGCCAGCGCGAGGCCGATGACCGGGAAGGCTAACAGGTAGGCCAAGCCGATGAAGGGAGCCGCGAAGAACAGCGCGACGTTTTTCGCGCGTTTGGCCAAAGTCACTTCGCCTTTGGCGGCGGGTTTGGCTGCGTAGCCTTTTTTCGCCGGGAAGCCGAGTCCAACCAGGGTTCCGTGTTCAGCGATCAGATTGTGTGTGTAGGTTCTCATGATGCTCTCCGTTGGTTGATTGTTTATCTGCTTGTCTTTCTTTAAGCATCGACCGTGCCAGCTCGCACGAGCAGAGAAACTTCACCTAATTATTCATGGAGTTACATCAGTAATTGGCAGCGCAGGAGACGTGCCGCAGGCGCGGAAAATCACCCCGGAGTACATAGCTTTTATGCACCGGGGGTGGCGAATACAAGAATATTGTTATTTATCAGATACTTAGTATGTTTTTTCGGTGCTTGTTTTAATTATGCACCTCAAGAACAGTGATTGGTGATTAGTAAATCGTGATTCGTGGCTCGTGGCTCGTGGCTCGTGGCTCGTCTATTGATGTTCTTTTAGCGCATTAGTAGAAGCTTTTGCTCCGGCAGGAAATAGAATTGCCATCCTGCAACTGGTTAACGGGCGACAAGCGCTGATGTGGAATAAATTATCTCAATAATAACAATGTGTTAGGCTTATATTTCCGCCGTGTTCTTTCGTTCTCTTTTTTGCTACAATTGCAGCAATTCTGAGAACACATCATGTCAGTGGCCAATTACTTGCTGGGTGCTACCCGGTTTGCGGTACTGAAGGAGCTTTTCCTCCAACCGGAATCCGCTCTGCACGTGCGCGAGTTGGCGCGCATCACGGGGGCGTCACCAGGTTCGCTGCACCGGGATCTGCGGGCGTTGGCGGATCTCGGCCTGCTGCTGCGCGAGGAAGTGGGCCGCCAGGTGCACTACCAAGCCAACCCAGCCTGCCCCGTATTCGATGAACTGGCGGCGCTGCTGCAGAAGGCCACCGATACGCCCCCAAGGTCGCCAAACCTCGCAACATCCAGCGAGACGCGCGTGCTACATGATCAGCGGGCGGCTTACGAGGTCTCTGCACCGCGTCCTAAGCTGCACATACCTCGCGGCAAGCTCGCATCACTATGCCGCAAATATCGCATACGCAAGCTCAGCCTGTTCGGTTCCGCAGCCCGCAACGAAATGACGCCCTCGAGCGATGTGGACGTGCTGGTCGAGTTTGAGCAGGGCGGCGAAACGTCACTGCTCGACATCCCGGCCATGCAGGATGAACTCTCAACGCTCTTTGGCGGGCGCAAAGTGGACGTGGCGACGCCCGAGATTCTCGACAACCCGTTCCGGCGTAAAGCGATCCTGCCGGAACTAAGGACGCTGTATGCAGCCTGACGCACGCGACGCGGCGCATCTGTGGGATATGTTATCAGCGGGGCGAGAGGCGTTCGCCATCGTGGACAACGTTACGATGGAGCAGTTTCTGGCTGATCGCCTACGGCTGCGCGCGCTGGAGCGCACGCTCGAACTCGTCGGCGAAGCTGCGCGGCGAGTCACACCCGCATGTCAGGACGCGCACCCGGAAATCCCGTGGCGCGCGCTCATCGGGCAGCGCAACCTGCTTGCCCATGAGTACGGCCGTATCAACCCTGCGCTGCTTTACGTAACAGCACGGGAACGCGCGCCGCAGCTGATTGTGTTACTTGATGGCATTGTGGGCGGAGAATAAGGTTCAAGGTGAAAATCAGTGATTAGTGACTGGTGATTCGTAAGCGGTAAGCATTTAACTTTGAACTCGGAACCTGGAACCTGGAACTTTGAACATTGAACTCGAAACCCGGAACATTGAACAGCGGGCGACGCGCGCCCGCACTATTCAACGATTTTGTTGATCGGCAGTTCGATGATGCCGCGCGCGCCCGCGTCGTAGAGGCGCGGGATCAGTTCCCGCACTATCTTTTCCTCGACCACGGTGCTGAGATCCACCCACGCCGGATCGGCCAGGGTGGAGAGGGTCGGAGTGGCCAGTGCCGGCAATATTTTCAGCACGGTATCGACTTTTTCGCGCGGCACGTTCATCGACAGCAGGACGCGCGTGGCGGCGGCGATCGCGCCCTTGAGCATCATCAGAAGGCGGTCGATCTTGGCGCGCTTCCAGGGATCCTCGAGGGATTTGTGATGGGCGATGAAGCGCGGCGTGCTCTCCAGCACCACGTCTAATATCCTCAGGTCGTTGGCGCGCAGCGACGAGCCGGTCTCGGACACATCCACTATCGCATCGGCCAGGATCGGCGGCTTGACCTCGGTCGCACCCCAGGAAAATTCGACGGTTGCCGTCACGCCGTATTGCGCCAGGAAGCGCTTGGTCATGCCCACCGCTTCGGTGGCAATGCGGCCGCCATCGAGATCCTTCGCCGTGCGAAACGGCGAGTCCTCCTTCGCTGCCAGCACCCAGCGCACGACGCCATAGTTCGGCCAGGGCGCGCGCAGGTCGGCCAGTTCCGCCACGTCGGAGTCGTTCTCCAAAATCCAATCGAGGCCGGTGATGGCGCAATCGAGTATGCCCTGCTCGACATAGCGCGCCATTTCCTGCGGCCGGATCAGAATGCACTGGATCTCGGGGTCGTCGATGCCCGGGTAGTAGGAGCGGCCGGAGATGCGCAGATCGTAGCCGGCGCGTATGAACAGCTTCTGCGTCGTCTCCTGCAGGCTGCCCTTGGGGATGCCGATGCGCAATTGCTTGGGGTTATTGGTCATGGTGTTTTGTTCAAGGTTCAAAGTTCAAGGTTCAAGGTTCAAGGTCACCCTGCGGATCAGGGTCATGCAGAGTCTCCAACCCAGGCTGCATCGGCTGCGCCAACCACGCCGCTACTTGTTGGCCCGCTGTTCCACTTTAATCGCCAGTATCACCTTGGGCCGGCTCGCGACGCGCGCCATGAAAGCCTGGAGCTTGGGCCACTTCGCCATGTCGATTTTGTGAATCTTGGTCCAGTTGAGCACGGTGAAGAGATAAGCGTCGGCAACGGAAAACCGCTCGCCCATCAGGTAGTCCCTGGCGCCGAACATGATTTCCAGCGCGTTCAGGCGCCGCTCGATCACGCCGAGCTGCACTTGCTTCATCTCCACCGTCATTTTCGGATTGAACAGCGCGCCGATCTGCTTGTGGACTTCGGTGGCGATGAAGTTGAGCCACTCCATCAGATGGTAGCGATCCATCGTGCCCGCCTTGGGCGCAAGCCCCGAATCCGGCATCTGGTCGGCCAGGTACTGGCAGACCACGCCGACCTCGGTCAGGACTGTGCCGTTGTCGAGCACCAGCGCCGGCACGTAGCCCTTGGGATTGATTTTCCAGTAGTCGTCGCCATGCTCGGTTTTCTTGTTGGGAATGTCGACCTTGACCAGATCGAAAGCGAAGCCCGCTTCACGCAACACGATATGCGGCGCCAGCGAACACGCGCCGGGAGAATAGTAGAGTTTCATGTCTGCCTCCTTTAAATACGGTGATTGGTGATTGGTGTCCTTGCCCCCTCTCCCTACCCTCTCCCCCGCGAGCGAGGGAGAGGGGGATTTTTTTACCACCTCATCCTTCATTCCTCGTTTTTTTAACTAATCACTAATTACTATTCACTAATCACGGTCCTTTAATCACTAATCACCAATTACCAATTACCAATCACCAATTACCAATCACGGCTGTTCATCGGGCCGGTAGCTGGTCTCCGGTTTGAGGCCCGCGCGCTGCAGCCTGGCGCTGGCCAGCCCGTTTTCGAGATAGCGCCCCTCGGCCGCGCGCTTCGCGGCCGCTTCCCACTGCGGCAGCCAGTCGCCGAGTTCGGAACCGAACCACGGCGACTGCGGCCGCAGTTTGGGCAAACCGAGTTCCTCCCAGACCTGTTTCGCGCGCTCCATGTATTCCTGCCTGGGCAGGGCGAGCGGCGGCAGGTCCTCTTTCATGGTGGCATCCATCAGCAGCGTGGCGTCTTCCTGCTGGTTCTCGTGCTCGCGCTCCGGACCGTGGCCTTTGCTGCGATGCTCGAGCACCTGCAGGTCGGTCGCGGGGTTCATGCGAAACGCGAGCGCCCAGAAAATGGAATCGGAATTTTCGGGATCGATGTCCTCGCTCACCGCGATGCAGATCTTGCCGCAATCGGCTTTGAACGAAGTCGCGCCCGCGAGCGCGCGCCACACTTCGGTGCGCGGCGTGCCTTTCTCCACCGTGACGATGGCGATGCGCCGCAGCGCCGTCATGCGTTCGTGCAGCGTCACGCGTTTGACGCCGCGGATGCCCAGCGTGTTGCGCAGGTGGGTGAGGAACATCGGCTCGTACGACACGCGCTTGATGGTGCTCGATTCGCTGGGCGTGACCTGGCTGATGTAGGAGGCGACGATCGCGTTCTTGCGGTGAGTGATCGCCGTGACCCGCATCGGCATGTTGAATTCCTCGAGCGCGACGTGGCCGTGCGACTCCCCGAACGGGCCTTCCGGCTCGAGCAATTCGGTGTCGATCAGCCCCTCGATCACGATTTCGGCTTCGGCCGGCACCATGAGGTCCACGGTTTTGGCGCGCACCATGTTGATCGGGCCGCCCGCGACCCCGCCCGCCACGCCGATTTCATCGAGATCGATCGGCAGTTTCATCGGCGCCACGAACGCGACGCACGGCGGGGCGCCCAGGACGATGGCGCACGGCATGAACTTGTCGCCGCGTTTTTGGTGCTTCAGGTAATGCCGGTAACCACCCGCTCCCCCGACGCGGGTCGCCATGCGCACGACCAGCCGGTCGTTCGCCTTGAGCGCGGCGCGGTAGGTGCCGTGATTCTGGATGCCGGTCTCGGGATCCTTGGTGATCACGTTGGTCGCGGTGAGCGTGGGCGCGCTGTCGAAACCCGGTGTCGAGACTGGGATCGGCAGGCTGTCCAGCCCGTTGCCCTCGCCTTGCAGCGCCGCGCCTTCGATCACGACCTCCTGGCACGCTGCCTTGTCGACGATGCGCGGGGCAACCGGATTGGCGATCGCCTTGTCCCACCGCGTCTGGATGTCCTCTATCGGCGAGCGCATGCCGACGCCGTAAATCGCCCGGTTGCCGGCGAACGCCCCGACCACCACCGGAAATTTGTATTTGCGGCCGAGCCCGTCGACGACGTTGGTGAAGAGGAAGGCCTTGCGTTCGTGCTCGGCGATGCCCCCCACATACTGCCAGCGCACCAGCGGGTGCATCTCGGCATCCTTGTCGATCGGCCGGTCTATGGTGAGCAACAGCCCCTGCTTATCCAGCTCTTTCAGGTGTTCGTGCAGATCGGGATAATCGCGTTTGGAATTCGCCATGAATATGAATCCGTTCCTGAGTAGATGGGGCGCGCCGCAGTACGCTGCGGGCGAGGCATTCTAACCCGATTCGGCGGATATCGTCAGGCGCACTGGGCGAGATTGCGCAGCTCGCGCAACGCGACCGAGAGCATGGCCTGGTCCGGCGCGGGCACTGCGCGCAGCTCGCCGAGCAGCCGCGTCGCGCGCTCCAGCGGCGCCGCATTCACCGACTGCCATGCCGCAATCAAGTCTGCGGGCGCGTCGTCCGCGCCGCCGCTGGCCAGCACCTGGCCCGAGAGCGTGCGCTGCAGCGCCGTCAGATCATCGCGCATCGCCTGCTTCGACAGCGTCTGCCAATGTCCGTCGGCCGCGAGCAACCCGATCCGGTTACGCAGCCACGGCAGATCGAGCACCGTGGCCAGCCCGAAGTAAACGCCCGCCACCGTGCCGACGGCCCGCTCGCTCGCTGTCGAGATGTCCACGATATCCAGCGCCGCAAACAGCGTGTCGCAGGCGACGACGCGATGCGCCAGCGCTTCAGGCACGCCTCCGGCCACATAGCCGGCGGCGCGCTCCCCGAGCGGGATCCCGGCTTTGCCATCGAGCAGCTGCGGCAGGGCCTCGCGCAGCGTTTGGACACAGGGCGCAAAGTGCGCGATGGTTACGGCCATATCCGCCGCGTTGTGCTGCGAGCGCAGGAACCACGTCGTCGCGCGAACGGACAGCCGTCCCGACTCGATCAGCATGTCCGCCTGAAGCTTGTCTGGAATATGATTGTCCAGCGCCTCGATCTCGCGCCAGATCGTCACAAAATCGAATATCTCACGCTGCAAGAGATAGGCGCGCACCACTTCATGCGCCTGGGCGCCGGTCGCTTCCATCAGGCTGTGCACGAAGGTGGCGCCGACGCGGTTGACCATGCTGTTCACCACGTGGGTGGAAATGATCTCCCGCCGCAGCGGATGCTTCGGCATGAATGCGGCGTAGCGGCTGCGCAGCGCGGCGGGGAAGTAGCGTTCGAGCGCAGTCCCGACCCACGCGTAATCGGGAAGACTGGAGGCGAGCAAAGCTTCGTGCAGCCAGATTTTGGAATAGGCGAGCAGCACCGCAAGTTCGGGTCCGGTGAGCCCTTTCTTTTGCGCCTTGCGCTCGGCGATTTCCTCGTCGGTGGGCAGGAACTCGATCGCGCGGTTAAGCCGCCCGGCACGCTCGAGAAAGCGGATGAAGCGCGCCTGCGCGTCGATCAGCCTCACGCCCATGCGCCCGGCGATCGACAGCGATTGGGTCTGGAAGTAGTTGTCGCGCAACACGTGGGCCGCAACGTCATCGGTCATTTCGGTGAGCAGCTTGTTGCGCTGTTTCTCGGTAAGCTCGCCCTCGGCCACCACCAGCCCGAGCAGAATCTTGATGTTCACCTCCTGGTCCGAGGTGCCCACCCCCGCCGAGTTGTCGATCGCATCGGTATTGATGCGGCCGCCTGTGCCGCCGCACCCCGACAGCGCGTATTCGATCCGGCCGCGCTGGGTAAACCCAAGATTGCCGCCTTCGGCCACCACCTTGCAGCGCAACTCCGCGCCATTCACCCGCACGCCGTCGCTGGCGCGGTCGCCCGCATCGGCGTGCGACTCTTTGGCCGCCTTGACGTAGGTGCCGATGCCGCCGTTGTAGAGCAGGTCGACCGGCGCGCGCAAAATGGCGGAAATGAGCTCGTTCGGCGGCAGCGCTTTGGCCTGGATGCCGAGCACCCGCCTGACTTCGGGCGTAACCGCGATCGACTTGGCCGTGCGCGGAAACAGGCCGCCGCCCTTCGAGATCAGGTTCGCGTCGTAATCGGCCCACGAAGATCGCGGCAGCGCAAACAGCCGTTCGCGCTCCCTGAACGACGCTTCCGGGTCGGGATCGGGATCGAGGAACACGTGGCGATGGTCGAATGCGGCCACCAATTTGATATGGCGCGACAGCAGCATGCCGTTGCCGAAGACGTCGCCCGACATGTCGCCGATGCCGACGACGCTGAAATCCGTCGTCTGCGTGTCGACGCCCATTTCGCGGAAATGGCGCTTCACCGATTCCCAAGCGCCGCGGGCGGTGATGCCCATTTTTTTGTGATCGTAGCCGGCCGAGCCGCCCGATGCGAACGCGTCGGCCAGCCAGTATCCATATTCCTTCGCAATGCCGTTTGCGTAATCCGAGAATGTCGCGGTGCCCTTGTCCGCAGCCACCACCAGGTACGGATCGTCCGGATCGTGACGGCGCACATCCGGCGGCGGCACCACGGTGGTCCCGACCAGGTTGTCGGTCAGATCGAGCAGGCCGCGCAGGTAATCCTGGTAACACGCCACGCCTTCCTTGAGAAAGGCGTCGCGATCATTCGGCGCGGGCGCGCGCTTGAGCACGAAGCCGCCCTTGGAGCCTACCGGGACGATCACCGTGTTTTTCACCATCTGCGCCTTGACCAGCCCCAGGATCTCGGTGCGAAAGTCTTCGGGCCGGTCCGACCAGCGCAATCCGCCGCGCGCCACTTTGCCGCCGCGCAAGTGCACGCCTTCGAAGCGCGGCGAATAGACGAATATCTCGAACATCGGTTTCGGTTCGGGCAACCCCGGGACCTTGGCCGGATCGAACTTGACTGACAGGAAACTGCGCGGCTGTCCCGCCGCATCGACGCGCCAGCGGTTGGTGCGCAGCGTTGCCAGGATAAGCGCGAGGAACTGGCGCAGCACGCGGTCCTCGTTGAGGTTCTCGACCTGGTCCAGCGCCTGCTCGATCGCGGCCGCCTGGCGGGCTGCGGCCTCATCGTCATGCTTCGCGGGATGCATGCGCAGGTCGAACAACCTCACCAGCATCCCCGCTACCGGCGCATGCTTGGCCAGCGTTACTTCGACGAAGCGCTGGGGAAGCGCGAATCCGATCTGCCGCAGATATTTGGTATAGGTGCGCAGCACCACGACTTCGCCCGCATCGAGCCGCGCGGCGAGCACCAGGCGGTTGAGGTCGTCGTTCTCAATTTCGCCGCGGAACAGGCGCCCGAACGCGTCCTCGAATATCTCCTGTACCGCGTCGATGTCGACTTCGACGCCGCCGACCGGCTGCAAGCCGAAGTCGTCCCGCCAGACGGGCTCGCTGCCCGCGGGCTCGATCTTGTGCGGCTGCTCATCGAGCACGCGCAGCCCCATGTGCTCGATCATCGGCAATGCATCGGACAGCGGCACGGCGCTCCCGACATGGAACAGCTTGAAGCGCACGATGCCGGGTGCGGCTTCGAGCGGCTGGTAGAGCGACATGCCGATCGGATGGGCCGGACTCAGCCGCGCCATCATCTCTATATCGGGCACCGCGCTGCGCGCCGCATGATCTTCTCGATAGCCCGCCGGAAACGCGGCCCCGTAGATTCGGTAGAGCTGGTTCCCGCGCGACTCGCCCACGGCATCGATCAGCGCAGCGTTCAGATCGTCCTCCCAGCGGCGCGCGGCGGCGGCCAGGCGCGCCTCGAGCGCATCCTCGTCGTATTCCGGAATGCCGCCAGGCTGGGTGCGCACCGTGATCAGGACCCGCGTCAGCACCGACTCGGATACGAACACGTTATAGTCCGTGGAAATGCCCCGCAGCGCCTCGGTCAGGATCTGCTGCCAGCGCAGGCGAACCTCGGTGCCGAAATTTTCGCGCGGCACGTAGATCAGACAGGAAACGAACCGCTGGTAAAGGTCGCGCCGCATGAACAGGCGGAACCGCTGGCGCTCGCCCAACTGCAGAATCCGCGTCGCCGTTTGCAGCAGCTCGTCGGTGGAGATCTGGAACAACTCATCCCGTGGATAAGTGGCAAGCACGTTATGCAGCGCCTTGCCCGCATGACTCGCCGGCGCCAGTCCGGCACGCTTGATGACTTCAGCC
Source organism: Burkholderiales bacterium (assembly GCA_030683105.1). Classification (GTDB taxonomy): domain Bacteria; phylum Pseudomonadota; class Gammaproteobacteria; order Burkholderiales; family SG8-41; genus CAKKQX01. The sequence goes on along the minus strand of JAUXMZ010000003.1, from coordinate 30,987 downwards.
ACCTTGCGCCGCAAGAGCGGGATCTCCCCCGGCGCGGCCATGTACGCCGTCGAGGTAAACAGCCCGAGGAAGCGGTGCTCGCCGCATACGGCGCCGGACGCATCGAAACGCTGCACGCCGACGTAGTCGAGATAACCCGGGCGGTGCACGCTCGAGCGCGAATTCGACTTGGTGATAATGAGCAGCCTCGGCTCGCGCGCCAGCGCGCGGACCGCGGGCGGCAGCGCGGCAAAACTCGCGGATTGCGCCGTGTCGCGCGCGTCGCGCAGCACGCCGAGGCCCGATTCCGGCACCGGGCGCAGCGCCTCGCCGCCCTCCACCGCCACCAGGTCATGGCAGCGATAGCCGATGAAAGTGTAGTGATTTTCGCCAAGCCAGTTAAGAAACGCCACGGCCTCGGCGACATCCGCGGGTGCGATGGGCGGCGGGCGGCGCTCGATTTCCGCGAGCGCCTCCTCGAGTTTCGCCTTCATTTTCCGCCAGTCCGCGCAGGCGACTTGCACGTCGGCAAGCGCATCAGCCAGCTCCGCGCACAGCGTCTCGAGGTCGGCGGCATCGGCGACGCGGTCGACCTCGACGTGCATGAACGACTCCGGCGTGCCCTCGCTCGATCCGGGCTCGTGCAGGGTGATCAGTTCGCCGCCGGTGCTGCGCGTCACGCGCAGCACCGGGTGGACCAGAAGGTGCAGCGTCAGTCCGCGCCGGTTGACCGCCATGGTGATGGAATCGACGAGAAACGGCATGTCGTCGTTGACGATCTCGACCACCGTATGCGCCGACTGCCAGCCGTGCTCGTCGACCCCCGGGTTTATCGCGCGTATGCGCGATTTGCCCGGCTCCCGCTTGCGCGCAAAAGCCAGGTGCGACAGCGCAGCGCCGTAGAGATCTTCCGGAGAACGCTCGGCAAGGTCCTCGGGATCGACTTGCGCGTAATACTGCGTGACGAGACGCTCGGCTTCGGCGCGGCGCTCGCGCGGAAGCCGGGTCCGGATGAGACCGATTACGCCCTGGAGCGTGTCGGCGGGATCATGCCGTTCATCCTTCCTCACAATGTCCTCCATGTGCAGCCCTCATCAAGCATCTTCAACAAGGGTAGCACGAGCCCATCGAATTACGCTGGCGACGGATGCGAACTCGTTCCGCGATGCAAATTTCCGCGCTAAGCCGCTTTTACCGAAGGCAGTCCGGCAAGCGCCATCGCGAGTTCGGATTCGTCATAAGTCTGATCAGTCAGCTTGCCCCCGAAATAATCGATGTACGCCTGCATGTCGAAATGGCCGTGGCCGCACAGGTTGAACAGGATAGAGCGGGAGACGCCTTCCCTCTTGCATTTCAGGGCTTCGTCGATCGCACCGCGCACCGCATGATTGGCTTCCGGCGCGGGCAATATGCCTTCGGCGCGCGCGAACTGCACGCCGGCCTCGAAACACTGGATCTGATGATAAGCCACCGCTTCGATCAGCCCCAGCTCCTTGATATGGCTGACCAGCGGCGCCATGCCGTGATAGCGCAGCCCCCCGGCGTGGAACCCGGGCGGGGTGAAAGTCGAACCCAGGGTGTGCATTTTGGTCAGCGGCGTCAGGTGCGCGGTATCGCCGAAGTCATACGCGTACTTGCCGCGCGTCAGGCTGGGGCACGCCGCGGGCTCGACCGCGACAAAGCGAACTTTCTTGCCGCCGCGCAGCTGCGCGCCGAGAAACGGGAAGGCGATGCCGGCGAAATTGGAGCCGCCGCCGGTGCAGCCGACGATGACGTCAGGATAATCGTTGGCCATGTCGAACTGGGCGATGGCCTCCTGTCCGATCACCGTCTGGTGCAGCAGCACGTGGTTGAGCACCGAGCCCAGCGCGTAATTGGTGTCGTCGCGGCTGGCTGCAATTTCGACCGCCTCAGAGATCGCAATACCCAGGCTGCCCGGATGTCTGGGATTCTTCTCCAGTATCGCGCGGCCGGCATGGGTTTCAGTGGAGGGCGAAGCCACGCAGCGCGCGCCGTAGGTTTCCATCAGCGCGCGGCGGTACGGTTTCTGGTCGTATGAGACGCGCACCATGTAGACGTCGACCTCGATGCCGAACAGCGCGCCCGCAAACGCCAGCGATGACCCCCACTGGCCGGCGCCGGTTTCGGTGGCGATGCGCTTGATCCCGGCCTCCCTGTTATAAAACGCCTGCGCCACCGCGGTATTCGGCTTGTGCGAACCGGCCGGGCTCACGCCTTCATACTTGTAGTAAATGCGCGCCGGAGTGTCGAGCGCTTTTTCAAGGCGCCGCGCGCGGAAAAGCGGCGACGGCCGCCACTGGCGGTAGATATCGCGCACCGGACCGGGAATCATGATTTCGCGCTCGGTGCTCACCTCCTGCTCGATCAGGGCCATCGGAAACAGCGGTGCCAGATCCGCCGGCCCCACCGGCTGCATCGTCCCGGGATGCAGCACCGGCGGCGGCGGCGACGGCAGGTCGGCCGCAATGTTGTACCAGAACTTCGGGATGCGGGTCTCGTCGAGCAGGTATTTCACGGTATCGGACATCGGGTTCTCCAGGGGTGCACTGCGCTAAGAACGTATTTCAAAAAAACCAAGACAGATGAAACCGCCGATAGACGCCGATGAACGCCGATCGAACCAACGTAAAAAATCTTGCACCACCAGCGGAAAATATAAATAAACAAAAACAACGGCCTATGATATTGCTCCCTGTACTTGCAACTTGAAGTTTTAGATTTTCATCGGCGTTCATCGGCGTTCATCGGCGTTCATCGGCGGCTAATTGATTTTATTTTGTTACAAGCTCCAACAAAAATCATTGCACATCGAGCTTGGCGATCTTGATCGCGCTGCTGAAGCGATCGTGTTCCTTGGCGATGAACGCCGCAAACTCCGCCGGCGTCGAGGTCACCGGCTCGCCGCCCTGGCGCTCGAGCAGTTCGCGCGTCACGGGATTGGCGATCACTTTGAGCAGAGTGGCATGCAATTTGTCGAGTATCGGCTTGGGCGTTTTGCGCGGCGCCATCAGGCCGGCCCAGCCGGTCGAGACGAAACCGGGCACGCCCGCCTCGGTGATGGTGGGCAGTTCGGGCGTGAGTATCGAGCGCTTCTCGCCGCCGGTCGCGAGCGCGCGCAGCCGCCCTCCCCGCACATGCCCCATCAGCGCAGGCCCGGGTGCAATCGTGAACTGCGCTTCATTGGCGATCACCGCGGTGAGCGATGCGCCGCCTTTGTACGGCACGTGCAACACGTCTATTTTCGCCATGTGCGTGAACAGCACGCCGGCAAGATGGCTCTGAAAACCCGAGCCGGCATTCGCCATGTTGAGCTTGCCGGGTTGCGCCCGGGCCTGGCTCAGCAGATCCTGCACGCTGCGGATGGGCAGCGTCGGATTCACCACCAGCACGTTCTGCGTGACCGCGAACTGCGAGATCGGCGCGAAATCCCTGACCGGGTGGTAACCGAGTTTTTTGTATAACTGAGGGGAAATCACCTGCACGCCGGTGGAGGTCAGCAGCAGCGTATAGCCGTCGGGGGTGGCGTGGGCGGCAAGCTCGGCGCCTATGGTGCCGCCAGCACCCCCGCGGTTGTCCGTCACCATTTGCTGCCCCAGGGCATCGCCCATTCTGACGGCGAGTATGCGGCTTAACGTATCGACGGAGGTGCCGGTGGTATTGGCAATGATGAGCCGGATCGGCTTGACAGGATAAGCTGCATCGGGTTGAGCGGCGCCAACCGGCGCGCCGAGACAGAATGTAATCAGAGCGGATGCGAGTACAACTCTCGAAACGATACGCATGACGTCACCCTCTTTGTTATGCCCGGGAAAACTGTATCACGCCCGATCCAGCCCGGATGGGCTGGATCATCATCCATGTTTTTTATTATATTCTTATAAAGCGTCTCTCGAAACCAAGCCCCGCGCCGGCGCAATTTTCCGGCGCTACTTCCCCGCTACCTTGCCGTCGCGGGTCGCACTCCATCTGGCCGCGTTCGATCCGGTCTTGACGCTGCCTTCCATGGCGTTGCCGCTGACACGGCCGGTGTAGTGGGCGCCGCCGAGCGTGAAGGCTATGTGGTCGCCATTGAGCTTGCCGTTCATGATCGTGGTGCTGCCGGTCCCGGATTTGAGCGCGCCATAGACCATCTGGAATTCCTGCTTGAGCGTGAGTTCGCCCTGCGCCAGCCGCCAGCTGCCTTCGACCTTTGCCGGCACGATCCACAGGTAAGCCGTGCAATACGACGTGCACTCCTTGTCCGACGATATCGTCTGGTCGGATTTCCATTCCCCCATGGTGAAGGTGTTCGACACGATGCGGGTGCCGGGCCTGAGATCGAGAATTTTCGGCCGCAGCTTGAGGTTGATGTCGGGCAGCAGGAACATGGTGATCACCGTGGCCTTGGAAAAATCGCTCTCGAACAGATCGGCTTTCATGAAGGTCGCCTTGTCGCTCACGCCTTCCTTGGCGGCATTGCGTTTGGACAACTCGACCATGTCCGGGTTGTACTCGATGCCGATCGCCCGTATGCCGCGCTTGGCGGCGGTAATCACGGTGCGGCCATCGCCCGAGCCCAGATCGATCAGGTGGTCCTGGGGCGTGGCTTTCGCCATGTCGAGCATCCTGTCGACCAGGGTTTGCGGCGTCGGCACCCAGACCACGTCCTTGCCTTCCTGGCCGACCTGCGGCTCGTATTCGTTTTTCGCCGGTTGCGCCTGCGCAAAAACGCTGGCGGCAATCAGGGACAACCCCAGCGCCAGCAACGACCGACGCGCCACACTCAATGCTTTCATTATCGATCTCCGAAGTTTGAATTTAGTCAAAACGCAACCTGGACTTCCGGCACTGCGGTGCCGTCATGATACCGGATTGCCCGCGCGCCGCCTTACGCCAGGCTTTCTGCCATGAATTGCAGACGCGCGAGATGCGCGTAAAGACCGTTCTCGCGCAGCAGTTCCGCATGCGTGCCCACGGCGTGGATACGCCCCCGGTCGAGCACGATGATGCGATCAGCGTTGCGCACCGTCGCCAGCCGGTGTGCGATGACCAGGGTGGTGCGCCCGCGCTCCAGCTGTTCCAGCGCCGCCGCGACCTGACGCTCGCTTTCCGCGTCGAGCGAACTGGTGGCCTCATCGAGCAGCAGAATGGGACGGTCGGCCAGCAGCGCGCGCGCAATCGAGATGCGCTGGCGCTGGCCGCCGGAGAGTTTGATGCCGCGCTCGCCAAGATCGGTGGCAAAGCCCTGCGGCAGGCGCTCTATGAATTCGAGCGCGTGCGCCGCGGCGCACGCCCCGCGTACCGCAGCATCCGATGCATCGGGCCTCCCGAAGCGCACGTTCTCGGTGACATCAGCGGCGAAAATCACCGGCTCCTGCGACACCAGCGCCATGGCGCGGCGCAACTCCAGCGCATCGCAGTGGCGGATGTCGGCCCCATCGAGCAGGATGCGGCCCGACAGCGGATCGTAAAACCGCAGCAACAGCGCGAACAGCGTGGACTTTCCCGCCCCTGAGGGCCCGACCAGCGCCACCCGCTCGCCGGGACTGACTGCAAACGACAGCGGCCCCAGCGCCAGAGTTTCAGGTCGGCTCGGGTAGGCGAACGCAACCTCGTCGAAACGAATCGCACCCGATACGCGCTGCGGCAGCGTAATCGGCGGGGCTTGCGCGGTAAGCGCGGGGTGGGTATCTAGCAACTCCATCAGCCGCTCGGTGGCGCCGGCGGCACGCTGGATCTCACCCCATATTTCCGACACCATGCCGGCGCCGCTCGCAACGATGACGGCATAGAACACGAAGGCGGAAAGCTCGCCCGCGGTAAGGCGCCCCGCCAGCACATCATGGCCGCCTATCCACAGGATCACGCCGATCGCGCAAAATCCTATCAGCAGTACCAGGGAAATCAGCCACGCCTTGACGCGGATGCGCAGCGCGCCCGCCTCATACGCCGCTTCGGTAGCGGCGTTGAATTTTCCGCGCGTGCGCGCCTCGTGGCCATACGCCTGCACCGTGCGGATTTCGTGCAGCGCCTCGTCAATGTGCGCCGACACATCCGCCACCCGGTCCTGGTTGACGCGCGACAGGCGCCGCACGTGACGGCCCATCAGCAATATGGGCACCACGGTGGCAGGCACGCCGAGCACGATCAGCGCCGCGAGTTTTCCGCTGGTGGCAAACAGCATCGCGAGCGCTCCCAGCATCATCAGGCCGTTGCGCAGGAACATCGAGAAACCGAAGCCGATCACCTGCCGCAACTGTTCGCTGTCGTTGGTCAGCCGTGAAGCGATTTCCCCGGTGCGGGAGGAATCGAAAAACGCCGGCGACAAGGTCAACACGTGGCCGAACACCGCCTGGCGCAGATCGGCGATCACCCGTTCGCCCACACTCATCATCAGATAAAAGCGCACCCAGGTCGCGCCCGCCAGCACCACCGCCACCGCGACTACCGCTGCCAGCGCGGCATCCAGCAGGTGCGGCTCGCCGCTGCCGAATCCCGCGTCGATGACATAGCGCAAGCCCTGCCCCAGCGCCAGCACGCAGCTCGCGGCAATGACCAATGCGGCAAGCGCAGCGGCGATACGCCAGCGGTAAGGAAAAAGAAAGCGCCAGAGACGCGCCAGCTGGGCGATATCCCCCTTGGGGGCAATGGTGGCTGATGTGGATGTGGTCACGTAGCCATCGTATCACTACTGATCTTTGATTAGAGCCCTGACGCGATACCTTCTCCAGAAATAAAGGGTAGTTTTCCGTGAACTCCGCGTGCTCCGTGCGCACCGTATTAAAACAAATTTCGCACTGAGGACACGGAGGACACGGAGCAAAACCAGAATAAGAAATTCGTTTAGCATGCCGCTATAATCGGTGTGAAGATCATGCCCATCACTCTCGTCCTTATTTTATCTTCCGCGACCTTCGTCAGCATGAAGGGCAGCCGCGTGCTGATGACGTTGTTTGCGGTCGACCTTGGCGCAGGCCCCCTGGGAACCGGCCTGCTGTTCGCGCTCTACGGACTGGTGCCGTTCCTGCTGGTGGTCTCGGCCGGCCGCATCGCCGACCGTTTCGACAACCGGGTGCTCATGTATTGGGGGCTGGGCGGATTCACCGCGAGTCTCGTCCTGCCGTTCGCCTTCCCCGGGCTGACCATGCTCTACATCGTGGCGCCGCTCACCGGCTTTACCACCATGTTGTTCGTGGTCGCCACCCAGAATCTGGTCGGCATGCACTCATCACTGGAAACCCGCACCAAAAATTTCAGCTATTACAGCCTGGGGGAATCGTCGGCCACCATCATCGGCCCTGTCTTCGTCGGCCTCGCGATCGACGGCTTCAGCCACCCGGTCACCTTCCTGTTCCTCGCGCTGTTTACCGCCGGCTGCGGCGTGCTGCTGGTGACCAAACGCGGCGCGCTGCCCGACAGCCCTCGCAGCTGGGAAACGCAAAGCCCGCGTTCGATGAAGGACATGTTGCAGCTGCCGGCAATGCGCAACGCCCTGCTCACCAACGGCGTAGTCATGGCAGGCCTCGATCTGTTCAATCTGTATATGCCGGTTTATGGACATGGCATCGGGCTCTCGGCGACGACCATAGGTCTGATCCTCGGCTCATTTGGCGCCGCCGCGTTCATCATCCGGCTGGCGATCCCGGCCGTGACTGCGCGCTGGGGCGAGCGCCCGATGCTGTCGGCGGCGCTGGCGTTATCGGTCGTCGCCTTCGTGTCGTTTCCGCTGACGAGCAGCCCGCTGCTGCTGGGTGTGGCCGCGTTCGTTCTCGGCCTGGGCCTGGGCTGCGGTCAGCCGCTGTCTATGGTGCTGGCCTTCAACGCTGCGCCCCAGGGCCGCTCTGCCGAGGCGATCGCGATGCGGCTTGCGGTCAGCTATGGCGCGCACGTCGTGATCCCGCCGTTGTTCGGCGTCATCGGCGTCAGTCTCGGGATTGCGCCCATCTTCTGGACCTGCGCGATGCTGATGGGCGGCGGGTCTCTGCTCAACCGGCGCCAGAATGACTGAGCACAGGCCGGTTATTGAGCTTTTCATAACGGGTCACAGTCGGGACGTTCAATCCCTCTCCCCGCAGGAGAGGGAGAGAATGGCACTGATTTACTGTCGCGAATTAGCGAAGGATCAATTGGCCACGCGCACCACGATCTTGCCGGTCTGCGCATTGGCCTCCATGCGCTGCTTGGCCAGCGGCAGTTCATCGAATGCGTAGACCTTGTCGATCACGGGCACGATACGTCCGTCGCCCAGCGCGGGCAGCACGTCGCGCACAAAACCGCGCACCGTTTCCGCGCGCTGTGCGGGGCCGAGTTTCGCATTCGAGACCCCAAACAGCACATAGCGGTTGGCGTGCAAGGCACCCAGATCGATCTCACTTTTGAGCATGCCGTCGACGTAGCCCACCGTCGCCAGCCGCCCCTGGTAGGCAAGCGTGCGCACGCACTCCTGGAATACCGAACCGCCGACGCAGTTGACGATGAGATCGGCGCCTCCACCGCCGGTGGCCGCCTTCACCTTGCCGGCAAAGTCCGGCGCGCGCGTTTCGATACCAAGGTCGAGGCCGGCCGCCTTTAGAGTCGTGAGTTTTTGCGCCGAGCCCGAGGTGCCTATGACGGATGCGCCGATCACTTTTGCGATCTGGACGCTCGCCACGCCCACGCCCGACGACACCCCGGTGATCAGCAGCCATTCGCCACGCTTGAGCCGGCCGCACTCAAAAAGCATTTCGTAGGCGGTGAGGAAAGCAACCGGGACCGCGGCAGCCTGCTCCCAACTCAGACACGCCGGCACCGGCATCGCCTGGCGCGCATCCATCACGGTGTACTCGGCAAACCCGCCGCGGGCGCGGCCCATCACGCGCTCGCCGGGCCTGAATGAGGTCACGCCCTCGCCCACGGCGTGAACGATGCCCGCGGCCTCGGTGCCGCCGATCTTTTCCGCGCCGCCATGCACCACGCCGCCCACGATCAACTCGCCGCGGTTCATCGCTGTTGCGTGCACCCGCACGACGATCTCGCCCGCCTTGGCCTGCGGTTGCGGAACATCGCGGAATTCGAGGATCGCTTTACCGCCCTCGGTCTTGATCCAGCATGATTTCATGTGCGCCCCGTTGAATGGAAATATCCAGCGCGCCATTCTACAGCGCGCGCCGGGAAGCACATTACCGGGAGATTATTTTTTCTTCGTTGGCTTGCTGGTGGCTGCTTGTTTCTGCCAGTCGGCGCGCCGGAAGGTTTTGCGGCGGGTGGGAATGGCGGCCTGTTTTTCGGCGTACTCCAGGACATGCGCGTATACCGCCTCGCGAATGTCCTCCGGCAGTGACCCCATGGCAGCGTCAAGCCGCGATATGACGGGATCGACTTCCGGCTTCATACCCCGGGTCAGCTTCGCACCTATGATCTCACCGCCGGATTGCTGGCCGTCGTGGAAGTATCCTTTGTCTTTGTCCCACACCAGCGCCCGTTCGCTCGTGTCTATGCCATAGCACAGCTGGAGCAAGGTGATCTCGCCGCTTTCTGTCTGCCACACGAAGAGGTCAAAGTACTCGTCGTGGAACCAGCGCCGGTGTGCCTCTACCAGGTGCGCCACACCCAGGATTTCTCGCATCATGGTGCTTCCCCTTTAACGAACCCGTAAATTGCTCAGTATAAACCCGTAAACCGGTTCCGAGTGCAGCGGCATCAGTCATCGCGGCGCCGGAATGCCACCGTTACCCGCAGGCCCCTGGCGCCCGGCCCTGCTTCGAGACCCACTGTTGCGCCGTGGATCTCGGCGATCCGGCGCGCGATCGATAGCCCCAGGCCGCTGCCGCTCTCGCCGCTGCCGAGGATGCGGTAGAAACGCTGCCCGACCTTGCCGCGCTCCTCCGGCGCGATACCCGGCCCTTCGTCGGTAACCGTGAGCCGCGCGGCGCCTTCGGCGTAGGCCGCTTCGACCCGCACGGTGGTGCCGCCCGGGCTGTAGCGGATGGCGTTGTCGATGAGGTTGCGCAGCAGTATCCCGATCAACCCGGGATAGCCGTCGAGCGCGACCGGCACGCCTTCCGTCAGCTCGATTTCGATGCTGCGCGACAGTGCGGCGGGCGCGAGTTCGGCGATCGTCTGCTGCGCCAGCGTCCGCAGATCGCAGGGTTCATGGGCCCCGACCTGATCCGGCTCGAGGCGCGCGAGCGTCAGCAGCTGCTCGACCAGCCGGTGTGCGCGATCGCAGCCCGCGATGACGTTGTCCAGCGCGCGCCGGCGTTCGGCGTCTCCGGCGGCGCCGCGCGCCACCTGGGCCTGGGTCTTGAGCGCCGCCAGCGGCGTGCGCAGCTCGTGCGCCGCGTCGGCGGTAAACCGGCGTTCGTTTTCGATCAGACGGCTGACGCGGCCGAACAGCGCGTTGAGGCTGTTGACGAGCGGCGCCACCTCCTCCGGTGCGCCGTCGATCCGCAGGGCGGCCAGGTTATCCGGCCGGCGCTCCGCCACTTGTCTGCCGAGCGTCCGGAGCGGCCTGAGCGCGCGCGTGATGCTGAACCAGACGAATAGCCCGAGCGCGGGCAACGCCAGCAGCAGCGGCGCGAGCAGGCTGGCGGTAACACTGGCCGCGATCTCGCGGCGGGTTTCATCGCGCTCGCCGATCTGCACCAGGAACCGCCGTTCGCCATCCCAGCCGCTGAACACCCGCCAGCCCTTGCCGCCGATCGCCGTGTTGCTGAAGCCCTCCTCGCGCACCGAGAGGCGCTCCTGCGGCGCGTTCGCCGAACGCAGGCGCAGGGTCCGGCCGCGTTCCCAGATCTGGAATACAACATTCCGGCTGCGCTTGTGCAATTGCGGCGCGTGCTCGAGGTCGATCTCTTCGAATTCGCGGCCGGCCTGCGCGACGATCAGGGATGCCGACTGCGCGAGGTGTGCGTCGAGCAGCTCGTTGATCTCGCCCCGCGCATCGAAATAGGTATACGCCGCTGCCGCCAGCCAGACCAGCGTGATGGCACCCAGCAGCGCCAGCAGCAGGCGCCGCTTCAGCGAGAACAGCCGGCCCGGCTCATTCATGCGGCGCCCGCGGCATCAGATACCCCACGCCGCGCACGGTCCGGATCTGCTCCGGCGCGAGCTTGCGGCGCAGGTGGTAGATGTGCACGTCGATCGCATTGCTTTCGATTTCCTCACCCCAGGCATACAGCCGCTCACCGAGGTGCTCGCGCGACAGTACATGACCGGCACTGAGCATCAGCACGTGCAGCAGTGCAAATTCCCGCGTCGACAGCTCGAGCGGTCTGCCCCTGAAGACGGCGCGGTGCGCGGCGTGATCCAGCTCGACCTCGCCGACACGCAGCAGCGGCGCCGCTTCTCCCTGCGAGCGGCGGATCAGCGCGCGTAACCGCGCCGCGAGCTCGTGCAGGTCGAACGGTTTTATCACGTAATCGTCGGCACCGCCGTCGAGGCCCCTGATGCGGTCCCCGACCATGTCGCGCGCCGTCAGGATCAGCACCGGCACCTTGTTGCCGGCAGCGCGCACGCGCCGCAGCAACTCCAGCCCCGAGAGCCGCGGCAGCCCGAGGTCGAGAACGACCGCTGCGTACTGGCCGGTTTTCAGGGCCAGGTCGGCGGCCACGCCGTCCTTCGCCCAGTCCACGCCAAAGCCGGCCTGGGTCAGGCCGGCCTGGACGCCATCGCCCAGCAGCGGGTCATCTTCGACCAGTAATATGCGCATGCGCCCAGTTTACCAGCGCCTAGCCGCGGTCACGGTGTGCAACGTGATTACGCGCTGTCGCAGCTTCGGGCGAATTTCCCGGTATCGGGCCCAGATAATCGGCGCCGCCCGCCCAGAACCCCAGCGTTGCGAGCACCAGCAATGCCGCCACGATCCGGTGACGGTAGCAGATGCCCTCGCCGGGGCGGCCCGCCTTGCGGCCGTTGACCATCGCCGCCGCCAGATTCTCGCGATGCAGAAAGCTGCTCACCACGACCCCGACGATATGAACGAACACGACAGCCAGCATTGCGTTGGCGGCACCCTCGTGCAGTTCCGCGAGCCAGTCGCCGCCGATGTCGCTGTAAGTCAGGTAACCGCTCAATCCGGCCACGAGAGCGGTCGCCAGCAGCGCATAAATCGCCCAGCTCCCCGCCGGGTTATGCCCGAGGTGATGCTGCGGCGAGCGGCTGAAGAGCGACTTGAGATAGCGCACCACGCTGCGCGGCCCGAACGCGAACGAACCGAAGCGCGCATAGCGCGTGCCAATCACGCCCCACAGCAGGCGGAACCCGATCAGCCCCAGCATGGTGTAGCCCAGCATGACATGCACGTCGCGCAGGCGTTCCGATTCGGCGGTCACGAACGCGCCGAGAAAGGACGCGGCCAGCAGCCAGTGAAAAACGCGGGTCGGCAGGTCCCAGATCAATACTCTTGTTTTGTCCATGGCGGTCTCCGGTTAGCGTGGAATACGGATATTGCGTTCGCTGAAATCCCCGCGCTCAGCAGTGGTGTGGCAGGCCGTGCAGTTGGCCGCGGTCTTGACGCCCGCATGCTTCCAGGTCGCCGCCGGCACCTCGTCGTGCTCGCGCCGGAACCATGCGGTATCAGTGATGCGCACCGTGTCGCCGCCGGCACGCGCGCGCTTGCCGCTTGCCGCGTTCTGCTCCAGGAACACGCCGATCTCGGCGGCCGTCCCGGCATCGAGACTCGCATCGGTGCCGAAATGCTTGTCCAGCCCCGACATGATGCGACGCCACGCAGGAGCAGGCAGCAGCTGTGGCGGATAACCGATGTGGCAGCCGCCGCACTCCGCCGTCCATTTCGGGTTGGCCGCCGCAAAGGTCTTGGATTCGGCCATCGCCTCGTGGGCCACCAGGACGAGCGTCATCAGCACGGATGCGGTCCAGACTGTCGCATCGAACATCATTCTCTTGCTTGCATTGTTCATAACAGGCTCCTATTGCTTCAGCGATATCAGATATTCCAGCACGTCGCCTTTTTCGCGGGCGGTGCAGGGACGGTTCAGAACGTCGTTGCAGTTGCGCTTGAACCATTTGTCGACTTTCGCCGCGTCGGTGAAGCGCTGCGGATTGGCGAGCGGCGCCAGCGGCGCGATCTCTTTGCCGGTCTTCACGTGCCTGCCGAGGGTAAGCGGGTTGGCGGTATGGCACGTGTCGCAGCTCCAGTCGTTGCCGTGCCTGGCCTTGAAAAACAGCTCGCCGCGCTGCGCCGAAAATCCCGAGAATCCCGACGCGCCGTCGCGGGCGGCCGCCTCAAAACCTTTCTGTATCTCCACCGGGGTCGCAGCCGACGCGGACGATGCCGACAGCCCCTGAGACACCATTATCAGCAGCCCTATGACCAACCCAATCTTGCGCATATCGCCTCCCGAATAAAATGTTGACGATGCACACTGTAGGGGCCGCAGATTAACGAATCATTAACGGAATTCCGGCAGGGGAAGCCCCCTGCCTTTGACACGCCGCGGCGGCAAGGCCATCATCGCCGCTACCCGTAAACCGGAGCAGACCCATGCCCGTGGCAAACGTACGCGGCGTAAATATCAACTACGAAGTGCTGGGCGACGCCGGCCCGTGGGTGGCGCTGTCCCCCGGCGGGCGGCGCGGCCTCGAAGCGGTGCAGTCCCTGGCCGCAAGAGTGGCCGCCGGCGGTTACCGGGTGCTGATCCACGACCGGCGCAACTGCGGCGCATCAGATGTCGTCATCGACGGCGACGAATCGGAATATCAGATCTGGGCGGATGATCTGCACGAACTGCTCACCCGGCTCGATGCCCTTCCCGCATTCATCGGCGGCAGCTCTTCGGGCTGCCGGCTCGCCCTCCTGTTTGCCCTGCGCTACCCCGCCGCCGTGCGCGGCCTGCTGCTGTGGCGTATCACGGGCGGACGCTTCGCTGCGCAGCGCCTGGCGCACAACTACTATGGCCAGTTCATCGCCGCCGCGCAGCAAGGCGGCATGGCAGCGGTATGCGAGATGGAGCACTTCAGGGAGCGCATCGCGGCGCGGCCCGCCAACCGCGCGCTGCTGATGGGCATGGATCCCGGCCGCTTCATAGCCGTCATGTCGCACTGGAGCGAGTATTTCATGCGGGGCGCGGAGCAGCCGGTGATCGGCGCCAGCCGGGCCGATCTGGAATCCATTACTGCACCGGCCTGCATCATTCCCGGCAACGACAGGACGCACCTGGGCGAGGTCGGCGATAACCTGCACCGCAGCATGGCCGGCAGCGAATTGCACATTCTGTTTTCCGAACACGCGGATGTGGATCTCGTTCCGCCTGAGGAATGGAACACGAAAGAAGCCGAACAGGCCGCGATTTTTCTGGATTTTCTGCAGCGCACGGCCTCACGGCCATAAAGGAAAGCGAAATGAACATACCTGACTGGATCTACGCCACGCTGAGTTCCGTCGTTTTGCGCCGCGCCCTGCTGGTGCTGCCGCTGGTGTTGACAGGAATTACGGTCGACGCATCCGCTCAGCCCTATCCTTCCCGGCCGCTGCGGCTGATCGTGCCCCAGGCGCCCGGTAGTTCATCCGATACCATCGCGCGCATCGTCGCTGCGGAACTTGCGAACCAACTGGGCCAGCAGGTCGTCGTCGACAACCGTCCCGGCGGCGCGCTGACCATAGGCATGGAGTTGACGGCGCGGGCCACACCCGATGGCTACACGCTCGGTTACGCCCCGGTCGGTGCGCTGGCGATCAGTCCCAATATGGTGCGCAAGCTGTCTTACAACGTGCTGAAGGACTTCCAGGGCGTTGTGCAAACCGCATCCAATCAGATGCTGCTTGCCGCGTCGCCAGCAGCCCCTTTCCGGACAGTGCGGGAATTGATCGACTATGCGAAGCAAAGCCCGGGCAGGCTGTTCAACGCCTCCTCCGGTAACGGCACGCCGGGCCATGTGGGATTCGAGCTCTTCAAGTTCATGACCGACACGAAAATCACGCACGTCCCGTACAAGGGCGGCGCGGCGGGCATCGCCGATCTCATTGCGGGACAGGTGCAATTGATGATGGAAGGACTGAACTCGATCGCGCCACATGCCAAGTCAGGCCGGGTGCGGGGAATCGCCGTGACCGGCGCGAAGCGCTCTGCGGCACTTCCCGATCTGCCGACGATTGCCGAAGCAGGCGTGCCGGGCTACGAAGCAAGCACGTGGAATGGCATCGTGGTGCCTGCCGGCGTGCCGAAACCCATCATCACCAAGCTCAATGCGGAACTCAACAAGGCCCTCGCCTCGTCTGAGCTCAGGCAGAAATTCGCCGCGATCGGAGCCGATCCCGGCGGCGGCACGCCCGAGCAGTTCAGCGAACTGATCCGCAAGGAATACGTCAAATGGGGCGAAGTCATCCGGCGTTCCGGCGCGAGTATCGACTGACCTGAAATATAAAAGTGTATTGCCGCCCGGCTAATCGATCTTTGCGCCCGAGAGCTTCACTACCTTCGCGTACTTCTCTAATCTGCTTTTTATTGAAGCGTCGCCGGAATGGTAACCCAAAACCGGTGCTCCAATGCTCCAGTGCTCCATCATCCATTTCCAGTTACCATACCGTTTTTATCAGTGGGTAATCCACAACATGACAAAGACAACCGAGCTTGCGGGAAAAGTGGCCCTGGTCACGGGTGCCGCGCGCAATATCGGCCGCGCCACCGCGCTCGAACTTGCAGCCGCCGGCGCGGCTGTCGCGGTCAACACGCGCGCATCGCGTGAAGATGCCGAAAAAGTCGTTCAGGAAATCCGCGCAGCGGGCGGCAAGGCCGAATGCTTTGTGGCTGACATCGCCGACGGCCATGCGGTCAACGCCATGGTCGAAGGCGTGATCCGGAGTTTCGGCCGCATCGACATGCTGATACTCAACGCTTCAGTGCGCACCGAGAAACCGTTTCTCGAGTTAAGTTACGAGGAATGGCGGTTGCCGCTCTCGATCACGCTCGACGGCGCGTTCTACTGCGCCCAGGCCTGCGTGCCGCACATGATCAGGGCCGGCGGCGGGGCCATCGTGACGCTGGGCGGCATGATGGCGCTTTCCGGCGTGAAGCGGCGGGTGCACGGAGCGGTCGCAAAACACGGGCTGATCGGCCTGACCCGGGGCCTCGCGCGCGAGCTTGCGGAACACGGCATACGCGTGAACTGCGTCGCACCGGGACAGATGAATACAGCGCGCGCCGCCGGCCGCTCCGCGCGCGCAGGCGAGGAACTCGTTCCGCTCGGCCGCCGCGGCGAGGCCGGCGAAATCGCCACCACGGTGCGCTTTTTGTGCGGATCCGGCGCAAGCTTCATCAACGGCCAGACCCTGCACGTGAATGGCGGCCAGATGATGTTCTGACCGCCGTGATGCAGCGCTGCCGGATCTCTGCCCGGCGGTACGCGGATAAGATCAAGCGCGGAAAACCATAGACAGGATTAACAAGATTTACATGATTTATTTAATGTTTTTTTGTTCAATCCTGATAATCCTGTAAATCCTGTCTATTTGCTTTTTCATCGGTGTGCCCGTCAAGCGGGTATTAAAGTGAATTCGTTGGCGGCTATTTTTTTAGATTTTGTTACAGGCTCTAAATGCCAGACCGCAACCCAGACGCGGATCACAACGCCACGTCACTACAGACCCGCCACAGCGACAGCCCCGGCCTCTCACTGGCGTTTCTGGTATTTGCACTGATCGCCGGCCACACCATGTCATCCATGGCGGTGCTGGTGTTGCCCGCTGTCGCGCCTGCGGTAGCGCACGATTACGGCTTCGACGCGTCGATGATCGGCTACCAGATCAGCCTGCTCAGCATCGGCATGCTGGCATCGCTCACCCTGATCGGCAATATGAGCCGCAAGCTCGGCGCCGGCCGCACCAACCAGATCGGTCATGCCCTGGCGGCCGGCGGGCTGCTGATCATGCTGCTGCCGTGGGCGCCGTTCCTCATTCTCGGCTCGTTCGTCATCGGCCTGGGCTACGGCATGATCACGCCTTCTGCCTCATACCTGCTGGTTCGATACACCCCGGCCGAGCGGCGCAGCTTCGTGTTCTCGCTGCATCAGGTCGGCATACCGCTGGGCGGCATTTTCGCGGCGTTGCTTGGGCCTGCGGTGACGGTGCTTGCCGGATGGCGCTGGGCGGTGGTGTTGAGCGTCGCGTTGTTATGCGCCGTTATCGTGCTGATGCAGCACGGCCGGGGCCCCTGGGACGATGACCGCGATTCCGCCAGCCCCGCTTTCACGCCCAATCCACTGGCCGGGGTCAGCGCGATCTGGGGACACCCTGCGCTGCGCCGCCTGACGATAGCCGGAGGCTGTTTTTCCTGGGCGCAATTCTGCACCGCGGCGTTTGCAGTGGTGGCTTGCGTGGAAGCGCTGGGCATGAGCCTCATCGTCGCCGGCACTGTGCTGACCGTGGTGCAGCTGAGCAGCGCGTTCGGCCGTGTGTTCATAGGCTGGCTGGTCGACCGGGTGGGCGACACCGCGCGCGTGCTGGCGTGGACGGCGGGGGTGCTGGTGCTCGCCTGCCTGGCGGCGCTGGCGATGTCACCGGCGCTGCCGCTGCCCGCGATTTATCTGCTGTTTGCCGTCCTGGGCGGCGCATCCGGCTGCTGGCCGGGCGCCATCCTGGCCGAAGTCGGCCGCCTCACACCCCAAGGCCAGATCAGCCTCGCCGTCAGCGGCTCGCTGGTGATCTTCAACACCGGTAAATTCATCGGCCCCATCCTGTTCGTCAACGTCTATGCGCTGACCAAAAGCTATGGCGTAACCTTCGCCACGGTGGCCATTCCCGCCGCCATCGCGCTAATCTGCCTGATCACGGCGCCGCGGCGCCCAGACTGAATCCCCGTAGTTGACGCAGCCACCCCTCCTTGAGCAGGAGGGGCGTTATGGGATAAGTTCCGTGCCATGCACAACTCCAACAGCATGACGGGCGCCAAGTAATGGATCCGGTCTCCCATGCCCTGCTCGGTGCGGCCAGCGGCCTGAGTGTCTCACCCCGCAACGCGAAGATTGCGGCGCTCGCCGGACTGGCCGGCGCCCTGCTGCCCGATGCCGACGTCCTGATCAGTTCCGCCAGCGATCCGCTGCTCAATGTCGAGTATCACCGTCATTTCAGCCACGCGCTGATTTCGGCGCCGGCGGGCGCGCTGATCGCGGCCGGCATGCTGTGGCTCGTGTTGCGCAGGCGCACGGCGTTCGACACGCTCTTCTGGCCCGCCCTCGCAGGTTACATCAGCGCCGTCCTGCTCGACGCCTGCACCAGCTACGGCACGCGACTCTTGTGGCCGTTTGCCGACACGCGTTTCGCGTGGAGCGTAGTGGCTGTCGTCGACCCGCTGCCGACACTGATGCTGCTCGCAGGCGTGATTCTTGCGTTGAAAGCGGGTTCGGCGCCGCGGGCGCGGATCGCGATTGCCACGGTCGTCCTGTATCTCGGGGTGGGCGCACTGCAACAGGCGCGCGTCCGCGATGCCGCAGAACAGCTAGCGGCATCGCGCGGACACATCATCTCTCAGCACGAAGTCAAACCGACGCTGGGAAATCTTCTGCTGTGGCGTTCAATTTACCTGGCAAACGGCAAGTTCATGGTGGATGCGGTGCGTGCCGGACCGCTGTCATCGCCCGTCGTGTATCCGGGCGGCGGCATCGCGCGCATCACGCCTGCCGATATGACGCCGCTGCTGCCCGCGGCCAGCGTGCAGGCGAAGGATGTGGCGCGTTTCGCGCAATTATCGGAAGGCTATCTCGCACGCCACCCTGAACGGCCGGAGATCATAGGCGATGTGCGCTATGCGATGCTGCCCGATTCGGTGCGCCCGATCTGGGGCATCGTCATCGATCCGGCGCGGCCTGAACGCCACGTTGATTTTGTCACGCTGCGCGGTTTCACGCACGATGACCGCCAGCGGTTCGTCGGCATGCTGCGCGGCGTTGCACCCGATACGCTGCGCTGAACAACACGCAGAGGCGCAGCTGCGGCAATTTGTAATAAAGTGTTGCCAAGCTCACATCTTGTTTCAATTCTTAACAGACGTATCCCCGGCTTGAGCGTTTAATACTCCTGCAAGTTCAAAAAGGAGATTGCCATGAACGCGAAGAAAACCCTGGTTATGTTGTCGGCCGGTGCAATGCTTGCAGCAGCGGTTCCGGTTTTTGCGGATCCACCCCACTGGGCACGCGCTCACGGTTACCGCGACCGCGGCTATAACGACGATGTCGTCGTGGTCGAGCGTTACCAGCGGCCGGTAGTGCGGGAGTATGTGGTCGAGCGTCCGGTCTACATCGACCGTCCCGTTTACGTCGAGCGCCGCGTCTACGTGGAACGTCCGGAGTACTACCCGCCGCCCGCCTACCAGCCACAGCCCGGCTATAACCAGCAGCCTGGCTATAACCAACCGCCCAACGCGCCGGCCCAGTCTTCCATTTCGGTGCTGGGCACGCTCGCCGGCGCCACCATAGGCGCTGTCGCCGGTCACAACGTGGGCCAGGGCAACGGCAAGAAAGCCGCGACCGTGGTAGGCAGCGTACTCGGTGGAGTCCTCGGCAGCCGCGGCTGGTAAGGTTAGCCGAGGTCGGCACATGAAAAAACAAAGGGCAGCCGCGGCTGCCCTTTGTGCTTCAAGCCCGGTTCAGTTCAAGGAATGACCGGCAACAGTACCGAGCTCTGCCGGCCGGGGCCAAAATGCAGCGTAACTTTGCCGCCGAACACTTCCGGCGGCCGATCGACAGTATCGTCGTGCATGAAAGGTCCGCAACCGCGCATCGGGTTCTTCATGTTCGACAGCGTGGCCGCCTCGCCTTCATACTCATAATCCTTGCCGCGCACGGTGAGTGCAATGCGATAGCCTTTCGGCACCACGATGCAGGTCGGCCAGATCTCGACATCGAGCTCATACACCTGTCCCGGCGTGAGCGGCCGCTTCTCGTCATGCGTGTGATACGGCCGGTGCGGCAACGAGAGCTTGGGATCGAGCTTGCGGTGCGAAGCGCGCAACCAGCCCTGGGCGATGGGCGTGTGCGGATCGAGCGCGCCCTGAAACACGACCTCCTTGCCCGCCGGATCAAAGACGCGAAGCACCGCGAAAATATCGGCGTCCGCGGTCGACGAGGACACAAAGAGCTTGAGCGCGGACGGCCCGGTGATCTCGGTATCCTGCGCGAGCGGCGGCGTGGAAAAGGTCACGCCGTCGCCCATCGCTTCATAGGTGAGCGCCTGTGCCGTCGCAACCGGCACAGGCGACAGGCGCATTTCCTTGGGATCGAGATAAAAGTGGGTCCACTGCGTGCGCGCCAGCGGCCATTCGTTTTCGTGACGCTCGACAAATTTCTCGCCGGGATGGCGCACCTGCAGCAGTACGCGCGGCTGCTTGTCCCAGCCGTTGGCCACGCCCTTGAGGAAATAATCGAAGAAGCGCTTCTGCAGCTTCACACCGTAATCGGTGTAGAACGGCGCCCAGTGCGAGCCGCCGTGCGCTTCCAGCCATTTTTGCTTCGACCCCGCGCGCATGTACCCTTCGAAGTTGCCGCGGGTATGCAGACCCTGCCCGCCCCAGTTGGCCGCCGAAAGCAGCGGCACCGTGACTTTGGACAGGTCCGCGGAGCGCTCGCGGTAATACGCATCGTCAAGCGGGCGGGAGAGCAGCGCCGACCACATGTCCTCGCGATTTTTTACGAGTTCGTCCTCGGACAGGGTTTCCGGGCCGCACACCAGTTCGCCCGTGAGGCGACTCTTTGCCCCGCGTTCACCGACGCCATGCTGCACGGTTTTCACCTGCATGTCCTGCCAGTTCTTGCGGAACACGCAGATGATGCCGCCATGGCGGTTGCCGTCGCGGTAACTGTCGTTCCAGCCTTCCCATGCGCAGATCGCCGCAAGATGCGGCGGCTGAGTGGCCGCCGCCCGCCACTGGTTGCTCGCGTAGTAGGAAATGCCGTTCAAGCCCACTTTGCCGCTGCACCAGGGCTGCGCCGCGGCCCACTCTATGCTCAAATGCAAATCCCGGGTTTCACGCGCGTTGTTGTGGCAGAGATACCCGGGAGAGCGGCCCGCGCCGCGCGAATCGATGCGCACGCAGACGTAACCGTCGGGCACCCACTTCTCGGGGTCGACGACCTCCCAGCTCTGGTACTGGTTGGTGGAGCCCGCGAGCGCATCGGGGTTCTGCCGCGACATGATCTCCCACGCGGTCTTGTAGCCTTCCTGGAACGCGAGCCCCTTGCCGTACGGGCCGTAGCTCAGCAGCGCCGGATAGCGCCCCTCCGCCACCGGCCGGAACACGTCCGCGCGCAGCACGAGGCCGTCGTCCATCGTGACCGGCACATCCCAGTCGATCTTCATGCCGTCGCGGATATCACTTTTCAGTGCGGTCATTTCAGTTCCTCTTTCATATGTTCCTTTGCCTAACCGGTTCCGATGCTTTGCCTCAAATCCGAGAAGCGGCCAGGAATGCCGAGCATGAATTTACCGAACTCCTCGATGGTCTCGTCGTCGAATTCGTCGGCGCCGATGCGGTAATTCGCCAGGCCGATCTGGCCGACGTTGAAGCATTCAAACCGCACCGCCGATGCGCCGTAATCGGCGCGCAGCACGGCGCTCGCCGGAATGTTGCACTCGATCACCATGGCGCTGCGCGGCACCTTGCCCTGCTCATTCTTCAACTCCCGCTCGTTGTAATTGATGCGCGAGCGCTCCAGCAGCGCTTTCAACGCCCGCGCCTCGCCCAGGTTCAGGGCAACGCTCGCCTTTTTCGGCGAGTTAACGCGATAGTTGAGCGTGATGTAATCGATCGCCTCGTGGTCCTCGATTCTTTTAGAACGGTAGTTGACCAGGCCGTTGCCGAGCGTGCCTGCCGGCAGTTCGCCGGCATAAAGCAGCTTGAGTTTGCCCTTGAACGCGGGTGACGCCTCATTGAGCAGGTGTACGAATTCCACGAGGTAGCTGAAGGCCTTGCGCAACTTGGAATCAAGCATCTGCACCGAATCACGCGATGGCGCTTCCGGACGCTGCTGTACTTTGGCTTGAGCCTGCTCGTGCAGGATGCCTATCAGCGCGCTCCTCGCCTTGCCCCCCGCCGCAGCCTCCAGCTCCCGCCGTGCCGCTTCCGCCGCGGCTCTCGCCGCAGCCTCAGCCGCCGCCGCCGCGGCAGCCTTCGCCCTGGCCGTGATTTCAGCGCGCCTGCGCTCCTCCTCCTGCTCGTAACTTTGCGAGAACACATCCAAATCCTCGAGCAACTTCGCCATCTTTGCCCGTTCATCATCATCGTTGGGCGGCGGCAGCGTTTCAGCCTGGCTGTTGGCAACAGTGCGGCTCACCACCAGCGTAACGTCGCCGGCGGAAGGTGCGATAACCGGCGTGCCCGCCCCCGCTCCTGCGGACCGCATGTAGTTGCGCAGCTCGTTCGCAAATTCGATGGCGTGCTGGAAGCGCTCTTCGGGACGTTTGGCCAGCGCCCGCGCAAGAATGGCATCGAACGCAGCCGGGATATCCATGCCCAAATCCGAGACACGCGGCGCCGGTGCGGTGACAATGCGCTGCATCAGCGTAAACGTGGTGATATCCGGCAGTTCGAACGGCGTCCTGCGCGCGAGCATCTCGTAGAGCACCACCCCCAACGAAAAGATATCGGCACGCCCGTCAACGGGCCGCCCCAGAACCTGTTCGGGCGACATGTACTTGGGCGAGCCGAGCATCGTCCCGGTCTGCGTCATCGACGACGAGGCCATGAAGGCAATGCCGAAATCGGTTAATTTCGCCAGGCCCACCGACGACAGCATGATGTTGGCGGGCTTGATGTCGCGATGAACGATGCCCGAGCGCTGGGCGTAATCCAGGGCGTCGGCAATCTGGGCGGCAATGTCGCTGATGACCTGCAGCGAAAGCGGTCCGCCGGCGTCGAGCACCTGGCGCAACGAGCGGCCTTCAAGGTATTCCATCGAGATATAGGCAACGCCTTCGGCTTCGCCAACGTCGTAGATGGTGACTACGTTAGGGTGATTGAGCCGCCCCGCAGATTTTGCCTCGCGCAGGAAACGCTCCTTGACTTCCGCCATGTTTTCATCGGAGAGGTTCGGATTGAGGGTCTTGATCGCGACAGTGCGCTCGATCATGGGATCCAGCGCCTGGTAAACAGTACCCATGGCGCCGCGACCGAGTTGGGACACGATTTGATAGCGCCCGAGCTTGCTGATGGTCATGTCTGTTCTGGAAACGGGCTGCGCCGCTACAAGGCGGCTGAAACCGGTATCTTAGCGATGGCGTCAAAAAATGTCATGGGCGCGGCATTCGGGAGCCAGGGGAAGAAACGCCCGTGGGACTGGCCTGTACATACTATTCGCATCGGAACTCGACAACATCGTCGTCAGTGTCCCGGGAACTGTGACCGAATGCGATGATCCCGCTGTCGTGCAGGATCATCTCTTCGCGGCGCAGCCGGATCTCGCTGACGCCGGCGATGGTGACGAAGGTCCCGTAGCTGCTCTGGTCGATCAGGGTGAATTTTCCGCCGCGCAATTCGACTCGCGCATGAAGCCGTGACGCTGTCGGATCCATCACCACTACGGTATTTCCCGTATCGCGCCCGAATGTGGCCTCGCCTTTGAGCGTAACGGTCACGCCGCGATAGGTGACGTGCAGCAGGACCTTGCCGCTGGTACCGGACGCGTGGCGCGTGGGCATGACGGTGTGGTCGGAACCGATCTGCCACATCAGTTCGCAGACTTCCACTTCTTCCGCCTTCCCCTTCACCGGCAACGCATCAAGGCGACGCGTGAATTTGCGCAAATGCGGGGACAACAGGGCCACCGTCTCGCCCGACGTTATCACCTGTCCGGAGAGCGCCAGGCCCGCCATGCGCGCGGCTACGTTGACCGAATCGCCGAAGACGTCGTCGCCATCTTCTATCACAGGTCCGTAAAAAAAGCCGGCGCGGATCATAAGCTTGGTTCCGCTTGTATTCTTTTGATGCGCGATTTTCATTTGCATCTCGCTTGCCGCCATCGCCGCGGCATCCGCCTTGGGAAAAACGCACATCACGCCGTCGCCTATGGTCTTCACGACGCGGCCGTCGAACGATTTGGTGATTTCCTGCAGCAGATCAATGCATCCGCGCACCGCGACAAACGCCGCGGTGTCGCCGAGCGCCTCGTAGATCTTGGTGCTGTCGCTGACATCGACGAACAGCACCGCCAGGCTGGTTTTTGGTGAATTCACAGGCTATTCACTGCTCCTTGCAGCAAGTTTAGCAGAGAACTTTCCGCCGCGATGAGACAGCCCTCTTGAATCATCCATTAACCCTCGACAGCCGGCCGTTAACGCCCTTACCGGACCTTGTCCAGGAAGCTGAACATCGCCTGATTGAACACCGCGGTCTGCTCGATGTTGGAGATATGTGCGGCCGAAGGGATGATGAGCAACTCCGAGCCTGACAGGTTCTCGTGGATCTGGCGCGCCATTTCCGGCGGCGTGCCGTGGTCCTGGTCGCCGACCATGACCAGCGCCGGGCACTTGATCTCCTTTAACCGGTCGAGCAGATCGACTTTGGCTATCGCCTGGCAGCAGCCCACAAAACCGGCCACCGGCGTGTTGCGAATGTCGCTGGCGATGCGCGCCATCACGTCTTTGTGCGCATTGCGGTAAGGCTCAGTGAACCAGCGCGCGAGCGTGCTCTCGACCAACGCCTCCATGCCCTGCGTCTGCGCCACCGTGATGCGATCGCCCCACATCTGATCGGCATTGGGCGGGCGCCGGCTGGTGGTGTCGGCAAGCACCATGCTGCGGAAGACGCCAGGATATTTGAGCGCGAAGGTCTCGCCTATCATGCCGCCCATCGACAACCCGACCCAATGCGTCTGCCTGATGCCGAGCGCATCGAGCATCCCTTTGACGTCGTCCGCCATCTGCTCGAGCGAGTACGGTCCCGGCGGCGCGCCCGACAGCCCGTGACCGCGCGTGTCAAACCGCAGCACCTTGTACTTTTTCGTGAGTCCGGTCATCTGCTCGTCCCACATGTGCAGATTGCAGGCCAGCGAGTGTGACAGCGTCACCCACGGACCTTCGCCCGCGATCTCATAATTGATTTCGATGCCGTTGGTTTTGATTTTCATATATCTATCCAAAGTTTAAGGTTCAAGGTTTTAATTTGCCTTGATGTTGGAGGCGCGCGCGAGTTTGGTGAAAGCGGCAATTTCCGCGGCGACCAGTTTGTTGAACTGTTCGGACGACCCTGGCGTGGGCTCGACGCCAAGCGGCGCCCAGCGCTGCCGCAGGTCGGGTTCATTCAGGACGCGCGTGATTTCCTGATTGAGCTTGGCGACAACCGCACGCGGTGTTTTCGCCGGCACCAGCAGGCCGTACCAGAAATCCCAGGTATAGCCCTTCAGGCCGGTTTCGGTCACTGTCGGGATGTCCGGCACCTGCGCCATGCGTTTGGCGCCGGTGACGGCGATGGCGCGCGCCTTGCCATCTTTCACCAGTCCGATGGCACTGGCGAACGGCGAGAAGAAAAATTGCACGCGCCCCGTCATGGTCTCAGCCAGCGCCTCGGGTATGCCCTTGAACGGAATGTGCACCACGTCGATCGCGGCCATGCTCTTGAACAGTTCGCCCGCGAAATGCGTGCCGCTGCCGACGCCGGCGGACGAGTAATTGAACTGTCCGGGCCTGGACTTGGCGAGCGCGATCAGGTCGCCGGCCGTTTTCACGGCGAGCGCCGGCGAGACGATCAGCAGCGTCGGGCCGCTGGCGGTAAGCGTGATGCCGGTGAAATCGCGCAGCGTATCGTACGGCAGCTTGTCATAGATGGCGGGGGCGACCGCGTGCGCCGAGGATACTGACAGCAGCGTGTAGCCGTCGGGATTGGCGCCGGCGACGGTCTTGGCGGCGATGGTGCCGCCCGCACCCGGGCGGTTGTCCACCACCACCGGCTGTTTCCACGATTCGCCGAGCTTCTGAGCGATGAAACGAGCCGTGATATCGGGGCCGCCGCCGGGGGTAAAGCCCACCACGATGCGGATCGGCTTCTCCGGGTAGCGGTCCGCGCTGGCGGACGCTGCTGCGGCCGGATGCGCGGCAAGCATCAGCGCCATCGCCGCGACAAGAGAATATCCTGTTTTCATGGACTAGCCTTTCTCGGGTTGTGTTGTGTTGTGAATACGCTAACACCGGGTCAACAAAGAGGAGCGGCGCGCGGATGCTTGCACTTCGCCCTCATCGACTCCGGCTCTATTTCATTTTCTCGGATGGCGGCGCTTTCTTGCCTTCGCAGATTTCATGGCAACGTTCCAGCGCGTACTGAAAATGGTTGAAGCCGTGAACGTTAAAGGTCTTGTCGTCGTCGCGAAAAATGTAGGGAAATTCGCCGAGGTTCTGATAAACGGCAAACAGCACTTTGGCCGTGGTGCCGGGCGAGTACTCGCGCAGCAGGAACTGGTCTATGACACGCTTCGAGGCGGCGATCGCGATAGGCAGTGTTTTAAAGTTGCCGATGTGGCGGACTTGCGAACTGGGCTGGTTGTGCTTGCTCAGACCTTCAACTATATATGCCACCGGCTTACCCTGATGTCTCTAATGTTACGCGCCACATGGAACAAGCTGGATTGCGGGCAGGCGTTATCGTATCACCCCATCAGCGCGGCATATTGTGTGCCTGCCCCGGGCTCCACCTTGGCAGACAAGGACAACATAGGCCCGCGTGTCACGCGACTCCCCTGCGCACCTGTCAGAGGTTTCAGTATAAACCATAACATCATGTTTTAACAGGTATTTTTTTGCCCCCTGCTTCCCGCAGATAGACCGGCAGATCGGTGGTCGGGGCGCGCGCGGGCACCTGGAAAAACATATCGCCGACAAAACCGCGGTGATAAGACGTGTGGTTGACGACGTGCAGCAGGATCTCGCCACGCGTCATCACACCCGGGGTGCCGCCGATCAGCGTGAATCTGACCGCCTCGGTCAGCGCGTCCTCGGTCAGCGCGTCGCTCCAGTCTATGTACCAGCCATCGACCACCTGCTGCGCACGCCACAATTCGGCCAGCGGCGGATGCTCTTTGGTATTGCGCGCTTCGAAGCCGTGTTCGCGACCCTCGAGGTGCGCCTGCCAGATGAGGTCGATGACGTAATTGTGATTGAGCGTATGGACCATGTTCCGGAACAGGCTTTTGCGCTCCCTGGTTGCCTCGCCCTCGGGCAGCGCGCCCACGGCATCGAACATCACTTTGTTGGCCCAGGCGTTGTAGCGCGTGAGCATGCGTGCGGTGGCAAGGGTTGTCATGGTTAGGCTCGCGAAAATGGGTTACGGGATCTATGCATGATGATAGCGAAGTTTCCTGGCAGGCGGAGGGTATCGGGTGTGCCTGGACCAAAGCTCGACGCATGCGAAGCAAAGTTAAAATTATAAACAAAAACAGCATGATACACGTTAATAGATCCAGCCCTAGCCAGTGCAGAGCTGCGGCAGCAGCTCGCCGATCGGACCGGGCAGCACGGCATCGGCAAGGTCGTCGAACGCCGTGGGCTGGGCATTGAGGATGACCACGCGCGCACCGCCCCGCCTGGCAAGCGGCACCGCCCCCGCCACCGGATAGACTTGCAGGCGGGTGCCCACCGTGAGCAGCAGGTCGGCTGCGCGCGCGCTGCTCATCGCGCGTTCGATCACTTCGGGCACCAGTTGCTGCCCGAAGGAGATGGTGTCGCTTTTGAGTATGCCGTCGCATGCCGTGCACGGCGGATCCAGCTCGCCTGCACGCACACGCTCGAGCACCTCGCGCATCGGCCCTTTCCAGCCGCAGGCGAGACACACAGCCTGGTGCAGGTTGCCATGCACTTCGACCACACGATCGGGCGAATTGCCCGCACGCTGGTGCAGCCCGTCGATGTTCTGCGTCACAAGCGCATGCAGCTTGCCGCGCTTTTCCAGTGCGGCCAGCGCCAGATGCCCGGCGTTGGGCTGGGCCGTCCACGCCGGATGCGCCAGCCGGCTTTGCCACGATGCCTTGCGCACTTCAGGGTCGGCCATGTAATAACCGATGTCCGACATGCGCTCGGCCTTCGGATCACGTGTCCACACGCCGTTGGGCCCGCGAAAATCCGGTATGCCCGAATCAGTCGAAATCCCCGCGCCGGTCAGCACCACCACGCGCTGCGCCGCGTTCATCCAATTGCGCACCCGGTCTAAGGCAGCGTCCATTCCAGTCTGTCCCTATCGCGTTTCAGGATTCCGGCGAACGAATCGGCTTGCCGTCGACGCCCCAGTCGGTGAGCGGCACTTCGTTGACGATCACCCACACCGGTTGCTGGAGAGAGCCGAGGGATTCCTCCATGGCGCGGGTGACTTTTTCGATCAGGGCTTTTTTCTGCTCATGGCTGCGGCCAGGGCCGATGTAGAGTTGGGCGAGCGGCATTAAGAGCTCCTTCAGCGGTTTGGTTTGGGTGCAGGCAACGACAGCCGGTTCAGCTTAAGCCTATATGATAATCCTGTTAATCAATATGTTATCCACACCCGCACAGCGAGGCCTGATTTTGAGGCTACTTCGACACCAGCCTCCGGATCCCCGGCCGGGAAAATTTGACGGCGGCACCTGTTTCTTGCGATAAGAAGACCTGCTCATTCCACCAACCGTCCACACCACGCCATGAAAATCACCAAACTCGACGTCTACATCCTGCGCGCCCCCGACACCGGGCGCCCGCACTGGGTCAGCCACTTCATCGTGCCCAAGGCCAACGAAATCCTGGTACGCATGCACACCGATGAAGGCATCGAAGGCATAGGCATCGCCACCAGTTACACGCCGATTGAAGCAGCGATCAAAGCGTTTCGCGGCGGCATCGCCGATCTGATCATCGGCGCTGATCCGCTGGCGCCGGAACAGCTTTACCAGAAACTGTTTGCGCTGACCTGGCAGCGCCTGGCGCACGAGAAAGGCTGGTCGCGCGAAGCGCTGGTGCGGATTTCCGCCGCCGTCGACATCGCCTGCTGGGACATCATGGGCAAAGTCGCAGGACTGCCGCTCTTCCGCTTGTTCGGCGGCTATCGCAGCGAGATTCCGTGCTACGTGACCTGCGCCTATTACCGCGACGGCAAGGATCTCTCCGAACTGCGCGACGAAATGGAAATGCTCAAGGCGCAGGGCCACACCGGCTTCAAGGCCAAAGCCGGCGGCGTCAGTCTGAAAGAAGACATCGAGCGGCTGGCCCTGGTGCGCGAAGTCATCGGTGACGACAAGGACATGATGGTCGACGTCAACCGCGGCTGGGACCTGGCTACCGCCATCGAAGGCGCGCGCCTGATGGCGCCGCTGCACCCGCGCTGGCTGGAGGAACCGGTGCGCTGGGCCGACGATCACCGCGAACTGAAATTGCTGGCGCAGCAGACCCGGATCCCGCTATCCGCGGGGGAAAGCGAACTTACCAGCTACGGCTGCCGGACCTTGCTCGAAGGCCAGGCGATCCAGATCCTGCAATTCGACTGCACCATGATGGGCGGCTTCACCGAAGGCCGCAAACTCGCCGCGCTGTGCGAACTCAACCACGTGCAGGTCGCGCCCCACCACGACTGCTTCATCCATGCGCACATCGTCGCCGCCAGCCCCGCCGGCTGCATCGTCGAATCGTTCACCGATCCGGAGCGCGACCCGCTGCAGGCCGAATTGTTCGAGGATCCGCCGAAGATCGCCAACGGCAAGCTGACGCTGAAGGAACAACCGGGTTTGGGACTGACCCTGTCGGAAGCCGCGCTGAAAAAATTCGGCGAACGCATACTCTGACTCAGCGCTGCCGCCGCAGGATCCTAGTACATCATCTGGCCCGGCGACACACAGTTCGCGCGTATGCCGTACTGCGCCAGGTCCAGCGCCAGTGCCCGCGTCATGCCGACCAGGCCGTGTTTCACGACTGAACCGTGAACCCGGTTTTTCGCGCCCGAGAGCGCCACCTTGCCTTTGAGTTCGTCGCCGGGTTGCATGGCAGCTGCCTGGATAGTCATAGGGGATTCCTTTTTGAATTTGTTATAAAGTTGCTCATGCGTGATCATAGCGTTTCCCGCGCATCTAACGAGTAAACTGCGCACACCCGCAATCAGGCGCAGACAGGAGAACCCGCATGAAATCAGTACCCAAGAAACCGGGCGTCCGGCAACTGAGCTCCGTGCCCAAACCCCGCGGCAAGCGGGTGATGGACCCCGGAGAATGGGCGGCCCGCGTCGAGCTTGCCGCCGCCTACCGGCTCACGGCGATGATGGGCTGGGACGACATGCTCGGCACCCATATTTCCTGCCGCGTGCCCGGCACCACGGATGAGTTTCTGATCAATCCCTACGGCATGTTGTTCGACGAGATCACGGCGTCGTCACTGATCAAATGCGACGTCGATGGCGGCAAACTCTCGGACTCGCCGTACGAAATCAATGAAGCCGGCTTCACCATCCACAGCGCGATCCATATGGGCCGCGCCGACGCGCATGCCGTCATGCACCTGCACTCCCAATTCGGGGTGGCGGTGGCCACCCAGAAACACGGCCTGCTGCCGGTGACCCAGCAGGCGCTGACCGCGCTGGCGCTGGTGCGTTACCACGACTTCGAGGGTGTGGCACAGGACCACGACGAACGCGAGCGGTTGGTCAAGGATCTGGGCGACGGCGCCATGCTGATCCTGCGCAACCACGGCACGCTGACGGTCGGCGCATCGGTCGGCGAAATGTTCGCGCGCATGTACCGCTTGGAACGCGCATGCAAATTCCAGATCACGGCGATGACCGGCGGCGCGGCACTCAACCCCGTGCCCAAGGAGATCGTCGACCACACGCTGCAGCAGGGCAGGGACATCTACTCCGGAGAAGGGCGCGGCGCGGGCGGCACGCTGATGTGGGCGGCGCTGCTGCGCAGACTGGCTCGCGAGGGCGCGCGCTACGACTGCTGACTACCTTGGAGCGCATTTCAAAAAGACCAAGATCGATGTAACCGCCCGACCCTCATCCCTGACCCTTCTCCCCCAGTGGAGAAGGGAAACAATTGCCTCCTCTCGCCCTTTGGGACAAGGGAACACTTGAAGCAAGGCAGAGAGGTCGG